>NZHD01000020.1 GCA_002691205.1 Deltaproteobacteria bacterium
AAAACCCAAGCTGCAGGGCCCTTTACTTGAGATCATCGAGCCTTCCCTCTTGCTCAAGCGGAGACTCGGGACCTTGAGGGCTCTTTAAAAAACCGGCAGACGACCTCACTCATCCAGAGTCATTGTGAAGTGCGTCCGATCAAGTGAGGGGCCGCCTTGCCCCCATAAGCGGGCATATCAAGGTAGGTTCGGATCCCAGAGGCAGCCGCCACCGTCGCGGGAACGGCGCTCACGCAATGTATACCGGTGGCCACCACGCCTTTATTGCGACGCAACCCTTCCGCCACGCTGTCTGGGTGAAGGCCATGAAAAGTCGTCTTCAGGCTGGGATCGCCCGTGATCTCGATTTCAAATCGCTCTCCCTCGGACCCAAAGGTCCATGCGGGATCTAGATTCCGGTCCCCCATGAACCAGTTTGTGCGGGCCGTAACGAAAACGTGTCCGTCCACGGTGCCTTCCCAGGTAAACCGCTGGGCGGCCACCCGACCCGGAAGAATGGGTCCGATGGGAGAGTCGATCGGGGCCGTGGCCACCGAAACTTCATGACGGGTTTGCTTTTCAGCGTCGAGAGTGACACCCAAGGCCTTCGCCACCATATCGAGAGATTGATTAAAGCCTCGGCCGAGCATCTGAATCATGGGACTGGCCGCTGCTTCCTCGGGCGTCTTGCCAAAGAGCATGACGTCGCCCACCACCTGCGGCGCATCGTAGGTCCGGATGTCCGACCACTCTTCGGCACGAATATGAGTCACAGCCCGGGACAAGGCCGAAAGCACGATGGGAAAACGCTCCGTGATGCCGCCCGGATGAATGCCCGTGCCGTGCAACGTCACGCCGCCGGCCTCGCAGGCCTCTTCTAACTCAGGCACCCCCCCGGACGCAAAAGGGTAGAACCAGCCGAGCGGCGTCACGACGTTCTTCCCCGAGCGAAGGATCTGAGCCACCTCTTTGGGATTCGCCACCACTGGGCTGTAGAGAACGCAATCGGCCTCACTGGCGATCAACGCCGCCGCGTCCTGAGTGGCGGTCACGCCCACGGGACCGATTTCCGCGATCTCTCCGGCATCCAGCCCTGCCTTCTCTTTCGAGTGCACCCAGCATCCGACCAACTCAAGTTCTGGATGATCGACAATACCGGCAATCGCGGCCCGCCCCACTCCTCCGGTCGCCCATTGGATTACTCGAATCGTCATCCGCTTCTCCCTCTTCTTTTGACTCCAAGTCCAAGAGGACTCTCGATTAGAAACTCTTTAAGAAACTGCTCTAAACCCTCGCACATTCTCGGGATACCTCAAAGGGAACTCAGAGTGACCCTGACCATCAGACGTAAAGTCCCCCCAAAGTTCGGCCGAGGCCCCACGGCACGTGCATCACAGACGCGTCGCCCGCCGCCCTTTCTTCAGGACGAGTGCGTCAAATTTGAGCGAAGTCGAACCATGCGACCCAGAACCGCATAAAGCGCGTGCTATCGTCTAGACACACCATCAACTATCCTTCCCATGTCCAAGAGCCCAAAAGCGTGCGTGCTTTCAATCTCGTGGACTTTACTGGAAGCAAAGCGCGAACCCCGGGTGTTCATCGAGGATTCAACATGAGTCAAGCGGCTTTAGGCCCTTTAATGATTGGCGTTGCCGGCCACACCTTAAGTGCTCTTGAGCGAACACAACTCCAACACCCTCTGGTGGGCGGTGTCATCTTATTCGCTCGCAACTTCACCGACCCAGAACAGTTGAGCGGCCTATGCGGGTCCATCAAAGCCATCAAAGACCCAGAGCTATTAATCGCCGTCGACCATGAAGGAGGCCGTGTACAGCGCTTTAAATCCGGCTTTACCCACTTGCCGGCCATGTCGTCCCTTGGAGTCAAGTATGATCAAGACCCTCGAACGGGTCTGGAGAAAGCCCATGAAGTGGGCGAAACCCTGGCAAAGGAACTCCTCGCCCACCGCATTGATCTCTCCATGGGGCCGGTGGTTGACTTAGCGAGCAATGCCAAAAGTACGGTCATTGGCGACCGAAGCTTTCATGCCGACCCAAACGTCGTGGGCCTTTTGGCCGAACAGGTCATCTTGGGCATGAATCAGCAAGGCATGCAGGCCGTCGCGAAGCATTGCCCGGGTCATGGATTTGTCGCCGAAGACACCCATCTTCAATCGGCTCAAGACCCTCGTGGATTTGATGAAATCTGGGAACAGGACTTGGTCCCTTATCGATATCTGGCCCAGAAAGGACGACTGCAGGCGCTCATGATGTCCCATGTCATCTACCCTCAGATCGATGGGGCGCCCGCGAGTTTTTCTAAAATCTGGATGGCGAGCTTACGTGAACGGCTGGAGTTTTCAGGCGCCATCATCAGTGATGATCTCGGCATGCAGGCCGCGACCCTCTTTCAAGGCGACATCGTCGCCGCGACCCGAGGCGCCATCGAAACCGGTTGTGATTTGATCTTGCTCTGCAATCAACCCCAAGACACCCAAAAGGTCTTAGATCACATGGTGGTGGATGTCCCTCCCGCTTCTCTCGAGCGCCTAGCGAAGCTCCGGGCCGAGACCCGGTAAAAAGAACCAGAAGAAGAAACTCTCCTCAAGAACGTGTACCCTGGGTTTCGATAAAACCAGGAGAAGAGAGCATGACCACAGTACTCGCGGCCGGGTGCGAACTCGAAGTCCAAGGCGACGGTAAACGCAACGATCAAACACAGCTTTGGATGCGCGCAGAAGAACTCCACACACTCACGGGCTGGGATCTTAAGCCCGAAGGTTTGTGCAAAGATGAAGCCTGCGTACCGCTGGCCCCAGAGTCTCTAAAAGAGATGGTGGACGGCGAGTTCATCGATGCCTCCAGTCTCTGGCAAAGCCTTGATCGCCCCATCCTGCATGACGCTGCACGAAAGACCTGGATGCTCGGCGAGGGTGCCTCAGACCGCAGTCGCCAGCTCGAATCACTGCAAGCGCCCGACTTCAGCTTGCCCGATATCGACGGACGCATGCACAGCCTCTCGGATCACCAAGGCAAAAAAGTACTCTTAGCGACTTGGGCCTCTTGGTGAGGCTGCCGACTTGATCTGCCCGTGTGGCAGAAGCTCTACGAAGAACTGCAAGATCAGAATTTCATGATCATCGCTGTGGCCATGGACAGCCGAGGCATCGAGGCCGTCAGGGGACCCATCACGAAAGCCAAGACCACCTACACGTCGCTCATCGACTGCGACCATGTGGTGAGCGATCTTTACAACATGGTCAACGTGCCCCAAGCCGTCTGGATCAATGAAGAGGGTCGAATCGTCCGACCCACCGAAGTCTCGGGCGCCGCGCTCAGCCTCAACCTAAAGAAGATGCGCAAGACACGTGAGATCTATTGCAATGCGATTCGAGATTGGGTCACAAACGGAGAAGATAGCCCCCACGTCTACTCAGACTCTGAAGCTCGCGCTCACCTTCCCAGCTACACGCCCGACATTGCTCTCGCCCACGCAAACTTTCATCTCGGACAATATTTGTGGAACGCGGGAAACCGAACCGAGGGAGAGAGCTTTATGCGCAAAGCGACCGACCTGAATCCAAACTCGTGGAACTTTTTCCGCCAAATGAAAAACCTCGGAAACAGACTCGGGTCGGGTGGTCCCGAGTACATGGCTCGAGTGAGGAAGCGGAGCAAGCTAGGCAATGAGTACTACCCATTGCCTGACATGGCAGGCATGGAAAATCTAAAGAAATAGTCGGCCACGGATACGGATTCAAAAAGCCCACTGGCCTGGCTTAGGTCATCGATCTAATCCGATCAGCCGACGCCATCCCTCGGGTTTGAGCCACGGGGTGAACCACACCGCGAGAACGGGTTTATGCCCCTTCGTCTTTCTTGACTGGCCCAGGCGGGAGATAAGGCGCAAAGCTCGATCTGGCCTTGATTCCCCACCGGCCGTTCTCAAAGGTCACAATGTAGAGGGAATCAAATTCCGAGAGCACCGAACCATCGGCCCGGTAGCGAACAAATCGGGTGTCGATGTGAACCTTGGCCGGACCTGAATGAATCACTTTTCGTTCAGACCATGCGCTGTGATCCCAACCCGGAGTGGCTGAAACGAAACCGGCGAAGAACTCGGGCCGGGCTCCAGCCTCTTCGAGCACGACGACTTTTCCACCGGCAAATCTGTAGTGAGGAAAGTGAAGAGTCGCCTCGAAGTCATCAATCTCGCGGGCATTAAAGGCCGTCATAAAAGTGTCCAGAACCTGCATCGCTGAAGCTTCTGCTTCGACACTTTGTGCCCGGCCTTGAACAACGAAACCCAGAAGAAAAACGAGGCCAATCAGGAGGGGGCGAACCCGAAAGCGCTTCATGAAGGACTCGCCCCGGGCCCGGGCTGTTCTCCCCGAATAAGCCGCCCTGGAAGCTTGCCGGTGGGCTCACCATCCCGATAAGTGATTTCACCGGACACGAGAGTCGCTCGATAGCCTTCGGCCCTTTGTACAAGTCGTCGGCCGTCCGCAGGCAAGTCGCGTATGATTTCAGGAGGGTGCAAGCAGAGCGCCTCATAGTCGATGAGATTAAGATCGGCTTTGTAGCCCGGCGCAATCAGGCCACGGTCTTTGAGGCCGACTGCATTGGCGGTGTCCTGCGTGTGCCACTTCACGACGGTCTCCACGGGAAACCTTGGTCCTCGACTTCGGTCGCGGGTCCAGTGGGTGAGCATATGCGTGGAGAAGCTCGCATCACAGATCGTTCCGAGATGCGCCCCTCCGTCCCCAAGCCCAAGAACGGTCCCCTCGTCTTGCATCATCTCAAAGGAAGGCAAAAGGGATCCATCGGCATAATTGAGAAAGGGAAGATAGAGAAGCGCCCTCCCCTCGTTCTCAAGCATACGCGCGTATGCATACTCGGCGGCACTCTGGTTCGCCCGTGAGGCACGCGCCGCGATACTCTGCTCAGCCGGCTGCTCGTAGTCTGGAGGATCGCCCAGCAGAAAGACCTTCTCAAAATGATTCAAAAAGCGGATTTGAGGCGACGTGGAGTCGACGGCGAATTCGTTTAGGATGGCCTCGCGACGCTCGGGCTGTCCAAACTCGGCCACTTTTTCCGACAGAGGAAGGTCTGCGATCTCTCGATACGTCGGGCACGTCATGAAAGGATTCATGGTCGCATCCAGGCCCAGCATAAGCCCCACAGGCCTCCCGGCCACCTGTGCCAAAATAGGGAGTCCTGCTTCCCGAAGCCGACCCACCCAATTCAAAATTTTGCGCCATGCCTGAGGTGCAGAGTCCGATTGCGCAAGAGACACCGACAGCGGACGACCCGAATGGCGGCAGAGACTTTCTAACATTCCTAATTCTACAGGGCCGTCCTTAAAGTCGCTGACAAATTGCAAGACGCCAAGACCGGTCTCACCGAGTGCATTCGCAATGCCCTGAAGCTCTTCGGCGGACGCACGCAGTGAAGGCGTTGGCTTGCCTTCACTCGTACGGTGATTAATTGTCCGCGATGAAGAGAAACCCAGAGCCCCTGCCTTCATCGCCTCGCTGGCGATCTGTGCCATCGCTTGAATATCGTCGTCTGTCGCCGGCTCGAGATCAGCTCCGCGTTGCCCCATGACGTAAACGCGTAGGGCTCCATGGGGAAGCTGGGTCGCGATATCGATATCATGGGGTCGAGCCTCGATGGCATCAAGAAATTCAGGAAAGCTTTCCCAAGTCCACGAGAGCCCCTCGGTGAGAACCACGCCTGGAATATCTTCGACCCCTTCCATTAACTTCACGAGCGTTTCGTGGTCTTCGGGCCGGCAAGGCGCAAAGCCCACCCCGCAATTTCCCGCCACCACCGTTGTCACTCCGTGCCAAGAGGACGGGCTCAGGCGTTCATCCCAGGTGGCTTGACCATCATAATGGGTATGAATATCAACAAATCCAGGCGTCACGAGCAGACCCGTCGCATCGATCTCCTCACGACCCGCACCTTCGATGAGCCCCACCGCCTCAATTTTTCCGTCACGAATCGCAATGTCACCGGAGCGAAGCGCACCGCCGGTCCCATCCGCGATGGTGCCCCCGCGAATCACAAGGTCCCAAGCTACGGCCACCCCTCTGGACTGCTCACTCATCCTCAAACTCCCTCCACCCCAGGATCTCGAATCCACTCTTTCGCGAAACGAACACAGAGAGACATACTACACCCTTGAGCCTGCTGGATATAGGCTTAAGCAGGACGAAGCCCATAGGCACGGGGAAGAAAAAGGGAATACGGAGACTGGGTCAGTTCACCCGGAAGCAGAGCGCTCGGCCCTAAACCCTGTCATGAGACCGAAGCCCCCGACTAGGCCGAATTCCCACAAGTCCAAACAAACCCATCCCCACCAGTAAGGCGGTCCCGGGTTCAGGCACGGGAAGGCCCGTGTTCGTGGGTACGAAACCAATTCCCTCGACATCATTAAAACCAATCCCCCCTAAATCCGTATAGCCGTTGCCCGTGGTATTCAACTGATAAAAGTGGTTGGTCGCATCGCTGAAACCAATCAGCCTTTGGTTCATAAAATCCCATGCAAGGGATTCAATATCTTCATCGGCTCCAGTGTTATTCACAACGCTGATACTCAAAAGAGACGGAAGCGGTCCGGATCGGTCGAGTATAGCCATATGCAAAACGTCATCGTTTTCACTCGGACCTCCATCGTCATCAATCATGTAGAGATTTCCGTATTCGTCAAACTGGATATCTTCGATGTCGTCGGTTCCGTCCATCGACTTTGCAATCACAGTCGATACGCCGGTGTAGCGATCAATGAGCAGCAGATCATCCCGGCCACCATTTTCATTGACGGCGTAAAAATCTCCAGTCAGAGGGTCTATATCAAGGCCGTTGATCTGGCCTGAAGAGATTCCGCTAATTGGTCCCAGAGACTGCAGAACATTCAGACCGCCTGACCCTGTGGCATCGTCCTGAGCCACGATAATCGCTCCCGCTTCATCAAAGATCCTGATTCTGTAGAGATGAGGGGCCTCAAAGGTCGTTCCGCTCTCAAAGTTAAGCGAGGTGTTCCCCACCGTATAGGCGAAACCTTGCTTATCCAGCGCAAAGGACTCAAGGTCCGAGAAGACATAATCGTGATCTAGATCCGTATCTGGAAAAGGCCGCGTGACACCCCCATCGTTGATGGACAATCGTCCATAGTCAGTCACAACCGGTGAAGAATCGTAGTCTTCGATCCGCAAGAGAATTCCCGTATCCTCATCGATCCCCCAACCGATCGGGACCGAACCGGAAGCAAAGGCCGGCACCCCTTCCAAAATCAAGAGACACAAAACCGACCACAACGTCCAAGCCCCTGCACATCTCTGCGCCCTTCCCAGGCCAACCAGCCAGCCCAACACCACTCCCATACCTCCCCCCAACAAAAATCCAGATCAACTGGAAAGGCTTCTTAAAGTCGTTCTCATGCCTATCCTCAAGGAACTAAACGCTTTTTTCAAGCATAAACACTTGAGACAAGCAATCTAGGCCTTCAAACGGCTCAATCCGCCCTTCTTGACCCCGGGGGCCCCTGATTCAGGTCCGCAAACCGGACCCGCCCTTGGCCCCCTTTCGAGCGACCTCTAAACCCGAGAGTGACGAAAAGTACAGGCCAGGTGATCCGATCTCAGGACACCCACCGACTGATCTCCTAAGTGACGCGAAAATCGTTTCGCAAAGGAGAATCGAGATGAACAGGTCCAGACGAGATTTTTTACGGAAAGCGGGATTGGGTCTCGTGGGCGCCAGCGCTGGCCTCTCTCTTCCCGGACTCGGCCGAGCCATCGAATATCCTTTTCAACGCGATTTTCCCATCAGCCCTGACGACCTTCAGCGGCCAACGATTGATCATTTCAATGGTTTCTGCCCAAACGGAAAGCGAGTCCTTGAAATCGTTCTCTACGGAGGCCTTTCGCCTTGGGAGACTTTCTGGGTCGGTTCGGGAGGCGGAGATATGTTTCTCAATCACCAAACTGGTCTTCCCCGAAATGTCGACATGCGCGGTGCAGGTGACCTTGTCAAAAACTTCGATTGGTGTGAGGGCGGTCCCGCAGCCAACCGAGTCAAGTATTTTGGAGAGGACGACGCAGGCCAAGAAATCTACTGGGGCCCGGCCACGCAACCTCTCTGGGGCGAGGACATTTTCAACTCCGCGCGTATGATCACTTTCGGCCATGATAAAAACGTCCACGAACTGGCTATGCCTCTTGCTCTGACCGGACTGCCTATCGGGAACCTCCGCGCGGCAGGGCTCGGAGCCGCGATCTCAAGAGCCTTCCGCGACAACTCCAATTGTGAAAACGATCACCGGCCCTACTCCTACGTTCTGATGCCGGACGATATCGGGCAATTTAGGAATATCTCCGCGTCGATCTCGGCCACGGGGTTTCACGGAGGAGCGAATCGGCCCGTGGAATTAACCGTCGGGCAAAACGGTCTCGATGACCTCTTTCTTAACGCCGAGCCCACACCGGAAGTGCGCGAGGCTTTAGAAGTCCTTCGCGATCAGTATCGCCAACGCCTCCGTTGGCAGGGCACTCCGGGCGATCACGTCAGATCTCCTCAGTTCGACGACTACCGCTCGGCCGCGCTCACCCTTGAAAACTCATCGGCGCTTCACGACTTGGTCGGGGGTGACACCTTAATCGCCTCAGCCGGTTCATCCTGTGAAGAATCTCCGGTGGACACCAACTGGAACCGCACGGCCCGCTCACTCGATGTCGCATCGATCCTTCTGGATCCGAATCAGGGTAATGCACGCTACGTCGGTATGTTCGACGCTGGCTTCCCGGCCTATAAATTTGGAGGTGCGCCCTACGACACGCATTCAAGCGCGTCGTTTTCAGAAAAACATATCCCTGCGACGATGACTAATCTTTACAACTGCCTCTCACACCTCAGGCTTCTCATCGATCAAGGCGACATCAACCTCAGCGACACCATGGTCGTGATCACCACCGAAATGGGTCGACATCCGAATCTCGGAGCATCGCAGAAAGGACGAGAGCACTGGGCGGCCGGGACCGTTCAGATCCTGCTCGGCTGCGACGGCCCTCGTGATATTGTCGGCGCGATACCCTCCAGCGGCGCCACCAGTGGCTACGCCGAAGCTCCCGCCGATCCCGGCGCTACTCGCCCGTTTCAGGCCGCTCATGCTCGAGCGGCCATCCTCAAGGCCGCCGGCATCGACCCCGTCTCTCATGACCACTTCTCTCTCGGTGACCTGCTTGACCCGCTTTATGCCGCAACCGATGCCGAGATGTCCAACCAAATTGCTTCCCGAATCCTAGGAGTATGATCATGATGAGAATAATCGCGACCGCAACCCTGATGATCCTGCTTTTGCTTGGCTGCATGCCCGAGCCCGACACCGATGACAACGGGGATCGAAGCTGGGCCCAACAAGCCGTCCCCGAACTTCTGGGTAGAAAAATCCGAGGCTGGGAAGAAACCGATGTGCTCGCCCAGGCCGTGGGCCTGCTCGGGCGGAGCAAAGTCAGTCAAGCCATCATGTTCGACGACGCTTTCCGCATCTACTGGTCTGAAATCCTCATCGATCACATTCAGACGCAACGCCCTGGAGCCTCGGGAAACAGAACCGGGGTCACGAGCTGCTGGAATACGCCTATGGCGGGTCCGGATAGCGGAGACCTCGCACGCTGGATTGAGACTCATCATCCCGATGGAACGCTCGCCGTCTCCGCCGCCTCACCTTATCTCGGAGCCCGACCCTACGATTTTAATATGGTCGATATCATCCGCTCATCCATCGAACTCGACAACCTGAGTCCGATCTATCTCTCCAACCTAATTCCTTTCGTCATGAACGAAGGCTACAACAACGTGGCGACAGAGCGTCTCGGGGGCGAGTTCGACGAGATTTATCTCGGCCGTCCTCAATCCTGCATGACTTGCCACAACGAAAACTACTCCGCCTCAGACCTTCCTGATTGGAAGAGAACCTTCCAGCCGTTCCCTAAAGTGGAAACGAAAGTCTTCGGTGGAGCGCTGGGTTCCGCCGAGACCCTTGCGTCATCCCATGCCATATTCAATCCGGAGATACGCGGCGGAGATTTCTATCCCTGGGATATCGACCCTTCGTGTGTCAGAAAATCCGGAGACCCTCTCCAGGGGCTCCGCCAATCTATCCCCGGGTCAGGCGGGGCGTACACAAAGCTCGGTTCGGTCACGGGCACAGGAAAACACATCCTCGACCTTGAAGAAGCCCTGCGAGATGGCGTGCAGAGTCTATCGGGTTCCGCCATCAACAGCTTTGTCAATGAGGGAGAGAGCACAGACTTGTCAGATAACGAAGCGCTGGCCTATTTACTCGCCCTAAAAATCACCGACAATCTGTGGCAGGAAGTGATGGGCGAACGACTCACTGTCGTTCACGGATATTCGCGCAATTCCCAGCAGCGCGAAACGATGCGCTTCCTCGCCGAAGACAAATTGATTGCGGAGCGCTGGTCTCTCCGAAACGTGCTCGAGGCTATCCTCACCAGCCGATGGTTCAATCGATCGGCGCCCTACGTGGGTGATTCAACGATCAATCATTCAGCCTATCACCTGCCCATGGTTCTTGACCCTTGGCTCGCCAAGGCGCCTGGCGAAACCAGCGAACCCATCAACAACTTCAACGGGCAAGGCCGTGTGGTGCACAGATACTCGCCTCGAAATCTGATCCGATCGGCCGGCACGGCTCTGGGCCATGCTTCTCTGCCCGCCCACTTTGCGGCCGGCAGTGGCACAGACCGGAAGTTCCTTGAGAATCTGGGTCAGTACCTCAATGATTACAGCCCAGGAACTCGATCTGTAGATTTTCAGGGCATGATGAGTTGGGCCGCACGTTATGGATCCTGCCAAACCCCCACCGACACTGACACGGACTGGATCAACGAACTCACTTCGGCCGCCGGCGAATGGGATGCGCTTCATCCCACCGAGCCTCCGATTACACTCAGGGACTTAAGCTTAACCATGAAAGACTGGCTCGTGGGCGAGGCCACTCTGGACCACGACGTCTCAGCCGGGACGGAGAGCGACGCCATCGAAGCGCTGTTCGGAATTGATCTTGACACCCCGCTCAACTCAATCTCTCCTTCATTCCTTGAAGACAGGGCACGCCTTTACTGCGGCTCTCTCATCTCATCGCCCCATTTCATGTTGGCCGGAATCCGGCCCGGCGACTTGGGCTCTGGGTCACGACTACGGGTATGCAATCCGGGAGAACCCTGCACTTGGATCGAAACCTGCGAAGCGTGGCTTCCCCTGCTAGAGGAAGCCTCGGACGAGGACCTTGAATGCACTCCAAGTACTCAGACCTTAAGACGAACCATACACTTAACGCCGCCTACTCTGAACCGTCCGGAACTCACACGCCCCACCGCTGAATTTTCACCCGAACCGGTTGAGCTCCCACGGCCCCCCATTCCTTTGATCCCTCCTCAACCCCCGATGCCTACTCCCCCCGAGCCCCCTGCAGGCCTGCCATCACAAGAAACTGCCGCTCCCATGACGGAACTGGATCACGGCCGCGTCTAAAATTCCTCTCCATCAAGTAGAGGAGATCGACCTTCACTCGTGCGAAGTGTTGAGACAGTCAGCCCCAGGTCAGTTCGGGACACCCATGCTTCCCCGCGATCGCGCGAGGCTCACTGAGACTGGCCCTCAATCGAGAACTTCGAAGGTCAGTCCCGCACGTTCAACGAGCGTAGGAATCAGCGCCGAGCCGAACGCAGCCGCAGGGGTCCAGACCCCCCCACCCAATTCGGGAGTCGCCTCGATCAGTTGAATGGACGCCTCGGCGATGATCTTTGACGTGGACCCGTAGCCGGGATCCTTGTCACCGCTCACGCGGACACGAATCGTCTCACCGTTCGCATGAGTTCCAAAGAACATCACCCCGTACCCGCCAGCTTCGCGCTCCTCTTTTGACGGACCCTCGCCAGGCTTCGGCGCTTCAGACCCTCCGCCCCCGAGCATCGCCTGAGAGATGGCGGCCATTCCACGGGCAGCCTGCTCCCCCGCTTCGCCGGTGCCCGTGAGGAACATCTCATCGTAAATGAAGTCCTCACCGTAAGGATGACCGAGAAGCGCGTTGGATCGGTGAACGTTCTTTGTGTTGATTGGGGCCATGAAAAACGGCGCCACCCAGCCCCCCGCGACCAAATCCTCTTCAATGTCCTGTCCAGAAGGCTGGTCGACTCCGGTGAACCCGTTGGAGAGACAGAACGGATTCATTAAGGCCTGCAATAAGCTCGGATCCTTCGCCACCGCCTCCGCGGTCGCCTGCCCGCTCGCGGCTGTTCCGCCTGAGAGAGTCCCGCGCATATCAATCACCCGCCCACGAACACGAGAGCAAGCACTGCCAAATCGGCGCTTCGCCTCTTCCTGAAGGAAGAGGACACCGAGGTCGAAGGGGATCGAATCAAAACCCGCGGAATGCACAATGCGTGCGCCGGTTTCTGCAGCACGCTCGCTAAAACGTTCGATGGTCTCCCGCATCCACAGCACCTCACCGGATAGATCGAGGTAGTCGGTGCCCATCTCGACGCACGCTTCCACAAGCGGCGTTCCATAAAGAGTGTAGGGTCCCACGGTCGTCACAACGCATTGCGTTTGCTCGACCATGGCCACGAGACTTGCTGGCTCGCTCGTGTCAGCCACCACAAGAGGCGTATCCTTGGGCGCGCCGATTTCGTCACGCACCTCTTCAAGCTTCTCCAGGCTCCGCCCGGCCATAGCCCAGCGCGGCGCGCCCTCACGACGCACAAGATATTCGGCCACCAAGCGGCCAGTGAAACCGGTGGAACCAAAAACGATCAGATCAAACGGGCGAGACGAGGCCATAACTTGTTGCTTCTCCTTTTTCGTAGGGGCGACGATTTCAAAGAGCAGAATCTAACCCACAATCCAACCCCAAGAGACCCATCAACCGTCTAAACTCACTCTGTATGGTCAGTATGAAGGCTCGGCATCCGAAACTCTTACGTGCTAGAGAAGGGATTATCAGTCAACCTCTCTGTGATCTGGGATCCAGGGCCAAAAGGCCCTTCGGAGGTGAGAACGGGCATGCGAGCATCAGAGCAAGAAACTGCGGTCAAACAATGGGTGGCCGAACACATGAACGCCGACATCCTTCGCATCGAACGGCAAGCCCGTTGGAGGCCTGTCTGGTATGTCGATGCGGCTCAATCTGAAAAAAAGTGGCGACTCTGTGTCAGGGGAGACCGGGTTGACGCACGGATTGGTTTCACACTGGAACACGAAATGCAGCTTCAGCAGCTCCTCCACCAGCATGGGCTTCCCGTCCCCCAGGTCCATGGCTTCATCGATTCGCCTCGAGCCTACGTGATGGATCGCGTTGAGGGTCAGGAACGCTTCGAAGACACCACACCTCAAGCCGAACGCGACGTCGTTTTGGACAGCTATATAAAAAGCCTGGCGCAGATCCATAGCCTCGACGTCGAGCCCTTTGCACGCGCAGGCATCCTCAGAGCGGACAAGCCCTCTCACTCTGGACGCGTAGGCATGCAGGTCTATGAGCAAGCCTATCGAGCCAGCAAAAAGAGGCCTGATCCTTTTCTGGAATTTGCCCTGGGTTGGTTGAAACGCAATCCACTGCAAAACCGGAGTCAAGAGAGTGTCGTACTCTGGGATACAGGGCAGTTCCTTCATTCAGCCGGTGAAGTCACCGCCATCATTGACCTGGAAATTGGCCACATCGGCGACCCCATGATGGATCTTGCTGGATTCCGCATGCGCGCGCGCGAAATCGGATTTTCTGATTTTGACCGTCTTTACACGGTGTACTCAAAGAACGGGGGGCAAGCTGTAGACCGAGAAGCCATACAGCACTACTACTTCGCCTTTGCACTCTGTAACCAGCTGGCTTTTCACTCCGCACTCGCGGCCCCGCCGCCGGGTTCCGACTATATGATGAACCTCCGCTGGTGCATCGAAACTAACCTCTACGCCATCGAAGCCCTTGCTGATATTTTAAGCCTTGAGCTGGAGCCAGTGCCGCCCCTCACTGCACAAACCTCATCTACAGATATCGCCCACACCCACCTCGTCGAATGGCTCCGAAATTTTGAGCCCCATGACCCCGGTGAGGCGCACACCGTCCGAAGTGGCTTCAGGCTCGCTCGGCATCTCCAGCGAGCCAGCCAAGTGGGGATACAGGCCGAGGCGGCCGACCGTCAAGACTTGACCTCTTTACTCGGCCAGACGCCGGTCAACCCTCAAGAGGCGGACGCTGAATTAGAAGCCTTTGTCATCCGTGACGGGGGCACGCACGACCTCGCTCTGATTAAGCTGTTCCACAGGCGACTCGTGCGAGCGCTCTCAACACTCGGGCCTGAGGGATCGGCCATCGCACGACATTATCCTGTCGAGGGCCTAGAGATGGCCGAGCCCGGCCAGCTGTCGTCGAAAAGGTCCCCCAGCCTGTAAGATTTCACTCTTCCTCGCAAACATTCCGTGAGCCGGCCTACGTCAAAAACAAAATCCACGAGAAAACCCTTCAAGAGCACCCGCCGCAAGGGAAGGCTAGCGTCCCTGAGCGGCCCAACGAAGGTCTGAATTTTGTACACAAGGGAGAGACACATGAGCAGTGATCCATGGAGCTATGACGGGAAAAAAGTGGTCATCACCGGCTGCTTTTCCGGCATGGGAGAAGCGGCTGCCCGCGAACTCGTTCGGCTGGGAGCCGAGGTACACGGGGTGGACATCAAGGAGTCCCCGGTGGAAATGGCGTCTTTCCAGAAGGTGGATCTCCGCGAAACCGCGCAAATCGATGTGGCCCTGGGTGAGATCGGAGGCGATATCGATGCCTCCTTTTACTGCGCGGGCTTGCCCGGCACATTCCCTCCCCTTGAAGTCATGCAGGTCAACTTTGTCAACATGCGGCACTGGACCTACGAAGTGGCCCAACGCATGCCTCAAGGTGGAGCCCTTGCAGTCATCGCATCTACCGCCGGACACGGTTGGGCCGAACGAAGAGACGCCATTGAGGATTTAATGACCACCCCCGATGCCGCTTCTGGCTTTGCGTGGTGCGAAGAAAACCTCGATACCGTGGCTGACGGATATCTGTTCTCGAAAATGTGCACCCAATATTTCACCATGCGGACCGCAGCCGAACTCATCCAAAAAGGAATTCGCATTAATTGCGTCAACCCGGCCCCTACCGAATCTCCCATGATGAAAGACTTTGAAGCCACCGCGCCGCCCGCCCTGATCAACGCCTGGGCCCAGCCCATTGGACGCCGGGCACAACCGATTGAAATGGCCCTGCCTCTCATCTTTCTCAACAGCGATGCCGCTGGCTTTATCAGCGGGCACAATCTGCACGTCGACGGGGGGTGGGCCGGAAGCATCGACTCAGGATCACTCAACCAGAACGAACTGATCCAGAAAGCGTTAGAGGGCTGAATCACTCGACCTCTCAGACCATCCCGGCCCAGGCACTTGGACTCCCCGCCCGGAAGGCCAAACTGCGCTCCGGCAGCGCCAGACTCAGCCCAAAACAGCCGAGGGAGGGACACCGAGCCCTAAAGCCCCTTCTGAGCGTCCCCTCGCGGGGTTTAAACAGCTTTCAAAAAGTGCATACAGCGTGTTATGGTGGAAACGCGGTCTAACACCTTCATTAAGCTAGTTTTCATGACCAGAGATCAAGCCCCCCCAGTAAACGCAAAAGATACACTCGCAAAGCGTTTTTCCGAGATGGTCTCGTCCAATCGAGATGCGCCCGCTGTTGAATCGGGCGACTTTAGCTTGAGCTATGCCGAGCTTGAGGAAGCCGCTGCTCCATGGGCTGCCGAGATCGGCGCTCGGGGCGGCCTGGCACCGATTATCATCGCCTGCCACCGTCAGGAGCAAGCCGTCGTTGGAATGGTCGCGTGCATGATGGCGGGTCGTGTCTGGACGATCCTTGACCCCAAGACCCCCACGGTTTTACGTGAGCAGGTTCTTCGCGACCTTCCGGACAGCCTCGTCTTGACTGAACCCGACCCAGGCCAGGTTTTCGATTTACCCGCAGAACGTCACCTTGTTCTTCCCCACGCGATCCCCTCAAGTCAACACACTTTCGAACCTGGGATGGCCAGCAGCACCGACCCGATCTGCATTCTCTATACCTCGGGTTCTACGGGCGTCGCCCGGGGCGTACTGCACTCCCATTCAAGCCTTTTAGAAGTTGTGGCCAAGTCCACCAACCATTTTGATCTCGGTCCTGATGACCGCATCGCAATGCTTTCACCCTTAGGACATGTCGTCGGCACAGTGGCGGTGCTGCTCGCATTGATGAACGGCGGAAGACTCTCGATTTATGAAGTCAAAACCAAGGGCCTGGCTGGTTTACCCAATTGGCTAAGCGACCGGAAGATTACCTACTTTCATACCATCACCACTATTTTTCGACGCCTGGCAGCCGCAGTGGAAGACCCAAAGACATTGAGTGCGCTGAAGGTTGTGGCCGTAGGAGGTGAGGCCGTCACTGCCCGTGATTATGAGTTGTTCCAAAAAACATTTCCGGCCAAGACCCAACTCAGAAATTCATACGGGGCCACCGAGTCCATCGATAGTTTTCAATATGTCGTGGGCAAAGGCGAGCCTATGCTGGGAATGAGCCTGCCGATTGGTTATCCGTGTAGCGATGAAGATCTCTTTAAGTTGATGACTGAAGACGGTGAAGAAACCGATTCGGTCTCCGGCGAACTCTGGGTAAGCAGCCCCTGTCTCGCACTAGGCTACTGGATGCGTCCCGAAGACACAGCAACGCGGTTCCCCGTGGATCACGAAGGAAGACGCTGGTTTCGCAGCGGAGATCTATGTCGCATGGATGATGCGGGGCGCATGCATTGTCTCGGTCGGGGTGAAGGCGTCGTTCAGTTGCGCGGTGTGGATGTTGATCTAAATCGAATCGAACAGGAAATGCGACAACTCCAGGGCGTGAGCGAAGTGGTTGTAAATGCCACCGATAACGATGATGGAGATACCGAACTCTTCGCCTTCTACTGCGAGGACGGAGAATCAGACCCACAGCAAATGCGAAACGATCTAGGCAAGCGGCTGCCCGAATACATGGTCCCCCATCAGTTCATCCTGATGGATCGCCTTCCCTTGACGAGCAGTGGCAAGGTTGACCGTCGCCGCTTGCGATCTGCGAACCAACAACAAAGCCTTGAACATATTTTGGCATGGCGGGAGAAGGAATTAGACACGACGACCCGGCGACAACCTCGGGAACTCATTGTGGTCACCGAGTCACGTCAAGATGCCGAGCCACTGCTCAAGCAGTGTCAAGAGCTGGAGATCCGCGGCCACGCATACACACCGGGTGATTCAGCCGACAGCCTCCCCTCTTTTGACAGCATTCTTGTCCCTGTCCACGCCGGGTTTTCCATAGAACAAGGGGCAGCCGGGGCGGCCGAAGAGCTACAGAAGCTGCTCAGTGCGCTGAAGGAACTGCTCGCAAGAGGGGGGGAAGCCGGGGCTCGCCTAATGTTCATCACGTGTCAAGCCAGCCATCAGCCCGGACAGAGTGAACAGAACTTAAATCCCTTCCAGACGATGCTCTGGGGAGTCGCGCGTGGATTACGCCGCGAATTCCCAGGCCTAGACTGTCGCATCCTTGACATGGAAACCAGTGATGATCTGCCCGCCGTTCTGCCCGAATTTATGGTTCCCGAGAATTCCGATGACCACGTCATGCTACGAAGCGGGCAACGCTTTGTCGCGCGCATACTTGAGCAAAGCACATCTGATGATCGCCTCGTCCTTAAAAAGGAGGCCAGCTATCTAATTACCGGGGGCCTAGGCGGACTGGGACTGAGCGTGGCTGAGGCCTTTGCCAAATCCGGCGCAGGGCGGTTATACCTCCTCGGCCGAAGCGCAGCTAATCCTGAAGCCAGTCGTCGAATACAAGAGATTGAGCGTTCCGGCACAAAAGTAGAGATCTGCTGCGCGGACATCAGTGACCCCGCTTTAATCACCTCGCTTCTGGCTCAAATGGAGAACCTAAAAGGCATCGTCCACCTGGCCGGTGTCACGCACTTTGAACTTTTTGAGAAGCAGGACCCTACGGATTTCAGAGCTGTTCTCGCCCCCAAGCTAGACGGTGCCTGGAACCTGCACCAAGCCAGCCTACAACTAGATGACCACCTGGATTTTTTTGTAATGAGTTCGTCCATCACCGCCCTATTGGGAATGACGGGGCATGTGGACTATGCCGCAGCGAACGCTTTTCTTGATGGCCTCGCAGATTTTCGCTGCGCATCAGGATTGCCAGGGGCCAGCATTGACTTCGGCACACTCGACGGAGGCATGGTGGACAACGAAGCCCTGCGCCTCTGGCTACAACGCGAAGGACTTTTGGCGATTTCTATGGATGAGGCGGTAGACAGCATCTTGAGCACACAACCCATGAGTGGAGGTTGGAATGTTCGTGCCAGGATGAACTGGTCCGCCGTGTTAGCGATGCAAAGCCCTGGAAACTTACCGTTCTTTTCTGAATTAGCTGACGTGCAAAAGCAAAAGAGCAAAGGAGACGCTTCCCCTGGAAAAAGCCTCGAGGCCGTCAGCCTTTCTGAATTGATGGCGGCGATCCTCGAGATCTGGGCCACGGTTCTGTCCTTGGATACAGTCGATGAAGACGCTGATTTTTTCGAACTGGGTGGACATTCTCTAGCGTTACTCGACGTCCACTCGCGCTTGTGCAACCAGTATTCCTTGAACACGCCCGTAAGCGACTTTTTTGTTCACACGACTGCGCGCACCCTGGCCGAAGCATTAATGCACGGAAAGAGTCAAAAACGCCACAATGCTCTCATTTTGCTGCAGAAGAGCGAAGCCACAAAGCCATTGATCATGATTAATTCCACAGCCACCGCATCGAACCTCGCTGCAAAATTGCCAAAACGCTCCGTTTTCAGCGCCAATATGTTTCGCCTGACCGCAGATATCCCCACGGAGCAGTTGCAAGAGGATCACATTTGGAGATTCGCCAACTACATGGCCGAGGACATTGATGATCTGACCAAAAAAGAAGGCTGCCATCTTCTTGGTTTTTGCCAGGACAGCCTCCTCACTGTAGAACTGGGACGCGCGCTTTTAGAGCGCTCGGTGCCGATCCATAGCCTGACTCTAATCGATGCGGTCTTCGGAGCAGATCAAGCATTGAATCTAAAAATGCGACTTCGAGCCCTACGCGAGATAGGCCCTAGTTACCTTGGCGATAAATTCAAACGAATCCTCAAGAGCAGTCCGAACGAGAATAAGGAGAAAGAGGAAATCAGCTTTAACGAATCGTTTTACCGCGGCTATGTCAAACATGCCTTCTCTCGTATCCCCGAGGTTTTTGAGGGAGAGATTCATCTAATTGTCTCAAGTGAATGGCGCCTAAAAGACATCTCTGGCGTCGAAGCAGCAGCAAATCGCGTCACCGTTCATCCCATCCGAAGCAGCCATGGCGATATCTTTAGAGAGCCTCACCTCAGCGATTTAGCCTCTTACATGAACGCAATCACCGAAGATTCACTCTGACTCATGCTTCCTCCTGAACTCAGGCGCGATGAAAAAAACAGCATGCGTGCTTCACCCCAATTTTGGCAGGGGCTTTGGCGTCGCTGGCGCGGAAAAGCTCCACAGGAAAAAATCTTCATCATTGGTTTCCACAAGACAGGCACGTCGAGCTACGGCCGCGCCTTGCAACGTTTGGGCTGTCGCGTTGCCAGTCGGTTGAGGGAAGGGCAAGACTATCAACCCGCCGAAGATGGTGCCTTGCCGACTTTTTTGGCCCAACGAGCAGAGTCTGTGCTGGAAGAATTTGACGCCTTTCAAGACACGCCTTGGTTTCTTATGTACGAAGAGATTTTCGAGCGCTACCCCGATTCAAGGTTCATACTCACCCTACGCGATGAGAAGGCGTGGCTCAAAAGCGTTCAGCGACACTTCGCAAAAAAGTTTTTCCCCTACCATGAGGCGATCTACGGCTCATTAGATAGTTTTGAGAACGCAGAGAGCTACCTGCGCTGCTATCGCGCACACAACGAGGCCGTGCGCACTTTCTTTAAAGGGCGCGGCCACCTTCTGGAAGTTGATCTAAAAGAGAGCGACTGGAAAACTTTGGCGAATTTTCTCAAAGTCCCCTGCCCGTCCGGCGACTTTCCCCACGCCAATCAAGGAGACGATCGAGGACTCTGGGTCAGTAAACTACGTGATCAGTTAAAGCAACTCTATTACGGTCGTGGCTAAACCCAAGCTGCTCAACCCACAAAGCAGAGATCTACTCGATGTACCCGAGAGCCCGAAGGGCCTCTTCCGTTTCGATGGGGAAGTCGCCCTGCCTACTTTCCCGACTACTCCCTTCGTAAAAGCTAGCGTCGATCCATTCCCATAAGGCTCCCTGCAGTTCCGCTACAACTTCAGGGTTTTCATCCGCAACATTACGTTCCTCGAGCGGGTCTACTGAGAGATCGTAGAGCTCAAGCAAAACGATACGATAGTGATAGGGATTGAAATATTCCTCTGGCACCCACAAACGCCCGAGCCCTTCCACGATGGCGTCGAGACCGACAGAAAGACGGTAAAAATCTGTCAGCAGCTTATACCGATCCGTCCGAATCGCCTTGGTCCTGTAGCCCGAACGGCCTGTGCCGATTGAGAACTGATACGCACGAGATGGACTGGGCTGCTCGCCGAGAATCAACGGAGCAAGATCCTGCCCTTGGGCCACTGGATTCTGAGGCAGGCCAAGCAGCGAAAGGACCGTCGGATGAATGTCCACAAGACTCACCGCACTCTCTATCCTCTTGCCATTCGGGAGATCTGGATGAATCAAAACAAGCGGCACATGAATCGTGTGGTCATATGGATTGCGATGACCAAAGTAGACTCCACGATGCTCACCTTGCAGGGATTCTCCGTGGTCAGCCGTAATGATGACCAGCGTATTGCGCCAGAGATCGAGGGCCGTCATCTGGTCAAAGAGTTGCCCCAGTTTGTCGTCCAGGTATCGAATCTCGGCATCATACTGAGAAATATAGAAGTCAAGTTCATTGTTGTTATAGAACGGATGACTACTCTGGATAGGCTCGTACATGTCGTTTTCCGGAGCCAGAGCGCCACGGTGCTCATCGGCCAAATCGTCTTTAGAGTAAATTTCCCTATAGGCAGGAGGAACGATGTAGGGTTTGTGAGGATCCATATAGTGGAGCCAAACAAAGAATCGATCATCCTTGATCTCGCTTAGGAGTGGCAGAGCCACCTCATTGAGAAGGCGGGCCTCTTCAGGGTCAACTCGGTAAACCGCCTCTTTTCCTTTGATTTCGAGGGGCAAATATTCTTCAAACCCCTGGTGTAGATTAAAAGCCTTCCCCAATCCCGGGTTCCCGGTGGCCCCAGCGGTTCGATAGCCCTTACTCTGAAGCAACTCAGTCAGTGTGATGTTTGAATCGTCCAACATTCCGCGATTTTCCATCAAGCGGTGCGTCGGTGGATAAGTTCCAGTCAGGATGGTTGCCAACGAAGGAGCTGTGGAAACTTTTTGAGAGATCGCATGATCAAAAACAATTCCCATTTCACTCAACTTAGTCAGCTGGGGCGCCGTATCTCGATCGTATCCGTAAACTGGAATGTGATCTGCGCGCAACGTATCGATGGTAATCAGCATGACATTCGTCGTCTCTCGGCTGAGGGGTGTCTCCAACAAAGTAACGGTCTCGTCTCGAAGACTTGAGACACCCGGATAGTCAGTCGCCCTCGTCGCGTGCAAGACCCACGCAGAGACGGCCATCAGCAAGACCAACGGAAAACCGATGGGAAGAGCGGCCACTCTCAAATAGGTGATGCCGTACGTCGTCAAAGCCGAACCTGCCGAGACGATCAGAGCGCCCACCCCAACCGCCACAAGCTCCAGCGGTCGGTCGACCCGACCCAGAACCGCCAGACCTCCCACAACGAACGCAACGAATGTGACGAAGCCGACTCCCAATGCCGTCGCCCATCTCCGCCTTTCTCGACTGAAGAAAAAAGCCGTCACACTCCCAGCTAAAGCAAAGCAGCCACCGATTACACTCAAGAACAGAGAGGCGGAAAACAAATAAAAACGTGTCGAGTCCGGCATGGGCAGGTGATCATAAAAGACGACTAAAATCCCGGTAAGAACCACTGAAACCATCAGCCCACACAAGAAGCCTGCGGTGGACGAGCTCAACTTTCCTGACTCCTCAGACATGATTCCCTCTTGTTTTTAGCTTTTCGTTCACCCTTATCCATTTAGATTCCCAGCCTAGGGAGCCGACCAAGTCTAGTGCAAATCAGGGATTAGAACGATTGAGCCCACCATTTCCAAAAAACCCAGCAAAGGATGCGCCTGGCACGTGGCGCCGGAAGGTCCACAGGGGCTCGACTGAACAGAGGACGAGTCGCGATTTCAACCGCTTATTTTACACCCTTGGCCATGTCGGGTAGGATTCGGCATGGAGCGTTTTCTCGAGTGGTACAGTGACTGTCACGACGCCTAAAGGTTCGCCAGAGAATTCCGGCAAGGGCCCAGTGGACTCTCCTTACACGTATCGAGAAGTCCATGGCCTTCGCTCGCGCCTATCGGACCTCAAATTTGCCGCGGCCTACTGGGTCTGGCAAAGAATGATTCACAGATATGCCCAAGACGCTCGGTCAAATCTATCCATCCTAGAGGTCGGTTGCGGTGCGGGGAACTTCGTGAAGTGCCTCAAGGGCTGGTATCCAAATGCTCGACTCTCCGCCATCGATCTCGATGAAGCCGTGGTCGCCCCATGTGCGCTTCGACATCCCGACGTTTGCTTTGCCCGAACAAGCTCTGAGCAACTCCCTTTTGCTTCTAATAGCTTTGACGTGATCTCCGCTCTTCAAGTCATCGAGCACTTTCCCTGCCCAGAGGACTTTCTTGCTGAGGCCCATCGTGTCCTTCGACATGAAGGGGTCCTGCTGCTGGCCACCCCCAACACTGAAGGGCTTGCGGCGCGCCGACTCGGAGAGGCATGGCCAGGCATCCGCCCCGATCATATCTCTCTACGAACGCCTAACCAGTGGCGTTCGGCGATCACAGAGGCGGGCTTCGAGTCCCTTTCCGAGGGAACCACTCTCTTCGCAGGTTTCAAATGGCTGGGGAGGCCTCCCCTATCTCTGCCATTCCAACTTCTGCAGTCGATCTTTGGTTGGTTCCCATGGCCATGGGGCGAAAGCTTCATGATGGTCGCTCGACGAACGAGCCCCTGAATGCTCAAACCATCCCAGCCGACCATGCGAATTCTTCAAGTCACACCCTATTACGAACCTGACTTTCAAAAAGGCGGCATCGTTCGATCCACAAGCATCCTTTGCCGCGAGTTGGTCCGACAGGGACACCAAGTCACTGTGTGGACCACGCAAGCACCCGAAGGGCAGAATGATTCGCCTCTCCATCAATCGATTGATATGGGCGGAGTCGAAGTCATTTATCATCGCAACCTCGCGGGCGGCTTCTGGTTTGACGAACACATGGTTCGATCCGTTGTGCACATTGAACGCTACGACCTCGTGCATGTCGCGGCCTTCTGGCAGGCCTTTGGCTGGCCGGCCCTCTATGCGGCACACCGTAAAGGCATTCCAACCGTCATTTCCCCACGTGGGAGCTTGGTGATGGTTCACAATCAGGCCCGAGAAGCCTGGAAGCATCGCGCCATGTACTGGCTACACAATCACCGCGCTCTTAATCGAGCCAGCGCAATTCACTTCACTGCGGCGATTGAACGTCAAGATGCCGTCGATCTCGGCCTTCGATCCCCCATGTTTCGAGTCGCCAACGCCTTAGCGAATGAAGACTTTCGAGCACTCCCAGATCGAGAAAGTTGGCGACAACGCTTAGGCGTCAAAGAGGATCAACCGCTCATTCTCTTCCTCGGAAGACTCGACCGGCGAAAGGCTTTGGATGTCCTCATTGAGGCTTTTCACCAATCTCAGGTGGGAAAAGATCGAGCGCAACTGTTGCTCGCAGGACCGGATGACGGCGTCGAGGCGGCGCTCAGGGATCAGGTGAGTGCCCTTGGACTGGCGTCAAGGGTTCGTTTTCTCGGCCTCGTCGATGCGGAGGTTCGCGCCGGCTTATTTTCGGCTTCGGACCTTTGCACACTGACTTCTCACGCTGAAAACTTCGGAAATGCGGCGGGCGAAGCCATGTCGGCTGGACTCCCCGTCATCGTCTCACAGACCTGCGGAATCGCTGAGCACATCGAGGAATATCAAGCAGGGCGAGTTGTGCCGGTGGAATCAACGGCCATTGCCCGTGCCCTCGATGAACTTCTTAAGGCGCCTCATGAGCTGTCCCAGATGGGCAATCGAGCTCGCCAATTAGTCGAAGAGAAATATGGCGCCCACGCGGTAGCGACCAACATGGCCAAGGCATATCAGGACGTCCTCACGGGAAATCGCTCTCCAGAATGCGATTGGCTCGAGTTCAAAGAACACAAAAGACCGACGACAAGAGCACCCTCAAGATAGACACAAGCGGAGCCGAACAAGAGCCTTAAGGGCCGGGCTCCCCATCGGCTCCATCGGCACTCAGCGCACCTCCACAACTTGAACCAGAACCCGCGGTGCAACCAAAGCAGTGAGGGCCCACCCCCACCCTGTTCCCCTCAAGCTCGCCGAGGTCATCAATCTGCCAGATATTTTGAACCGATCCTGGGATTGAAATTTCACAGGCCTGATTAAAATCGCAGTCGAAGAAATATCCTTGATGATCAACACTCAAGAGACTCCGACACATGAGATCCGGAAGAGTCTCGGGATTGAAATGAGCGATCAGCAAAGACATATACTCATCGTATGCGCCTTCCCGCTGAAGCGAATGTGCAAAACGTTTGATGGGCATATTGGTCAGGGTCAGAAGCCGATCAAAAACGATGCCGTGCTCCGCACCCAGCCGCTCCCGAAACTCCGCCTCCAGAACGCTCTGATTGCCAGGAAGAAAAGCGCCACCCGGGTTATAGACTAAGTGCAGAGCGTGCTCATCATTCCCCTGCCCGTAGCCCAACGTATTGAGGAGTTGCAATGCCTTGATACTTCGATCAAAGACATTTCGGCCGCGCTGGTTTTCGACATTTTCGGGTGTGTAACAAGGAAGCGACGCGACCACCTCGACCCCATGATCGGCTAAGAACTGAGCTGTATCGTCTTGCCCCGACTCAAAAAGCACGGTGAGATTGCAACGATCAATCACTCGACGTCCAAGCTTGCGAGCTCCTCGAACCAGGTCGCGGAACCCTTCATGGAGCTCCGGGGCCCCTCCCGTCAAGTCCAAAACCTCGACGGCCGGATTCAGTGCAAGCAACTCCAGCACTCGGACACACCCCGCTTCCGAAAGACGCTCTGTACGTAAGGGCCCCGACTCTACATGGCAGTGATGGCAGGCCAAGTTGCAGCGCTTCCCAATATTCACCTGAAGGGTCTTGATCGAGCCTCGTCTGAGGTGAGCCAAAGGCGAATTCGCCAAATGAGTACTTGGGCGATCCTCAGCCCTAAAAGAGGCAAGCGAGCCTGAGTTTCCTTGAGCCATCCCACAGCATCCCTCATTTTGCGACGACCCGAAACCCGCCTTTCCACGCCCTCCTCCTGAATTTATGTCTTGAGACGCGCCCGGGGAAAAGCAGACCCTTCCAATGCCTCAACCCGAATGGCCCGCCACCCAAGAGGGGAAGCACGGACGATCAGAGATACAAAAAAACGGTCTGACCTGGACAGTGAAGTGTCCGGCCAGACCGTTCGGACTCGCGCCCAGATGGTCTTCGTTTTCAGAACTTCTGGTCCTTCAGGTTCTACTCGCGACGCCGCCGACTCGCCAGACCGACGAGACCGAGACCGAGCAGGAGCGCTGTCGAGGGCTCGGGAATGGGCGCCACTTCCATACGCACATTGTCCCACATCACCTGAAGGCCAGCGCTGCCCACCAGCGCGATGCCGAGGTTATATCCCTCAAATGGGTCGCCGCTGGCCAGCGCCGTATAGGTCACCGACAGGTCGGGGGAGTAGTTGGCGGAAGAGCCGCCTGGGCCGCAACACGGACCTTCAGGGGCTGCCACGTCAATCATTGCAGCTGTCCCGTTCGCATTAGTGAGCGGTGTCGCCAAGCCGCTGCCAGGGCTATAAATGTAGAACGAACCTTCTCCGCCGGTAAAAGTGTGATATTGCCCTAAGTCCACAGTAAGCGTGTAGGCATTCCCACTGGATATCGTGCTCGAGAGTAGTTGGTACAGAATGCCATCTGGACCGTTGGTGTAACCGCTCCAGACACCCTCTGACATCGAGCCTGTGATAAACCCAGACGTCCCAACCTTTGACCATCCCTGCCCGTTGTTCTCGAAGCCGGGGTCTGTAATTGCGATTGACGTCGCACCGGCGGCAGAACTCAGAGCGGTCATGAAGAAACTGAAAGAAACCAGAAGAGAGAGCAAGAGCAATAGCAAACGGTGCATGAAAATTTCCTTCCCAAGAAATATAAAACGATGAATGGCTTATCGCTGACTGCCAAAGTCGTCTCTTTTTATACACCTTATTGAGTGCTAAATGACGAAATTAAATTCCGATATGAAAAAAAATGGGGCCGAGCATAAAGGATCTCAATAAGGCCATAAATGGCACACTTCATTGATCCGATACTCAGGGGCTACATCCTGGGCTCACATAAACAAAAATGATTGGACACACCTCTCCCAGCAGCTCCAGGCGTTACGTCAAGCTTGCGGCTTCTACGCAGCGGCAGCTCTCCGACCCGTGGACGGCTGACCGTCCCCGTTGTCCCTGGAGTGTCCCCAATGCCTTCAGCTCGTTTTCAGAAGAGTCGGTAACTGGCTGAAAATGTTTTCGAAAGTGTGATTCGGAGTGGAGCGCGAGACCGGGTTCGAACCGGCGACCCTTAGCTTGGGAAGCTAATGCTCTACCAACTGAGCTACTCGCGCGACAGATCAGAAACTAGCGCGAAGCACAGGAAACGGACAGTGCTGGGAGCGGATAGAAAGGCTGGGCTCGGTCTCCAAGACTGGGCTCAGTCGTCGAGCAAGTCCAGAAAAGCATCTTCGGCCTCGATAGGCATGGTTGCAGGGCTGGAAAGCCCTGCCCGCCCTCGTGCTTTTTGAGTCACAAAATCCTCAGAAGAAAAAGATTGAGTCGCTGCCAAATCGTCCGCCTCAAGCTCTTGTGGCGACGCAAGGTCTAACTCATCCGAAGCCGAATCGGGCAACCACTCCACTTCCAAATCCATGGTCACGTCATGATCGGATTCCAAATGTGCAGGGGACAGATCGTGCGCCAAAGGCGATTCCAGAATCCCCTCATCGAGAGACCAGACTTCTTCTTCCGGCGCCCCTAGGACCACGAGATCTTCATTGGAAACCACCGACGGAGTCGAGGGACTGTCTATCGATTTCACCTCTAAGTCAGCCATAAACGGAACCTGCCCCTCAACCAAACCAAGCTTCGCGATTGGATGTGCAGCGTCTCGTGCTGCGTCCGAGGAGGGAGATGATGATTCAAGAGCTTTTGGGCCCAACTCGGGCAAAGGGTCGCCCTTTTGAGCTCGAGGAATCAAACCCAAATCACCTGCGGCCCGCTCCACATCCTCCGAACCAACCTGAGACGCGCCCCTCAAGTAGGCCTCAAACATTGCATTATCGACCAAGTTATTAATTACCCTGGGGCGCCCATCGCTCGTCTTCGCCAGAATGTGCACCACGGAATCAGACAATAGATCTCTCGGACCAGCGACCACGGAAAGTCGATGATTCAGGTACCCCTTGACTGCGTCCAAGTCGAGATTTTTAAGACAAATACGAACATCGACGCGCTCCGCCAAACCAGGATCTTGGCCCACACACGTATCGATCTCGGAAGACCCGACCAAAACGATAGATAGCAAGCCCCGACCCTCGTGCTCCATGTTCAAAAGGCCACCGATTTCAGACATCACTTCGGTGCCGAGCACTTCCGCGTCATCAATCATCAGCACGAGACTGCGACCTTCTTCCCGAATACGAATTAACTCTAAATAGATCGCGGTCAGAACTTCGGCACGTCCCTCTTCCAACGTCTCGGCACCCAAATCCCGAGCCAACCGACTCAAAACCGTCTGAGAATTGGCGGTTCCTCGAAGCATCACCATCAATACGGCTTCGAATTTATCTTCGTCGAGACTTTCAAAAATTCGACGAACCAAAAGACTCTTGCCCACACCGTGCTCACCCATCAAGAGAGTCAGCCCCTTGCCCTGGTCAACGCTTCGCTTCAGTCGAACATAAGCATCGGCGTGGAACTGGCTCTCATAGAAAAAAGACAAATCCGAATCGTTTCTGAAGGGGTCCATCGGCAGTTTAAAATGTTCAAGATGTTCCACGGGTTCATCCTTATCCGATTAATGTGAGTGTTTTGATAAGTCGAGCTAGATAAACGAAATCTTTTTACGACGACGCGAGACTGACTTTTCCTCAGCTCCAGTCGCGTTATCGCCCACAGGCGTACAGCCTTGCGAATCTGAATCAAAGAAGAGGTCATCAAACGACTCGTAGGCTTCATTGCCCGAACCGGTCACTTTTGCTGAAGCGGGATCTATGAGAGCTTGAGCCAAGCCAGGAAAATTCGGGTCGATCGTCGCCACGATGTCGAAAGAGGCTCGGGCCGCCTCAGTGTCTCCAAGTTGACTCCGAACTCGACCTAGGTCAAATCGAAGGGCGGCCTCTTCTGATGAACTCATGTTCGGCAAAGCGATTGATTGCTCAATAAGGCCGACTGCTTCCTCGGCACGCCCCAGCTCCAACACGCAAAGCGCCCACATATGAAGGCTTTGACGCTTATGGGAATCTACTTTGGAGCACTGCTCAAACTCTTGAGCAGCGTCGACAAACAGACCCATCTCTCGATAGGCAATCGCGAGATCAAAACGAGTCTGAGCATCCTCTTCACCCAAGGTATCGCTCACACCTTCCTTAAAGTGAGTAAACAGCGAACGCATGCCCTCTCCGAGAGTCGTATCTCCGAAGCTTTGAACTTGGCTACCGTCGGGATCCTCTTCTTCAAAGACTCCTGCGAGTTCTGCCGCTAAATCGTAATCACCCTCTTCTGAAGAAAAATTTGTTTCACTCTGTGATTCCGAGGCAAGCTCAACTGTCTCCGCAAGAGGTGTTGTTATCGTGGAGTCGTCAGGCTCACTGAGCGAATCTACGAAACCCACTTCCTGCACTGGCTCCTGAGAACCCGTTTTCTCATCCACGCCGGTCACAACAAAGGGCATTCCATCAGATGGGGGTTCTTCGTCGGCATCACTTTGAGGATCGAACTCAAAAAGATCCTCCGTCAAATGCTCAAGGGTTTTCTGTGCTTCACGGTGAAAGAGCGGAGCGGGACCTTCTTCGACGGGCTCTCCCGCCCAAGAATCAGCCCCTTCACTCTCATGACAGTTGTCTGTCGGCTCTGACCCTTCAAAGCTCAGATGCAGGTCAGGCGGCGATGTCCAATCTAAATCAAACGCACGATTTTCCGCTTCAGCCATAGACGAGGTCGCCGAGGTCAACGGCAGGAGAGCTTCGCCTTCGCTCTCACGCCCCGGATCAAGCTGAACTTTTTCAAATTCCGAACTTTCGTTGCTAACACGATCGCCTTGAAACGATTCAGCTAAAAGAACTTCCGGCTCATTCTCCTCAATCTCTATCCCAAGAAGATCCAAGGGCTCATCCTCACGAACTTCCCCCGCAACGAGGTCGGGATCCGCTGCCTGCCGCCCCTGATCCACATGGGATGCACTCGTCACGACAGCCTCGCTTTCGGCAGGATCACCCTCTGCGTCAAAGGAGACCTCAGCACCCGAAATGTCGAGATCGTCTTCCCCTTCCAAAGCCTCCAGCTCACGTTGAATTTCAGTCGCCAAAGCCATTGAGTCTTGCGACTGCGCCAGTGAAAGAGCCTGGCCGAAAGCCTCCCGCGACTCGTTCATCTCGCCGCCTTCTGCATACGCCCGACCCAGCTGTTGCCACACCTCTGGATGTTGGGGTTCTAAGTCCGTCAACTGATGAAGACAGAGAAAAGCTTCCTCTCTTTTGCCATAGCGAAGGTAAACTCTCGCTTCGGCTAAACATTGTTCGAAATCAGGCGGATCATCCTCATCCACCACCATCGAAAGGGCTTCGCCTATCTCTTCCGTGGACTCGTGGAGATCGCCCTCCGGCTGATCTTGAGTCTGATGATCCGTCTGATTTGCATGGTCGACAATAAAGTCCTCTTCAGACAATCGTCGAGCCGCTTCAGCCGCCACATTTTCAAGATCATCCTCACTTTCCACCTCTGCGTCCGCAAAAGGGAAATCTTCATCATTTGAATAAGAGTCCTGATCCATTAAACCGGAAGACGAATTCGCCGAAAGCCCCGTATCCATGCCGGACTCTCCAAACACAACTTCGCCTGACAGCCTTTGCATGGCCTGGCGAGCTTTTTCGTCATCACCGCGCGAGCGATAGTAAGCCGCCATCTCACGCGTAACTTCACTCAAAAGAGCCTCTTCACCTTGATGCTTGTAAATCTCAGCCAGAAGCTCAAAATTGGCTGCCTCGCGCGATGCCACTAACGCCTTCTCGGCATAAGTTCGCGCGCGCTCGTAGTCATTGAGGGCAATCAGATCTTGGGTCAAAGACCCTAGAGTTTGTGAGTCTTCAGGTGCCAGTTCCAATGCGCGTTGCCGAACCACAATGACTTCTTCTCCAGCGCCTTGTCGTTTTAACTCATCAGCGGCTGAATTAAATTCAGAAATCGCTTCAACGGCCAAGCCCTCTTGCACTAAAAGCTCAGCGACTTTCAGACGGCTTGTGGTATTCCCTGGATCAAGTGAAACCATTCTTTGCAAGAGTTCTACGGCTTGCTCACGTAGACCCTCTTTGTAGTATCCATCGGCAGCCGCCTGAAAAGCGACAAGAGCGTCCGAATCCAAACCCATTCGTTGATAGAGTTCGGCCAAGGCCACTCTTGATTCATAGCGCTTCGAATCCAAAGCAAGGATTTGTTTGAGCACAGCCACGGCCCGCGCATCAAAACCTTCTTCTCGGTAGTGCAGAGCCACCTTTGAATAGTGAGAGATCGCCTCTGTCACCTGCCCCCATCTGCGATGAAGGTCTCCGATCTCAAGCAGCAGCTTGGCATCACGAGGGTCGACGGCTAGCAAACGGCTATACTCCTTGAGTGCCTTTTGCCTCGCCCCCTTCTGAGCCTGTCGCCGGGCGGAATCTAGAACTTTGCGTTTATTGATGGCCACTTTTCCCTCACACGACGGGCGCTGCAGAGCCCAAAATGGTCACACCCCGCTCTCTTTCTATCGGCAAGCGGCAGGAGCCCTTGAGGTCCCGCAGAAAACTTCAGAGCGACAGGCTCTCGTAGGAGCATTTCTCAGAAATAGAAAAGCAGGCAGAGCCCACGTATCCAGTCAGAGCGGACTTTTCCCAACAGATGGAACGAGATCTACTCTTTACGCAGATGGTCGAGCATCGCCGAGAGAGCCATGGCATACCCCTTCGCCCCTAGGCCCGAAATCACGCCGAGCGCTATTCCCGAAACATAGGAATGATGCCGAAAACTCTCGCGGGCGAACACATTGGAGATGTGTACCTCGATCACAGGGAGAGCTACAGCGGCCAGCGCGTCCCGAAGCGCCACGCTGCTATGCGTGAGTCCACCAGGATTGATCAGAATCCCATCAGCCTGGCCCATGGCCGCTTGGATGCGGTCAATCAGTTCGCCCTCATGGTTGGATTGAAAGGCCTCGAGGCTGCAACTCATCACCTCGGCTCGCTCGACTAAGTCGGCGTTGATCTCCGCCAAAGTAATCGCCCCGTATACATCGGGCTCTCGTTGACCGAGTAAATTTAAGTTCGGCCCGTGAATGACCAGGATTCGTGGATTCGAAGACATGTAGATTCCGACCTCTCTATCACATGGAAACACACCCCAGGTCAAATTTCCTGAAGAATGGCCCAATTTTCGCGACGCATGAGATAGCGCGCCTTGCCAAGGTTGCCATCTGGGGCCACGCCCAAAATTAAAAGAACTTCGTTATCGATTCGACTCGCGATCAAAGTGATCTTCTCAAGTCGAATCATTAACTCCATCGCAGAACCGCCTTCTATCTCTCTCGAGGTCTGCGCAAGAGTTCGAAAGGCTCTAACGATTTCAACCCCAAGCATCGACATATCTCCGCTTAAATTCGCCTCTTCGCCCCACCCTCCGGCGCCCGCCTGGCTAATTAAGAGGCCATCTTCACCAACCAAAGCAGCTCCCAGAACCCCGGGGCACTCTGAGACTATTTTCTTAAGCAGAACCTCAAAGCTCATGCTCGGCCTCGCTGAACGTTCTCAAGCCACGCGTCCAAAGTCTCCAGAACTCGATCCGAACTCTCGGGCTCTACCGTCGACTCGGGCGGAGATGACTGCGGGCAATCCTCAAAGGAAGAGGGCTCCATCACCGAGCTCAATGCATCCGGCAAAGGCGATTCTTTAGGCTTTGGTGTGAGTGCTGGCGCAGGCACTGGCAAAGAGGTGGGCTCCAAGGCCGCCTCTAAAACAACCCCTGAATCATCTAGATGCTCGCGAATCACATCCGCTCGCGTATGATCCCCCTGACGATCCAAGAGACCGGCCATGGTCTGAGTCGCAAAAGCGGATGATCGGCCCAAGGCGAAAACCGAATCTGAGCCCGCACGTGAACGTGACCGTTTCACAGTCTCAGCCCCAGCCGCTTCCTGACCCCTCTCAGCGTCCGACTGGAAAGCCTTACCCTCGGGCACCCATGCTTCGCCCAAACCCGCCAAAGGACTCACTGAAGGCTGCTCAACATTCGAATCACGCGCCGAATTCGCGGATCCTTCCACCTGAGGGCCTGGCTGCGACACCAATGGGTCCAGAAAGCGCTCAAGCTGACGTGAGGCGGCCTGAGTCTCTTCAAGTTCAAGCAGAGTCAAGGCTAACGTCACTCTGGCCACATGGAGTGCTGGGGCGCGGTCAAGTAACGCCTCCGCGATCCGACGAGCCTCCGCGGTACGTCCCTCTCTCCGGGCCTGGTCCGCCCTGGAAAGTAGCTTTAGATCTTCAGCAGATTGACCGTGCAGTTCGTGCATCTCAGCATCTGTCTGTCCGCGTCGCTTGCCTCTGCCCATGGAAGGCTTTCCCCCTAGACTTCAGTATAGAAGACCTATCGAGAATCGCGTATCCCCGGCCAAAGAGGTTCTCCAGAGTCCTAGTTCGCCGCCTACTGAGCCGAAGCAAGTGCTGGATTGACGACAATCCGAGGTGTGACGAAGATCAGGAGTTCCTTGCGCTTGTCGGACACCTGTCTTGACATGAATGCCTTGCCTATGAACGGGATTTTACTGAGGTAGGGAACCCGTGACTCACGTGTCGATTTCTCGATAGTATAAATTCCACCAATCACGAGCGTCTGACCGTCCTTCACTAAGGTTTCAGTTTGAGCCTGATTCTTCGCAATCGCCGGAGAACCCGTCGGGGTGGGCACGGATGAATCCGGAGCGTTTCGCGTCACTTCAAGGGCCATAATAATGCTCTTGTCGGAGGTAATATGAGGCGTCACCTGAAGACTTAAGACGGCATCGATAAACTCGAGTTTTGCGTCGCCGCTTTCAAAAGTCTGGAAGGGAATAGATACTCCTTGCTCGATAATGGCCTCTCGATTATCGAGCGTCACAATCCGAGGGCTCGAAATCACTTTCCCCTCCCCGGCCTGCTCCATCGCCTGGATATGAACATCCACCTGCATCTTATCGTCGAGCAGAAAAGCGCCAAAGTTCACTGTGCCGGTAGCCGCGCTCGTAATAGGATTGCCCACAACCACATTGTTCTGACCCGCAAACTTAAAGTTTTCACTGCCGAGGTCAGTCCGGACTGAACCCGGATTAAATCCGTCTACATAGGGTTGAGACCCAAAACTCCAGGTGCTTCCCAACTCACGTGCAAAGTCCAAGTTCGCTTCGACAATTTTAGCTTCGATCATCACCTGAGGTGTCTGAGTATCAATGGCTCGAATCAGTGCAACCGACTCTTCTATTACGCTCGGAATATCTTTGATGATCACCGTGTTGGTGCGAACATCTGTATTCACTGTGCCTCGTGGTGAAAGCAGCCGACTCACTAAAGTTTTCATTTCTTTTACATCCGCATAATTGACGGGCTGAAGCTTAATCTCAAGGTCTTCCAACTTTTCCTTTTGTCGACGTTCCTGGAGTCGGTTCTCCTCTTCGACCTTCAACATCTCTTGAGGAGCAATCCGCAAAACATTCCCTACACGAACAAAGCCCAGCCCCTTCGTCAACAATATGACATCCAGCGCCTGATCCCATGGGACATCTACCAAGCGAATGGTAATCGCCCCCTTGACCTCGTCTCCAGCAATAATGTTAAGGTCGCTGACCTCAGCGATCAAACGTAATACATCCGAGATTAGAACTTCTTTAAAGTCGAGTGAGATTCGCCGGCCGTTATAACGCTTGCCGTCAATCAGTCCTCCCTCTGTCAAGACGTCCACCGATGCAGGGACTTCGAGAGCGGCCGGCACAGCCTTAGTCTTCTTTTTTTGCTCAGCCAACGAGGACGAAACACGAGCCTTCTCTGTCCGAGCCTCAGCTTCACCAAGAACCGCCGCAACGGCATGCGGATCGGCTGTCCCCTGAGCGACACCCCGCTCCAATTCTGAAACCGGCGCGGTATCAGGATCCACATCCTTCCCCGGTAAACTGGCGGAATCCGTAGGAAGGCGCCCCTCCATCTCCAATCGATTCGCATAGGTTTCTTCTTCTGAAAGAAAAGCTGGCTCGTCTGGCAAAAAAGCAGGCGGCGCGCTCGCCGCGAGCCCAGTGTTTTCAAAGTCAACCATCAAGACCGTTGAACGACGAGTCACTTTCGGCGCGAGACCCTTCGCCCTTCGCATGACGACGCGGACCTCACTTCCATCAAGCTCAGGCTGCTCAAAAGTTGTCACCAGCGAGACCGGCCCTCCCGACTCTGGCGTAATTCGCTCGCCCGTGTCCCCCGCAAATCGAGCGTTAGAGATCTGGATCATCACGGTTTCGGCATCGGGCTCATACACGGCGTACTCAACCTCAGCATCTGTCAAAATAGCGACACGATCTCGATCAGCCGTTCGCTCAAACTGAAGTCCAAAAACTTCAGCCATTGAGGAAACCTTTACTTTATTGGACCGCGCAGCCTCGGCGGACCGAGTCTCAATAAATCCCACTCGCGCATCCGATGACTTCTCACCGGCCAGGGAGTCCACTTTGTGAGGCTCCGACTTTTTAGACGGAGACGGAACCTGGGCCTCCAGGGGTGCAGGCGATGCCGGAACAGGAGACGCAGACTCGCCTGAAGAAGCGAGCTTCACTTCAGCAGATCCAGCCCCCTCATCCACCTTGACCTCCGCAGCCTCTGACTTCGCCTTGGTGGTCTTCACTACATCTGGCAAGGCGGGATCACTTACACTCAGAGCGGCTGAGGGAATTTCGGTCCTAGACGGCTCTTCGGCCAACTGGATATCTTCAGACGACTCACTCGGCGTAGTCAGATTAGGCGCCACGTCACCGACTGCCAGCTCCACTTCGCCCTGAGCTATCTCTACAGATTCCCCCATCAGTAGCTTAGAGAATGCATTCTCTAATTCAGGCCCGTCCCCTAGGCTCACATAAAGACCCTGCGGAGATGAAACCATTCGTGGATGACCAAAGTCGACGGGCTGCTCTCCTCCATCAAGAACAATTCTGATTTTATCCGGATGGGTACCTATTCTTACTCGACTCACCTGTTCGCTATCCACCGCGAAACGATCTCGAGTCACTCCATTTTTTACCCCCGCAACATCAATCACAAGTCGATCAGGATCCTCAAGCGGAAAGTACGAGGCTTCACTCAAAAGACCATCGGCCCGCAGATGAACCACAACCCCGCCGGCTAAAGGCCATGCTTTTACACTCTCAAGCGTGGTCGCAGCCAATTGATCCATATTTTCGTTTTCGAGAATGGTTTCCTCTTGAGTCGTCTCAGCCATCACCCGAAGCTCTACGACCTCCAAGGAAGAAGTGTCGTCAGAGCTGTCTAAAGTCACTTCCATACGATCTTCACGGATCTCCGACGAGGAAATCTCGGCCGTGCCCTCGGCCACAACCTGAACCTCCGCGTTCAGTTCAGCTTCGAGTATGGACTCCGCCAATGCCCAGGGATCCGAGGACTCCAAGGCCTGCTCAGCCTCTAAAGCGCTGATAGCTTCTCCGGTCGTATCGCTCACAGAGTCAGCCAAGGTACCCGTAGAACTGAGGAAAAAAATCGCCCAGGCCGCGGATGTTGCAAAGATCACTGTTCGTTTCATGCTATCTCCAAGCATCGAAGTCCTCATCGGAATCACCCTTCCTGGTTCCCGCGAATTCGCATCTCTACGTCTTTCGTACTCTGATGACCTTCGAAATCAACGTACGTCTCTCTCACGCTCACCATGCTGTCTGAGATGGCCATTACCCGGCCACGATTTTTCCCGACCTGCGAACCCGCATGCAGAACGAAGGCACGGCCTCCAGGGTCTGCGATGAGCGCTCGGGCATTGTTCGTATCCCAAACCACCGCAACAACAGACAATTGACTTAGCTCATAATCTGCCAACGGACCCAGCGGGGCCTTAAAGTCTTCAGACTCATCAAACTGGAAGGATCGAAACGGGTCGCGTCGATCTCCTTGACCATAAGACAAACCGGCGAGGACATTCATCGAGTCAGAATTTTTGTTCTTAAGTCGCCCCGCCTGTCCACCTACCTGACCCACACCCGCACCTGCTTTCGCCAAAGAAGTCTTCATTTGATCACGGCGCGAAGCAAAATCTTCCACCTTAGTCGCGGTACTGGGAGCCGGCTCTGAACAGCTCACAACTAGGCTGGCCATCGCTAGGGTTAATCCAAATCTCACTAGGGAGGTTGAAAAAAACATTTTATACACTCGCCTTCTCGCCCAAGAACCTGAAAGTCGTCGCGGTGCCTTCAGCACGGAGAATTGTGCCGGCCTGAGATTCATCTAACACTTCAACCTCAAACTCACCGACGTTGACGATTCGGGGCAGAATGCCCACCCGCTCAAAAAATCGAGCCATGTCGTGATAACTGCCTTCGACTTTGAGCTGAAAGGGAACCTCTGCATAAAAATCATGAGGCACCTCAGGCTCACGCTCGATTGATTTAATCGTGACGCCGACCTGCTTTCCCGCCGTACTGATGTCCCGGAGCAAATCATCGAATTGCTTGCTATCCGGCAACTGACGAAGAGCTCGTTTAAAGTCCACTTGAAGAGCATCTACTTCAGCCTCAAACTCAGCTAAATTAGCGGCCACGGCTCGAACACTCGCCAATTTTCTCTGTAAAGCCTTCGCGTGCTCTAAACGCTGGGAAACTTCGACCGCTTGAGGCTGGTACAAAAAGAAGCCGTACCCAATTAGCCCCGCCACCAAAAGTGCCGCGATCCCTCCCAGGCGCACCGACTTCGGAAGCCTAACGAGCTTCTCCATGCGTTGTTCGTAATCGAATCCCAATTCCATATCGATACTCCTACGCGCCTGCTGCGTCAGTCGAAAGATTCGAATCTTTCGTCAAATCAGGAATCACGAGGTCAGTGCTAATCTCGAACTCGACTAAGCGCACTCCCTCGAGTGCGGTGTCCCCGTCCGTTTTAATCAAGTCAACGTTTCCAAAATACTCGGAAGCCCCGAGAGACTTAAGGAAATCCGCAATCACATCATTATCAAGGCTATTTCCGTGCAAAAGCAACCGACCGCCTTGGGCAGTGATCTGAGTCAGCCAAAGCCTTTCCGGAGTTCGGCGAGCCAGTTCATCAAAAACGCGAACAGGTCCCTTTCGAGCTAGATCAAGGCGATGAATCACAGCCAACTTTTCCTCTAGGCCCGCCTTCTTTCTTCGAAATTCAGCCACCTGATCCTGCTGTGGTTTAAACTTCGCGATATCGCTTTCAAGCTGCCCAATGCTGATATTGACTTGATCCAGCTGAGAAGTGATTCGAAGGTCCATCATCGCAGCGATCATCAGAGCGAGAAGTGATCCCAGCAAAAAAACAATTAAACTCTCACGGAGATCAGCAACCCGCTTCGCTTCGCGATGGGGTAGTAGGTTAATTTCCAACATTAGTGCTGGACCCTCCGAGCTGCGAGACCGACACTTACACCCAGAGACGGTGCAATCTGACGAAGGAATTCCGGGTCAAAACGCGTGTTGGGAACCATTCTGGCCAGTGGATCCAGGACATCCACTTCAAATCCGGTTCGCTCACGGAATGTATTCACGAAGCCAGACATCTGAGCTCCGCCTCCACACAACATCACTCTTTCAATACGACTCTCCGCTGAGGTTGCGGTAAAAAAATCAAGGGAACGAGAGATTTCGCCCACCAATCCATCGGTCATCGAGCGGATTGCATGCTCCACCTCTTGAGGGACCAACTCTTGACTATCCTCACCCACCGAAGTGCCGCATTTGATCTTCTCGGCTTCATCAAAACTAATCGACAATGCTTTTTGAATCTGCTCCGTATATTGACTTCCACCCGTTGTAATGTCTCGAGTAAACGCTGGCACGCCATTCTGAGTCACGTTGATATTCACGACCTGCGCACCAATATTTACAAGGGCCGTAACCCCTTCGGGCTCAGCCGCGTAATTCAACTCATGCGCATTCTCGACGGCGAATGAAGCCACATCGATAGCCACGGGCGTAAGACCAGCCTCTGAAATCACCTGAACATAGTCGTCAATCAAATCACGCTTGGCCGCCACCAGAAGCACTTCCATATTCTCGTCTGACGAACCATCCTCCAAGATCTGAAAATCTAGATTGACCTCGTTCACATCAAAAGGAATATACTGCTCAGCTTCCCACTGAATCTGATCGGCTAATTCTTCACGACTCATCGTAGGGAGACTGACCTTCTTCACGATGACTGAAAGACCAGACACTGCCGCCACGACTTCTTTACTCTCGATTCGACCGTTTTCCACCGCTTCTCGTATGGAATCAACAATGGCTCCGGCATTGAGGAATGCGCCTTGAACAATGGATTCGGCGGGCATCTGGGCCACGCCCAATCCCTTGAGATCAAAGCCTTTGTCGGGGCCCCTCAAACCCACCTCCACGGCCTTAACTGAACTGGAACCAATATCGAGTCCCATGACAGACTTTTTCCCAAATCGTGGCCACGACAGATTCACTGGAGCCTCCCTGTTGAGTTTCGAGAGTCCGTTGAAGAAAATGCTTTCACACTGACCTCCAGGGTCGATGCGAATGAGGACGGGACACCTTGAGGCACACCGAAAACCGAACCTTTATCCGCCACTCGAAGACCGAGAGCCGCGAGAATTCGGCGTTGAGTGTTCAGCCGACAAGGTCGACCGGCTTCCACACGATCAATCGTTAACGCAGACAGTCCGGCACGACGGGCGAGTTCCGCTTTACTCAGCATGAGACCCTCTCGATAAAGTCGAACACGGTTCGAAGCCAAATTTTCATCCCTCCCCTAGATCTGCGAGTGCCGAACCTCTTGGATCCGACACCGTCTCATCGGCCATATCTTTCAAGGACTTGAGGCAGCCCGATTCCTGCTAAATTGTGTCCGAGATCACATATTTTGAAGCTCATAGAGGACCAAAGGCGATTCTCTGCGAGTCCAGCCTTAAGCCAGCCCCCCGAGTGATCCGATAGGCCCAACATGGGACTCGAAAAGGGAGTCCCTAAAAGCCTGCTCGCCTTCCGTTCCGAACGGATTGAAGCCAAGTTAAAATGGGGCCAAAATGCAACACTTTTCACCTTTCCACAGCATTCTAGTCATTGAAAGTGACACGCAGAGAGCCGAATACATGGTCGAGCGACTCGACTCCGTGTCATTCTCAGCGCATACCGTAGGAACAGCTTCAGACGCCGTTCACGCACTGATGAGGGGCTCATTTGACCTTATTCTCTGCAGCTCACGAGTCCACGGTCTCGAAGGTTTCCCTCTTTTGCCGCAACTCGTTCGGACTTCGCCAAACGTTCCCATTCTGTTGATCCGCGAGGAAGGCTGCGAAGTCGACGCCGGATTGCTCGCCTACCTCGATGCCGAAATTTCCGAGCCCATCGATCAAGCCGAGCTCAACCAAACACTTTCTCGCCTCACAGAAACCATCGTTTTAAAGCGGCGGATGAATACTCTCGAGTCGCAACTGGCTAAATCTATGGCGACCCCTCCGATCGTAGGATCCTCAGACGCCATGGTGCGCTTGCTTGAAGGTCTTGAAAATGCGGCCTTTGGTGAGAAACCGACCCTTCTTCAGGGCGAACAAGGAACTCATCGCGAAAGCCTTGCACGGGCACTTCACGATCTTTCCGCTCAGCGGAATAAAACTTTCCTGACGATTCAGTGCAGGGCTGAAAAATCGAGCCCAAGCACCAATGCCCAATTGACACCCGAAACTTCAACGTTCCAGAAGGAACTTCATGAAGCTGTAAAAACCAGTCAACACGGAACCATCTATATCTCAAACATTGAACGCTTGTCCCTCAAACAACAAGCTGAACTTTTTGCTGTCATAGACGACAGTTATACCGCCCACGCTTATTCACACGAGGCGAACATTGGCCTTCGAATCATCGCTTCCACCAACGTGTCACTGGAAACGAGAATTCAGTCCGGAGATTTCCTAAAAGAGCTCGCCCAATTACTCGAGCATAACTTTCTCGAAGTCCCTCCTTTGCGCGATCGAGTCGAGGATATTTCTCTGCTCGCAGACCACTGGTGCCAGCATTACTCCAAAGCGCAGGGGCTAAAACCTCTTAAAATTACCGACGAGGCCATGTCTCACCTCGCCGCCCACTCGTGGCCTGGAAACCTGCGTGAACTTGAAGCAGTCATCCAACTGGCGGTGAGCCGAGCAAAAAGTGACCTCATCACAATCACCGAAATTCCTCTAGATCTGCTCAAAACCAGCTTCTCTAGAGCAAAATCAGAGAGTGAAAGTTTTGACTTAAAGGCCACCCGTCAGCAGGCAGAAGCTCAAACGATAAGGCGAGCACTTAGGCAAACAGGCGGAAATCGAACCCATGCAGCAAAGCTGCTCAAAATCAGTCACCGCGCCCTGCTCTACAAGCTAAAAACATATGGGATACGAGACTAGAGCAGCGACCTTTAGAAACGTGACGCCCTGCTTTTAGTCTTCAGGAAGGCTCTCGCCCATCCCTTCAGATTCAGAAGAATCACTGGACCTGGACAACTTCTGGAATCGATAGCGAAAAGACCGAAATGAAATGCCAAGCTGAGCGGCAGCTCGAGTTTTAACACCTCCACTCTGCCGCAGAGCCTCATCAAGTATCGCTCGCTCATATTCTTGCAGCCTCGCCTCTAACCCTCTGGCTCCTATGGGCCGCGAGTCAACCGAGAGACTCGGCTGAACCTCCTTCAGCACATCGGGCAGCGAGTCTAAGTCGATCTTGTCGGTTTGAGACAAAGCCATCGCGCGCTCGGTTATATTCTCGAGTTCTCGAACGTTCCCTGGATAGCCGTATGCCATCATTGTCTGCATGGCCGCATCAGAGACTGAGTCGATGTCTCGGTCCATCTCCGCCGCATACTTGCGTACAAAGTTTCGAACCAAGAGGGGAATATCTTCCCGGCGCTCTCTCAAGGGCGGAACCTCCACCTCAACCACATTAAGACGATAATAAAGATCTCGGCGAAATCGTCCCTCCTCCACTTCCTGAGCCAAATTTCGATTCGTCGCCGAAATCACACGCACATCTAAATCGCGATCCACCGTGTCACCCACGGGCCGAAGCTTCTTCTCTTGGATCACACGAAGCAGCTTGACCTGTAAAGCTAGAGATAGCTCAGAGACTTCATCAAGAAAAAGAGTGCCTCCCTCAGCCACAGCAAAAAGCCCCTGCTTTGCTCCATCCGCTCCGGTAAAAGCACCTTTCAAGTGACCAAACAATTCACTCTCAAGTAGATTTTCGGGAATGGCACCGCAATTAACGGCCACAAAAGGTCCATTTGCTCGGTTCCCTTCATCATGAATCCCACGCGCCACCAATTCCTTCCCCGTCCCACTCTCACCGGAAACCAAAACTGTGGTTTTAGTCAAGGCCACCTGGGCCATTAAACGAAAGACAGACTGCATCGCCTCACTGCTTCCCACGAGAGACCTTGAGCGGCTTTGTTTCAACTCTCGCTTCAACCGCAGATTCTCTGAGGACAGAAGCTTCTTCTCAAGCGCTTTACGAACAACCAGCTTCACTTCATCCACTTTGAATGGCTTGGTAAGATAGTCGTAGGCGCCTTCCCTCATGGCCGAAATCGCGTTATCAGTGCTCGCAAAGGCCGTAATTACCACCACCATCGCCTTAGGGGCCAACGCCTGTGTATGACGCATCACCTCAAGCCCGCTCCCCTCCGGCATCTGCATATCGGTCATCACGAGATCTACATGATCGTTCTCGAGACACGCCACCGCCTTCTGGACTCGGTCGACGGCCGTTACTCGATAGCCCTCTCTGCGAAAAAGGATTTCTAAGAAGTCACGCATGCTCAATTCGTCATCAACGACAAGAATATGTGGCTTAAGACTCATGCCGCCTCCTCCACTCCTGGCAGAATGAATCGAAAAACAGTGCCTCGCTCCGTGGCATCCTCAACAACAATAGAGCCTCCATGGGCTTCAACAGCGCGATGAACTGTGGACAGGCCTAGTCCGGAGCCTTGGAGCTTGGTCGTAAAAAAGGGCTCAAAAATACGATCTTTCACGGTAGGGTCGACACCTGATCCCGAGTCGCACACTTCGACCTCAACCCAATGATGAGGCAGGGTGGAAGGCATCCTCTCTTCAGAATCCAGCGAGAGCCTTTCACCAAAGGGCTGAACATTCGGAAACCTTTTGCCTTCGCGAACAAAAAAAGCAAGCTGGCCACCTTCCGGCATCGCTTCAATTCCATTCATAGCGAGATTCCAAATCACTTGCTTCAACTGACTACCGTCTGCCCAAGCGCGAACTTCTCCTCGGACATTAAATTCCAAAGAGATATTGTCCGGACATGACTGTTTAAGAAGGCCCAAGACGTCAGCCAGCAGAACGTTCAACTCCAACTCTCGGAAAACAGGAGGCATCGGTCGAGAATATTCCAGAAAATCTGTGATCAGCTTGTTTAATCGATCAGTTTCACGAACAACAATTTCAGAAAGGCGGCCCCCCTCATCCATTTCTTCTCGTATCGCACCACTCGCCAGTAAAAGCTGAATCGAACCGGAGATCGAGGCTAAAGGGTTTCGAACCTCATGGGCGATCTTCGCTGCCATTTCACCCACAGCCGCCATACGTTCAGAGTTCCTAAGTTCTTGCTCCATCCGCACCACGTTTGTCACATCCTGAAAAATCAGGACCCAACCCCGACGTCGACCATCGGAACCAAGAAGCGTCGAAGCCGAAACCCCCAGATGGACGATGTCTCCCGCTTTGGTTTCAAACTCCAACCGAACGCGCGTTTTTTTGCGCGTTTGAAAATATCCCAACTCACCCACCACAGAGAGCGCCCCCGGAACGACATCCTCCAAGGGGCACCCCACAGCACTAGAAGCCGAAATTCCCGTGATTTGCTCCGCTTCAGGATTAAATGAACTGATCCGTCCTTTTCGATCCGTTGTCAGGAGACCACTCATAATGCTGCTCACGGTCTGGTGATGAAGCTCGCGCGCAAGATCCAAATCTCGCTCACTCTGGTCAAGCGCCTGCCCCTTGAGTCTCAGTGCCGAGTCCATATGCATAGCCATGTGTGCATAGAGAAAGCTTGTTCCTAGAAGGATATACACAAAACCACAAAAGACACCTAATCCCATTCCCCAGAATACCAACCCACTCACCAGCATCACATCAATCAATATTTGGGCGCGCAGAATAAAATGCCGAGGCCTCAGCCGAACAGAAAACGGACCCGCCACAAGGGCTGAAACACCAAGCAAGGTGACCGTGAGATACAAAGCTAGGCTTACACTCTTCGAACTCCACAGGTCAATCCCCATGGCAATCGCGAGGCAAAACAGTACAGCTGATACCCTTAAACTAAAAAAAGACACAGATCCAAAAAGACGAAGACCTGCAGAACGCTCTACCGATGGCGGTTTTGTTTCCGTCATGGTCATTCCTTCTTCTCTACTATGCGTTCAGTTAATCGAGTCAGCAATCGTGAAGATAGGCAGATACATCGCGATCAATATTGTCCCAATGGAGCCTCCCATAAAAACCATCATCAGCGGCTCTAGCATTGAAGTCAAAGCGGCCACTGCCGAGTCCACTTCATCATCATAAAAATCTGCAATTTTCGTCAACATGACCTCCATGGATCCTGTTTCCTCACCCACAGCGACCATTTGCACCATCATCCCGGGGAAAACGCGAGACTCTTGCAACGGCTCTGCAATCGTCTTTCCCTGAGAAATCGAAAGCCGTGTCGCTTGCAATTCCTCTTCAATGATCACGTTTCCCGCTGTCTTGGCCACGATGTCCAAGGCATCAAGAATGGGAACGCCACTCGAAATCATTGTCCCGAGAGTCCGGGTGAAGCGCGCAACCGCCACACGTTTAATGATTGTTCCAAAAATCGGAAGATTGAGCGCCAGCTGATCTGTACGACGACGGAAGCTGAGGACTCTCGATCTCAACTGAGAAAAAGTGGCCACCAGAGCAAAAACTCCCCCAAGAAGATAATGAACATAGGCCTGGAGCCACTCGCTCAGTTCGATCACCATCTGCGTCGGTCCCGGCAGTTCACCTCCGAAATCGGCAAACATTTTCTGAAAAACGGGAATCACTTTTACCAAAAGTAGAATAATACACGCGACGGCAATCACACTTACGGTCGTTGGGTAAACCATCGCGCCCTTAAGCTGCTTCGCAAGTTTATCTTGCTTTTCAAGCTGTATAGCCAAACGGTTCAGAATCGTATCCAAAATTCCGCCGACCTCACCCGCTGCTACAAGATTTACATAAAGCGAGTCAAACACTTTGGGGTGCTTGCTCAATGCATCAGCAAAAGTGGCCCCTGACTCGACGTCACCCCGAATCGCGACGATCGCCTTCTTAAAAGTAGGGTTCTCTTGCTGGTCCCCCAGGATATGGAGGCACTGAACGAGCGGAAGCCCCGCATCCACCATGACGGAGAACTGACGTGTAAAAACCACGAGATCTTTAACGGTGACTTTAGGCTGGAAAAAAGAAAAAAGTTCTCCCAGGTCTTTCGCCTTCTGCTTAACCTTGCCGGGAACAATTCCTTGGGCCCTCAATTGGGACATCACTGAATCGAGACTACGACCCTCCATTTCACCTTTTCGAGCGATCCCATCCCGGGTCTTACCTGCCCACACATATACAGCCATCACGTCATCCCATCTTCGGCCGACATTGGCCGCCTATGTCTTTTGAGCACTCGCACCCCCTTCGGGATGATTTTAATAAGCTGATCAAACCCCGACCCTATTGCGCCCGGGAATAGGAGAACTCGACAGAAGAAGCTTAGATAGCTCTTCCGTGTCTCCGCTCCGACCCTCTGCATCTTCTCGAGTGACTTGATGACTTTGCACGAGCGAAGCCAATGATTGATTCATTGTTTGCATGCCGAACTTCCCCTGTCCAACTTGCATCGATGAATAAATCTGATGAATTTTATCCTCACGTATAAGATTTCGGATGGCCGCATTCGGCACCATGACCTCGACACCCAACACTCGGCCTTGACCGTTGGCTCTAGGCAGGAGGGTCTGACTAATCACGCCCTCCAAGACAAACGAAAGCTGCTGCCGTATCTGGGATTGCTGATACGGAGGAAAGACATCAACCATCCGATTAATTGTTTGGACAGCCGAATTTGTATGAAGGGTCGCGAAGGCCAAGTGGCCCGTTTCAGCCACCGTAAGGGCTGCTTCGATTGTTTCCAAGTCCCGAAGCTCGCCAATCAAGCAAACATCAGGATCCTGCCTCAAAATATATTTAAGAGCTTCTTTGAAGGAAGCGGTATCAGCACCGATCTCGCGCTGATTAACGACGCAGCCCTTGTGAGAATGTAAGTATTCAATCGGATCCTCAATCGTCACAATGTGTTCGTTACGGTCTCTATTAATACGATCAATCACCGTGGCGAGTGTCGTTGACTTGCCCGAACCGGTTGGCCCGGTCACCAAAACCAGCCCACGAGGTTTTTTTGCCAGATCTTTCACGACAGGCGGCAAGCCCAGTTCGTCAAAGTCTCTAAGCTCAAAAGGAATGGCACGAAACACGCCCGCAACATTGCCTCTCTGCTGAAAGACATTCCCCCTAAAACGCGATAATTTTTGAACACTAAATGAAAGGTCGAGTTCGTTGGTCTCTTCAAAACGATGCTTTTGAGCATCTGTCAAAACTGAATAACACAACTGCCTTGCCTCTTGAGCGGCGATGGGCGGGAGCTTCAAAGGACAAAGCTTTCCGTCCACGCGCAACTGAGGCGGCGTACCCGTCGTGATATGAAGATCACTTCCGCCCTTGTCCACCATTGCCTTTAGTAATTGATGCATATTGGCCATCGGAATATGTTCCTCGATTCTTTGATCGTTAAGTTCGGGGCTCGTATTAATCGGAAGCAGAGACTCGAAACACTTCACTCAAAGTGGTCGTCTCTTCAAGAAGTTTATTAAGGGCACTTCGCCTCAACGTCATCATGCCGCTCCGAATGGCTTCTCTCTTAATTTCAGCAGCGGATGCGCCATTAAGTACAAACTCTTTCAGCTCTTCCGTCATCGACATGACTTCGTAAATTGCGATCCGACCCTTGTAGCCTGTGTCCGAACAGTTACTGCACCCTTTGCCATGTTTTGCCACAAATCCTTGACACTCACTTTCGCTCAAGCCCGCCGCAATCAGGTCTTCCGCAGAAATCTCCTCATCCACTTCAATGCACTCCGGACAAATCCGACGGGCCAAACGCTGAGCCACAATGCAGTTCACAGCGGAGGCAACCAGAAAAGGCTCCACTCCCATATTCAACAAACGATTGACCGTTGAAGGCGCGTCATTTGTATGGAGCGTGGAAAGCACCATATGGCCAGTCAAAGCAGCCTTGACCGCAATCTCAGCTGTCTCAAAATCGCGAACCTCACCTACCATGATAATGTCGGGATCCTGACGAAGAAAAGATCTCAATGCCGTCGCAAAGTTGAGGCCTATATCTTCATGCATCTGAACTTGATTAATACCAGAGAGATTGAATTCAACTGGATCCTCTGCAGTCGAAAGATTTTCTGAAATTTTATTGAGTTCGGTCAACGCTGAATAAAGTGTCGTCGTTTTGCCCGAACCAGTGGGCCCCGTCACAAGGACCATGCCAAAGGGCTGATGGATATTTTTTTTGAAATCATCAAGCTGTGATACTTCAAAACCAAGCTTAGTCATATCAAGCTGGAGGTTGCTTTTATCCAATAAACGCAACACAATTTTCTCGCCAAAGAGAGTCGGCAGGACGGAAACACGAAAATCCATCTCTCGACCTCGACCTAATTTCAGTTTTATCCGACCATCCTGAGGGAGGCGCCTTTCAGCAATATCCAACTCGGACATGATTTTAATTCGAGAGATAATCGCATTTCTGAGCTTAATGGGGGGCTTCATGACTTCATAAAGAACACCATCAATTCGATACCGAACACGAAAAACCTTTTCATAAGGTTCCACATGAATATCCGAAGCGGTTTTTTGGATGGCGTCACTCAAAATCAAATTTACGAGCTTCACGACCGGGGCATCCTCAGCTTCATTCGTCGCGAGAGCAGGGTCGAAATCATCTTCGTCGGTAATAAAGTCCATACCGGCATCATCAAAACCAGCCATGACCTCTTCCAGCAAATCATCTTGACCGTAGTGACGATCCAGAGCACGGCGGATGGCTGCCTCTGAGGCCACGACGGCCTGAATGTTATAACCGGTTAAAAACTTAAGGTCGTCTAGGGCTGAAATATTTGAAGGGTCCGAGGTCGCAACAATCAAAGTGGATCCCGCTCGATTTACCGGCATCACATTGTGCTTCTGGCTGACCTCATACGGAATCAGGTCCAGAACACCGGGATCGATCTCGAACTCATCAAGTTCGATGGATGGGACTCCATACTGCTTGGCCACAAAGCCAGTCAGCTCTCCCTCGTCGAGAAAACCAAGCTCCGTGATCTGGGCGCCTAGACGCCCCCCCTTCGAAACGGCCTCGGCACGGGCCTTGGACAACTGATCAGCAGACAGGAGGTTCTCTCTGACCAGTAATTCGCCTATGCGCTCGTTCACGACTCCCCTTCCTCATCCTTCGCACTCCTCAATCTCGAGCCGCTACTCGCAAAGGATCGGACATCAAATCCGAGCCAGGCCGCCAGCAGGGCCTTCAAAAAAGAACGCGTTCTAGGGGAGTTATCGGTGTCTCTACAGAGAAGCTTTACTCCCTAGACATGAGAAGGTCGTTGGGCCGGAATACAACAGGTTTGAAACGACGAGCTCCCTGCAGGGTTACCATCACTTCAAAAAGCACAGGCCTTGAGACTGATGGCCAGCCTCAGGGCGCGATCGGCGACGGGCTGCCCCTAGCCGCGCTGAACGCCACTAGAGCCCAAGCAGACGCCCAAAAATCTAGCCTTCCTTAAAAGCTCCAGTCTGATCAAAATTCCGAATAGAACAGAGCCCTTCCCGAAAGATCGCCCCCCCTGGACCTGCCCTTCCTCAACGCCTACCCGTCTCGAGCCAGACTCAAAGGCCCTCGATGAAGGAATTGCCTCAGGTCTCAAGAAACGATCGGGCCAAATCGACATCGTGGCCAATCTGTTCCTTTAAGGCCTCTATCGATTCGAACTTACGCTCCTCCCGGAGCTGTTTGACAAAGCGCAAATCTACCTGGGCACCATACAGATCACCCGAAAAGTCAAGGAGATGAGCTTCGGCCACTAAGTCTCGACCATCATTGAAGGTGGGTCGATACCCAACATTTGTCACCGCTCCGAAACGATCTCCCACGCGAACGCCCCCCGAATCCGTCAAAAACTCGATCTCACAGACGTATACACCCGGCCCCGGAAGAATCTCGTTTTCAGGGGCCAGATTCGCAGTGGGAAAGCCTATTTCGCGGCCGCGACGCATTCCCTGCACAACCTCACCACGAACACCAAAGGGCCGCCCGAGCAGCGATGCGGCCTCTTCCACTCGCCCCTCTGAAAGTAGAGACCGAATGCGCGTAGAGTTCAAGTCTTCCCCATCGACTTTCACCTCTGGAATGATCGTGACTGAAAAACCCAACTGAGGCCCAGTCTCGGTGAGCAGACGCATGCTTCCTTCGCGATCACGACCGAAGTGAAAATCGTACCCTACATAGACTTCGATGGGCTTAATCGGCTCGTAGATGTAATCGCGAACAAACGTCTCGGGTGGAGTTCTCGCGAAGGCCATATCAAAATGCTCAACTATCAGCACATCAATGCCTGCCTTCTCTAGAAATTCAAATTTCTGCGCGGGGGTGGCCAGAAGGCGAGGAGATCTGTCGGGATGAAGAACCTTTCTGGGATGAGGCTCAAAGGTGTACAATACGGATTCGCCTTGAACAGCACGCGACCTCTCGATCACCTTCTCCAGAATGGCAGCATGCCCTCGATGGACACCGTCAAAATTACCAATCGTCAGAACCGGACTTGAGAGCGTCCGGGAAAGCGCCCCCACCCCTTTAACCAACTCCAATGCTAGACTCCCGCGCAGTGCCTACGCTTTTCAGATATTTCATCGTACGCTACCTAAAATTCTTTGTAGCGATTCTAACGATCTTGCTCCTGACGATCACCCTCGTGGAGACATTCGTCAACTTCGAGCGATCATTCACGCCCCAAGGCAGCCAATTAAGCCTTTGGCGCTACCTCATCATCCGAGTCCCATCCTATTACCTGCGGGACCTCATCCCCGTTTCCGCTTTCGTGGCCTGCCTCTATTCCTTAGCGACCTGCGTTCAGCGTTCAGAATGGACCACAATGCAGACCGCGGGCATCTCTGCGGGTGCCATCCTACGCCCCATAATGGCTGGGGGCATCATAGTCGCTCTCTTTCTGATCGTTCTAAGCGAAACATTGCTTCCTCAACTTTTTTCTGACTATTCTGCCGTTCGTGAAAAAAGTGTCGATGAGTTGACATTTTCAGATGGAAATATTTGGCATGCCAATGGCCAAGATATTTACCGGATCAGAAGCTCAGACATTAAAACCCGGACACTCAAACGAGTCGTCATTTATCAACGAAACCAAGCAGGAAGACTCACCAGCGTGATTCGCGCTCCATTAGTCCAAGTCCAATCCGATGGTAGTTGGACTTCAAAGAACGCCAACATTCGCAGATTTGACCCCGAACATCCAGAGGAACCGGCTCAGGTTGACCTCAATGTTGAAGTCAAACTGCCAGGCCTAACGGAGACTTCTCCGTTTATTCTCTTGAGCAAGCCACAGAGCCTCACCTTGCCGCAAATGCTCGAGTATGTAATCAAAGAGAGATCCGATACACGCTCTCGGCTAAAAGCAAAACTTCACCGCATGGTCATGTTCATTCATTTTCGATTAAGCGAGTTCATACTCATTCTTCTACTCACACTCGTCGCCGTCCCATTCGCACTGAGAGTCACTCCCGGGGGCAGCATTACCCAAATTTCCATCTGGGCTCTTCTCACGTTGGCCAGCCTTCTTTTCTTGCGCAATTTAGGGCAAGAACTCAGCCTAGAAGGAATCCTCGGACCCTTCGCCGGAAATTGGGCTCTGCCTCTACTCTCTGCGAGCGCCGCTCTCCTGGCGATCTCTCGAAGCAGTCGACCGGTTTAGCGTATTCGGACTCGACTCTGCGAGTCCACCCAAATCGCCCGAGCGCTTACGGCCCCTCTGACATCAAAGGCTCTTCTGCTGCTTCTGGAAGCTGAACATCGGCCGCCGGCACCTCAAGGCGAGCCTCTGGATCTGTATTCTGCCCATCATCAAGGTAACGATAGAAACTGTGATCAGGAGAAAGAACGAGGGTTGTTCGACGGCCGAGAGTCTTTCTGTATGCGCTTAAACTCCGTGTAAACGAATAAAATTCTCGATCTTGCATATAGGCATCCGAATAAATCGAGGCCGCCTCTGCATCGCCTGCCCCTCGCATGAGTTCAGCATCAGACGAAGCTTTCGCCAATATCGTCCGAGCCTGACCGTCTGCCTTCGCACGAATCTCTCTCGCTTCCCGCTCTCCCTTAGCCCGATGCTCTCTAGAGATCGCTCTTTGTTGTTCCCTCATCTGGTCATAGGCCGCGGAGCGCGCCTTTTCGGGCAACTCAGTTCGATTGATACGAACGTCTACGATCTGAACACCTTTGGCTCCCATATCTTCTCGAAGCTTTTGATCCAAATCATCGACTAGCCCTGAGCGAGAGAGCAACTCATTGAGCGTCATCCGGCCCACAGTCGCGCCTACGAGAGACTTGAGCCTTCTTTTAATAATAAGGGCTGCCGCGTCTGCACCACCGGGAAAACTCCGCCGAAACAAGAGAGGATCCCCCATTCGCCAGACCGCGTAATAATCGATCTCAAGCCGCTCGCTTTCAATTTGCATCTCCACCGGCTCTGCGTCGAGGAAGTGCAATCGCTTGTCGAGCGTAATCATTTCCTCAACCAGCGGGATGCGCCAAGTGGGTCCCGGTTCGACGATGGGGTCTCGCCACGGCGAACCAAACAGCAATGGGATTTTGTCTTCCCACTCGTTCACAATCACGACAGGCCCCCATCCATATTGACCCGCCCAAAGCGTGCCCGCCGCGGTACCTAAGAGCAACAGAAGAAAAGACAGAAACTTCATTTTCCTTCTCCTTCGCCCAGCGAAGCCGAAGGACCTGCCATGGCCGGTTTCGCGCCCCCGTTCTGTAAAGCGCCCGCACTCTGAACCGCACCGGAGGACCAAATTGGAAGCACTTCGACCAAACCCGGCTGCACAATGACTTTTTCGGTGTCAGGCAAGATTTGCTCCATCGTCTCCAAGTAAAGCCTCTCTCGAGTCACTCGGGGCGAGCGATGATACTCGGCCAATAGAGCAACGAAGCGTCCCGCTCCTCCCTTAGCCTCCAACACAATCGATTGCTTATAGGCTTCGGCTTTTTCTCGAAGCTCAGAAGCCTTCGCCCTCGCCCCTTCAACAATTTCCGCCCGAGCGCCCCTGGCTTCGTTCACAAAGCGCTCCTCATCCTGCTGAGCAGCCGCCACCTCTGCAAAAGCCGCCAGAACACTCTCAGGGGGGTTCACCTCTTGAAGATTAATCTTCTCGATCGCAAAGGGCTGAACATCTGGCGATGCAGCGAAGTATGCATCCATCGTCTGTTCAAGAAGACCCTCGGCCTGGGTCTCAATCTCGTTCTTCCGCTTGATAAGGACTTCGTTAATGGTCATGCCCCCAATCACATTACGGACAGCAGCTAGGGTGGCATCGAAAAGAATGGGGTCTGGATCCACCATCCCGTACACGAACTCGTATGGATCACCCACGGTATACTGAAGCTCAAAAGTGACGCTCACAATATTCTTGTCCGCTGTCTGGATAAAAATCCCCCGATTCCCATCATCCGCGGAATTTTTTTTCTGACCAAAGAAATGCGTTCGCTGCTTCTGTGTATTCACCGCCTTGTCATACTCTAGAGGCTCAGGCCAATGCCAGTTCCAGCCCTCTCGCGTAACGGTTTCCTGATGTTCACCTAGGCGAAGAATAATTGCTTCCTCACCCAGTTGCAGTTTATAGAGACCCGTGCTGAACCATCCCAAGATGACGGCAACGGCCAACAAAACTAGAAATCCTCGCGTAAGCCGACGCGTAACACCTCGTCCCACACGCTTTTCTGAAGGTCCGTCCGAAGATGAATTCGCCAACTAGCTTTCCTCTTTTTCATCCGCGAGCGGCTCGACGGTTACTTTGGGAGAGGGCAACCCCAGAGAATCACTCTCTGAAAAAGCTTTCATAAATTCGATGGGAAAAGGGAAAATCGTAGTCGAACTATTTGTGCCTGCAATCTCACCCAAGGTTTGAAGGTACCTAAGCTGAAGCCCCGCACTCTCGCTTGAAAGGGTCCGCGCCGCATCAGCCAAACGTTGCGCGGCCAAGAGCTCACCCTCGGCCAACGTGACCTTGGATCGCTTCTCACGTTCCGCCTCGGCCTGCTTGGCCATCACACGTTGCATATCCTGAGGCAAATCGATTTGTTTCACCTCCACCGCACGTACCTTCACGCCCCACGGCTCCGTCTGGAGATCGATAATTTCTTGAAGCTTTTGATTAATCCGCTCGCGTTCCGCCAGCAAATCATCGAGCTCAGCCTGTCCGCATACACTTCGAAGAGTGGTCTGAGCAAGCTGAGAGGTTCCATACAAGTAATTTTCGACCTGAATGACAGACTTCTCGGGGTGGATCACCCGAAAGTACAGGACCGCGTTCACCTTGACTGAAACGTTATCTCGAGTGATGACCTCCTGAGAGGGCACGTCCATAACAATCTCACGCAAACCGATTCGAACCATCCGATCCACTCCGGGAATGATCCAGCGCAAGCCAGCTTCCCGGATCCCCGCGAAACGACCCAACCGGAAGAGAACTCCTCTCTCATACTCCGGAAGAATCCGAACGCCTGCAATTAAGAGCGCAAGAATCACTCCGAGACCTATCAACAAAAACATGGACATCTCCTCAAATGGGCCCGAAGGCCCTCGCCATTAAACAGAACCGGGCACTCTTCGCACCACAAGCTTAAGACCTTCCACCGCGAGCACCTCGACTGAGTCACCCTCAGAAACCGACTCATCCGTGCGGGCGTTCCAATACTCTCCCCGGATAAAGACTTTCCCGACCGAACCAGAGGAAATAGATGTGGTCGCTTTCCCCAGCGAGCCCACCAGTTCATCCACGCCCGACTGCTGATCCGACAACAGAGTTCGCCCCACTGCAAAGACAACAATGGCCGAGAACGCGCCGAGAGCCAGAACCGTTGGAAACAACACTGACCAAAACGAAACCGTGAGATCACTCAACTCAGGCTGTTCAAAAACCATCGTTCCCCCAAGAAGAAAGCACCCGATCCCGGCCGCAAAAAGCAAGCCAAAGGAGGTAATGAACACCTCCGCAATCAAAAGCCCCAACCCAACAATCATCAGCAGGAGCCCAACCCAGTCGAAAGGAAGAATCTGGAGCGCGAATCCAGTCAAAACCAAACAGACCGCTCCCGCGACTCCAGGCACGATCAAACCTGGATTATTGAACTCGATGTAGAGGCCCATCAAACCCGCGAGCAATAAAATCACAGCGACATTGGGGTCCGCTAGGAAATTAAAGATGCTCTGCAAAAGTGTCATCTCGAGGGGCTTCACCGTTGCTCCCTCTACCTCCAGTATCACAGACCCGCTGGCAATCTCGACCTCTCGACCGTTAATCGCCTCTAGCAGGGCCTCTCGGTCAGGCGCAATCAAATCAATGACACCGATCTCGAGCGCCTCATCAGCCCCTACAGCCACTGAATTCCGAACCGCGTCCACCACCCATTCCACATTCCGGTCGCGATGCTTGGCGATGGACTCGACGTAGGAAGCCAACAAATTCTCGGCCTTCTCCATTGAAATATCTCGCCCCCCACTCGACTCACCTTCTTCGTCTTCTTTGCCACCACCGCCGCTGCCTCCGCTGCCCCCAAGGCCAACCGGATGAGCGGCCCCGATCGAACTTCCGGGCGTCATCACGGCTACATTCGCTGCGATCGTGATGAACATCCCCGCTGAAGCAGCCCAAGCGCCTCGAGGGGTGACGTACACAATCGTAGGCACTTCGGCATTCAGCATGGCCTTGATGATGTCTTGACTCGAGGAAACCAATCCCCCGGGCGTATCCAATTCGATGAGAAGAGCCACCGCTCCGTCTTCCTCACTCGCCTCAATGGCTTGGATCAGGAAATCGGCAGATGCAGGATTAATCGAACCGTCGATGGTGATCATGTTGATGTGCCCAGAAGCACGCCCCTCACCCACGGCTCCAGAGATAAATAGCAAGGGCACCAAAACGATCGCCCACCAGAATGAATTTAACTTCACACACCTTATGGCATCGATCATTCGAGCCTTTCTCCCTGCAACTTCTCAACTCGGTCCAAAATCTGTGAAGCAATCTCTTGTTTGCTGAGCAAGCCGGTTTCCTCAACCTCACCGTCGGGAGTGACGAAAAAGACAGCATTCGTATCCACGTCGAACCCCGCGTCGACCCGTGAAACATCATTCGCCACCATTAAGTCACAGCCCTTACGCAGGATTTTTCGGCGAGCTTCTTCAACGACATTGTCGCTCTCCGCTGCAAAGCCCACGACCACTCGATCTTCCTTCAGACCGCACACCTCGCTCAAAATATCTGGCGTCGTCACAAGACGTAGAACCAGCGAAGATTGATCCGCCAATCCTTCCTTCTTAATTTTTCCTTCTTCAACGATTTCGGGCGTAAAGTCCGCCACCGCCGCTGCTTTAATGACTATCGTGGCCCCTGCCAGTTCCGCCAGTACTGCGTCCCGCATTTCGGCAGCAGACTCAACGTCAAGCCGAACGACTCCGGCTGGCGTCGTTAACGAGGTCACCCCAGCAACGAGAATCACTCGTGCGCCACGCCGAGCCGCTTGCTCCGCAACGGCAAAACCCATTTTTCCCGATGAACGATTCGTAATCCTACGAACCGGATCGATGGCCTCGGCCGTGCCGCCCGCAGTCACCAAAACGGTGTGCCCCTGTAAGCTTTCGGTCCCAAGTCGAAGGCTCGCCGCCTCAGCAATGTCAGCAGGTTCAGACATGCGCCCTGCCCCCTCCCAGCCACAGGCCAATTCTCCACTTTCAGGCCCAATCACCAAAACGCCTCGCGAACGAAGCGTCTCTAAATTTTGTTGGGTGGCCGAATGCGTCCACATATTGACATTCATCGCTGGCGCCACCAAAACCTGAGCCCGAGTCGCGAGCAAGACCGCCGTCACCAAGTCATCGGCCAACCCATGAGCCATCTTGGCCAAAAGGTCTGCGGTCGCCGGCGCAACAATCACCAAGTCGGCCCAATCAGCTAATCGAATATGATCAATCTCACTTTCCTCAGAGGGATCAAAGAGAGCCGTTCTCACCGGTTCACCCGAGAGCGACTGAAGAGCAAGGGGACTCACAAAGCGAAGCGCTGCCGGCGTCGCGGCACAGCGGACCGCATGCCCTTGTTTTTGCAACGCACGTAAAAGTTCAGGGACTTTATAGGCAGCGATCCCTCCTCCAATCGTGAGTAGAATCCGAGCCGGCTCCATCAATCAGTTCCCTCCTCTTCTAACGCTCACCATCGACCTAGAACCCTTCGAAGTTCAGGCAGAAGGCACCCTGGGGCAGAATCCAGCTCAAAATTAAGAAGGACTACCGCATTCTAAGAGTAAACCTACCCCAGCCGCGTACCGGGAAGGTACAGAACCCCCTCCAAGGGTCCAAGAAACGGCCTTTCGTCGTTCAAATGGCCCCTTACTCCCTCGGACCGTGGAGAAACGCCCCGCGAGTCGCATAGATCGAAACAGGAAGAACTGAATCAGCCACTGCCCAGCTTAGCCTTGAGGCGTGCCTCGACAGGTTGGGGCACAAAATCTGCGACACTGGCCCCAAATCGGACCAGCTCTTTCAACCGAGAAGAACTCACATATAAATATTCCTGACTTGCCGCCAAGAACAAAATATCGACCATCGGTTCGAGGTGTCGATTCATAAGAGCCATCTCGAACTCATACTCAAAATCACTCATGGCCCGTAAACCTCGAATAATTGCGCACGCTCCGATGTCACGTGCATAATCTACAACGAGGCCCTCAAAGCGCTCTATCCTCACTCCCTCGTAATCACCAAGAACAGCCTCAAGCATTTCCATTCGTTCTTCTTCGCTGAACGTGCCTGTCTTCGACACATTGACCGCTAAGGCGACCACGAGCTCATCAAACAACTTGACCGCACGGTCGATGAGATCCATGTGCCCATTGGTCAGTGGGTCAAAACTCGCGGGAAATAGCGCGACTCGCTTGCCTGACACTTCATCGTTCATGATCTCACTGTTCCTCCTCATTTTCGCTCTCGGTCAGAGCATAGATCCAGCTGATTACGGTGTCACCGTAACGTCGAGCCTCTTCCAACCCAAACCCAGGAATAGGCCAAGCGAGGGGATTCCGCCGAGGGGTCTCCACTACCAAAATAGCCCCGGGCGCCAAGAGTCCCGAGTCTCGCAAAGCCACGAGCGCCTCTTCAAGCGCTGAGCCCTCGGCATAGGGAGGATCGAGAAAAACGAGACTAAAGAGTTGCCCCTCGCCCGAGAGTCGGCGTATCGCCGCCAAGGCGGTCAAATGCAGCGTTCGCGCTTCAGAGGCAAGCCCAAATTGCTCAAAAGTTTGCTCCATCGCTGCGATGGCTTTTCGGGAATGGTCAACACTCACCAGAGACTCTGCCCCTCGGGAAAGCGCCTCGATTCCTAAAGCACCGGTCCCCGCAAAAAGGTCGAGAACCGATTCCCCCGACAGATCTCCCAAGCGTGAGAAGAGAGACTCACGCACTCGATCCGAGGTGGGCCGTACCCCCTCGACGGGCGAACCGAGTTTTCGGCCCCGCAATGTACCCGCCACGATTCGCATGACTCTCACCTCGCTAAATACAGACACCACTTCGCTGACGAGAACACACAAGTATGTTCACACCGTATCAGCGCGTGGTCTTTTATCTCACGACCCCGACCCTTTCGTCTAACTCGTCTTGAGCAGATACAAGTTAGAGAAGTTCACAAGAAAGGGATAGTTCCTAGGCCATAAAGTTAAGAGGGGTGTGGCAAAAATCCTTCCCGTATCACCCCACGATCGCACACTGACCGTCACATTATAGTGTTATCGTTATCTCTAATTCCTAAAAAATGTACGCCCAACAAGGTTGCCGAGCCTGCGTCCACTTCTTACAATGGGTCCGTAGCTAGAAAACATGAATTCATAGGTGATTCATGTTTCAAAGGCTTCTATTCGCCTTGCACCGTCCGCGATCACAACTCCTTGAAAGATGTGACCTTTATACCCTAGAGACACCAGGACAGAGCACCTCCGAGATTCAACGTTAAAGCGATCGAGCCAACTTCTCTTTAATAATGAAAATCGAAATCAAAAAATCCCTTTCGGAACGTTCAAAAACCCAACTAAGGCGCCCGCCTTCCAGAAAGAGAGACAGCGAATATGAGTACAGCTTCAGTCCGAAGGCTTATCAAAAAATTACCCGCACGGCTCGCTGAAATCCGAGGAGAACGCTCACAACGACAGTTTGCTCGTGAGCTCGGCGTTTTCCAGCAGAACGTGAATCGCTATGAAAACGGGACAACTCCCCATACAGACTTTCTCCTTACTCTGGCCACAAAAGAAAACATATCTTTAGACTGGCTACTGCTCGGAAAAGGTCGCATGCGCCGCAGTCGCTAGTGAATCGGCTTCTCGTAAAAACGCACTGATCACCGGGCGATTTCAGCCACCCAAGCATCGACGGCATCCATGGCCTGACGAGCCGTTCCGGGATAGCCATTCACAAGAATGGAAAAGAACTTTCGGCGCTTTTGTCCATCCTCAACCGTTCCCGAAAGCGCGATCACCCGAGAGTCGTTCAGAAGGCCAGTCTTGGCTCGCACTCGCCCCTGCACGGGAAGCAACCGGTCCCGGAGCGTGCCATCTAGAGCCGCGATCGGGAGAGAAGCCACGAATTCAGGACCCATCCCGAAAGAGTGCGAGCCCACCTCCAGGGCGTTTACAATCATTCTCGCGCTCACCCGGTTAGTCACCGCTAAGCCGGACCCATCAACGAGGATGGCCTCCTCCCCGATTATGTTCATGGCGAGAAGTCGTTCTCGAAGAACCGACATTCCAGCCGGCCAACCTCCCTCACCCTCTCCGGAATTCAGGGCGAGCGCCTTCACAAGCATCTCAGTCATGGCGTTATTGCTGTACTTCATCGCCAGTGAGATGATTTCAGAGAGGGGCCGCCCCTTAAAGTTCAACAACATGACGGACTGAGAGGGATCCCCTCGAATCACCTCCCCGCCCACTGAAACACCGAGAGACTCAAGATGCATTTTGAGAACAGAGCCAGCATAAAGACCTGGATCGCTCACGCTTCTCGGAAAGGCCTTGCTTTTTTCACCGAGGCGAACCGTCCCATCAATGCGCACAGACTCGCGCCCTGGAATGACTTCTCCACGGCTGAGATTCAGAACAGTGGCCTCGCCCATTCCTCCTGTCCTCGCTGAACCGACTCGTCTCAAATACTCCACCGGGGGGTCAAAAACGACGATCGGCGGTTGGTCAACCTCTTCCGCGGGCGAGAGATGAGCGAAAAACGTGCCGTAGTTGGCCGTCAGAGCGCCCACTGGACCGTGATAAGCCCTCGACGAGACAGGCCCCCAAGCCGGGTGCCAAAAAACATCGTCAAAAGCGGTGTCATCCACAAGGAGGTTCCCCTCAATCCGGCGAAGCCCTTGCCTTCTCAGATCCGCCGCTACACGCCACCAGTCCTCTGTATTGAGGACCGGGTCTCCGCTCCCCCGCACCCTAAGTTGTCCAACCGTCCCCTCGGAGTCGATCAACCGATCCGAAAACACCTGGGTTTCAAAGCGAGCCGACGGTCCTAGAGTCGCCAACGCGGCCACGGATGTCAGAATTTTCATGTTTGAAGCGGGAGCGAGAAGCATGTCTGGGGACTGAGACCAAATCTCAGTCCCGTCCGACGCATGGACCACCAGCGCGCCTACTCGAGCCCCGCGAAGAGCCGGAACCTCCAAAAGAGCGGATAAACCGGAATTCTGAGCGAAGTCTCTCTTCGCCTCGCTGAAAGAAAGCGGGTCTCCAGAGCCCCTTGCGGTGCCCGAGAAGGCCGAGATCAGTACGCCCCACAGAAGCCAAACCTGCAGTCCCATCGTAAAGGACCGTCTTGACCCGGCCCAGAGGCCTATCGGTCTGAGTTGACCTTCTTCGTTAAAGGGTCTGAGCAAGATTTCTCCCGTAAAAACCGATTGTCCACGAACTTCTGCAATGAGTTCCCGGCTAGGGGGGTGCGACAAGACGCCACCTGCGCGACGGTATCCCTACGCAAGCCGACGGGCAAATCCGCCCGGTCAAAAAGATACGAATGGGGGTCCGCTTGCTCAATTGGATTTGGCTCGGACTGATACTCGTTTCCATCGGGTATGCGGCCTTTATTCCGGGTCGCATGGAAGTCTTAGCTTCCTCCATTTTGTCCGGAGCCTCAACGGCCGTGCAACTGATCATCGGCTTAGTGGGAGCCATGGTTCTCTTCCTCGGCCTGACGCGCGTGGCCTTCGACGGAGGTCTCCGCGCTTGGCTAGGCCGAAAGCTCGCTCCTCTCGTCAGCCGACTCTTTCCTGAAGTCCCCCCGGATCATCCAGCCATGAGCTCCATGGTGATGAACATGTCCTCAAATATGATGGGGCTTGGAAATGCGGCGACGCCTTTTGGCCTGAAAGCCATGAGCGAACTCGCTCGCCTGAATCCAAACACAGGCGTAGCCTCAAACGCGATGGTGCTCTTCCTGGCCATCAACACCTCCGCCATCACCCTATTTCCGCCTTTTGGCACCATCGCAGTCAGACAAGCAGCGGGCTCCACCGAAGCGTGGGCAATCTGGCTTCCCACACTGATCGCCACGACCTGTTCGACTGTCGCCGCCGTCAGTGCCTACTTCCTACTGGGCCGACTTCCTGTTTTTCGCGCGCACGCGCTCAAAAAACCGCCTCCCCCTGTGGCTCACTCGAACTCCGAGCAAGGCTCGGACACCTCGCCCGAAGAGCCCCTGGAGGAGCCGAAATCCATCCATTCTCCGAAATGGCTAAGAGTTCTGCTGATCGGCGGATTCGCTCTGTGCGTGACTCTTGGGCTGGGTCTAGAACTCAGCCGCCTCGTGCCCGAAATTGGAGTCAGCGCCGCCTTTAAACAGATCATCAGCGGCTGGCTCCTTCCTCTCTTTATTGCCGGCCTCCTGTTGATTGGCGTAGGCGCGGGAATCAATGCCTACGATTCAATGATTTCGGGGGCGAGAGAAGGACTCGAAGTGGCCGCCCGAATCGTTCCCTATTTAGTCGCCATTCTGGTGGCTGTGGCCGTCTTTAGAGCCTCTGGAGCCCTCGACGCCCTGATCGAAATCCTTAACCCCTACACCCGTGCGGTGGGTGTTCCTGCCGAAGTCCTGCCTATGGCCTTACTTCGCCCCTTGTCTGGATCAGGGGCCTTTGGCGTGATGGCCGAAACCTTGTCGACGTACGGGCCAGACACTTTCATCGGGTACCTGACTTCCACGCTGATGGGCTCTACCGAAACCACTTTTTATGTCCTTGCCCTCTACCTGGGTGCAGCCGGTGTCGTCGATGGGCGCCATGCCCTCGCCGCCTGTTTGTTGGGTGATTTAGGCGGTTTCATCGGTGCGGTCGTGGCGTGCCACTGGCTCTTTGGCTAGGCGCTCATTTGTGGAAGCCGAAAAAAAAGAACGCCTCAACGTACAAGCCCAAATCGAAAAACTGACCGGCCGGTCGGTCATGGCCCTCGAGGATGTGGAACCAGGCTTAGGCCATCGTCATTTCTTCCGCGTCCGTTTCGGAGATCAAAAAAAGCCCCGCAGTATGATTGCTCGCTTCGAACCCACCGCGGCCCTCTCCTCCGAAACTCCGAGCGAACCTCCCCTCGAACCCATTCGCGCCTTTCTGGAAAAGCGGGGGCTTCCGGTTCCTCGCTCGTACGGAGACAACGGCCCGTTGCAATTGCTCGAAGACTTGGGCAACACCAGCCTGGAAAATCGAGTGCTGACAGCAAGTACGACGGAACGGAAGTCGCTTTATCGGGAAGCCTGCGCACTCATTCCAAGACTCCAAAGGCTCCAAGCCCCGTCGGTGAAAAAACCGGCCGCCTTTGAACGATTCTGGAATCAGGAGTTGGTTCTCACGAAAGCGACAAAATGGCTCGAATGGAGTTTCCCCCTCCTGCAAGGCCGGCCGGCACACCCCCAAGAACGCACCGAGATTCGCCAAGCCTTTTCCTTTGTGGCGCAAACGCTCTCCCAAGGCCCTCAACGCCTCGCTCATCGTGATTTCAAAGCCGCCAATTTGCACTTTAGAAACGAAGTCAGCACGCCGAAACTGACTATGATCGATCTGCAAGGCGCTTTCTTAGCCCCACCGGAGTACGATTTGGTCTGTCTTCTACGAGATTCACACGTGACTCTTCCCGAAGTGGAGGTGATTTCCTTGCTTGAGGAAACGAGACCTGACTTGCCTGATCAGGTGGACAAGGAAACGTTCCTTCGGCGTTTCGATCTCATTACTTTGGTCCGCGTGTGCAAAGACCTTTCTCATTATCTCCATGCCGCGACTCAACTTTCCGACCGCCGCTACCTGCCATTCGTGCCTCAGGCTCTCTCCAACCTTCGCAAAGCGGCGGAACGCGCTGACACCCGGGACCCAGAGGTCGGACCCCTGACTCATTTTCTTTTAACTGCTCCCGAGACCATCGAGATCCCAATGAGCGATGAGCTGCCCCGGTGAGAGCTATGATCCTTGCAGCCGGCCTTGGCACTCGCTTGCAGCCGCTCACCCACCTCAAGGCTAAGCCCGCACTTCCGGTTCTGGGGCGCCCGGTGATCGCATGGCTGCTTGAATTCCTTCGAGCATCAGGCATCAAGGAGGTCGCCATCAACGTTCATTATCGTCCTGAGAGCATCAAAGAAGCGGTTCAACGATATGGCCCCGGCGATATGAAAATTGAGTACTTCACAGAGAAGCGCCCCTTAGGGACAGGCGGAGGCATCGCCGCGGCACGCCACTTTCTCTCCCGTTCTGACCCAGCCATCATCATCGCCGGAGACATGCTTCTCGACGTAAACCTACAGCCCCTCATCGAAGAACACCTTAGGCAAGAGGCTCTCTGCACCCTCCTTCTGCAAGATGACGCTGAGAAAGCGAAAACCTTTGGAAGCATCGGCCTCGATGCGCATGGCAGAGTAAAAAGAATCGCTCAACGACTCAATCTAGGCGATGAAACAGAACGAGGTGTCTTTGTTGGCCTTCGACTCGTGTCCCCCAAAGCTTTTTCGGCCTTACCTGGTTTTTCACCGGATGAGGCTTTTGAGGACCTCACTGACTGGTTTGGCCCGTTGATCACGTCTGGTGACACACGTATACGTGGTCATCGATTACCCCCTACAAGCCTTGCCTGGACGCCCGTCGGCACACCGGAAGAGTACTTGCACGCCAACCTCTCCCCAAGTTCACCTTCCTACCTGTCCAAGGAGCAACTTTTGTTCCCTGGCACCCAGCAAGTAGGCGAAGCCCACGACGTTATTTTGGGTCCAGGAGCCACAGTCGGACAAGGGGCACTGTTAGAACGCTGCGTTGTGTGGGAAAACGAGACCGTACCGCCGAACTTTGCGGCCACAGGAGGGGTATTTGCCCACGGAAGATTCTACTCTTGCACCGAAGACAAAAACTCAAAGAGCTACAAGGAGAATCCGCGGGATGAATGAGGTGACCTTCATCGGCACCAGTGATGCGTTTGGAGCAGGCGGACGAAGGCAGTCCGCCGTGTTCGTGCGCGGCGACAGGGGCTCTCTTCTCCTCGACTGCGGAGCGACCACCAACACCGGTCTCAATGACTTAAAAATTGAGCGCGACGAAATCGACTCTATTCTGATCTCTCATTTCCACGGCGACCACTTTGGGGGCATTCCTCTCTTCCTTTTCGCTTGTCTCTATACAGATCAAAGAACTCGAGCGCTTGACATTGCAGGCCCTCCTGGCATCGAGTCTCGGGTTCGTGCGCTGGCTCACGCCATGGGCCACTCCCTGGATGAACGTCCTTGGACATTTCCGATTCATTTCCGAGAGATACCCGCCGGCGTCAGCCACGAGGTGGGCCCAGCCCAAGTCCATGCCTTCGAAACGCGCCATCAACTCGAAGCTCATCCTCACGGCTATCGGGTAAACCTAGGGAGCCGCACCGTGATGTACACGGGCGATACGGGCTGGTTTAACGAACTGCCTCGTCTATGCGCGGGCGCGGACCTTCTCATCAGTGAGTGCACCCTTTTCGATCAAAAGCTGGACTTTCATCTCAGCCTTGAGGAACTCCTGTCCCATCGAGTCGAATTCGATGTGGGCCGATTTATCCTGACTCACCTGGGTGAAAGTATGTCCAAGCGAAGAGGAACACTCGAACTCGAAACCGCGGACGACGGCCTTATTCTGGCGCTCTGACCCGTTTCTTGGCCAGTCATTCTCCCCAGACCAGTGTGCCCAACACAGCGGCTCGTCGGGCTCCCGTACATTTAGGAAGATGATTCGGAACGCCCAGCAAAGCATTCCGACCCAGCAACGAAAAAGCCATGGCCTCCGCCGCTCCAATAGGCACTCCATGCAGATCAAACTCTTCGATAGCCACCCCAGGAAGAGCCCGACGGAGTCCCATCATCATTGCGGGATTCAACGCTCCTCCCCCGCCCACGAGAAGACGATCCATTTGAGCCCCCGCATCCGGCGTCCAGTCCCGACATGCTCGACCTACAGCCTCGGTCGTCAAAGCGACGAGAGTTGCGATTAAGTCGTTTCCCGATTGATCGCCCTTCTCGGCATTCCAACGATTCAGAATCACGCGACAGGCCTCGCTGCCATAGCGCTCTCGACCTGTGGACTTCGGCGGTGAGCGATCAAAATATTCATCAGTGAGCAGCCCTTCAAGGAAGGAGGAATCCACAGCGCCTGATAGAGCAAGCCCTCCGTCGCGATCCATTTTTTCTCGCCCGCCTGTAAGCAATGCAACGACACCGTCCACGAGCGAATTGGCAGGGCCGACATCAAAAGCCACCACAGCATCCGGGTCCGCCCGCGGAGGCAGCCAAGTCAAATTTGAAATCCCACCCAGATTCAAAACCCCTCGCCCTTCCACCGAATCCGTGAACACCGCGTGATGAAAAAATGGAGCCAAAGGAGCCCCCTCGCCCCCCATGGCCAAGTCTCGTGCCCGAAAATCAGCAATGACAGGGCGACCCGTACGCTCCGCAATGATCGCCGCCGATCCAATCTGAAGAGTCCCCATCAACTCAGGATGATGAGCCACCGTCTGTCCATGCGAAGCGATCCCATCAATTCGGCTTAAAGACAGACTGGCCTCAGCGGCGACGCTTCGGGCTGCCTCAGCAAACGCTTCTCCCAGCGCGACATCCAGACCCACCAACTCAGACAAAACCTCACCGGAAGGAAGAGCGCCGTCAGCCAAGCGGTGAATGCGGGCACGCATCCGCTCCGAATGAGGGACCTCAATTTCGGCCAAAAGACGAAACGGAAGAGCCGAAGGTCCTGACGGCCACTCCACCAAAGCCGCATCAACACCATCCGCGGAGGTCCCCGACATAAGCCCGATCATCAACATGATGCAGAGATTAGACTGAATTGCGCAGATCGGTGAATTCTCAGGCAATTACCAGACCGAACCGGATGAATACTGCTCAGCAGACGCTTGACACCCGTGCGAAATCCCCCACCATGATGGGGCTTCACGTAGGTTTGGATCGCATGTATCTCTTTCACCCCACCACTGCAGGGCAAGATTGAGATGAGCGGAACAAGTTTCCACGCGCCCTCTCGCCAAAAGCGACCCAGAGAAGAGGGGCGAACCAATCAGCTCGTAAAACCGGAGAACAGGGATTCATGAACGACGCTTCACGCTTCCAGGGATGGGCCATTTGTGGAGGGGCTGGTCTACTCGCCTTTCTCTTTGTGATCGGAATTCTAAACGGGAGCTATTGGGCCATTGCCCTGCCCGTGGCCGTGATGACTCTTTTCGTCCTGGGCCTCGCCGGTTGGGTGGGTTACACGATCGCGACGATCCAAGTCGAACCCGAGCCGTCGCCCGACGCGCCGCCGGCCACAGGCCCGCCGGAGCAGGATAAGGCCACCGACGGCGCGAACTGAGCTCATTCTCTCATGCGGATCGCACTCCTAACGTATCGAGGAAACATGTTCTGCGGCGGACAGGGCATTTACGCCGCCTACCTCGCGCGAGAGTGGCACCGTGCCGGCCACGAGGTCCACGTCATCGCGGGGCCGCCCCTGCCTGAGCTGGAACCCGGTATCCCCTTGCATGAAATCGACAACGACAATGTCTTTGGGGCCGACATCGAAGATTCCCTCAACCCCGAGCGCCCCTTCTCTCTGCTCAGACCCCTCAGCCTCTGGGAACTAGGCGTTTCCCGCTTTGGTGTCTTTCCAGAGATGCAGACCTTCGGCTTTCGACTCTTACGACAATGGCCTGAACTCCAAAAAAAATACAAGTTCGATGTCGTATTCGACAATCAGTGTCTTTCATGGGGTCTTCTAGGGATTCAAAAACTGGGTACGCCAGTGATTTCCGTGATTCATCATCCGCTCCACATCGACCGCGAAGCCGATTTCTCCATCGACCCTCGACTGGTCAAAAAAATTAAACGCACTCTTTACTTCCCGCTCTTCATGCAGCAGCAAGTCGCTCGCCGGCTTGCTCGAATCGTGACAGTGAGTCAAGCCTCTGCGGTGGAGATCGAGCGATATTTTAAAATTCCCACCTCGCAAATTCCGGTGGTGTACAACGGCACCGATACGAATTTATTTCGCCCTATTCCATCCGTTCAAAAAGAGGCCGACATGCTCTTCGTCGGCCGCACGGAGGACCGTAAAAAAGGCATCGGAACGATGCTGGAGGCCCTCTCTATGCTGCCTGAGCACATTACTCTGAAAATCATTGACGGCCGCATACCTACGGATGGACTCGTCCCTCGGCTGATCAATAAGTACAAACTTCAGGCGAGAGTCCAAATCGTGGACCGAATGCTCACTGTGGACGAATTAGTCGAGCAATATTCGACGGCTCGAGTCGCCATCGTCCCCTCTTTCTTCGAAGGCTTTGGCTTCCCTGCCAGCGAAGCGATGGCCTGTGGCCTAGCCGTGATTGCCAATGCAGCTGGAGCGCTCCCTGAAGTCATCGGGACAGACGGAGAAGCTGGGCTGCTCGTCCCGCAACGAAATGCCCAAGCCATGGCTGATGCCATGCAGAACATCCTAAGCGATCCTGAACTAACTGAGCAAATGGGGATCGCAGCTCGAGCCCGCGTCGAACGTGTATTTCAATGGAGTGAGGCCGCTTCGCGCCTTGCCGTCGTCTTTGAGGAAACCATTCGTGCTACTGACAGTCGATCTAGAGCGGCTTAAGGTCCGCAAAAAAGATCTCGTACTCGACGCCGGATGCGGTGAGGGACGCCATTGTTTTGGCGTCCTCGAGCGAGGCGCCGATGTCGTGGGTCTAGACCTTGATTTTGCATCCCTGCGAGCCGCGTCGGGACGACTCCGTGATCGCGCCAGTGAACTCGGTTCGGTGGGCGCGGTCAATCAAGGTGATGCGTTTCATCTGCCTTATCGCGACAATACATTTGATCGCGTCATCTGTTCGGAGGTCATGGAACATGTCCATGACTACGTGGGAGCCGCTCGAGAACTCGCTCGAGTCACGAAGCCAGGAGGTCGGCTCGCGATCACGATCCCAACCACGACGAGCGAAAACCTCTACCTCAGACTCGGCGACGAATACTTTGAAAGTCCAGGCGGGCACATCCGGATCTTTAAGCCTCGCCAACTGGCACTGGGTTTAGCCAAGGCCGGCCTTGGTACTGAAGGAGTCGGCTTCGCCCATGGCTTTCACACGCCCTACTGGGTCCTTCGCTCGATCATGAATCTTCCTACAGCCGACGACAGTCTATTGGTTCAGGGGTATCGAAAATTTCTTATTCAGATTACCGGATCCCCTTTCATGGATAGTCTTGAGAAAACGGTGCTGAATCGAATCTGCCCAAAAAGTCTCATACTCTACGCCGAGAAGCCGGCTGCTCCTTAGATGCCTCGACCTCTTCGCGTCTGCTTTATCGCTTACCGGGGGAACATGGCCTGCGGTGGCCAAGGGATCTATCTCTATTTTTTAACCCGAGAGTTGGCACGACAGGGAATAGAAGTCGATATCATCGTCGGCCCACCCTACCCCGACAGCATGCCATTTGCCCAAAATGTCCAACTTCTGCCGAATCAAGAACATTGGGCCCGATGGTTCACCCGAGACTACGCGGGCATGATTCCGGCGGAGCGAGGACTTTCCGCCTTGTCGCCCCTCCATCTCTATGAGCTTGGAGCCAGTCGATTAGGCTTTCTTCCTGAACCTTTTGCGTTCAGCCTACGCGCATTTCGCGCCCTAGCCAGTCGCCTCCGAAAAGGCGAACGATGGGATCTCGTACACGATGTTCAATGCCTCGGGTACGGAGTGCTCGGCCTCAAGGCCATGGGACTCCCTGTTGTCACAACAATTCATCATCCTCTCACAGTAGATCGACGAGCCTCCTTTGTCCGCGACGAAACCCTAAGAGATGCCGTCGGGACGATGTCCTTCTATCCCATCGGAATGCAATCATTCGTGGCAAGGCGAATCGACCGGATCTTCACTTCGTCCAACGAAAGCGCAGCCACCATCGCACGTGATTTCAAAGTCAGGCCCAGTCAGATCCACAACATTTACAACGGGTTGGACACGGACCTCTACTCTCCAGACGAGTCTGTGCCTCGTGATCCTTACCGACTCCTCTGCGTAGGGAGAGCGGCGGATCCAAACAAAGGCATTCGAAACCTCATACGTGCGCTCGCACTCATGCCCCCCGAACTCAAGTTGACGTTGGTGGACAATGACCACCCCGGCAACGAAGTCTTCAAGTGGGCGCGCGAACTGGGCGTTGCAGACAGACTTCACGTCACAGGACGTATTGCAACAGAGTCGCTGGTGGACCTATACCGGGGCTCGGCCTTGACTCTTGTCCCATCCCATTATGAAGGATTCGGACTGCCTGCGGCTGAGTCCATGGCGTGCGGGACACCGGTAGTGGCCTCCCGGGCGGGGGCTCTCCCCGAGGTTATGCATCTCTGCCAAGGCGGCCTTCTTGTCGAGAGAGACTCACCGGAAGCCCTCGCACAAGGTGTCAAAGAACTCATGTCCTCCGCCGACGAAAGAGATCGCCTAGGCCGAACCGGGCAAAAAAGGGTCGAAGCCCATCTCTCGTGGCGCCAGATTGCGCGAGTCACCGCTGAAGGTTACGCCGAGGTTCTCGAGGAACGCAAAGGGCTGCCCACAACTACAATCACGTCGGACAACTGAGGCCATTGTCGTCCGAGTCGCCCCATCCAGCGGACGGCGCGTCCCGAAGCCGATTCAGGTAAACGAGCCATCGTTTTCGACCAACCCGGCATCCCCCAGCCCATGGAAACGCCCTCGACGCTCTCGATCTTTAAACTCGCGCTGGCTTGATCGCGAATCAGATCAATCTCATAACGTGTAAAGTGATCGCTGGGCGCATCGTATCCTCGACGCTCCCGAACCGGCCCCCAGCCCAGCGTATCTTGCCTGAAGTCATCCACGGCTCGGCCCACACGGCAAGCCAAGGACTCGAAGTTCGCAATGGCCAGCACCACGCGCCCTCCCTCTCGAGTGACCCTGGCCATCTCGGCGATCGCACGATCAGGGGCATCAAAGTGATCCATGGCCCCCTTGCAAATGCACGCGTCAAAACTCCCGGTATCAAAGGGAAGGCGATCCGCCCAGCCTCGCACCCAAAAAGGCATCGGCCCCTCTCGATCCTCTGCAAAAAGCTGAGCCATTCCGGTCATTCGATGAGAAGGCTCCGCCCCGACCACCGTTGCCCCACGCTCGGCCAACGACAACGAGTCCTGGCCCACGCCGCTCGCCACATCTAAAACACGAGTACCGGGTCCGGCCTGAGTTGCATTTAACGTAATCTCGGTCATCTGATCAAACAGGAATTCACTGTCTGGCGTCAATCCTGTTGGGATGACATCACTCATGTCGCGATCAAGGTCCACCACTCTCATGAGCTAGACCCTAGCCTCTTTCGAGCGTCTCTGTCGGCCGAAAGAGACTAGACGGCCCACACGCAGCCCGCTCGAACGAGAGACATCAATGAATACTTTCCTCCGGTTCCCACCGACGGTATCGTCTCTCAGTGGCCCAATCCAAAACATCGGAAAAAGAGAAAAACGCACTGAGTTCTTCTATTCGCAACGTAGGTGCCCATGCCAGCGACTGGATCCGATCCTTCCGCCTCATCTATCTGGCCGTATTCGTCTTCATTATCCTCTACATTACGACTGTGCGGGTGGCCGAGTTCATGCTTGACGACCATTTCCAAGCAGTCGCAGATCAATCCGTCACCATCACGAATTTAGAGCGGCCCATCGCTCTGCAAATCAAGCAGAACATGGAAAAAGACGTCTCGGAATCTAATTGGGTTGTCTACGGCGGAGTCAAAGTCAACTCACTGATTCTGGGGAGCGACGGAATCACATGGATTTACGTGCAAGGCCAGATCGAACCACAACCGGACGGACTTCCCCCCACCGATGTTCTCCGTCAGGCTGTAGAACTCCTGCCGGCCACAGCCTCGGTCTCCGTCACTGTGCCGCACAACTCCCTATTGGCCAATGCCATTCTGATTACTTATGCCTCCATCCTTCTATGGGGGCTTTACCTCAACAACCGCTCCAATCAACGCCGCTATATTCGCGAACTCGATTCAGCGCGGAGTACCCGTGACGAGGCGGCAAGCCGGGCCGTCAGCATCGAGCAAGAACTTCAAGAAGCCCGCAAAAAGCTCACACATGTCGAGCCCAGTGAAAAAGCTATGGCGCAAGAAATTTCAGTCCTTCAGCATGAACGCAAAACACTACAACGAAAACTCACGGGACTTGCTGCCAGAGAGGAAGAGCTACGCAGCCAAGCCGAAGAGGCCGTCTCTCTTACTCAAGAAGTACAGGCCCTTGAAGACCTCCTTGAAGAAGCGGGCAACGACATCGAATCCAAGGACGAGGAGATTACGGAATTAAGCAAGCACTTAAAAAGTGCGTCCCGAATCGCCGCCAGTTCGACCAAATCAAAAGTTGGCGAATCTCTGGAACGTCGCTTGCGGACCCTCTACAAGAACCTTGAAATCGACGATCATGCCATCGACACGATGGTCGCACTCCGGGACGAGATCATGAAGCTCAAAGCCGAAGAGGGCCTGAAACGCCTCAGCGAAGAATCAGAAAACGTAGGGGTCCGCAGAAAAGTCGGCGGGCTTCCCGGCTATCTCAACGTTTTTGAACTCGGCTTCGCAGGAAAGGGGCGAATTTACTATGCCCGCGGAAAGCAGAGGCACTTCCGGATCCTTGCCATCGGAGCCAAGAACTCTCAAGACGCAGACCTGGACTATCTACGCCGTCTCAGCCGAGAGGATATGAGCTAAGGCTGTGCTCCAATCAAAGAGGGAAGTGGCAACGCGGCATAGCCTTCAAATCTAGACGATCCCAAGGCTTCAAAAGAGCAACAGAGTGCTCCACGACGCCATTTTGTTTTGTGAGATGACCTCCCGCCGAGTGCGCTCTTTGTCATTCAAGGTCAAGAGCCTCGGCAGGCACTTCGAAAGGAAGCCACACCGTAAAGCGCGCACCCTCACCTGGAGGGCTTTCCACACTGATCTGGCCTCCGTGGCGCTTCACGATTCCGTAGGAGGTCGAAAGTCCCAGGCCCGTGCCCATCCCTACTTCTTTAGTCGTATAAAAAGGGTCAAAAATTCGCCGAACATCTGCTTCGCTCACGCCGGTGCCGGTGTCGCTGATCGAAACCTCAATCCCCTCTTGCCTTCGATGGGTTTGGATCCGAATCAGCCCTATGCCCTCCCCTCCTTGAAGTTTTTCTTCAATGGCTTGGTATGCGTTGACGAGCAAGTTCATAAACACCTGCTTCAACTCCATCGGGTAACAGAGCAGATCGGGCAGATCGTCATACTCTTTCTTCAATTCCACCGAGTGCTTCATCATGGTCCATACAATATTGGCTGTCGTATCCACGCATTGATTCACATTGGCCGGCGTACGTTCAGCAGTTCCCTTGTGCGAAAAATCCCGTAGATCGGAAACGATATGGCGGATTCGATCGGAGCCCTCTAAGGACTCCCGTACCGCTGAGCCGAAATCTTTTCGGAGGAAGTCTACATCCAACCTTGAGTTCAACTCATTCAGCGAGCGTAAAGCCGCCATTGAAGCGCTCGACAGATCCTCCGCTTCAAAGGCCTGTCTTAAAGAATTGACCGCTTCAAGATATTCGCCCAACTCTCCAAGGTACTCTGTCATCTGGGACAAATTCGCGTGAATGAAACCCACCGGGTTGTTAATTTCATGCGCGATGCCGGCCGCAAGTTCGCCGATAGAGGCCATTTTTTCTTGCTGCAAAACTTGGCGTTGCAACTGCTTGATCTCTGTCAAGTCCTGAAATATTGCCACTGCTCCTTCCACTCGGGTCCCGGCATCCGCCAGAGGAGTGCATGAAACTCCAACAGGAATCGACACGCCCATCTCCGTACGAATCATTGTCTCTTGGCCCTTGAAGCGAAGACCTTGGCTCAGGGTCCGACCGATCAGCGAAGTTGGCCGGTCCCCCGAGAGAAACCATTCATCAACTGAACGACCGATCAAGGATTCAACGTCCGTCCCCAGGATTTCCGCCGCCGTTGAATTCGCGAAAGTCACACGACCATCGAGCCCAACGACCAGTAAAGCACTATTGATGCTCTGAATAATGTTGGCATTGTACCGCTCCGCTTCGCCGAGCCTTCGGCTTAACGAGTCCGTCTGGGTCACATCTGTGAAAGCCAGCAGAGTATGGCCGCGATCGTCCAAGGGTCTCGAACGAAGGTCGAAGACGCGAGACCTCCCTTCGGAGTCGACGCTGCGCGCGACCTGAGAGACTCCTTCGACTTCCGAGACCGTCGAATCAAGCAAGCCTTCCAAACCTACATTCTCAACCAGATCCAATGGCAGCAGCTCCAAAATAGGTCGACCCAACGCCAGACGTCCAGGAACTCCAAAAACACGACTAAATTCGGGATTCACATCCACCACGCGCCCCTCTTTATCTGCAACAGCGAGAGAAACGGGAAGCTCGCTCACGATGGCTTCATTGAGCTTTTCTAGCCACAGGAGTTTATCGTGGGTCTCAGTCCGATCGCGCAACTGTCGCCAGCGTCGAACCTGTTCGAGCACCACCAGAGGGAGAACCTCGCCGTAATCCTGGCCAAACCGAACACAATCAGCAGCGCCGTGGCGAAAGACATCAAACGAATCCTGCTCGGTGGCGTCCTCGGGCACGACGACCACCACAGGGGGCCCTTCAGCCACGAGTTCTTCGAGAATTTTCTCCACCCAGGCCCTGGAGCAACGGTCTAAAACCACGACATCCAGAGACGCCTGCGCAGCGTGGGCCAAGCAGGTCTTCAAGTCGGAAGATCGAAGAAGCTCGACTTCGGCCCCGATTCGATTTAAAGCAAGAATGGAATCCGACTCATCAGAGCCAGGTTCAAAAGGATGCAATACAGCAATCCGAACTATGCTTCCGACTGATTCCAAGTCGAATCGCCCCCTACTCTTAAAACGCCGTTAACGTAACGGAGTCATTCAACCACGACCAACTCAGCCTCGGCTGCCTCCACATTAGAGACAAGAGTGAACACCTGTCTCGAAGAAGAACAATGAAGGTCCAACGACTCGACACCCCACATGGGGTTCCGGGTCGCGAGCCCGGAGGTGACTTTGGGCCCCTCCTCCTCTCCTAGGCTCTTTCGAGCACGCTTCCGCCATGTCCACCTGGGCCACTCACCCGTCTGACTTTGGTACCAAAGCGAACACCCCCACCGCACCGATCGGTACACCTTCAAGCCTGGGCGGCTTCGCTTCAGTGTTTTTCGCCCTCCCGTGGCGACAAAAAAACATCAATTAAATTCTTTCTCGACCGCTTTTAGAATTTAATCCAGGATCCGTGAGTCAAATTTACTTAATAAAAACAATTACTTAAAGGAAAACTCGATTAAAAACGAGTCGGCCGTGCGACTCAGCACCGCAATTTTTTTCACTTCAGGAACCAAGTTGGCACGTCTCGTGCTTTACCTAGGCACATCTGACAAAAAGTGTGGATGGGGAATCCACTCAATCGATTTTTAGTTCGGACGAATCCGAACAGGGGGAGCGAACATCATGGCCATGGCAATTCTAGAACAACCACAAGAGAACCTACAAGAGCAACCGTTCGACTGGACCAATATCTCGCCGAGCGAAAAGGAAGAAATTATTCTTGAGCACAACTCGTTGGTTCGATACATCGTGAACCGAATTGCGGTCAGACTGCCTTCGCACATCGACCTCGATGACCTTCACAGCACAGGGGTCATCGGACTCATGGACGCCATCGATAAGTACGACCCCTCTAAAAATTGCAAATTTAAAACCTATGCCGAATTCCGAGTCAAAGGAGCCATTCTTGACCAACTCAGATCTCTTGACTGGGTTCCGCGAAGTGTGCGGCAGAAAGGTCGAAAGCTTGAACAGGCGTATGGCGAGATCGAACAGCGTCTCGGACGCACAGCCTCAGAAGAGGAAGTCGCGGACTCCCTAGGACTTGAGATGGATAAGTTTCATACAATGATGAACCAAGTACGTGGAACGTCTCTCGTTAACCTTGAAGAAGTTCGAGGGACGAACGCCGACGGAGAGCGGACCGGATCATTCAGCGACATTATCGAAGACCCGAATGCAGAAAATCCCTTCGACAGTCTCAAGCAAATCGAAACCAAGAACGTCATCTCAGACACAATTGGTGGACTGCCTGAAAAAGAACGACTCGTAGTCTCACTCTACTACTACGAAGACCTCAACATGAAAGAGATCGGTGGCATCCTTGGGATTACAGAGAGTCGAGTCTGCCAAATTCACACGAAGGCCATGACGCGACTTCGAACGAAACTTAAAACCAACATCAGCATGGACTAGAGCGAGAATCCATCTCTCCGGACGAACCCCAGCCCATGGGGCGCCAGGTTCGTCAATGAAAGAAACCAAGGCCGAGGGCACTTCAGGCTCCATGCTGAATCATGCCCCTGGGGGGTATGGGGCCACCCCGCCCTACGGGGAGACAACTTGACCTCTCAAACCCGACGTCATCAAATAAAAACAGATCAACCCACTCGCGCGACAAGACGATAGTCAAGTCTGGGGTTACGCTCCCCTCGCCGGGGATCGATTCCGGTTCCCTTATTGCCGGAGCTTCAATGGCCAAGACCATTCTTCTCGCAGACGACAGCCTCGTTGTTCAAAAACTCGTTGGCCTAAGCTTTGCCAGCGACGATTTTGAAATTGTATCCACCGACAATGGCACCGATGCCATCGAAATGGTGCGCGCATTGCATCCGCAACTGGTTCTTGCGGATGTCGTGATGCCTGGATTGAGTGGCTACGAGGTGTGCAAAGCCATAAAGAGTGAACCCGAACTGGCGGATATTCCTGTCATTCTTCTCACACGTACCTCCGAGAGCTTTAACGAAGAGCTCGCTCGTCAAATCGGAGCGAACGGACATATTACGAAGCCGTTTGAGTCACAGGCCCTGGCCGCGCAAGTTCACGCCCTCCTCGACAAAACACCGAACGAAGCAGACACCTCTGAGATCCCCCCCCTCAATATAGGCATGAGTCTAGAAGATGATCCCTTCGGACAAGGCAGCGAGACCGCCGCCCTTGCTCAAACCAGCAATCATGCATTGCTCATTGAGCCCCTCACCGCAGATGAATTCCGAAAGGAAGACCAACTGCACAGCAGAGCTCATCCAGAGGCTCTCTACGATCGCGCTTCAGGGCCCGTGGACTCACCGGCTTCTTCATTGCCTTCGCTTGATCAATCAGCGATTCCATCCGAAACGGATTGGGACACTCACGATACGGACTCGGTGATCGACGCTCTCCTACAGGACGAAACCAAGGCTGAGCCACCTGAAGCCCGCCTCAACCAAAGGGCCTCAGCCACCGTCCAGAAACTCGCGCAAGAAGCTTTTTCCGACCTTCCTCAACCCCTGGTGGATTCGATCATTGACCGAATCGAAGCCATCGCCTGGGAGGTTGTACCCCAGCTCGCGGAAACGATGATCCGCGAGGAAATCAAAAAGATGAAGGGCGAATCTGAGGGCGTTAAGTGAACCTTTGACCGAGGAGCGGTCAACCGGATGAGCATGGGTTGCCCTTACGACTTCCACCGATCCTGACAGGTCGAGTTAAAAGGGTGCCCTAGACTAACTCGACTCCAGCCCGCATTCTCTTCTGGCTTCCTGAGTCTGTGCGCGTCACCTTTACGAAAGATATTAAATGCCCGATGAGCCCCTACAGAAAATCCTTTCTGCCCTCCGTTTGAGCGAGCCCACCCCCTGCTCCGGTGAGAACTTATCCACACAGCTGGGCGTATCTCGAGCCCAAATCTGGAAACACATCAGTCAACTCCGCAAAAGGGGGTATGAGATCGATGGAGCAGCTGGCGGCGGCTACCGCCTAGTTCAATCCCCCGACCGGCTTTACGCAGAAGAGATCAAAGCTGATCTGAATACTCAATGGCTCGCCCGAGAGATCGTCCATTTTGAGCAAACCGAATCCACCAATCAAGATGCTTCGGATCTCGCTCGCAAGGGGGCCGCACATGGAACCACCGTGATCGCGGAGTCTCAAACGGCCGGACGAGGACGACTCGGACGAGATTTCTACTCGCCTGCTCATCAAAACCTTTACACATCGATTGTCCTACGACCCGCTTTATCTATGGCCGAAATCCCCACACTCTTATTAAGCGCAGGACTCGCAGTCGCTCGAACCGTCTCGGAGACTCTTGAGAGTTCCGAGGCCGTTGAGATCAAATGGCCCAACGACGTTCTGATCAAAGGACTCAAAACCTCTGGAATACTGATGGAACTTGAAGCCGAAGAAAATAGAATCACATCAGCTATTTTAGGCATCGGGGTCAACCTCAATATCGATCCGAAGGAGTTTCCCGAAGAGTTTCGCCGCACCGCGACCAGCCTTGGAAGCCAAATGGGGCGAGTTGTGGACAGGGTTCTCTTCGCGCAGCGCCTCTTTCAAATTCTAGAACAAATCATAGACCTGCACTGCGAGAGCGGCTTCAAGGCTGTGCGTTCGCAATTTGAATCTTTTTTCAAAATGAAGGGGAAGGATATTCGCGTGGCGGCCGTCGACGGGAAAATAATCTCAGGACGAACACGCGGCATCGCCGCCAATGGTGCGCTCGAAATTGAGATGCCAGGAGGCCAAGTTAAGAACGTTCTCGCTGGCGATGTCACTATCTGTAAACCGACGAATCAGTTGGAGGAAACTGAGAATGGATGAGCCTGTCCTACTCGTTGTCGATGTAGGCAACAGCAACGTGTCTATCGGTATTTTTGATTACACAAACAAAGAAGCCGACCTCTCCCACCACTGGAGATTGTCGACACATCGAGAGCAAACCTCCGATGAACTCCTCATTAGCTTAATCGCGCTATTTGATCAGGAAGGTCGTCACACGGACGAAGTCACCGATGTCATCATCTCAAGTGTCGTCCCCCCGGTCATTCCCATCTGGGAACGTGTCACCACCAAGCTACTAGGGCGTGTCCCCCAGATCGTGGGCCCTGGGATGAAAACCGGGATGCCTGTCCGATACGAAAACCCTCATGAAGTCGGTGCAGACCGTATCGTCAATGCTGTCGCCGCCTATGAACTATACGGGGGGCCCATCATCGCCGTGGACTTTGGGACGGCCACCACCTTTGACTGTATTTCCGAGCGAGGCGAATACATCGGCGGTGTGATCTGCCCCGGAATCCATATTTCCATGGAAGCTCTTTTTGACAAAGCCTCCAAGCTCCATCGAGTCGAGATCGCTCGACCTCGAAGCGTGATCGGAAAGACCACCACCAGTGCCCTGCAATCAGGACTCCTTTTCGGCTATTCAGGCATGGTTGATTCCATGGTCATCCGCATCCGAAAAGAGCTCGGAGAAAACGCGAAAGTCATCGCCACCGGCGGACTCGCCCGTAGAATTGCCCAAGAAAGCTCTGTGATCGAAGAAGTGGTTCCCTTTCTGACCCTCGAGGGCCTTAGGATCCTGTTCGAGAAAAATCTCTGAGGCGACGGGCCACACGCCACGAGAGAGATGCAAGAACACCAGGAGAGTTGAGGCTTCAAGTTCGGAACACGGAAGGCCGAATAAAACGGAGGGCACAGAATCAATCCGTCCCTGGGGGAAAGATGTCCGCGCCTTCAAGCCAAAGAATTCACCTGACGCTCTCTCGCCAGGCGGCTCGCTATGCATCCCCCGAGACCCCTGTCGCCAAGCGCCGAATGGCTTCCCGAGGTGCTTTGCCTCTCGAGGCCCATGACCTCGCTCACGTCCTCTTCGCATTGGCTCACGATAAAGACATCGATGTCAGCTTCACCGCTCGAAAAACCCTGCAGAACCTTCCCCAGGAGGTGCTCACTCCGCTCTTGACGGGTCCTGTCCATCCGGCCCTCATCGCCTTCTTGGCCCAGGTTCACCAGGAGAACGAAGAAATCTGTCAGTCCCTCGCCCTTCACCCCAACACTGAAGACAACACATTGGCCTTCCTCGCCAGTCTGCCGCACCGGCATGTCGTGGACGTGATCAGTCAGAATCAGATCCGACTCATTCGAGGCGAAGCCATCGTCGATGCTCTGGGGCGTAATCCGCTCACAGGTCGAGCCGTCGTGGAAAGAATTCTTTCTCTTTTTGAAGTCGCGGGAGAAGAGCAAGCCGACGACTGGTCCGATACCGACTGGTCTAGAGAAGAACGAACGCAGGCCGTTCTAGCGGCCCTGGGCTGCGATCAGCCTGAGCTCGCACGGGCCATGACTTCAGAGCAAGACGTCGAAGAGGAGGCAACCAAGCTAAACCTCTTCGCCAGCGTTCAATCGATGAGCGTCATGCAGAAAATTAAACTCGCCCGAATAGGCGGAAAAGAAGCACGAGGGCTGTTAATCAAGGATCGCAATAAGGTCGTTGCCTGTGCGGTCCTCGCCAGCCCGAAAATTACGGAAGCGGAAGTCACCACGATTGCTCAGTCTCGCATTGTGGCTGAGGAGATCCTGCGTATCATTGCGACACAAAGAGACTGGACACGCAGCTACAGCGTCAAGCTTGCTCTCTGTACAAATCCTAAAACACCACGACCTCAGGCTGTAAAGTTTATGAACTATTTAAGAGACAAGGACTTACGCTCACTGATGAAGAGCCGAGATGTCCCTTCCGTGATCTCAAGTCATGCGCGACGCATTCTGGGCAAGAAAGGAAAGATCTAATGGGCAGTGGCCAAGAGGGCGAGGAACGCTGGCTCCGTGTCCTTTACTGGGGAGCGCGTGGTGCGGGTAAAACCACGACCCTCCGCGTCCTCCACGAAAAATTGAACCCCCAGAAGACGGGTGAATTCAGATCATTGCCCACCCGACTCGACCCAACCTTGACCTATGAACAGTTCCCCATTCACCTGGGCATGGTGGCAGGGAGTGAATCAAAGCTGGTCGTGACCGCTGTCCCGGGGGCTCCCGAGGCCGCCCAAACTCGCAAGCATTTACTGGATCGCACTGACGGACTCGTATTTGTCTGCGACTCTCGACCCGAGGCTAAGGGCGAGACTCTGCGCAGTCTGACAGAGTTGCGAGAGAGCCTCGCGGCTTACGGTCGCTCGCCTGAAGACTTGCCGATCGCGATCCAATATAACAAACGTGACCTCGCCGAAGCCTTTGATCTAGAGGCTCTTCATCGAGAGATTGGACTCTCAGAAGCCGCCGTCTTTGAAACCGTCGCGACGGAAGCCATCGGCACACTTGAGGCCCTCTCCGCCGTCTCAAAGAGTGTCGTCCGTACCTTCAAAAAACAAAGAGTGACTTCGACCCCGAGCTCAGAAAGCTCCGTCGGAAGCACAACCTCGAGAGACTCGAAGCTTCCCAACACGGAGCCCGCCCCGCCATCCTCGATCACTGACCTCATGGAAGCAGCCATCCTCGCCGAAGCCAACGACCCCGAAGCGGACGAACTAGACAGCCTGCTCAGTCACACGCAAGTGAGTCTGAATCGATCTTGGTCAGACGTCGAACGCGACACGAAAGCTTCATCTGGAATCCGATTTACAGACGACTTGAAGATCATTTCGGTGGGAACGGCCAGCAAAAGCGGCGTTCGAGGAGTCAGCGTCCCCATCGTCCTCGGAAACGACGATGGGGAATCTGTCTCGCTGGCTCTCACCATTAGCCTAGATCCGATCCTTGACGAGATCTAAGAGAACCCAGCCTCCGCTTTAAAAAGGCTTAGCCCTGATAGGCCGAAATCAAGATATCGGCTGTTTCGGGTCGCATGATTCGCTCATCCGGCCTGTCTCCCGATGAGAGCTGCTCCCGCACCTTGGTTCCACTGATCGAAAAGGGTTTCTCGTCAGGATGTCGTTCCGTCAAATCGACACGACCCAAGGACTCATAATACGCAGCAAACCCGATTTTGCATGGTTCGATCTCAAGCTCGCCTGGCAGTTTTTCGAAAATTTCATGGGCATCAAAATCGCCCCAAATTGCTTCTCCGCCCTCAAATGGCGCATCAGCGTGCTTTCTCCCGATCACGATGTCAGTGAAACCGTAATTTTGACGATAGATCGCATGCATGATCGCCTCCTTGGGGCCTCCATAGAACATTTTCATATCAAGCCCCACCAAGTCGAACACTTCCGAAATGTCGTAGCCTGCTGCTTCCCAGATGGATTCATCTTTATCCCCCTGACCAAGAAGCTGCTTACTATGCAGTTCTCGATAACAACGCATGCGAACCGAGGCGGGAACATCGTCGCCCTTTAGCTCACCCACAAGTGGGTTTAAAATTGCACCCGCAAAGAGCCCTCGCGAAGTCAACTGCTCAACCCCCGCGACCAACGCATACTCATGAGCACGATGGAGAGGGTTGCGAGTCTGGAAAGCGAGCGCTCTCTGCCACTTACGGTCTCGAATCAATCCTCGAACTCGCGCCGGCGACATCATAAACTCACCGTATTCCATGTTCGGAGCTTGAGGCAAGACTCGAATCTGACCTCCCAAGAGTTTCCCTCTCGGGTCAGACTCGACCATCCGGCCCCCTGGATGATCGAAACGCTCCGTCCCATAAACGCTGCGAACATACTCTGGCTTATCCCAGTCGAACACTTCACTCTCGTCAACAATCGCCACGAGTGTCCCATCTTCTGTACGCACAGCCACCGAACTGCCCTGAGATATTCCCTCAGATTCAGCATCGGTCAGCGGAAGAGAGAGGGGGATCGTCCAGGCATACCGAACGCCATCACGCACAATCACAGACTCATCCAGAACTTGATGGAACTCATCCTTCTTCATGGGACCGTCAAGAGGAGAAAGGGCTCCATCGGCTATTCGATACACCGTGGAGAGGTCGGCCGCGGTGACGACGACATTCGGCAATGCGGCAGCCTCCGCTTTAAAAGCATCTCTCTGATGAAGCGGCACGGTACGATCGACGGGCTCCGAGAGCCCCCCGTGTATTGAAACTAGGTCAGGTGAGTTTTTTTTAGACATTAATTATTCTCTTTCAATTTTCGTTATCACTTCAGTTATGGGTACATACCCAGCGAGACAAAACAGCGTTCGATCAAAGCCCGCCGCTCACTTCCTTTACCAGACCGGAAACGCCACCGATCCAGCCTCCAGTAAAATCCGATCTCCAGTGCCGTCGAACCTCCGAACATAAAGCCGGTCCATCCCATCGGCATTCGAGATGTAGGCAACGTGTCGCCCATCCGGGGAGACTGTAGGCCAACGTGCATTCAAATGACTCTTGCCTAGCAGTGAACGTCCTGAGCCATCTGGACGAACCCGACTCAAGCGCCAACCCGAAGCCCCTTGACTGGCATAGACAATCCAATCTCCGTCCGGAAAGAAGTCGGGTTCGCGTCCTCTTCCAACAATCAGAGGTTTCGCTCTCAGGTCTGGCTTCTGCACCATGATTTTCGACTCATCCCGGCGGCGGCCCCGGTCATCCGCGCGAAAATAGACGATCACATCGCCCGCAGGTGACCAACGTGGCCCTGAGGGCAGTTGATTCACAGTTACAGGGACAGGGGTGCCCCCTTTTACGGAGCGTACGGCGAGACCTGAACCTCGACTTGAAGGCCGAACGTCAATCCAATTGTAAATAATCTTCTCTTCGGGCGCGTAATCCGCTTCCAGATGGTAACGAGGGCCAGAGGTCAACTTTCTCACTTCCCCCCTGCCAAAATGAAATTCATAAAGCTGCGGTATCCCACCGTCTCCATGAGGACTGTTGTAGAGCAGCTTCTCGCGCCCATTCGACCAGGCGAGTGGGCGCGCATTCCGAGGCGCGGCCGCCAAAGGAGTGATCTCCAAGGTGCGTGGATTCAACAGAACGATCCGACCCTGCGTATTGACTTCAGAAAGCGCATCGTCCGAAGCACCCCCCCCCATCAAGCCGACTACATCGCTGAGTTCCGCCACACCTCGACGCCCCGGCCGACTCATGCCCGCCTCACGCTCACTACGTTGCGATTCGGCCCTCTTTCGCGAAGTCGCCTCATCCCAATACACCAAAGCGATGGGTTGGTCCGAAAGCTCATCCAATGGGACGCCCGAGGTCGCGCAGCTTAGGCCCAACAAACCAACCCAACTCACGACACAAACGAAGGTCCCTGTCCCTGAAAAAAATTTCGTCATTCTTCAATGACCTCGATCAAGCGCCCGCAGTCATCAAGAAACCCACCCGATTCACGATCGACACCAAAGTAAGCGACTTCTTTGATTCGCCCAGCCGTCACGCCTAGAACGATCTGAAACGCCCCCGGAAAAGGAAAGAGGGGGTTCTCTGCATAAGCGAGATCTTCCCCTGAGAGATAGGCCCCTGCATCCACGTGGGAATGATAGACACCGGTCACGGACTCCCCGCGCGCCTCCGCTTGAGACAGAGCACTCAGATACTCGACTTCGGCCATGTAGTAACCCACCCGTGCATCGCGGGGATATTGATTTGGGTTGTTGAGGTGCATCTTATTCATCACATTGGTGATCCGACTCACACGGCCAAAGGGAGCCTCAGGGCTCCCTGTGATCAAACCGCAACATTCCTCGGGCACAGCATCCAGCGCATGACTGCACATCTCGTGGAGTACTGTCCCTGGGACTGAAACCGCAGGCGAATTTACGTTGAAATCGATGCGTTTGCGCACCGCCACTCTCCTTTTACTTTCGATGAATCTCAGCAGAAAGATCGACCCTGAAGCCTCCCAGGGCCTTGGGGAGCCCGCGCGCGGTAAAGCGCTTTCTCGCTTCGGGTCGACTCAAAGGCTTGACTCGAAGGCCCTTGCCCTTCCTGCATCGGCGTAGGGACGAATCGAGGCCATCCCAATTGCGGCCGAGGCGGCATTCTACGCGAACAGGGGACTTCGTGCGAATTGGGGCCAGAGGCCATCTGGAGCGGTCAGATCTGATAATCCTGCGGGGTCGAGCCGAGCCGAGGAACTCCTTCTCGGGCTGCCAGACGACAGATCTCAGCCAAGCTCAACTGAGCCAGGACGCCCACTAGACGCTCCGATAGGAAGGGCCACAGAAAGTCCGCTCCGCTTCCACTTCCACTTTCTTCAGAGCTCATTCCGGAGGTTTTTGGGCGCTCAACCAGACTGCCCTCCACGGCCTCCATCACCTCGGCCACCGAAATAGATTCTGAGCTGCGCGCCAGCACATAGCCACCTCCTGGCCCTCTCTTGGCCTTTACGAGGCCTGCTTTACGTAGGCGTTGGAAGATCTGCTCGAGATAACGCAGCGGAATCCCCTGACGTTCGCCGATCACACGAATCTGGGTGGGACCGTGGCCACCATGATAGGCAAGGTCAAAAATGCCTCCGATGGCATACTGGAGTTGCAGAGAAAACTTCATGTTAAGCGAGAAGATGCGAAAACAGGCTGCGCTGCGCCAGCCGACCCTTTGAAATGCGAGAATTCTTCGTGAGGATGGACATTTCGCTGCAGTCCTCTAGCCTCGGTCGCCGCACCTTCAGAGCGGAGCCAAATAATGCCTGAGAAACCCTCAGCCCAAGTCCAGAGCATCAATCCCAAAAGAATCCGGCAAATGGGGCTAGCGCTGCTCGCTGCGTCGGCCCTGTACATTGCAAGCCAAGGACTCCAAACGGACACGGGGCCTGATCGGCCCATCACTCTTCTCGCGGGTGCTCTCGGAGTGGCGAGTGTGCTTCTCAGACGTCTCAGTCAAAGACCCGGCCACTCAGAGCCCACCTTCATCAAGCTCGCTGCGGCCGCCCTAGTCTCGGCCGCCGCACTGGGCCCTCTCGGAGCCTGGACCGCCAATCACTCCGACGCTGGGCAAACTGGCCTTCTTTTTGTCGTCGCCGGCGTTCTCTTTTCCATTCGTCCCTTTCACCGTTCGGCCTCGAGCTAGGATCGATAGATGCTTCTTCAACTTCAGGATGCAGGTCGACGAATTGGCCCAAGATGGCTGTTTCGAGACGCCAGCCTGACCATTCGAGCCGGGGATCGCATCGGAATCGTCGGCCCCAACGGCTCGGGGAAAACAAGCCTTCTCAGCATGATCGCCGGACTCGACGCGCCTGATGAAGGCAAAGTCCAGCTTCAGCGTCACACGCGACTGGGATTACTTCATCAAGAGATCGACCCGAACCTTGAACACTCCGTCGAACATGAAGCGAGAACCGCTCTGTCGGGCCTTGAAGAAATTGAAGAAGAAATGCGAGCCCTTGAACTCAGCATGGCTAAAAGTGGCGAACAAGGGGAAGCGATCCGAGATGAGGTCGCCGAGCGTTACGATGCTCTCACAACGCGCTTCACCCATTCAGGTGGATTTGAACAAGAGGCGCGTGTCGCACGTGTTCTCGCTGGACTCGGGTTTGACGAAGAAGCTCGACATAGACCCCTCTCAAGTTTCAGCGGCGGCTGGCTCATGCGCGTCGAACTGGCCAAGCTCTTCCTCGCTCAGCCCCAAGTCATGCTTCTCGACGAGCCGACCAACCACCTTGACCTGCCCTCCATTCAATGGTTTGAAGAAGAGCTTGCGGACTTTTCTGGAGCCCTTCTGATTGTGTCCCATGATCGAACTTTTCTCAGGCGACACGTTCGCCGTGTCTTTGATCTGGACGGATATGGCCGCTGTGCGGTCTATGAGGGAGATTACGATACCTATTTGACCCAGCGAGAAGAGCGAAGAACGCAACTCCTGGCTCAAAAAGCCAATCAGGACAGAGATATTGCTCAGATGGAGCGATTCGTTGAGCGCTTTCGAGCCAAAGCCACCAAAGCGAAGCAAGCCCAGAGCCGACTCAAGGCGCTTGAAAAAATTGACCGCATCGAAATCGAAGACGATCGAACTCGGACCATGCGCCTTCGAATCCCAGCTCCGCCACGATCCGGCCAACAAGTCGTATCCCTTAAAGACATTCACAAGTCCTACGGTGAAAATCAGATCTACAAAGGCGTCGACTTCAATGCTCAGCGTGGAGAACGAGTTGCCCTGGCGGGCCCGAACGGCGCGGGGAAATCAACTCTGCTCAGGATCATTGCTGGCGCGTTAGCTTTTGACGGCGGTGAACGAAAACTGGGGCACGATGTTCAACTCGCTTTCTTCGCTCAGCATCAACTTGATGCGCTTGATTCCGACGCCAGCATCCTTGATGAACTGACTCGCTCAGCCAAACACGAAGATGTCCCTCGACTGCGTGGACACCTCGGGGCCTTCCTTTTTTCCGGAGATGATGTCGACAAAAAAATCGGCGTTCTTTCTGGAGGGGAGAAAGCCCGCGTCGCCCTCGCAAAGCTGCTTTTGCGCCCCGTCAACGTCCTGGTACTGGACGAACCAACAAATCATCTCGATATCGGCTCGTGCGAAATTCTCGAGCAGGCTCTCTCCGAATATGCGGGAACTCTGATCTTCGTCTCTCATGACCGGACTTTTATCAACAAACTGGCCACTCGAGTCATTGAAGTGAAATATGGCGTGCTTGAAGAATTTATAGGTAATTACGATGACTACGTATACCGAAAAAAACAAGCCGATATAAATACTTCGGTCTCTCAAAAGGCAAGTCGAGAGAACTCGAAACCGAGCCAAACCCCTAGCCCCGCCCACACGACTCAGACCGGAGATGTTTCGCAGGGGGAGTCGAAACAACCTACAGCCAAAACCGCAGCGAAGCCTGCGACGAAAGGCGAACGCAAACTCGAAAGAGAGCGTAGAAAGAGCCATGATCGAACCCAGCGTAAAATCGAAAAACTGGAATTAGAAATCGCCGAAAAGGAGAGCGAATCCGAACAACTCGGATGGCGCTTGGCCGATCCTAAAATCTATGGTGATCCCGAGCAGGTGGCCGCCATTCAGTCGGAACAAAATGACTTAAAAGCAGGCATCAACCAGCTTTACAGCGAATGGGAACGGGCCAACGATGAACTCACGGCCCTTGCCGATCTCAACGACAGCCCCTAGTTGAAACGCCGAAAAAACGATCCCTTGACCCCCGCTAGATTAATCCGAGAATCTGACCTAGCCTGCGTGTCGCTTGAGATCGAAACTTCTGGGTCCGTTTTTGGAGGGTTGGTGTCGCAAGCATTTGCCCGGGTGGCGGAATTGGTAGACGCGCCAGACTCAGAATCTGGTGTTCGCAAGGACGTGCTGGTTCGACTCCAGTCCCGGGCACCACTTATCTCAACGATTTCGATCACTTACGATTTCGCTCACAGAAACCAACAAACGACCACGAGATGAAGCGTACCTTCCATCGCCCCCTCAATGTGCCTCGCCTCAGAAGGTTGACCCGTAGGAGCAGAGATCTTCCCAAGCAACCTGCTCCTCCCCGCCGCGCCACCCTCTCTTTTTAAAAAGCACTTTCTGGCCCAGGAGAGCGCAGCGTCAAATGCAGAAGCGGTCTTCATTCTCAAGCAAAGGGAGCAAGCGATTGTTCGATCGCGAGTTTTGGAGAAATGCGAGACAAGAATTGTGGCAGCCCGGCCAAGCCAACATTCCCTCATTGGACGGCCTTCGTGGCTTCGCCTCTTGCATCGTTGTTTTCTATCACTGCGCCATCTTCATGGGGTACTACGAAATCAACGCTCAAGGCGCCCTCAAAACCTCTTGGGTGGTCTCACTCACCAACGGTTTTTGGACTGGAATTGATATTTTTTTCGTGCTCAGTGGATTTCTAATCGGACGAATTTTGATTCGAGACCTCTCAAAAGAGGGACGCCTTCACTACATCCCTTTTTTCGTCCGACGATCATTCCGTATCTTCCCCGCCTATTACCTCGTCATTTCAATCAGCCTATTTGTCATCGCTCCGTTAAATCTTCGGTACTTTGACTTCATGTATCTCACCTCCGACTGGAATGTCCTCTTGAAGGGGGCCTGGACCAATTACCTGTACGTGGTGAATTACTTTCAGCCTGGCACCGAACCCAGCATTTTAAGCTGGGGCTGGTCACTGGCCGTCGAGGAGCATTTTTACCTTCTCCTTCCTCCCCTGCTCTACTGTTTGTTCAAATCACGTTTACCATGGGTTCACCTAACGGGTCTATCCGCATTTATTGCGCTGCCCTTTATCGGTCGCTTCGCTCAATACATCCTTAACCCGGATCTGAATATTCTCGACGGCTTCTACTATCTCTCCCATAACCGTTTCGATGAAATTTTTGTGGGCGTCCTGATCGCATACTTTTACGTGATGCACTTTGAACAACTTAAAGCATTCTCCCATCGCGCTGGCGGCGCCGTGCTAGGAGGACTGGGCTTGATCGGTGCCGGTTCGGTCTGGATCTTTGGCGGACTCAATGGGGACGGAATCTTCATCGTTGTCTTTCAGTTCTTACTTATGGCCATGAGCACTGGACTCATCGTGCTCAATTGCCTGTTCCTGAAAAATGGGTTGACCGCTTTCTTTGCCCACTCGGCCTGGTATCCGCTGGCCAGAGTTTCCTATGGCACGTATCTCGTCCATCCCTTTATTCTCTTCGGCCTGATGGAGACATATCGTTCCTACATCACGACCCAGCCCTTCGAACTTTGGGAAATTATTCCTTTTTATCTTGCGGTCATGCTGCTCTCATCTCTTCTGGCTGCCCTGATGTTCATCCTCCTTGAAGCGCCCATGCTGCGGCTAGGCGTAAACATCAGCCGGAAATACCGTCAAGCCGCCCGACCTGCCCCATCCGAGGCGGGCTAGACACGTCTCCATGGCTCCTTCTGACTAAGACGGGTACAAGCGAGGTTTCCGTCTGCAAAAAACCCATAAAGCATTGAAATAAATAGGCTTTTAAGGCTTTCCCTTGACCGCCTCCCCTTGCCTTCTCGGCCCCCCCGAACACCCAGGGTGAAAAGTAAAATCGATTCATTTCTCTGGTTGACCCGGCCCCTACGGCGCTTAGCTTCAAGGCTTGTTCTCAATTGAGGGGCCATCCGTGACAGACTTAAACGCAAACGAAATCGAACTGGCAGATCCGTCCGGTGACTTACTCCGAGTCCCTAGAGTCCTTCCAGTCCTTCCTGTCCGAGATGTCGTCGTCTTTCCAGGCGTAACCGTGCCCCTCACGATTGGGCGCAAACGGTCAATGGCAGCCTTGGAAGAAGTCGCAGAAGAGGGTTTCCTGCTTGTCGTCACCCAGCGCGAAGCTTCTGCCGAAAACCCGACTCCAGCAGAACTCCACACCACGGCCACAGTCGTCAAGGTTCTACGTGCGGTCGAGGCGCAGCGCGCGGGACGACAAGCCCTCGTCGTGGGAGTCGCCCGAGTCAAACTCGAACAAGTCGCGGCTATGGACCCCGCCCTCAAGATGGAATTCACCCCAATCCCAGATGCTGAACCCGCCCCCGGAACAGACGCAACTTGGCGGCGCGTGACCCAACTCGCCCATCGCGTGATTAGCTTGCGAGAAGACTATCCTGACGAATGGAAGAGCTTTATCGATAGTATTCCTACCGCCGGCATGCTCGCAGATCTATTGGTTTCAAACCTCGCCGTGGGAACCGACGAAGCAATGGATTTATTGCGAAATCCCCAACCCCTCGACAGACTCATCGCCATTGAAGAGCATCTCCAACGCGAAGTCACGATTGCGCAGACTCAAAAAGAATTACGTGATGAAGCTGAGTCCGAAGGACTCGATCAGCGCCGTAGAGAACGAATGCTGCGTTCACGAATGCGTGAAATTCAAAATGAGATCGGAGAAACCGATGCAGGAATGCAAGAGGTCGATGAACTCCACGAAAGGCTTGAAGCCGCTGGCTTGCCCGAAGAGGCCAGCGAACAGGCCAATCGTGAGTTAAAGCGGCTAGAAGCCCTACCCCAGCATGCACCCGACCGACACATGATCCGAACCTACCTCGACTGGATGGCCGACCTTCCCTGGAGCTACGAAACCGAGGACAACCTCGACCTAGCCCATGCCCAAGCAACCCTCGACGCCGATCACTATGGGTTGGAACGAATCAAAAATAGAATCCTAGAGTTCTTAGCCGTGCGGAAACTCGCTCCAGATGCAAAAGCGCCCATTCTCTGCTTCGTCGGTCCGCCGGGTGTCGGCAAAACCTCTCTTGGTAAATCCATCGCTCATTGTATGGACCGAAAATTTGCTCGCGCTTCATTGGGGGGCGTCCGAGATGAGGCTGAAATCCGTGGCCATCGCCGAACCTACGTAGGCGCAATGCCTGGACGCATCATCCAGAGTCTCAAAAGAGCGGGGTCGCGGAATCCCCTGTTCCTCCTCGATGAAGTGGACAAACTCGGGTCAGACTTTCGTGGAGACCCCTCGTCCGCCCTGCTTGAGGTACTTGATCCCGAACAGAATCATAGTTTCAGTGATCACTATATTGAGAGCGCTTTTGACCTCTCTAAAGTGCTGTTCGTCGCTACGGCCAATAGCTTGTCGACGATCCCTCCGGCTCTGCTCGATCGAATGGAGGTAATCGAGCTTTCGGGCTACACCGAGTCAGAGAAACTTCAAATTGCCAAAACTCACCTGGTCCCAAAACAAAAAGAAGCGCACGGTCTGGCCGATATCCAAATCGATCTCAAAGAATCAGCCCTCTATAAAATTTCGTCTGAATACACCTCCGAGGCCGGGGTCCGAAATCTCGAAAGATTCATTGCCAGCCTGATGCGAAAGGCCGCCCGCGGCATCGCTGAAGCCCCGGAGACGAAGAGTCTCGAAATCGACGAAGCCTTTGTGAGCCGATCTCTAGGTCCTCCTCCGCACCTCCCGGAAATGGCTGAAAGAACCAATATACCCGGCATTGCAGTGGGCCTAGCGGTCACCGCGAATGGTGGAGACATTCTCTTCATTGAGGCCACATCTTTGCCGGGTGGAAAAGGGATCCGCCTACGACTGACTGGCCAAATTGGGGATGTCATGAAAGAATCGGCCGAGGCGGCTCTATCGTGGGTCCGAACACACGCCGATGAACTCGGCCTGTCGGAGGAGGCTCTGTCGCCCGGAGAAATCCACCTTCATATCCCAGCTGGAGCCGTTCCCAAAGACGGGCCCTCCGCAGGCGTCGCTCTCGTGACAGCCATCGTTTCCGCCTTATCTCGAAGAAATGCGCGCCCACTCCTAGCCATGACTGGGGAGATCTCGCTGAGAGGACGCGTTCTCCCCGTCGGTGGCATAAAAGGCAAACTTTTCGCTGCCTCAAGAGCGGGTATACACACGGTCGTACTGCCACGGCGAAACGAGAAGGACCTCACCGAAGTCCCAGAAGAGGTCAAAGCTCAGCTCGATATCAGGCTTGTCGATGAGATCGGTGAAGCGTTGGCGATCACTCTTTCTGCAGACGACAGCCCAACCGCCTAAATCAACCCTGCAGCATGCCACGCAGGACTCGCTATGGTCACCTGCGGAACGGTGTTAGACACCGCCGATTCCCGGAGTCCAACAAGTTGAGTAGCGCGCCGACGATTAAAATCCTTGACCTGCCCGCCCTCCACTCCGGGATTCGAGATCGAATCATGGAATCCATCGAGCGCGTCGTTGACGGCGGTCAATACGTGATGGGAGAGGAAGTCGAAGCCTTCGAGCAAGAACTTGCCCGCTTCACAGGAGCTAAGCACGCCATCGGCTGCGGGTCGGGCTCTGATGCACTTTCTCTCTCACTCCAAGCCGCGGACGTAGGTCCAGGGGATGAAGTCCTCTGTCCCGCTTTTAGTTTTTTCTCAACCGCAAGTTCCATCGCGCGCCTTGGAGCACATCCTGTCTTCGTGGACATTCACCCACAGTCGCTCAACATGGACCTTGAAGCTACGAAGGAGATCGTCTCTGAGTGCACCCGATTAAAAGCTCTTCTCCCCGTGGATCTCTTCGGGCGCGTTGCCCAAATCGACGGATTTGTGAACCTTGGAGAAGAAATCGGGGTTCCCGTAATCGAGGATGCCGCACAAGCCATCGGTGCCCGAGACGGAGAACTCGCCTGTGCAGGAACGAAAGCACGTATGGGATGCATTAGTTTTTATCCAAGTAAAAACTTGGGGGCCCTCGGTGAGGGCGGAGCCATCCTGACGGCCGATGAGGCTGTCGCCGAGAGGCTGCGAAATCTCAGGACACACGGACAAAGCGCTCCCAATCATTTCACTGAACTAGGATTCAATTCGCGACTCGATGCCCTTCAGGCCGCAATTCTCAGAGTCAAGCTGCAAGCTCTCCCCGAATGGCTCCGCGCTCGCAAAGAGGTTGCGAGCTACTACGACGCCAAACTGTCTGAAGCAGGGGCATTGCCGTGGGGGAGTATGCTCTCTCAAGCTGAGCTTCCGCTGCTGTACCCGCCCACTCCTCCAAAGCCGGCACAGTCCGCCCATCATCAATACACCATCCAAGTCCTCCCTGAGATGCGAGAGACGCTCCGTTCCCGGCTTAGCCAGCGGGGAATCGAAACGGCTATTTACTATGCGGTGGGCCTGCACGAACAGCCTGCGCTGGCCAAACACGGCCGTACGCCCCGACCACTCACGATCACAGATGAAGCTACCCGAAGCGTCATGTCCCTGCCTTGTCACCCAGGCATAAATTCGGACGCTCGGAGCAGAGTCATGACCGCTCTTGTTGAAGAAGTCAAAGACCTGGTTCAGCTCATTCGGTAACTGGAAACTCTTGAGCGTAGCCCCCACCGACCCGTGCGTGCTTTGACCCGCTAGTAGGCGTTTCGACCTCGAATCACCGAGCCAACAGTCATTAGCAGAATTTCAACATCCAAGGCCAGCGACCAATTTTGGATGTAGTAAATATCGTGCTCAATCCGTCGGTGCAGAGACGTGTCACCGCGCCAGCCATGGACCTGAGCCCAACCCGTCATCCCCGACTTCACCTTGTGACGCAGCATATACCCAGGCACTTCCCGCCGAAATTCCTCAATCAATGAGGCCTGCTCGGGCCTCGGTCCGACCAAGCTCATCTCGCCTTTTAAAACATTCCAGAGCTGTGGGACTTCGTCTAAACTAAAACGGCGTAGCCACCCACCCAATCGAGTCCTTCGTGGGTCGTCGGGCTGGGCCCAGACGGGCCCCTTGGGCACAGTCTCCGCGTGCATGGTCCTAAACTTGAGCATTTCAAAAACACGACCATCAATTCCCATGCGTCGCTGACGATACATGAGCGGTCGCCCTGATGAAATCAAAATACCTGCGGCAATAATCAGCCCTATAGGCAAAGTGACAGCCAACCCCAGGAGACTTCCCGCGATGTCAAAGCTCCTCTTCTTCACTGAAGACCATCCAACCAATGGACTTGAGCGAAGGTGAATCACAGGCAAGCCATCGAGATTCTCCACAGCGCTGTTCAATGTGGCGATTCGCATGAGGTCAGGAGCAATCATGACATTCACAACTTCATCTTCAAGCTCACTCAAGATCTTATCTAGGAATTGGGATTCTTCACTCGATAGAGCCAGGATGACATAATCCACACGGTCTCTAGAGAGAATGGACTTGAGGTCGGTGTACTGCCCAATCACATCCACAGAGCCAACCTTTCGCCCCGACAAGCCATTCGAAAGCGCACCCAGAATACGAAGCCCTGAGCCCAGTTGGCCTTGAATCCGCTCGATCACTTCCTCGGCCAGCCGACCTTCTCCTAAAACGAGCGCAAAGCGCTGATTGTACCCGCGACTACGCGCTGAACGAAGCACCTTCCGGAGTACAAACCGTGAGCTGACGAGAAGAAACGGAACCGTCGCTCCGAAAATAATTACGGCACCTCGAGAGTACGAGTAGCTTCGAATAAAGAAGGATAAAGCGAGAAGGAGAACGATGGTCCCGAGAACTGTTCGACCAATATCCCAAGACTCCTCAACGAAAGTCCCCAACCTCTTTGCCTCATAGATCCGGTTACGTCTTGAGAGCACGAACCAGAGAGGCAAGATCACACCCAGAGCCAGTGCATAGTCCTGAATTGGGGGCTGGCCCTTCGTGACCTCAAGTCCCGTCTCAAACCGAAGCCAGTAGGCCAGCATCCAGGCAGCGGCCACCAAAACAAGATCCGCCCCCATAACGAGGCTGCGGAAAATTTCACTGTGGCGATACAGCACCCATGGACCTCATTTAGAATTAAAACACTCTACAAGCGGGCGGCCTATCGCCCACCGCTTTAGGATAACGCTCCGAAGCTTCGAAATCTTCCTTTGGGAAATTTACCCGTTTTCCTCAAATTCCCGCCTCCTCCGCATCCATCTCGATGGCATCGCGAAGCTCAGAAAGAAAGCTCGGCAAAGCCGAACTCACACGACTCCAGTTTGGAATTTGCGGTGCACCCATGGGGTCTCGAACGAAGCTCAGACCTGCCGTCCGCAAGGCCCCCGAAAAAGTCTCCACTGCCACCTCTTCGGCGTGCCGATCAAACTCGAGACCATTCAACTTCGCGTCGTTACTGAAGCTCGCAATCGCGTCCTGAGCAGTCCTAACGTATGAGGCGATCATTGTGTTCAAGAAGCCTGCCTCAAACTCGACCCCATAACTGGCCAAATTCCGAATCAGGGAGGAGGCGATATCAACGACCATCCTATGAAGACCCGCGTTGGCGTCGTTTTCGGAAAGTTCACGATGCTTATGTTCATAATTTTCGACGAGCTCAACCTGACAAACTCGCTTCAGCGCACTGTTGCGAAAGACCTCAGCCAACACGCCGATCTCTAGCCCCCAGTCCGCAGGGATCCGATTGGCTCGCACCAAATCTGTAGTCATTGAGCACTCTCCAGCAAGTGCGTAACGAAAAGACTCCAGGTATTCCAGAAGGGGGATGGGCCCCAACACCGCCTTCATCGAGCGAAGCAAAGGCATCATAAAAAGACGCGTCACACGACCGTGCAGCCGATCCGTGACTCGACTGTAATACCCCTTTGCAAACTCATAATTCATATTCGGATTAGCGGTGGGGTAACACAGCCGGGCCAGCAACTCTCGCTGATAGTTTCGAATATCGCAATCATGAATGGCGACCACACGTGACTCTTGAGTCGCCAGCACGTAGCCATAGGCCACCCATGTCGCCAAGCCTTTTCCAGAAGGACCTGGATCCAAACCTTCCTCGCCTAACTGCCTCATCAAGGCTTTGAGACGGGGGCCATCGTTCCAAATCACCACCGAGCCTTTGCCCTCAATACAGCGAACAGGCTCAAACAGGTCACGCATCTCTTTGAATTCATTTAAGCCAGCGGTACCCGAAAGACTCACCACACATTGTCTCAGATAGGGAACCTGGGAAAGCTCATCTACGATTCCCTTGAGAGCTGGACCTCGCGCTTCCGAAAACAGGGAGGGCAGCACCAAGGCAATCGGCCTCTCCTCGGAGTAATCCAGGAGCTCTCTCTCTAAGCGCGGCAGATCGGGCTTTCCTAAGCGGTGCAAGGAAGTCACCACGCCGGTCTGATGAAAATCTGACATGGTGCAAGCGTCGCACTCTCCTGCACCCGCTGTCAAGTTCAGCTAGTCGACTGCCAAAGCTTCATATTGAGACGTGATCCGCTCAAGCTTCGCCATGGACACCGAATCAGTCCGATCGAATTCAAACCCGATATCGGTCACCCAAGCATCGGTCTCAGTCGCCCACGCCACGCGCCCTGAGACGGTGAGCTGCTCTTGACCGATCTCAAACGTCACCGTCAAGACTTCGCCTAATTCGATTTCACACCCGGTCACCTGAAACCGAATTCCACCGGCACTTACGTCACGTCCCTGGGCCAAGACCTGATCTCGGCCCGCGGGTGCAATGGTTAAAACCTGATCGGTGGGAATTCGCGGATACTTCCGCCTTTCGGGTTCGGGCAAACCCATTAAACCTTGTTGAAACTGATTGTTTTTCATGATCTCATGACATCGGCGTTAAAGGCCGCCAGCTTAAGGGGTGGGCGCTGAGGTCGAAGGAGTGAAGGTCTTACGCCTCAAACAAGTCAAGCTGAGCGTCTTTTTCCCCTGAAATCGCAACCAACCCGGCTGCCACCACCCCGAGCGAACGCACTTCCGTGACCAGACTCACTTCACACCGATCCAACAAAGACTGGACCGCTCGCTCAAGGTCAAAGCGACTCCCGATAGCGACCGTGAGAGTTTCGCTCCGAGTCAAACGTGTTTCATCCACGAGCCCCACACGCAGCGCCAAGCGACTTGTTTTCAAACCATGCCGAGCCAGACTTCCTTCAAGGGCCGTAGATAATCGGGCCAGACAGGCATCCAATGGGCTCCGATCTCGACTGGGGAGAGACAAAGTCTCCTTACGGCTAATCGTCTTCGGGAACCGCGTCGCACGAATTACCGAACGATCCCGCCCAGCAGCCATTTCAAGAATAGCCAAACCGTGATTTCCCAACTCCTGCTCCACCACTTTCGTATCGAGTTGCAAAATTTGTCCCACCGTACGCGCGCCCATCTCTGCCAATCGACTCGCAGTCTTTACGCCAACCCGCGGCAAACGCGAAAGCGAGAGTGGCCCAAGAAAAGCCGCAACATCTGGAGCCTCAACCCATCCAATGCCCTGCTCGCCCGACTCCTCAGCTGCCAAACGTGCCAACATCTTTGAGGGAGCAATCCCGAGCTGAAGCGGAAGCCCCACCTCCGACCAAGTCAGCCGTACTACTTCTTCTGCCCAACTTGACACATCATGGGCTCGGACCGGGAGCGAACTATACACTTCGCCCAAACTCCCTAGTTCTAACTTTTGAAGATTTTCCCTCAGACAGCGCACGAGTACACTCGAAACTTCACGATAAAGATCCATACGAGTTGGGCGCACAATCGCATCGGGGCAAAGCTCAGCCGCCTCGAGCATCGTCATTCCTACGGAAACGCCGACATCTTGCGCTTGCCGGCTCGCCGATTGCACTTTCCCTTTTTTGCCTGGGTCACCTCCAACGAGGATAGGCTGGCCCACCAGTTTATCATCGGCGCGACGTTCCACCTCGGCATAGAAGTTAGAAACACCCGCAAAAACAATTCTCGCCCTCGACCCAACGGCTTTCATCGAGTGGGCTCCAAGATGAGACGAGCGGTTGTCTCGTCCTCAACGAGCACTCGACTCATAAGCAGCAGGCCCGGCCGGCCCTTTGCCCAACCTTCCAACCCATCTCCGAAATGTGCACTCTCAGGGAATTCAGACTGACCAGGCGCCAAACTCGTCAGCATCCGGTCCGGAGCCGACAGGTCTACAGCCATCCGATAGAGGGTCGCTCTATCCGTTTGGAAATCTTCAGAGATTCCGAAAGCCGTTGAAGATAACGTGGCGTCCCCTCCGCCGACTCGGAGTTCAGGCAGTTGAAGAGAGCCAGAGGGGTCCGGCCCAAAGGCTTCAAACTCGAGACCATGCAGGCCTCCCCACTGCCAGTCTCGACGATCCGGCCCCAACCGTTGTGACAGCACAACCCATGTCTGTCTGAGCCCCTCATGCACGATTCGCGTGACGTGGTCTCGGTCGGTCCACCCTCCGGCTTCCATACGACGATCTGCAGCCACCAAAACCCGCGCCACCAGCGACTGGGGGCGAACGCCGGGTAAAGCCAAATATCTTTCGAGGAGAACGTCTCCGAGAACAGGCCGAAACAGCCGATCGAAAATCGATTGGATGAGCACAGCGTAGGCTGCGGCTCCCTGACTTGAAGCCGAGAGCTCTCCATCCCAACGAGACAAAATAGACAGGATTTCCTTGGCCTCCGGACGAAGGGGAGCAACTTGATTTGCGATACTCGATATGGCAGGGACGACTTCGGTCGCCTCAACGTCGCGCACGTCCACTACTAATTCGGCTGCGCTCCGCAGATCAAGCCTTTCCGGAATTTGATTCGCTCCGGAGCCTTCAAATTCATTCGCCATCATTTCGATTAATATCCGCTCGAGACGTCGCTGGCGAACACCCGGCTGCCAAGACCATTCAATTTCTGCACGACTTAAACCTGCAGAAAGTCCGCCGTCGGCCACGGCGACCCAAGCACGCTCCGAACGGCCTTCCCCGAGTGCCTCGGTACCAAGACGAATGATTGGCAGATCCTCGTAAGGAATGGGCCCCCGCCAATCGTAAATTCTCATACGCCCAGGAACCGGCACCAACCGAGAAGGCAATGTTCTCCGGGGTAGCCAACCCGCCCATTGCATCCCGCCCTGCCCCTGATTGTCCGCGTAAACAACTGCAACCACCGGCTCGTGATGTGAACGCAACGCAGCTACGAGTCCAGAGGCATCCCGTGCTTGGACAACTTCTAAAAACGAGGCGATCCCATTGCCCGGACGGGAACCCGTCCACGCCAAGGAGTGGGGTGGACGTTCCGTTAAGCCACGTGGCTTCAAGCCTTCGCGAGCCAAAGACAAAGAATCTGAAAATAAGCCATCGATAAGGGGACCGTGGCGAGTCGAGCGAATACGAAACTCCTCCTCACCCAACCCTCCCGGCTTCAATATCCCAATCTTTTCCACTCGCTCTTCAAGATCCACCCAGCCCTGACCATCATGGTAGATCTCTCCCGATTGACGCAATGTCTCTTGATAGAGATCGGCCGTTACGGCCCCGGACGGAAGAGCGGCCCAAGCCAAATCCAAATTTCGCCCCGCCCAGAACACAGGGACACCCGGCACGGTCACACCGGCCACATTCAGAGAAGCCCCCTGAAGTTGAACCTGATAGAAGAGCGAAGGCACCGTCGGTGGCAGTTGATAATCTGCCACTAACGATGGAGCACCGCTCTCTGTATACATTCCGGCCAGAACCCAAGCCGTGCCGCCAAAAATCCGAGCTGCCTTTAAGAAGTCGGAAGACCCGAGCGAGGGCTCGCCTCGATTCAGCCCGTCCGGTACGTCTCGATACACCGGAGGCGAGCCTTCTGAATCCACGCCCGACGGGTCCCCTGCAATGCTCGCCGGTCTAAACAATCTCGCCCATCGACCTCCGAGGGATCGGATCAAATCATCCAGAACTAACTCTGTCTGAATCCCATTGCTCGTCTCCCACGCAATCAGCTTCGAAATCGCCAAACTATCTACAGGACCCCAGTCTTTCTCGACTTTTCCTGAGGCCCCGTTCAGTTCCTTGGCCACCCCACGATCCGTATCCCTCAGCCCCAACCCCAAATTGACCCCGCGTGAGTAGGCCTCAAGGACTGACCGAGTCCTCTCATCCAACCGAGCCCATTCCTCCTGAGCGAGCTTCGCCAGTCCCAAAGTTCGGACCAATTGGTCGGTTCCAAGAGCCGATTCCCCGAGGACCTCCGAGATCGTCCCCTCCGCCAAGCGACGCAACCAAAGCATCTGAGATGGACGGTCATAGGCGTGGGCGAGCCCTAAAGAGAGCCAGGCATCCATATCCTCTCGCGCTTCCACGTGCGGAACACCTCGGCCGTCCCACAAAATCTCGACCCTCGAGGACAGGCCTCCTGTCACCTCTAGAGTAAGATCAAGCGGCGTCGAAGCACGCTTGACCCGCAGGTACTCTGCCCCCCAGCCCAAACCGAGCACAAGAACCACGAGTCCAAGAAGGATGGCCCCGATCCTCTGCGTACCGCCTCGCTCCGCAAAACCGCTCCAAATGCGACTCAGATTCAGGCCTTCGCTGCGTCCCACATTGAACCCCACAATTGGCAAGCCCCCAGTGTAGCGGGACCCGCCCGCTCAGACCCAAAATACGAAGCCGGAACATTGTCGATTTCCGAAGCGACCGGTAGAATGCCGCGCCGGCACAATCATGTGCCTTTTCCCCTAGAGAGGGTCACCCGAGTTGCACGTCACCAGCCTGGATGATTGGATTTCCCGAGCGAAGGACACCCCGCGTTCCCTGCGAGGTCGGAGGGTTTTTCTGCGAGCCGACCTGAACGTCCCTCTTGACGGCAATCGGGTCCGAGACGACACACGAATCAGAGCCTCCCTGGGCACGCTCACCCGACTCTTAAACGAAGGCGCCAGCGTGATTTTAGCGTCTCATCTCGGACGTCCTAAAGGGCAAGTCAATCCGAGCCTTTCCCTCGCACCCGTGGCAGTTCGTCTTTCCGAGCTTATTCCCAACCCAGTCCACTTCATAGCCGATTGCATTGGAAAAGAAGCCCAAACCGCAGCGGCCGCACTTAGCCCCGGAGAAGTTCTCGTCCTTGAAAATTTAAGGTTTCATCCAGGCGAAACCGAAAATGATCCCAAGTTTGCCGAAGAGTTGGCTCAGTTGGCCGAGGCCTATGTCAACGATGCATTTGGGACCGCTCATCGAGCCCATGCCTCAACGGTGGGGATCGTCCACCACCTGCCCGACGCAGTCGCCGGAGACCTCTTGCGTGCTGAACTCTCTCACCTTGGAGTCGTCCTTGAGCCCCAGCGCCCTCTCCTATGCCTGCTGGGCGGAGCCAAGGTCTCAGATAAAATGGGCGTTCTTCGAGCCCTTTCAGAACGCGCAGATGTTCTCGCCATTGGAGGCGCAATGGCATACACCTTTCTCGCGGCCAAGGGACATAGCGTAGGCCAATCTCTGGTCGAAACGGATCGCATCGACGACAGCCTCAGCATCATGGAGGCCGCGAAAACCAACCAGTGCAAACTCCTCCTCCCCACCGATCACGTGATTGCACGTGGCCTAGAAGAAGACAGTGAGACCCGGATCGAAAGTGAGATCCCAGAGGGCTGGATGGGGGTCGATATAGGTCCTATGACCGCGACCGCCTACGCCCATGAAGCCAAGCTCGCGCAAACCATCATGTGGAACGGACCCATGGGTGTCTTTGAGATCGTTTCTTTTGCCTCGGGTACACGTGAAGTTGCTCAAGCGGTGGCCGGCGCTTCGGCCACTAGCGTGGTGGGGGGCGGAGATTCTCTCGCGGCCATCAATCAACTGGAGTTGGGCGATCAAATCAATCACTTATCCACAGGCGGAGGCGCGTCCCTCGAATTTATTCAGGGCCTCACTCTTCCTGGCGTCGCAGCACTGGAGAAATGATGCGGACCTTAATTGTCGCGAATTGGAAAATGAATAAGAATCTCGCAGAAGCGAGTCAATTCATCCAAGACCTATTGGCGATTTGGAAAGCCGGAGGACCTGGAGCGCACTCCACTGAGGTCGTCATCGCACCGCCTTACACGGCGCTCTCCCCGACCGGAGAGGCCCTGACCGGGAGCCCCCTTCGGCTTGCCGCACAGGACGTGTCAGCCCACAAGGAAGGGGCTTTTACCGGTGAAGTCTCGGCCGGCATGCTGGCGGACATCGGCTGTGAATACGGCTTGGTGGGGCACAGTGAAAGGCGCTCTGGGGCCTTTGAAAGCAACGCCATCGTGGCCCAAAAGGCCGAGCAACTGTGCCTGAACGGTCTCAAACCCATCGTATGCGTTGGAGAGACTCTTGGGGACCGGGAATCGGGAGACACTGCGGAGGTGGTCCTAGAAATGCTACGCTCCAGCCTGCCGCCCCCGGGAACTCCCGGTCGAGATAAATTGGTGGTAGCTTATGAGCCCGTGTGGGCCATCGGAACCGGGCTCACCGCTTCGCCGGAACAAGCCCAGGCCGTGCATGCAATCATCCGGGACTGCCTTGAAGAGGAGATGGGTGAAGCCGGAAAAAGAACGCGAATTCTATATGGGGGGTCGGTAAACCCCCAAAATGTAAAATCAATCTTGAGCCAAAATGACATTCACGGTGTCCTCGTCGGGGGGGCGAGCTTGGATGCAATTGAGTTTGGCCGGATTTTCGGATATTTAGACTCGGAGGACCTTCCATCATGATGACAGTGATTCTTGTACTGCACTTCATGGTCTGCTTTGTGCTGATCACAGTTGTGCTCCTTCAGCGAGGTAAAGGAGCCGACCTTGGGGCGGCCCTCGGCGGTGGCGGAGCCAACACTGTGTTCGGAAGCCGTGGCGCGGGCAACTTCCTGACCCGACTCACGACGGGCAGCGCTATTCTTTTCATGCTGACCAGCCTTTCACTCGCTTATATCGGCACCCACGAATCAGAAGTGGGTCTTTTTGACGAGAAAGCCCTCCAAGAGGAGCAAGCCGCGGAACAGGCTGGCAAAGCCGTTTTCGAGGAAGATGCTCAGAGCCTAGGCCTTGAGGACGTGGGCCTCGAAGAAGTAGGGGGACTTGAAGAAATCGATCCTTCAGCCCAGAAGGAAGCGCAAACCCCCACCCCTTAAAGGTGGAGTGGGCGAGACAAACGGAGTTGGGTATCCTCGGCCGACTTCAGAGATACGTGTGCGGCGGTGGCGGAACTGGTAGACGCGTCAGCTTGAGGGGCTGGTGGGGGCAACCCCGTGGAGGTTCGAGTCCTCTTCGCCGCACCATATCGAATAAAGCCGTGGGAATAAAAGAGATCCTTTTCTGAGAACCTCACCCCTGGGCTCAAAATACCGCTCCCCCAGTGATCACTGGGGGTTTTTCATGACTGAACAGCCCCATCCTGCGTCAGAGTGAGAGCGGAGAGTGGTCCAAGCCTAAATCTAAACAGGCGGCTGAGTGTGTGATCCAACCCACCGAAATTAAGTCGACCCCGGCATCCGCCACTAAGCGAACCGTCTCAAGAGTGATGCCTCCCGAAGCCTCGAGCACGGCTCGGTTTTCATTTCGCTTTACCGCTTCTCGCAATGTTTCCGGCGACATGTTGTCAAGCAAGATGATCTCTACACCCACTTCGAGCGCCTCATTCAACTGCTCGAGAGTGTCGACCTCAACTTCAATCCGAACCATATGACCCACGTTGGCGCGAGCCGCCTCGACGGCCTGCCTCACCCCTCCGGCCATCGCGAGGTGGTTGTCTTTGATCAAAACTGCATCATCGAGTCCAAATCGATGATTTACACCCCCTCCCATTCGAACGGCGTGCTTTTCGAACACTCGCATTCCCGGCGTCGTCTTGCGGGTGCAACAGATTTGCGCCGCCGTGCCTTCGACGGCTTGAACCAAACGGTGCGTCGCAGTGGCAATACCGGAGAGGTGCCCTAAAAAATTAAGCGCCGTTCTCTCTGCCGTGAGAATGGCACGCGCATTCCCATTTAGAATGAAAAGCGGATCGCCGGGAAGAACATCGCTTCCATCGCCCTTCTGAACCTCGATTTTGATCCCGCGATCAAGCTGCCTAAAAGAGGCCACCGCCAAGTCTACGCCGGCAATTCGGCCCGCTTCTCGCGCAGAAATTGTGCCGGAAAGCATAGCGTCCACGGGCACCACTGAGTTCGTCGTAATATCTCCCGCACGCCCGAGATCCTCGGCCAGCGCATGACGAACGGAATCTTCCACAGCCCCTACGGGCAAAGCACCCACCATTCTGGACGTATCACTCATCGCTGCTCTCCACCTCAGAAAAAGATCTATCACTTCAACGTAGCAAGAAATTGATTCGCCTCTTTGAGCGTGATCCAACTCCTTTTAGCCTGACCTAAATCCATCGAAGGAAAGTCAGCCCGGAAGTGACTCCCTCGACTTTCGCACCGAAGGTAAGCGGACGTTGCGATCAACCTCGCGGTTAATGCAGCGCTGGCAATCGAGCTGGAACGTCCACTGGCCTCAGATTCAATTCGAGCGGTTTCTTTCACCGCGTGTTTCAGCCCGTCAGCTGTCCGGACCACTCCCACTGAATCCGACATGAGCGTACGCAGGGAATCGACGAGGACTGAGAGATCCGAATCCTGTCCGACTGCTCCATGGATTTTAGTTTTCGCCGGATCAATCTCGGGCACCGCGCCTACACTCGCCGCGATAGAATCTGCGCAACGGGCGCTAAAGACAAGTCCCTCAAGCATGGAATTAGAAGCAAGTCGATTGGCTCCGTGCACACCGCCGGAGGCGGACTCGCCGCACGCCCACAGGCCACTGACCGTGGTTCGCCCCTCTGCATCTGTGGCAATCCCGCCCATATGGTAATGCTCCGCAGGCGCAATTGGAATTCGCTCTGTCGCAGGATCAATCCCAACGCGTCGGCAAGACTCCGCAACCGTAGGGAAAGCCTCTTCAAAACGGCTGCCTATCGCCTCTCGACAATCAAGGAATGCCCCTTTTCCCCCTTGGAGTTGTTCATCGACACCGCGCGCGACCACATCACGAGGAGCCAGCTCTCCGGCGGGATGCAACTCGGACATAAAGCGGTCACCTGACTTCGTGACCAAAAGAGCGCCTTCGCCTCGAATGGACTCGGTTGCCAGAGGAGCGGGGGAAAGTCCAACATTCATCGCCGTCGGATGAAACTGCACAAACTCAAGATCGGCCAGTTCAGCACCAACTCGAGCCGCCATGGCAATGCCCTCACCTATGGTCTCGGGGGGGTTTGTGGTCACTCGATAGAGACCTCCAATTCCCCCTGTGGCCAACAGCACCGCCTTAGCCAGAACTACGGTCTCGCCCGAAGGATTGCTCTTAGTGGCTTCACCGCGAACAAATGCACCTGACACGCGGTCACCGGACATCACAAGCGCTTCAGCCGAAGCTTCCTCAATAATCCGAATTTTGTTTGAACTCCGAACCAGAGGAACGATCGTCTCCATAAACGCGCGACCTGTCCTGTCCCCCCCAACTCCAATCACACGATCGGCTTCATGTGCCGCCTCTCGATGAAGTCGAAACGAACCATCAGGATGACGATCAAATGGAACCCCCAGATCAACCAGTTCCTGAATTCGCCCTGGCGCCTCGCGTGTCATCAATCCGACCACGTCCGGATCACAAATCCCTGCCCCTGCCGCCAAGGTGTCGTCAGCATGCTGGGTGACACTGTCATCCACCCCCAGAGCCGCCGCGAAGCCCGCTTGGGCCCAGGTGGTCGAAGACCCCACCGATAGGCTGGACTTAAGAATGAGCGTCACAGAAAGGGGGGCGAGACGTAGCGCGGTCATCAAACCAGCAATGCCGCCGCCTACGATCAACACATCACAACGAGCATGCACATAGGACGAAATCGTCACTGCGGTTTCTCTACCTGAAGAGGACACTACTCGATGAGTCAATCACTACGCGAAAGATCGCGCAACGCCTCCCACCAAAGCCACATCCTGACCCGTGCCGGTCAAGTTCCATGCCAAACGCCCCTCTGGAGGCGCTCCAATTTCCAACATCCGCTCCACTGATCGGCGTGCACGCACGGCCATCTCAGTGGGAACATTGACTTCGCCGTGACCGTAAACTAGAGAATCAAGAATCCGCGGCAACGTGATTCTTTTCATATGCGGGCAGAGATTACATGGGCGTACAAAATCAACGTCGGGTAACTCAGCTGCCACGTTGTCGCTCATTGAACACTCGGTGAGCATGACCACGCGAGCCGGTCTCTTTTCTTGAACAAACTTGATCATGCCAGAAGTCGACCCTGCGAAGTCAGAGGCCTCCAGGACTTCAGGAGAGCACTCAGGATGAGCCAGCACCGTGAGATTCGGATCACTTGCTCGATAGGACTTAATCTCATCCGCGCTAAATCGCTCATGAACCTCACATCGGCCTCTCCAAGCCAAGATCTCAACATCTGTCTGCCGCGCCACATTCTGTGCCAAATATTCATCCGGCAAAAGAAGCACTCGATCTACACCGAGAGATTCAACCACGTGCAACGCATTCGAAGAGGTGCAGCAAACATCCGTTTCGGCCTTCACATCCGCAGGTGTGTTCACGTAACTCACCACAGGCACGCCCGGGTATTCTGCCCGAAGCCGCCTGACGTCTGCGCCGGTCATTGACTCCGCCAGAGAACACCCGGCTCGCTGGTCCGGAATAAGCACCACTTTCTCAGGGTTAAGAATTTTGGCCGTCTCGGCCATAAAATGAACACCCGCGAGAACGATCACATCGGCATCGGTCTCAGCCGCTTCTTTCGCAAGGGCCAGGGAATCGCCGACGATGTCCGCGACGCCATGAAAGATTTCAGGTGTCATGTAATTATGCGCAAGAATGACGGCGTTTTTCTCACGCTTAACTTCGTTGATGGCTTTCACGTAGGGCGCAAAGACAGGCCACTCCACCTCAGGAATGACCTGAGAGAGTCTTTCGTAAATCGGACGGACCGCCTTTTCGACCTCAGGCGTGTAATCAAGATTCGGCAGCTTCTCACCCTGATCTGAAACCTGAAAATTTGGCATGCCAAAGCCCCTTATGCTCAAAATGAGTATATATGGAGTGGAACAATCTCCGATAAGGAGATCTGACAGTTTAATTCATGCAGTCGAGATACGCCACATCCGGACTCTCAGCGAGCTGCCCCACTCCTCTACTGCGTCATGAAAACTTTCTCGGAGAAGAAACACGAACGCCCGGGGCCACAAGTTCGTGAACCACCTCGGGCCTATATCGAAACTCCGCAGCCGGCCGGCCACCGGTCTGATTTAACACCGCGCCAGTCGCCTCCACCAACCCGGCTCGCTCAACCAAGCGCCTGAAGTTCTGTTTGTGGACACGCACCCCTGAAACCGCTTCCACTGTGCGCTGAAGTTCAAGCAAGGTGAACGTGGGAGACATTAATTCAAAAACGACGGGTCGGTACTTTAACTTGGACCGGAGTCGACCCATTGCAGTTGCAAGGATGCGTCTATGGTCCGACATCATAGGCAGGCCTAGTTTTTCAGCTAAAACGTGAGCCGACGCCGAATGGTCTAACCCTGAACCGTCTCGCCGAGCCTCAGCCACCAGTCCAGCTTCATAAAGCAGTTCGTAACGCTCCAGAACCTTTTCTTCGTCCCAAACCGCAGCCTCTTGACCAAAACAACCCCGCATTCGACCAAGACGAAGTTCTTGGTCGTCTGAATCACTCGACTGCTTGGCCCAAGCTTTAAGAGCAGGCACGATTTCCTCGGCCACGACCTGAGGAGCGCCTTGCCGCCAATCCTCCCAGGGAAAATGAGCGTACATCGATTTCCAGTTGGCTCCGGACGGACTCTGCCCATCCGACATGTCGGAAAGCGCCAAATAACCCACAGAAAGCACGCGATGGCCTCCTTCGCGCTCAACAGGATGCCTACCCCGGTCGCCAAATGTATAGAGTTGCTCAACGTACCCTAAACGCACACCCGTCTGCTGATAGACGAATGCACGCAATCCAATCTCAAGAGTCCGATGCTCTTCTGGGTCAAACTGCCCAGAAGGCAAGGCATCTCCCGCTACATCGAAGCCACGCCGAACGAAACGGGCTTGAGCCGCTTTCAATGAGCCTTCCTGGCGAACAAGGAAGCGTGGGGATTGGTCGCTCACCGTTACAGCTACGGCCCCAAGCTCGACAACAACACTTTCCGACTCATGACCCATTCTGGTCAAACACTCCCAGCTCAGAACTCAAAGCATCCCGAGACCTTCAAGTTCCATCAAGCAAATCCAGCCCCGATAGAAAGAAGTCTAGTCGTCATCACTTTGCAACTGGCCCGCAGCCCGAGCCGCCTCCATCCGCGCTTCATTGCGCGCATCCATTTGCTCATCGGTCAAAACCAGATCGATTTTCCGTGCGAACCTTACATCTGGATCCATCTCGTCAGGGACCCAATAGATAAATAGAAACTGATTCTTTTCAATCTCGTTAATATCGACTCGCTGGCCGTCGAGAGCCACCGTCGTCCTCTTAAGGACCGATCCCTCAGGCTTCACCTTGAACGTGGCGCTCTTGCCGGTCTTGAGCTTCAACTTCTTGTTCTTTGGCCTCTTCCCAGTTTTCTTGACGCGCACCTCAAGCAGGTTTTTCTCCGTATCGAGAGAGACAAAAAAAGCTTCGGTCTTGATGCTCTTCGACTTAGAAGCTGCCCCTGCTGGAGGTGTCCAAAGCAGCAAAAGACCACTCAAGCTCAATATAAAGACTACTCCCAAGGCCCAATTACGCTGCATATACCGATCCATAAAACCGCGGCTCATAACTTCCTCCGTAAACTCCAAAACTGAAATTCGATCACAAAGACAAAAACGCTAAAAATTCAAAGGTAAACAAATAAAGAACCAACCCAATATTCAGCGCTCCTTCGTGCATTCGCGAGCCCAAGAATAGCGAAGGATTTGAATCCGCCGAACGATTGGGGCGAGGTTCATATTCTTGCAGATTCAAGGGGCAGCCTTCGCTCGCCTTGAAAGGCTTCTCTCAATCCAGCGGCGATAAAGAGCCAAGGGATGGGCACCAACGATCACAGCCGAATTGCCAGCGAGTTGAACCGCAGGAACTCCCGTCGCGCCCTGATCAAGCGCTTCACGATATTCAGCCACTACTCGCTCTTGCGTTTCGGCACGTGTCGCCAAATCAAACCCTGAGACAGGAAGCCCTAACTCGCTCCACAATTTGCGCAGAACATCGAAGTCACTGATATCCTGACTCTCTTGAAAGTAAGCTCGCAGGAGACGGTCATGCATCGCCGCGAAAGCATCTGCCCCAATCGCTTCGGCTGCCTTACTCACACAATGCGCGGGCAAACTGCTTGAAGGCGGCCCCTCATCGCTAGCCCAGACCTGAAAGTCTCCCCCGTCCCCCTCCCCGTCTTCCTGGACCTTAATCCAATGACGAGTGTAGGTGCGGAATTTCTCCAAAGATTTTTCTCGGTCAGAGTAAACCTTATGCTCTGGACGCAATAAATAGCTACGCCACTCCAGCTCCACTCGACCTGCATACTCTAATTCAAGAGCCCTCAACCGAACTGAACCGTTGTAACACCAGGGGCAAAGATAATCGAAATAGACAATGAACCTCAGAGGGCTCACTTATCCTCCTCAATCCGCATTTCTCGATACCCACCCTTCCAGTAAACCAGTGGCTGACGGTCATGGACTTCACTGGACTCCACTTGACCTAGGTAAATCACATGGTCACCCGCCGCATAGGTCGAAACGACCTTGCAATCAAGGTTGACAACAGCGCCCTCCAGCAAAGGCGAACCCGTTAAGCCCACTGTATACGGAACAGTTTCAAATCGAACATGTTCATATTTTTTAGATGCGAAACGATTTGAAATCTCTACCTGATCAGCTGCCAGAACATTCACTCCAAAACAATCACTCTCAGCAATCAGGTCTGTCGTAATTGATCCGAGTTGACAACAAACCGCCACCAAGGGCGGCGACAGAGAGGCCCCACTAAAATCGGAGACCGTCATCCCATGAATGCGGTCCCCGCTTCGACTCGTCAATACGGTCACACCACTGGGCCAAGCCGCAAGACTGTGCCGGAACTCATCCTCACCGATCGCCACTTAACTCTCCTTCATAAACCCTGACAAACAAAGCTAACACGCCCACTCCTTGAGTCAGCCCCTGGTTCTCATTTTTCGTCAACCCACAAAAGCGCAAGGTCCATGACATTGGTGCCCGTTGGCCCGGCCGGCAGGCTTCCCCCGACCCTCGAAAAAAAACCATAGGAATCGTTCCTCTCCAACGCCTTCGAAGCCTCGAGCCCTAACTCCAGGCCGTGCCGCACTGTCTTCTCATCCGCGAAAGCACCCGTAGCTTCACTCTGGCCATCCCGCCCATCGGTCCCAACAGATAAAATCGCCGCTTTTCGAACTCTCTTCATTCGATCCCACTCCAGGGCCGCAGACAGGGCAAGCTCCTGGTTTCGACCTCCCCGCCCATCCCCAGTCACTCGAACGACTGTCTCACCGCCCGCGACCAGAAGGATTGGCTTCGCCCATCGTACCCCCTGACTTAAAGCAGCCAGGCGCGCTCCCATCACCCGAGCCTCGCCTTGCATAATTTCACCGAGGTCCACCGTACGCAGCCCCAGGCGTTGCCCCATCTGACACGCCGCAGATCGTGCATCTTGGTTCGACGCGATCACCCGATAGTGAACCCCTTGAAGCCCAGGAGCATCTGCTTGATGTGACTCTGGTCGTTTCCCCTGAACTCCCGCTTCTAGATAATCTCGCAAAGGAGAGGCGATCCTTTCCGTCAGGCCGAAGCGATCAAGCACCTCTCGAGCATCGCTAAAAGTCGTCTCGTCTGCCGAACAGGGTCCAGATCCAATCACATCCACGCGATCCCCTGGCACGTCTGAGATGGCCAGCACCTCAATCTTTCGTGTGGCGGAAGCCACCGCGAGTCGCCCACCGGAGAAAGAGGAGCAATGTTTCCGGACAGAATTGACTTCCCCAATGTCAGCGCCACTGGCGAGAAGCATTCGCGTCGCCTCCTCCAGCTGAACCAACGTCAAACCTACAGCAGGACAAGCCGTCAGAGCCGAAGCACCGCCCGAAAGCAGAACGAGTAAAATATCCTCGTCGGGAATTCCTTGAACGATCTTTAACAAATCCCGCGCGGCTCGCTCACTGCGTTGATCGGGAAAAGGATGGCCTGCCTCCCGGCTCTCTAGACTGAGGCTGATGCCCTGGAAGTGACCCTCTGGCGAAACAACTAATCCGCCTCGAAGATGATCTCCCGAAACGGCTTCAACGGCCGCCGCCATATGGGGCGCCGCCTTACCCATGGCCGCCACCCAGAGCCCCGCTCGAGGAGGCAAAATTCGATCCCCTACCCGCAGCGATCCATTCGGCAGGCGTCTCACCCAACGAGACACAGCATTCCCGGAATGGACCGCCTCTAGCCCCGCTCTCATGATCGACTCGAGAGCCTCGCGAGACGAAGAACTCATCTCGCTAGGGCTCGAGAGCGTCGGTTTGAGAGGAAAACACATCTTCACTCACAGTCTCTTTATCCTGCGGACGAAGCCTGATCTCAATTCGACGATTTAGAGCACGCCCATCGACTGTTTCGTTTGTTGCAACAGGCCGCGACGATGACAATGAAGTTAAACTCAGACGTTGCGGTGAGATTCCGTCTTTCTCCAACAAACGAATCACCGCCGCCGCTCGCGCGGCCGCCAGATCCCAATTGCTCGGAAAACGCCCGGCGAGGCGATCGCTAATCGCCCGATCATCTGTATGGCCCTGCACTTCAATCTGATGCTCCATGGTGGCCAACTGTTCAGAAAGCTTCAGGATCACTTCTCGCCCTGTCGGGTCCAACCTCGCTGAACCCGAAGCAAATAGAATGTCATCCGAAACGGCGACCCGAACCCCCTCCTTGAGTTGGTCGATTCGAATTTGACCGGACGAAACCTCGCTCTCTAACTCGAGCATGAGCTCTCCGTACGTCGCGGTGATGGCATCCACCTCGCTTTTTACAGATTCGAGTTCTGATCGGGAACGCACCAACTCAAGGTTTTGAGCCTCAAGTTCAAGCGAGAGAGACCGCTCTGCCTCCTCCAAATCCTGGACTTCGCGATTCAGAATTTCACTTTCAATTCGCTCGTCCTCGACGGTTTCATAAATGTTCGCCAATTCCGCCTCAAGGCTGGCTACACTGGCTTCAAGTTGCTCAATGCGCACACTCTGCATGGCGTTCGCATCCCTGAGCTTTTCGCTCGCCGCCACGGCATCCCTGTACTGGCCCGAAAGCGCACAGCCAGAAGAGAGAACCAGAGCGACAAGACCGGTAAGAACCCGATAAAACCGACCTAGACTTTGACACGTCAAACTGAGGCGCTCACGCCGAAGACGCGATGGGACCGGACATGGTTTGTTTGAGAGCTTCATCAAGACTACTTACGTAGCTAAGTTCAAGCCCTTTAAGCAACTCTCCATCGATCTCTTCAACATCCCGACGATTTTGCTCTGGGAGCACCACTTTTTCGATGCCGGCCCGTTTGGCCGCCAAAACCTTTTCCTTAATGCCCCCCACCGGCAAAACCTTGCCCCGGAGCGTAATCTCGCCCGTGATGGCCGTTCCTGAACGCACGGGGCGCCCAGTCATCATGGACGTGAGGGAGGTCACCATCGCAATCCCAGCCGAAGGCCCGTCCTTAGGGATCGCCCCTGATGGAACATGAACGTGGATATCTCGGTCGTCAAAGTCTGCCTGTGGATCCAAGCCATACTCTTGGGCGTGACTCCGAAGCCACGAACGTGCGGCCTCTACAGACTCTCTCATGACGTCGCCTAAGGAACCCGTAAGCTTCAATTGCCCTGCACCCTTCATCCCGGTTGACTCTACGAACAGAATGTCTCCTCCTGCCGGTGTCCAGGCCAACCCCATGGCGACACCGGGTTGCAGTTCCTCCTCCACCACCCCGGACTCATATTTATAGGGGCCAAGCATCTCGGGAAGGTCCTCAGGGACAATCCGAATCGCTTCCGAAAATTCGGATGGGTCCGATTCAGCGACTCTCCGCGCAACCTTCCTGCACACTGAACCGATTTCTCTTTCGAGATTCCGCACGCCCGCCTCTCGGGTGTATCGTTCAATCACGAACCCTAAGGCTTCTCGCGTCAGTTCAAAATCAATTTCAGTAATTCCATTCTCTTTTACTTGGCGCGGCACCAGAAAGGTCTCCGCAATCTCAAGTTTCTCTTCCAGCGTGTAGCCCGGCAGTTCGAGAACTTCCATTCGGTCCCTCAAAGCAGCCGGTATCGGCTCCATCAAATTCGCCGTCGCGATAAAAAGGACTTGCGAAAGGTCAAAAGGCACCTCAAGAAAGTGGTCGCTGAACTCCGTATTTTGCTCCGGATCAAGAACCTCGAGAAGGGCTGACGAGGGGTCCCCACGTCCATCGGCTCCAATCTTGTCAATCTCATCGAGCATCATTACAGGATTCCGAGTTCCCGCCTTCCGAACGGATTGGATAATCCTCCCCGGCATTGCCCCGATGTATGTTCTACGGTGACCGCGAACCTCAGCCTCATCCCGAACGCCGCCTAATGAGAAACGAACAAATTCTCGATTCAGTGCCCTGGCGACCGACTTCCCGAGAGATGTCTTCCCCGTTCCTGGAGGACCTACAAGACACAGAATAGGTCCCTTGAGATCTTTTTTGAGGGACAAGACGGCAATGTATTCGAGAATTCGATCTTTGACTTTTTCAAGTCCGCAGTGGTCTTGATCGAGAATCTCGCGAGCCGACTGAATATCAAGACGGTCCTCACTGGCGTTCGACCAAGGGAGGTCCGTCATCCACTCGAGATAACTCCGTATAACACTATGCTCGGCCGCCGCAGGAGGCGTCTGAGAGAACCTTTCCAGTTCCCGTCTCGCCTGCTTGTCAGCTTCCTCGGGCATCTGAAGAGCGTCGATTTTATCTCCGAAGCGCTCAACCCCCTGTTCGCCCTCCTCGCTTTCACCAAGCTCCCTGCGAATCGCCTCAAGTTGCTGACGCAGCATGTATTCCTTCTGCGTCTTGCCCATATCACTCTGGACTTTTTCTTTAATCTCGGTCTCAATCTCGAGAGCTTGTCCTTCCTTAGTCAGTTGTGCCAAAACGAGCTTCAGCCGCTCCGGCACATCTAAGGCCGCCAGCACCTTTTGCTTGCCCGAAATATCCAGTTCTAAATTCGAAGCGACTAAATCAGCGAGCTTGGAAGGATCGTCTAGATTTGCGACCAGCACTTGAAGGTCATCGCTTAAACGAGCCGTTTCGGTGACAAGCATTCCGAATTGCTGAGAAACATTTCGAGTAAGCGCCTCGACTTCAACTGAATCCAAATCACCGGATTCAACTACATTTTTAATTTGCGCTCTCAGGTAGGGCTGATCGTCAATCAAAGAGTCAATAGAGACGCGAGCCACACCTTGGACCAGTAAACGATACGAGTCATCTGGAAATTTGAGCATCTTAACGACCCGCAGAACCGTTCCAACATCAAAAATATCGTCAAAGGTCGGCGGCCCTTCGATCTCTCTTTTCAAGGCTGCGCAAACCAAGAGCCGATCGGGCCGGAGCAAAACGTCATCAATTAATTCTTGAGAGGCCGGTGTGTTCACTAACAGCGGGGACAAAAGAAATGGAAAAAGAACCGTATTTTTAAGAGGTAAGATCGGAAGTTCCGAGGGGATATCCACCGGGTCAATCTGTCCGCCGCCCAGATCGCCTGATTCAACGCGCACCTCTACTCCGCCCGGAAGCACCGCCGAAGCCGGTTGCAGGACTTCATCTTCACTTCGGTCTTTATTTTCGTCGCTCATTCTTTCTCCACCGGCACGGATCTTCCTGACGGCGTCACCTTGGGAAGCGAAATCGACAGAAAGCCATCCACTAAATGTGCACTGACTCGATCTTGATCGAAAGGAACCGAAATTTTGATTTCCCGATGGAAAGGCCCAAAAGCAATCTCCATCTGGTGGAGCCTGGCCACGTCCAATCCCTCAGGCGTGCGGCGAACACCCCCTATACGAATGAGATCAGCGTCAGTATTGACCTTGATATCTTCGCTACTCACGCCAGGTAACTCCACCCGGATGATCACCGCACTTCCCGTTTCGAAGATGTCCAACGCTGGCATCCATGCATCCCCCCTCATTCGGTCGGAATACTCGCCATAGGAACCTCCTCTAGGGAGTTGGCCTGCTCTTTCAGGAATCGGTCTTCTCCTCCGTGTATTCAGCATCGATGACATCTTCATCTGCGCCCTGCTCCGACGAAGCCTCCTCGGTAGGTGCACCCTCTGCCTGAGCGGCCTCCGCCTTGTAGAGAGACTCTGTCACTTGATGAAGAGCCGCTTCTAGACTCTGCTTTCCACTATCCAGACGAGCCACATCGTTCGTTTCAAGATCTTTCTTGGCGTCTTCTATGGCAGAGGTCAGAGTCTGCTTAGCTTCTTCATCCATCTTCTCATCGTTATCAGTAATCAGCTTCTCCGCCTGGTAGATCATGCTGTCGAGTTGATTGTGCTTCTCAATCGTCTCTCTTCTGGAAGAGTCTTCGCTGGCGTGAGACTCTGCGTCCTTCACCATCCGGTCAATTTCTTCGTTCGCAAGACCGCCACTCCCTTCAATCCGAATCGACTGATCCTTGCCCGTGGCTTTATCCGAAGCTGTCACGGATAGGATTCCATTCGCATCGATGTCGAAGGTGACCTCAATCTGAGGAACTCCACGAGGCGCCGGTGGAATGCCATCGAGAATAAACTGACCCAACTCTCGGTTATCTGCGGCCATTTCACGCTCGCCCTGCAGAACTCGAATTTCCACTTGCGGCTGACTATCCGATGCCGTCGAGAACACATTCTGTGCTTTGGTGGGAATCGTCGTATTCCGTTCGATGAGACGTGTATTTACGCCGCCCAACGTCTCAATTCCCAAGGACAGCGGGGTTACATCAAGCAACAGAACATCCTTGACGTCGCCCGCCAGAACGCCGCCCTGAACGGCCGCACCCACGGCCACCACTTCATCCGGATTCACGGTCTGGTTAGGCTCCTTGCCGAACAGCGCCTCTACCTTTTGCCTAACGAGAGGCACGCGAGTCGAACCACCGACGAGAACCACCTCATCAATTTCTCCGGCCTTGATCCCCGCATCCGCAAGAGCTTTTCGGCAAGGCTCAAGGGTTCGCTCCACCAACTCTTCCACCAACTGCTCAAATTTAGCCCGGGTCAACTTCAGAGTGAGATGCTTGGGTCCAGTCTGATCAGCGGTGATGTAGGGAAGATTGATGTCCGTTGCTTGCGCAGACGAAAGCTCCATCTTCGCCTTCTCCGCAGCTTCGCGCAGACGCTGAAGGGCCATGGCGTCTTGAGTCAGGTCGATTCCTTGATCCTTTTTGAACTCGTCGACCAAGTACTCAATCACACGCTGGTCAAGATTGTCTCCACCAAGATGCGTGTCTCCGCTCGTCGCCTTCACCTCAACCACGTTCTCGCCGACTTCAAGAATAGAGATATCAAAAGTACCACCGCCAAAATCGTAGACGGCGATCTTCTCATCTTCTTCCTTGTCCAACCCATAGGCCAAAGCTGCGGCGGTCGGTTCATTGATGATGCGCTTGACCTCTAGGCCCGCAATCTTTCCGGCGTCTTTCGTCGCCTGCCTCTGAGCATCATTAAAATACGCGGGCACGGTAATCACAGCGTCAGTGACCTCGCCCCCAAGATGCGATTCGGCCGCATCCTTCAACTTTGCAAGCGTCATGGCCGAGATCTCTGGCGGTGTGTAGTTCTGCCCATCAATTTCAACGACCACACTGCCTTCTTTTCCCTCAGCAACGGTGTAGGGAATCAAACTCACTTCGTCTGACACCTCAGACAAACGACGTCCCATAAACCTCTTCACCGAATAGATCGTCTTCTCCGGATTGGTCACGGACTGGCGCTTGGCAATCGCACCCACCAGCCGCTCGCCCTCATCCGAAAAACCAACGACCGAAGGGGTTGTCCGCCCGCCCTCTTCATTCGCGATCACGGTGGGCTGTCCGCCCTCCATCACGGCCACAACCGAGTTCGTCGTGCCTAGATCAATCCCAATTACTTTTCCTGAATTCGCCATGTTTCCCTTCCTGAATGAGCTTTTCCTCGTCCTTGGACAGAACGTCTACGAAAAGCTCTCCTTTTGAATGTCCTGTGGCCTACGCTTCGTTCGCGATAGACCATCTCCTATAATTTTCCACCGAGCAGTGCGTCGGCTCCACTTCTGCTCGAACGAACCCTCGCAAGTTTGAACCCAAACGTTGAATGTCAACGCCTGAGAGCGAAATCATCTTGAGTAAATGTCAAAACCTGGAACAAAACAGTGTTCGTTTACCCCTCGGGGCACCTCATTCTCGGAACGGAGCCCAATCGCACGGGTTCTCTTTAAACATCGGCCACAATCACAACGGACTCCACTCTGAGAAGCATCCGCGACAAAAGGACTAACCCGCCGAAATCCCGACAAGTTTTTTTGGAGGCAGGACGTCGTGCAGCTATATTTCCTTCGGGTGAGACGGCAGGGGCAAGTGGCCAGTCGGTAAAGGAAGTTTCGTCAAATCAGAGCGTTTCCGTGAAACTGCGTTCGGGCCTCAACGGCCGAATCAGCCGGTGCCGCGAAGCCGAAAGTGTAATCTAGGCCTCTGCCTGAGGGGCATCTTTTCGTTGGTCGCGGTTCGCGGACAACCCCCGATAGAAGGAAATTCAATGCAGTCCTCCAGCACAAAGATGAAGGCGTACAAAAGTTTGGAGACTCATTAATCCATGTCCGTGCTCGGCATCCGCCTCGCAAATATGGCCCTCTTTTTGATGGCGACATGGTTGACGGCTGACGTCGTCACTGACGTGGCGGCGTCCATTCTGATCCCGACGGCCGCCTCTTCCCAGGCTCGCTCAGCGCCCCCTCCAGCGACAACTCAACCCTGGTCCACCCGCCAAGCCATCCTGGACCGTAATCTCTTCGGGGCCCAAGTCATGGGCGACGACCTCCTTATCGAAGAAGAACCTGACGAGGAACTCCAAGAGACAAAACTCCCGCTTAAATTACTGGGCACAATCGCATCAAACGACCAAGTGGTCGCCAGCGCAGCCATCGAAAATAGTCGAAAACGAACTCACGAGGTTGTCAAAGTCGGCGATCGGCTCATGGACTTCAAGGAGGTTGTCGTCTCTCGAATTGATCGAGGCCGTGTCGTCCTTCAGAACGGAGCCAACCGGGAAGAGCTCAAGATGGGTGAAGAACTTATGGCCCAGGCCAAAGTCAAAGCGTCCAAGCCTAAACCTCGTCCAAGTCGCCGGCGAGCATCCAAACAAAAATCGAACGAAACCGTCCAAGACCGACTCAAGAGCCTGGCCGACAACTCTGGCATAAGCGGAGCAGCCGCTCTTTTGTCCCAAGCCCGAGTTCTTCCAAAGTACGAAGATGGAAAGATGGTGGGAATCGAACTGTCGCAGATCGAGTCCAACAGCCTCTATCAAAAAGTAGGGCTTCAAGACGGAGACATGCTCACAAGTGTGAATGGCGTCACCATTGACAATCCCGCCGCTAGCCAGGAACTACTTAAAGCCCTGACGGAATCCCCCGCACTCGTCGCAGAGGTGCTAACACCCAACGGGGAAGGAAAAGTGATTACCATCCCTCAAGAGCAATTGGCCGAACTTATGCAAGGAGCAGAGTAGCTACCCGTGGAGAATTCGATACGGAGCATGAACCACCGCGCTGGTCTATTGGCGTTCGCAATCAGCGTTGCCCTTTTGGTATCGGGAACGGCATTCAGTCAGATAGGCCCGCAAGGTGGCCCCGGCGGCAATCGCTTCAGCCAGGGCGATGAGCTCGTGCAAATCGACTTCAAGGACGTAGAACTCACCGTAGTCATTGAGACGATTGCTCGAATCACCGGAAAAAACTTCATCTACGACGATCGCGTCCGCGGCCGGGTCACGATCGTTTCTCCATCAGAAGTTTCCGTCGACCAAGCCTTCGCCGTTTTTGAGTCGGTCCTCAAAATAAAAGGTTTCACTGCCATCCCGGGTCCAGGCGGTGCTCTCAAGATTGTCCCGATTCGAGATGCAAAAGAGTCGAGCCTCGAAACCATTCAGGGAAGTCGACCCAGCCCAAACCGAGACATGTTCGTCACTCGACTTGTGCCTCTGCTGTATATAGATGCTGAAGGCATCACAAACACGATCAAACCACTGGTCTCCAAGGATGCTTCAATGGTGGCCTACGCTCCAACGAACACCATCATCCTTACAGATACCGAAGCCAACATCCGTCGACTGATGTCGATCCTTGATGCCATTGACGTTGAAACTCATAAAGAAGAGCTGGCGGTCATCAAAATCGAGTATGCCGATGCGGCTACGCTCGGCGACCAAATATCTGAAATCTACGGCGCCGAGATGACGGAAACAGGCTCCAACGCTGCAAACCGGTCGCGACGTCGCACAAGCCGACGAACGAACAGCAGCAACAATTCGACTCCGAGCACACTCGCCCCAGGCGCTAAATCTAAAGTTCGCATTATGACCGATGACCGCACCAATTCGCTTCTGGTGCTTGCCTCACGAAGCGCCCTTGGAGAGATACGAAGCCTCATCAAAAAATTAGATGTCCCTCTGGTAGGCGGCGGACGCATTCATGTGTACTACTTGAAGCACGCCGACTCAGAAGAACTCAGCAATACATTGAGCAGCATGCTCTCGGGAAAAACCGGCGGCTCCCCGTCCGGGCCCGGGCGTACCGGAACCACCGGCAATACGGGCCAGAGCCTGCGCTCCCAAGTTACGGAACTGGCTGAAGGCATCACCATGAGCGCCGACCCCGCGACCAATTCACTGGTCATCCAAGCGAGCAAGGAAGCCTACGAAGTTCTCACCGCAGTCATCGAGCAACTCGACATTGAAAGGCCCCAGGTCCTCGTCGAAGCGCTGATTCTTGAAGTGGATGTCACCGACAGCATCACCCTCGGAATGGACTGGCTCATCACGACAATGAACGCGGATCAGCAATTCGTCTTCAGCACAGCCGCTGCCGCTGGATCTGGCTTAGGCGCACCTGAAGTACTCGGATTCATTTCAGGCGGACTCGACCGCGACCCTGCCACCGGCGAACTCGTCCCAGGGCAGGACGGCACAGAGGTACAGTCCTTTATCCGCGCTCAAGCTCAGAATGGGAACATCAATATTGTCTCCGCGCCTCATATCTTAACTTCGGATAACGAAGAAGCCGAGATCAAAATCGGCGACAACATCCCAATCATCACAAGCCGAGTCCAGCAGGCGACGGGAAATACAACCGGCCTAGGCACGTCGGTAAACGTTGAGCGGCAAGACATCGGAGTCACCCTCCGAGTCACTCCTCAGATCAGCGAAGGCGACAACCTTCGTCTAAAGATTTTTCAGCAAATCGAACTGCTTAATCCGGGCATCCAGGGCGACATTGGAAGCGTCGAGGAAGTCGGTGTCGCTCTCTCAAATCGTAAAGTCGAGAACACAGTCGTAGTCAACGACAATGAGACTGTGGTCATCGGTGGACTCATTAGTGACCAATGGACAGAGAACGAGAGCAAGGTTCCCTTCCTCGGAGACATCCCTGGATTAGGCTGGGCGTTCAAGTCCAAGTCGAAGAGCCTGGTTAAAATCAATCTTCTCATTTTCCTCACGCCTCACATCGTACGCACCGAAGATGATATCGAGTACGAGACCATCACAAGGCGAGAAGAATTCCGCAAAAGCGTTGACGAGACGTACTCCATGGATGTCGATAAATCGACCATGGATACAGGCACCGAAGCGCCCAACGACCCTGTCGCCAAAGCCCTCAGAGAGCATACGCTCGACTACCCCATTACACGCAAAGAGCAACTCGATGCCGAGTACGCGCGAAAGCGACAAGAAGAAAAAGAAGCACTCAGGGCCCAAAATCAGTTGGCCACAAACGGTTACATGGTGAGGGCCAAAGTCTTCCAGCAGGAAGGTAAGGCTGCAGATATGCTGACACGACTCCTCGATGCGGGCTACGAAGGATCATTAGTCTCGGGCGAGAGCGGAGCGAGCTTAATCTACGAACTTCTCGTCGGCCCCTACCAAGACCTATCGCGGGCCAAGAATGTCGCGAAGACACTCGGAGAAACCTACAACTTTTCGCCTTCAATTTTGCTCATAGAACTCCCAAAAACGACTCCACCGGGAACCGAAGAGGGGAAACCGGGATCGGAACCAACGTGGTAAATTTGAACCAAAATCATGCGCACGGTCAGGATTCACATGAGTGAGGCCCCCTTGTCAGGCGATCTCGAACTTGGACAGATCCTTTTGCGAACGACTCGTTTGTCTCCGGAGCAGCTGGCTCGAGCCCGCTCATGCCAAGACGAGCGGGCCGAAAGGCTCAGCGAGGTGCTTATTGAAGAAGGCATGCTCAACTCAGACGAAGTCCTGCACGCTTTAGCCGAGCAGTTCGGACTCAACGTACAACAAACGATTTCACTCGAGGACATCGACGAGGAACTAGCGCATCAGGTTCCAATCGGCTTCGCAAAGCAACACCGGGTTTTGCCGACCTCCATGGATGAAAACCGAGGCATCATCCATGTAATCGCCGCCGACCCTCTAGACCCCGGCCCCATTGATGATTTGCGAATCCTTTTCAACGGAGCCGATGTCGAGCTAAGCCTAGCGAGCGAGAGCGTCATTCTCTCGGCCATCAACCAAGTCTATGATCGAGGTGGCGTTTCCACGGATCAACTCGCGGAGGAGGCCAACGAAGACCTCGATGCTCTAGCCGATAGAGCATCCAATGAGCCCCAGGACCTCCTTGAAGCCACAGACGACGCTCCGATTATTAAACTCGTCAACTCCATGCTGCAGCACGCTGTAAAAGAACGCGCCAGCGATGTTCACATCGAACCCTTCGAGAAAGAAATCCGCATTCGCTTTCGAATCGACGATGTCCTTTACGAACCGATGAAGCCGCTCCCCAGAAGCTTGCAGGCCAGTATTGCCTCCCGGATCAAGATCATGGGGGGACTCGACATCGCCGAAAAGCGACTCCCTCAAGACGGTCGGATACGGCTCAAAATCGCAGGTCGGGATTATGATGTTCGACTCTCTACACTTCCTGTTGCCTTCGGTGAAAGGTTAGTCCTTCGCCTTCTGCCAGATAGCCAAGCCCTACTCGACCTCCCAAAGATTGGCTTCGGCGAAGAGATGATTCGAGTTCTTGACCGAATCATCCGGCGACCGAACGGCATCTTCCTCGTCACCGGCCCCACCGGTAGCGGAAAAACCACCACTCTACATGCATGTCTCTCCGAGATTAATGATTCTGAAAAGAATATTATTACGATTGAAGAACCTGTCGAAATCACGCAAGAGGGCATCGGGCAGATCGAGGTGAATCCAAAAGTCAACCTAACCTTTGCGACAGGACTCAGGGCCATCCTCAGGCAGGACCCCAACGTGGTGCTCGTAGGCGAAATCCGTGACAAAGAGACCGCGGACATTGCCATTCAGGCCTCACTCACCGGGCACTTGGTTTTATCAACCCTGCACACAAATGATGCTGCGAGCGCTATTACTCGACTTGTGGATCAAGGCGTGGAGCCGTTTCTGGTTGGCTCGTCTCTCGTTGCGGTCCTAGCCCAAAGGCTCGTTCGCATTCTGTGCACCGAGTGCCGTGAAGCTTATACGGCGACAAACGATGAACTGATTGAGATGGGCGTCGAGCCATCGGGGCAGCCGGTCACACTCTACAAGGCAACGGGTTGCACTGCCTGCGTCCATACGGGATACCGAGGTCGGATCGGAATTTTTGAGTTGATGGTCGTCGACGATAATATTCGGGGAATGGTTTCACAAAATGTCGACGCAAAAACGATCAAGAAGCAAGCCGTCAATCAAGGCATGGGGACACTTCGTGCCGACGGGGCCCGCAAGGTTCTCAATGGACTCACCTCGTTGGCCGAACTCATGCGTGCTACTGAAGAGGAAGGCACGGTCGACCAGATTTAAATTTTCAGATCGAGTCGCCCTGCCCTAAAAAGCGACTCGGCCTACATTTTTGATAAAAAATCTCTAAATGATGCCACCCAGCGACACGAAAAGTGCGTTTGCCAACTTAACGACCTGAATGCTACCGCGCACGAGTCAAAAGTTCGGTTCAAAGGAATTACACCGTGCCTACTTACTCTTACAAAGGCGTGTCCAATGCGGGAAAAACCGTAAAAGGAAACGTCAGCGCCGAGAACATTAAGGCGGCTAGAACACGTGTAAGGAGTGACGGAGTCATCCTCACGGACCTGATTGAAAACGACGCTTCAAATGACGCACAAAAAAAAGAATCGTTCGGACCCAGCTTTGAATTTGAGTTTCTATCACGAATTCCAGCGACAGAGCGATCCATCGCAACTCGACAGCTCGCCACTCTTATTTCCTCGGGGATCCCGCTCGTTGAGTCCCTCAGCGCCCTAGTTGAACAAATCGAGCATCGCGGTCTAAAGAACGTCATTTCTCAAGTTCGAGATCGCGTCAACGAAGGAGCATCCCTCGCGGAAGCGTTGTCGGCGTCTGGCAAGTTCGACACGCTCTACATCAGCATGGTGAGAGCCGGTGAAGCCAGCGGCGCACTTGACACAGTGTTAGCCCGAATGGCCGACTACTTAGAGGACCAAGTTCGACTCTCCGGCAAAGTAACTTCGATCCTTGTATACCCCGCCTCGATGCTCGCGTTTACTCTTTTGGTGGTGGCCTTGCTAGTCACCGTCGTTCTTCCGCAAATCAACGACCTGCTCCTATCACTCGGAGGAGAGCTGCCTTTTTTTACTCGTGTCATCATTAGCGGTTCGGACTTTATCTCCGCCTGGTGGTGGCTCATCCTGATCGGCATCATTGCTTTGCTTGTAAGCTTTCGAGCCTACAAAAAAACCGAGCAAGGGCGAATCGCCGTCGATCGCTTCATTTTAAAACTGCCCATCATTGGCAGAGTCTCTCGAACAATTGCCATCGCACGCTTCTCGCGAACTTTCTCGTCCCTTCTCTCGGGCGGCGTGAGCATCATCCAAGCCTTGGATATCTCTCGCCATGTTGCCCGGAACGCCGTCATTGAAGAGGCCGTTGAGAACGCACGCACAAGCGTTCTTGAAGGAGCCTCCCTGGCTCAACCACTCAGAGCCAGCGGCCAATTTCCGCCCATGGTCCTTACCATGGTCGAAGTGGGAGAACGTGCCGGTGAACTTGAGTCGATGCTGGTCAAAGTCGCTGAAACCTACGACGAGCAGGTCGAAACCACCATCACAAAGCTCACATCCCTGATGGAGCCCCTTCTCATCCTCATCATGGTCGGAATCGTACTCTTTATTATTATGGCTACCCTTATGCCATTGATGTCCGTCACAAACTCACTGGGCTAATGCCCGCACAATTCATCGAGAAAGACACCAACAGTCTCGAAGTCAGAAAGGAAAACATCGTGCATACCCAAAAACACATCGCAGTCCATCCATCGAAAAAAGTGCTCAATCACGGATTTACATTGATTGAGATTATGGCCGTGGTTCTCATTATGGGACTGCTGATGGGAATTATCGGCGTAAGCATCAGTGGCCAAATCGACAAAGCTCGATCAGCCACAGCTCGAGCGCAGATCAGTCAACTGGAAAGCGCACTTGAGTTCTACCGGATGGACAATGGACGCTACCCCAATACAGCTCAGGGACTCGATGCCCTCGTCAACCGTCCGACCTCGGAGCCCGAACCCCGCAACTATCCGACCGGGGGGTACCTCAAAAAATCAAATGCCATCCTAGATCCCTGGGGAGAACCCTTTCAATACGAATATCCTGGATCACGAAACGCTCACTCTTTTGACGTCTGGACGCAGGGAGCCGATCAATCCCCCGGCGGCGAAGGTGGAGATGGAGACATCGGGAACTGGGAAGCCGAGAAATTCGAGGGAGCCTAGTTCTTGGGAAACCAAGGCCGTACCTCTCAAGAGGGCTTTACACTCATTGAAATGATGGCGGTGGTCGCCATCATCGGTTTGATGTTGGGCGTCATGTTGCCCAATTTGACAGCCACGAGAGGGTCCGAACTCAAAAGACAGGCTCAAGACCTAGCCTCCTATTTAGAACTCGCTCGAGAGAGAGCCATCGTAACGAGCTCACCTCATCGAGTCTGGATCGAAATGGAGGAAGGCGCTTTTCGAGTAGATTGGTGGGTGAGCGAGGAGAAGGCCTTTGGCGAGCTCGAAGAAGGAGAAAATCTCAATTCACAAGCCTCCATCCAGACAGACCGATACTCACTCACACCGCCCGCGGCTGAATATCGAGACTACTTCCCCATCCCTTCTCGGTTCGGACGCGAGCAATGGCTTGAAGACGATACATTTTTTGAGGGAATCAATACGGAAACAGGCTGGGTAACCGAAGGTGAAGTTCAACTCGTCTTTCAAACAGATGGAAGCACAGACTATGCAGAGCTCACCCTCACCGATGATTGGGGAAACCAAGTGATTCTTGAGGTCCAACCCTTGCTCGATTACGTTCGCGTTCATAGAGTTGAAGAGGATTAGTCTTCGTGCTCCCCCGAGTCACCCGTCACGCTTCGCCTGCGAAAAGAAACCAAGGATTTACCCTTCTTGAAGTCCTAGGAGCAGTCGCCGTTCTCGGGATTTGGTATTTCGTTCTCGCCGCCTTAGCGACGGATGGACTGCTCAAACAAGGTCAGAATCTAAGAAAGCTCCAAGCTGGAATCATCGCGGACCGGGTCCTCGCTGAACTGGAAGTCAGCTCCCTGGGCGGCTCTGTCCCTGAGAGGATGGACGAGACGCTTGAGGGCGAACTTCCCGAGGATGAGATTTTCACGATTCGCAAACAGGTCCACGAATTCACCCTTGACTATCGCCCCGCCAATGCCCCAAGAGAAGAGCTCGTTCTCTATGGCGCTACTCCGGACGAGAGGCTTCCCCTCCCAAACCTCCTCGGTCAAAATATTCCAGGCTTCGCTCAGCACCTGTATACGGTGAAGGTTCAAGTTTCATGGACTGAAGGATTCATGGCAGCAGAGAGCGTACATCGCACCAGTTACGTCTTTGACATGCTTTCCGCTGCCGAAGTCTACGAGTCCGCCGAAATAAAGGAAGCAGACGAGGCCGACGAAGAGGATCAAGCCGAGGAGGAAGAACCTAGTTCCGGGCGCAACTCTAAAAGTCTTGAGGAGCAAGCAGAATGAAAGCCACCTCCCAGAGTTCTGCAGTCCACGGCTTTACGCTGCTTGAGGTCTTAGCCGCAATTTTCCTGACTTCGGTCATCACCGCTTTTGCCGTTGGATTCTATATCAACCTCTCAGATTCGAGTTCACGAGCCACCGAAGTCATGCGAGAAGGCATCCGGGCCACCGCCGTCCTCAATCGCATCGCAAGAGATCTGGACAGCGCCACCCTCATGGTGAAAGCCGAAGAAGCAGACCCGCTCACACACCCCTGGTACTTCGTCGCCGAAAGTGACTTTGCCTTTGATGGGGCTGACCGAATCAAATTTATCTCACGCAACCATAAGCCCACAGCGAGTTCAACTCATACCTCGGATCTCATCCAAGTGGCCTATCAAACCACTCCAGAAGAGGACGAAACCCTGAGCCTCTATCGCTGGATCAGCCCCGCTCTGCCCGAAGGGTATGATGGATCTTTTCCTAGCCTAGATGATCCTCAAAGCTTCATTGTCGCTGAAGGACTCTCATCGTTCTCGATGCAATTTCTCACCTCCGAGGGTGAGTGGGTTGAGCAATGGGACTCCACACAACTTGAAAGATCTGGCCAGCTCCCCATGGGCATCAGAATTAACTTATCCCTTTCTACGGAAGAAGAGGGCCCGATGGATCAACTCGAAGAGCCCCGCCTATACTCGCGGCACCTCAACCTCCGGAACACGCCGATTAATCTAGAACAGATGCTTTTAGCCAAAATGGAGGCCGAAAATGGTGGTCCTCGAGAAGCCAGGCGAGGCGGATTGGGCAATGAAGAGGGGATTGATCTAGATGGCGACGGCGAACCTGATGTTCTAAGCGGAGATTCCAACAACCCGAACTCTCCAGCTGCACCCGGCTCTGTTGCGGACTGCATACGAAAGAACTGGGATCAATGTTCCACACGATTTGGGACGGCCAACTGTAGTCAGTGGTCCACGCTGTCTCAATCTCAAGTCAGTAGTTTCGGAATTGATTTATCATGGTGCCAATAATGAAACCCACCAGCAAGCGCCTACAGGGAGTGGTCCTTCCGCTTGTACTCATTATCGGACTTCTGCTGTCTGCAGGGATTTTTACTTTCGTTCGTCGAAGTATTGTAGACGGCATCCTCGTGGCCAATCGCGACAACGGTGCGGCCGCTATGGCCCTTGCGCGAGGCGGAGTGCAGATCGGAACGGCCGTTCTCTATCAACAAAGATACTCCTCACAAATTCAAGCGATGGAAGGTCGAGATCCAGGGGCGACACTTGATGACTTCTGGGCCCAAATCAGGCACAGCAACCTGACCACCGAATGGGGCGGAAGCCTCGTCATCGAAATCGAAGATGCAGGTGCCCGGCTGAATCTCAACTCGCTTGTCCCGCACGCCGTTCCAAACGAGGAGGGTGAAGTCAGTGCTGAATCTCAGGCCTCAGAGGACACGGAAGAATTTCTCGTTGAATTGCTCCGAAAAATCATCTCCGAAATTCCACCGAACTCTGGCGAAGAACTCGTCTATGACGAAAGAGAGCTAGCACGAAACCTCATCGACTACCTCGATGCTGATGATGTCGCAATCAACGGCCGAAACGAAAACGACTATTACCTAAGCCAGAATCCACCCCATTCCCAAGCCAACGGCCCCATCCTAAGCATGGAAGAGGTCGCTATGATCGAAGGTTTTGATGCCCGGCTCGCAGAGGCAATGAAGCCCTACATCACAGTTTATCCTCTCTTCGGAGAAGAAGGGATCAACCTCAATACTGCACCCAGTCATGTGCTTTCTCTGATCTACCATGGAAGCAGCGGTGACATGCGACTGGCCAGCGAGGCGATGGTGGGAGACATCATGCAAGCCCGGGAAACCGACCGCTTTGTCTGCAGTCAAACGGAGAGTGATCCAGACAAATGCATCTCCCTCACCGAAGTTGGACTGGGCGAGGGTGGAATTTTCCCCCCAGTCACCCTGCCGCAGGTTTCCCTTGTCTTCAAAATTACTTCTCGGGGGGAAGTCAACCAGGTGGCGAAGACCGTCGAGGCCGTAATCGATCTGACGAACAGAGAATCACCACAGCTGCTATCTTGGAAATCCAATTAGAGGGCCGAAAAGAGAGACCAACGATGCCAATGCTCAAAAATGTACTCGGGCTAGACCTGGGATCACAAGCCTTCAAGGCCGTGGAGTTCAAACAAACCCTACGAGGACTTGAACTCGTGCAGATGAGGATTCACTCTCGCGCTTCTGATGAAATTGACTTTTCCGAGCAGGTCCGTGATTTCATTCAGCAAAATGAATTCTCCACCGAGTACGTCTGCTCAGCAGTCCCCGGAAGCCTCGTCTCAAGCCGGACCGTCGATTTTCCGTTCCGCGATCGAAAAAGGCTTAATCAAGCCGTTCCGTTTCAAGTCGAAGGCGATATCCCCTTCGATATCGAGGACGTGCTCATCGAGTGGCAAATCATCGGTGGTGATCGAAACCACTCCACGGTCAACACGAGTGTCGCTCAGCGAAGCCACATCTCCGAACTCGTCGAGAAACTCGCAGAGGCCAACGTACAGTCCCGAGTCATTGAGTCAGGGGGGCTCGTCCTTGCAAATCTGACGACACTTTTTGAACTTGAGGGAAGTCGAGTTCTCGTCGATCTGGGTCATACCCAAACCACTTTCTGCCTGCTACGTGACGGCCAACCCATTGGAACCCGAACGGTCCCAGTTGGAGGGCGAGCGATTACCCAAGCCATGGCCAGTGATCGGGGGCTAGACCTGACGGATGCAGAAAGACTCAAATGCGAACAAGGTATTTTTGAAGAAGGTTGGGGAAGTCCCTATCCCAACGCGGTGGCCGCGGTCGATCGAATTGCCAGAGAAATTCTGAGAAGTATCGAGGGCTCCAGCACCCCAACCGGTGAGCCCGCAAATCCGTCCATGTTCGAGATCACGCTCATGGGAGGAGGAGCACATCTCAAGGGGATCTCTGAATATCTAAGTGAGCGTACAGGGATTCATACTTCTCTAATTGCCGCCCCTGAAGATAGTGAAGAGGCCCAACTCGCCTCGGGAGGAGACCCCGTTCTCTTCGGACCCGCCATTGCGCTCGCTCTTCGAGGCACATCGCGTGCGACTACCCAATCCAACTTTCGAAAAGAAGACTTCGCGTTCAAGACGGACTACGGCTGGTTACGTAGCAAGGAGCTACGGCCTACCCTTGTGCTCGCCGGCCTGACACTCCTGCTCCTTGGGGCCTCTAGCATTGCTTCCATCAGCATAGAATCCAATCGTGCCGATAGAATGGAAAGACAGATCGCAAGTCAATATGGCCGAGCCTTCCCTGGCGAACCCATCCCGAATCGTCCTGTCGCCGCTATGCGACAAGCCGTAGATGATGCACGCGAACGGGCTGATTTTCTGGGACTCTACGGAGGCAACCTGTCCGCACTCGACCTCTTGTCTCTCCTCTCGGAGAAAATTCCACCAGATTTAAAAATACGCTTCGAAGAAGTAAACATCGACCGAAATGTGATTCGAATTAAGGTCGTTGCCGAGAATTATGAGTCACAGGATCGAATGGAAAACTTACTCCGGTCGGAGACCGTTTTCTCGGAAGCGAATGTCTCAGGAAGTGCCAAACGGATGAAGGATGGCAGCGTCACTTTCGCGCTGAGCATTCCACTTGAACAGGTGGGGGAAGAATCGTGAATAGTATCCTCGAGCAGTTGCGCTCGACTTGGACAAACCTATCGCCTAGAGAGCAAATCCTTCTCGGAGTTCTGGGCGTCGGACTGGGGCTCAGCATTCTCCTCTTCGGGATGATCATGCCATTCGTGCAAATGGCGGATCGTGCAGAGGAGCGAGTCGATTCGGCGCAGCGTCAAGCCCAGCTCATGCAACGGTTAAGTGCAGAGCACAGCGAGATCCAAAACCGACTCTCTGGTGTAGAGCAACGGATACAAACTCAAGGAGGTCGACAAAATATAAAAACGCTCCTTGAAAGCCTGGCTCAAAAATCCTCTGTACGAATCGCATCCATGGAAGAGCGTCAAGCGGGCAAGAACAACCAGTATCGAGAAACCAAGGTAGAAGTCACGTTAAAAGGGGTCTCTCTAGGGCAGACCATTCGATACCTTCACAACATCGAAGACTCAAACCAACAACTCTCAGTGAAGGGGCTTCGAATTAAATCAAAGAAGTCGGGTAACGAAGCGCAACTTCTCGATATCACCTTTTCTGTTTCCTCTTTCGAAGCGGCCTAAGGCCGCGCAGGACTTAGATGATCAACCTACTCAGAGACCCCCTTCCAAAATCCCTAATCTGGATCGGGATGCCCATCATCGCCATCGTATTGATCATCCTGTTGTTTTTTATACGCTTCCCTTACGATGAGTTCCGCGTACCTCTTCAAAATCAATTAAGCCAAATCTCGAATGCCGAAGTTCGAATCGGTACCATAGAACCCGCTTTCACTTGGGCTGGACCCGCACTCGCTGCAGTCGATGTGAATTTTATCCAGCCCAACCAGCCCAGAATGACTTTGGAGCGAATTCAGCTTCGGCCGGCTTGGTCTTCCGGTTGGTTCAACTTAGCCCCAACCTTAGACGTCGGAATCACCAGCCCACTCGGTTCAGCCCAAGGCATGCTTTCACTTGGAAGTGCTCCTCGCTGGACAGGCACCATCAACCTCCCTGATCTCTCAGCCCTCCCTCTGCCTGAAACAATCCCAGTGGGCCTGACGGGCTCTCTCATCGCAGAGGCAGATCTCCAACTTCGAGCCGGTCAGGCAGCGGGTCCTGTGGAGTTCGAAGCGCTAGCCGGCAGTTTTAGCCATCCAGAGATCCCCATCCCCGTCGAATTCAAACGGCTGATCGGCGAACTCGCCTTGGGAGGCCAGAATCTACTGGAAGTCAAAGAACTCCTCCTCGATGGCCCCGTCATCGCCGCCGATATTGGCGGAGTCATTCAAAATCCAACCCAAGGGATGGCTCCAGCCATCGACCTTGATGTCATCATTGAGGTCAAGAGTCCTCCTCTGAGGGCTATGCTTATGGGAATGGGTGTGCAGTTAGACCGAGCCGGACGGACGTCCATCGAACTCGGCGGCACTCTCACCCGGCCCATCACACGTTGAGTATGCCCGAAACGGCCACCGAGAAACTACAGCGCATCTTTAAGACCCTCTCTGATCCAACGAGGATGAGAATCCTCCGTCTTCTCAAGAGCGAAGAGCTTATGGTTCAGGAACTCATGGAGGTTCTTGGCATGGCCCAATCTCGAGTCTCTCGGCATCTATCGATCCTTAGAGAAGCTGGCCTGCTCGCCGACCGGCGAGATGGGACCTACGTGTTCTATCGATTCGTACACCAAGAGGATGAGCCGTGGCAAACGGGATGGAAACTTGTCGAAAGTCAACTTAGACAAGACACCACGGCCCAGCGTGACGATGCCTTACTCGGTCAAGTGATTGAAAAAAGATCTTTCCAGACGCGAAATTTTTTCGAGGCCATTGGTCCAGAGTGGGATGCGCTCAGAAAAGTCTTCAACGACGAGGCCTTGAGAGCCCGTGCCATTAGCCGTCTTGTCCCCCAAAGCCTGAAAGTCGCTGATGTCGGTACGGGCACCGGAATTCTTGCTCTTGAATTAGCTCGCCTGGGGCTCGAAGTTCTCGGCATTGACCGATCTCCTCGAATGCTGGAGGCCGCACGAAACAACATTCGAGAAGAAACTTTTCCGGCCCCTGGTTCCATCCAACTCGAACTTGGAGAGGCCTACCAAATGCCCGTTTCTGACCAAGTCATGGATGCGGCCTTCGCCCACATGGTGCTTCATTACGTTCAAAGCCCCGAAGATGTCGTAAAAGATATGGCGAGAATCGTGAAACCGGGTGGTCACATTGTCATCGTGGAATTCACAGAACACAGCAACGACTGGATGACGCAGGAATTAGGCGTGATCTGGAAAGGCTTCAACCTTGAAGACGTTCGAGGTTGGTTTGAATTGGCAGGTCTCAGCAACTTCCGTCACGAACAGTCCGTAGCTTTGGGCTCTGATCGAAAACTGCCCGCCGCATTTATCGCCTCTGCTCAAGTCCCTCTTTCAGGCTCTTCGGCGTCTAGATAATTTACACTGAAGTTCCGGGCTCTGATCGCAGAGACAAGCTGGACCCTTCGTCCGGCGGGCGTCCGACCTCGGCCGGCCAAGCACAAACCCGAATCAAAAAACGTTCGAATAACTTTAAGCTGTGCCTGCGAGGTCTCATTTAAAGCCCTGAAATTGCTCAGTTTATTAAAATTTTCAGACTTCGATGCTGAACCCCTTGGGTCTCACCAGCGCGAATAAAACCCGAGAGCCCCACCCCTGGAGCTAAAGACAGGTCGACCTTTGCTTTCCAAATTGACCTTTTCGTCAACGGCTTGTCTCTCCCATTTTATTGACCCTTCATATTGCGAAGAACCCCACCCCCCCGACATCGATGCGGGGGCTCGCTACCCTGACTTTGCTAAAGCGCTTCCGCGACAAAACGCGCAACCGGAGACAAAAAATGGCCGACAATGAAAACGCTGCTCCCCTCGCCAGTCGCGAGGGCGCACTCGAATTCTTTCGAGAGCGCTATGGGCTCGACAATCAAAGCCTCACAGACACACTCGGAGTCGCTCTTGAGCGTCAAGTTGACTATGCGGACATCTACTTTGAGCACTCCTCTCTCGACTCCGTATCTCTCGAAGAGGGAATCGTCAAAAGCGGAAGTCGACACTTGGAACAAGGTGTCGGGGTACGAGCCTTGTCAGGAGAACGCCAAGGATATGCCCACTCGGACGAAATCAGCCTTGAAAGTGCCCGCCTGGCGGCAGGCACCGCTCGCGCCATCTCGGCCGACACCGGCGCCTCACACAAAATTTCGGTGGCTGGCCAAACTGGACACGACCTCTACCCCATGGAGCAGTCATCCTCTGAGCTCCCTGTTGAAGAAAAGATTTCCTTTCTCAGTGAGCTGGATAGCTATGCGAGACGAAAAGATTCTTGCGTTGAGCAAGTCATGGCCAGCGTCATCACCCACAATCGAAAGATCCTGGTGTGCTCAAGCGACGGCATCTTGGCCGCCGACATGCAGCCCCTTGTAAGACTCAATGTCCAAGTCATCGCAGCCGACGGCAGCCGACGTGAAGTCGGCTACGAAGGAAGAGGTGGCCGTCACGAACTCCAACGAATGATGGAACCCCAGGTTTGGCAAGAGATGGTCGACGAAGCCATCCGTGTGGCACGCCTCAATTTAAGTTCCGTGCCCTGCCCTGCCGGCAGCATGACGGTGGTACTGGGCCCCGGTTGGCCCGGCATTCTTCTGCACGAAGCCATCGGACATGGGCTCGAAGGCGATTTCAATCGCAAAAAAACATCGGCCTTTTCGGATCGAATCGGCCAGCGGGTCGCTGCTCCGGGCGTGACTGTGGTGGACGACGGCACTCTTCCTGAGCGCCGAGGCTCGATCAATTTCGACGATGAAGGGACCCCATCCCAACGCAATACCCTCATCGAAGACGGAATTTTAGTGGGCTATCTGCACGATAAACTCAACGCTCGACTGATGGGAACTGAGCCCACAGGCAACGGTCGCAGGGAAAGTTACGCTCACGTTCCTCTTCCGCGCATGACGAACACCTTCATGCTGGGCGGAGAAGATGACCCTGAGGAAATATTAAAGTCCGTCAAGAAGGGGCTCTACGCCGTGTCATTCGGTGGCGGACAAGTCGATATCACAAGCGGTAAATTCGTATTCAGTGCCAGCGAAGCGTATCTGATCGAAGACGGTCAAATCGGCGCGCCCGTAAAAGGGGCCACGCTCATTGGCAATGGCCCCGATGTGCTAACTCGAGTGGACCGTATCGGGAATGATCTCGCGCTCGATCGAGGGGTAGGAACCTGCGGCAAAGACGGGCAAGGGGTTCCCGTTGGAGTGGGCCTGCCTACGATCCGCGTTAATGACTTGACCGTCGGAGGCACAGAGGGATGACCGCTCTTACAAACACCCATGATCTAGAACTCATCAACCTGGCCATTGAACGAGCCCGCAAAGCTGGCGCAGATCAAGTAGACGCCGTCCTGATTCGTGCGGACTCAAGAGAAGCCCGAGTCCGAGGCGAAGAAATCGAATTCGTCAAGCAAGCCTCGGAATGCTGTCTTGGGATTCGAGCCATGATGAAACATACCACGGGGCGATCGACAGCCCTCAGTTCGACCAGTGACCTATCTCCCCATGCTGTCGAACAAATCGCAGTGGATGTTGTAACACTCGCCCAAGCGACAGCGCCCGATGAACATGCGGGATTACCGGACGGTGGGTTCGCAAAAGATCTCCCTGACTTGGCCATGCATGATTCGGGAGACCAGAATGTTTCAATTGAGGCACGAATTGAGGATGCGCGCACCACAGAGCAAGCAGCGCGCACCTTCGACCCCAGGATCAACAACTCCGAAGGAAGTCAGGCCAGCTCAGATTTCTCAGAGGTCAACTACGGAAACTCGGCCGGCTTCTCTGCCAGCTATAAGAGTACCTACCATTCACTTTTCAGTTCACCTCTAGCCACCGAGGGAGAGAGCAAGCAGGTGGACTACTGGTCCACCGTGGGGCGTCGCCTCGTCGACCTTGAAGACCCAGCCAGCGTTGGGCGTCGAGCCGCCGAAAGAGCGATCGGCCGCCTAGGCGCAAGGCGAGTCCCCACTTGTGAAGCGCCCGTCATCTTCGACAGCCTGATCGCGCCAAGCCTCCTCGGTCAAGTCACATCTTGCTTAAACGGCTACTCGGTTTACCGAAAATCGTCTTTTCTCGCCGATCAAATGGGAACACAAATCGCCTCAGACTTGGTCACTGTCATCGACGATGGCCGTATGATGGGAGGCTTGGGAAGCAAACCGTTTGATGGAGAGGGCCTCGCCACTCGACGCAATATCCTCATCGAAAACGGAATCCTCCGCTCGTGGCTACTCGACACCTATTCGGGTCGAAAATTAGGGATGGCTTCCACCGGGAGCGCATCTCGCTCGGTAGGCAGCGGCCCGAGCGTCTCCACCACCAACTTGTGGGTCACGCCGAACGCAGGAACTCTCGACGAAATCGTCCATGAAACCGGTCGGGGCCTACTGGTCACAGGACTCATGGGAATGGGCTTCAACCCCACCACAGGCGACTACTCTCAAGGGGCAAGTGGATACTGGATCGAGGGGGGGAAGATTGCCTTTCCCGTGGAGGAAATCACCATCGCCAGTAACCTGGGAACAATGCTGAAAACCATTGATGCAGTGGGAGAAGAGCTTGTTTGGCGAGGAAGAACAGCCTCGCCTCCGCTTCGCATTCAGCAGATGACCATCGCGGGAGAGTAAACCATGTGCGGAGATTCAAAGAGCAGCCCAGACGCGAGCGTGATGCTGGGCATGCAAATGCCAAATACCGACAAATGGTCTCAACGGGTCACGACTGCACTGGGTCAAAATCCCAGCGCCTTTACAGGCCCCGGCACCAACACCTACCTCGTGGGCACCGGGGAAGAACGAATTCTTCTTGACACGGGGGACGGGCGCCCCGAGTACCTCCCCGTTCTTGAAGAAGCGATTGAGCAATCCGGATGCCGATCGATTCAGGAGATCGTACTCACACATGGGCACCCCGATCATATTGGTGGGGTCCAGTCCATCTTCGATCATTTTGGCCCGTGTCGGGTGACCAAGATGAAATACGATGCTTTTGATTCGCCCTACGACTTCGAAATCCACGAAATTGCAGACGGTGATCAGATCTCGACGGAAGGAGCTACCTTACATGCGCTTCATGCTCCCGGGCATGCTCCCGATCATATCTGCTTTATGCTCGAGGAGGAACGCGCTCTTTTTACGGGCGACAACGTCTTGGGTGTAGGCACGACCATTATCCCGGCGGATTCGGGCAGCCTCGCCGACTACATGGACTCCTTACATTACCTCCTCGCCCAAAAACCTGAGCACTTATTCCCGGCTCACGGTCCGCTCGTGACCAACGGCATGGAGAAAATTCAGGAATACATCGACCACCGCCTAAACCGCGAGCAGCAGATATTAGCAGCGATGCAGCAAGGCGCAGAAAACGTACAGGCCATCGTTGAGATCATTTATGCTGCCTATCCGAAGTCTCTACATGCGGCTGCCGGTCAATCAGTGACATCTCATCTCATCAAGCTCGAAAGTGAAGGCCAAGTCCAATCCGTTCCAAATACGCAGCAAGGCTGGACTCTTTTGTAAAAAAATTGGTTTCTGCATTTCGAAGAATTCTTTTAAAAAATCTCATCCTTAAACCGACTGCAGCTTGAATCATATCCAAAACGACCTTCAGAGAGGAAGATCCGATGGAACCGAACAGCGAGTCCGAAAACATCGTAAAAGAATTCAGCCAACAAAGTGACGCGATCTGCAGCGAACTGAGCCGTCTTCGCGAGGTCTCCGACTCCAACCAGAGCGAGGCCGTCAGCGTACTCGAAGAGACTTTACAGGTGCTGCAAAAAATTGAATCTCGAATAGAAGCTTCCGACGAAATGCTAAACAAGGGAATGAGCCTTATCTTCTGGGTGCAACTCGCCACCCTAGCCGCTTTTCTCGCGATGGGATTTTTCTTTCTCCTCTAACCCGATTGATCTGCCTCTAAAATGAATTCACCCACCGACACATGGATCAATCCGTCGCCTCTTGCTCCCGGGACTCTCATTCTTGCAAGCGCATCGCCCCGAAGACGGGAACTTCTCAGCCAACTCGGCCTCGAATTCGAAATCCGACCAGCGAATATCGATGAATCACCCCAGGTAGGAGAGGTTCCTTTTGACCTCGTTCGCCGGCTAGCCCTCGAGAAGGCCACCGCTATTGCTCAGGAAGATCAAATCGGCGATCGGCGCTTCGTGCTCGGCTCGGACACGTTGGTCGTTCTTGACAACGAGCCCATAGGAAAGCCTGCCGATGAATCCGAAGCCGTTCGCATGCTGCAGCGGCTAACAGGACGCACCCATACTGTCATGACCGGTATTGCTGTGGTCGATGCCCATACGGGCTCGATGCTCGCCGAGGTTGTGGAGTCCTCCGTCGAAATGCGAACAGCGCCCCTGGAGGAACTGCAGGCGTATGTCGCCACCGGCGAATCTCTTGATAAAGCCGGGGCCTACGCGCTGCAAGGAGGCGGGCGAAGGTTTGTGAATCAGGTCCGAGGCAGTGAATCGAACGTCATCGGTCTTCCGCTTGAAGAAACACGTACGCTCCTTCATCTGGCTCGAGGGCTTTCCGAACCAAAAGAAAGCGACTCGGAGTCACAAATTTGAGCGCCCTCATCGACCCCATGGTTCTTCGCGATGCCGCTGAGCGCTTGGCCGTCGTTCAGGCTCGCATGGAGAAGGCCTGCAAAGCCGCCGGACGAGACGTCTCTGAAATCACCCTCGTCGGCGCCTGTAAACGTCAGCCCGTAAATAAAATTGCAGCCAGCCTTTTCGCGGGGCTCCGAAATCTCGGCGAGAACTACATACAGGGAGCTGAAGCGACCCAGATCACTTTGCCACAGTTCTTATCGGAACCCTCAAATGGGACCCCGCCGCCGCTTCCTAGGTGGCACATGATCGGGCATTTGCAACGCAATAAAGCCAAGCAGGCCGTCGAGAACTTTGAAACCGTGGACAGTCTAGACAGCCCCCGTCTAGCCAAAGCTCTCCACCGCCGAGCCGAGGAATTGAACCGAACGATTGAGGTCTGTATCCAAGTGAATCTCAGCGGAGAAAGCACGAAGTCAGGCACATCTCCAGCCGAGCTTCCAGAACTCATCTCCACTCTCGCGGAACTCAGCCGCGTCAGAGCCATTGGCCTCATGACCATGCCGGCTCCGGGGACTGAAGCCTCTCGGCATGACTTTGCAGAACTTCGAGAACTTCGAGATCAGCTACGCGACCAACCCGGATGTGAAAGCCTCACCGAGCTCAATATGGGAATGTCCGGCGATCTAGAGATCGCAATCAAAGAAGGCGCCACGATCGTCCGAATCGGAACAGACCTTTTTGGTGAACGAAAAACCCCGAGCGAATAATCCTAAAGATCAGCCAGTGAGGACTCTATGAAAAGCGCATTGCAAACTCAGAAAATCGGATTCATTGGCTGTGGCGCGATGGCCAGCGCACTGGCCGGAGGGCTCGCCCGAATGGGCATCCCTCTGGATCAGATGTGTGCAGCCGATCCAGACTTGTCTCAACGCGAACGATTCGCCTCCTCGTTGGGGATCCGCACCTTGGCCGACAATTCCGCTTTGGTTGAACAATCGGAGATCGTCGTTCTCTGTGTAAAACCCGTGATGGTTGTTCGCGTTCTTTCCAACCTACCCAAAAGCATCCACTTGGAACGTCCTCTCTGGATCTCAATCGCCGCAGGGGTCCGACTCATTTCGCTCGAGGCGGCGCTGCCCGACGGCGCCCGAATCGTACGAGCCATGCCGAACACACCCGCCCTCGTCGGCGAAGGCGCAACCGCCTACTTCGCCAATGCAGCCACCCGTCCAGAGGAATTTAGAACAGCGGAAACACTCTTTTCCTCCGTCGGGGCCACTTGGCTAAGTCAAACCGAAGGACAACTCGATGCCGTGACTGGACTTTCGGGAAGCGGCCCTGCGTATGTGTTCCTCTTCCTTGAGGGGCTGATCGAAGCCGGACTCAAGGAGGGTTTGCCCGAAGAAGCAGCCGAAAAGTTAGCCTTTCAAACGGTCCTTGGCGCAGCGCGATTGGCCATCGAAGACGAGCGAAAACCCGGAGTTCTCAGAGAACAGGTCTCCTCTCCCGGCGGGACGACGGTGGCAGGACTGGGCGAGCTTAACGCCGGAGACCTCAAAGGAATCCTCAACAAGGCTGTCAGTGCTGCCACGCGTCGCTCACAAGAACTCTCAAGCGAGAGCGGCGACTAAACGTCTGCCTCAAGGGTTGAGTCCCGATGACCGATAAGACGTTATCTACTTGGGAGTAGGCATCTTATGCGCATGACGCCCCTCGACATACAAAGTCATCAATTTAGTCGACGGATACGTGGCTTTGACCGGGACGAAGTCGAAGCGTTCTTACAGATGGTGACGGAGGACTACGAAGCCCTCGTCATTGAAAATGCCGAACAACGTGAACGCATACGGCGCTTGGAAGAGCAGATCCACCAATTTAAAAATCAAGAAAAGCTACTTCGAGAAACCTTGACTTCCGCCCAGGCAGTGAGCGAGCGGATGCACAACACAGCCGAAAAAGAGTGCCAAGCAAGAGTCAGTGAGGCTGAAACTCAAGCTCTCAAAATGACCCAACAGGCGCACAGCGAAGTCGCCCGTCTCGCTGAAAATATCAGAGAACTGAGAGGGACTCGGGCACAGATAGCGGAGTGCCTCCGAACGACCTTGAGAACTCATATGGACTGGGTGGACTTGCTCTCGGTCCAGGAGAAAGAACAGCCGACCTGGGAACAAAAGAGCCTGACTGAAACGCGCCCGACGTCCAGAAGGCCTTAAGCTTTAGTCTGTCAGGCCTTAAAAAAAGCCTCATCGATTAAAGAGGTCCGCCGGCCGCCTCAGACTCATCCCGATTTGTCCCATGGGCCAGAAAACCGGTATGCCCGCATCCGCCCCAAAGCGACCCGCAACAGGCTCTCATTCGCTTAGGCCCAAGAGCGCCCATCCGTTTACAGCCAAAAGAGCGAAGGAGACCTTCCTGCCCGCTCTTGAGAGCCCTTGGAGGTTCCATTCGGCCCCATATTGACCTGATTGGTCTTTCACGGCGGCACAGGCTGATCCTGCCAGAGGCCCATGGACTCCGAAGAAATTTCCCGAATCGTGAAAAACCGAATCCCCTTGCCAAAGCCGTTCATACTGACCCCAGAAATCACACTCAGCCCATTTCCGGTCCGTTCCTGCTGGCAAGCGAGCCCCGAATTAGATAAAACACACCCTCGGACCGACGTTTTGGGAGAATGGATTTCCCAGCCTCGATTCGCGGTTTGCGGTCGCCCTTGGGGTGGCCAAATCGGAGCCCCTGATGCCCATCTACGAATATGAATGTGCAAAATGCGGTCACCAGTTTGAGCGGGAGCAGCGGATGTCTGACTCCCCCGTCAAAACGTGCCCAGTGTGTAAAGCGCGAAAAGTCAACAAACTGATTTCCCGCAGTTCTTTCGTCCTGAAGGGCGGCGGCTGGTACGCGGACGGTTATGCAGATGCCTCCGGGGCCAAAGATACGTCTGATGCGAAGGATGCCTCTAAGGACAAGGCGGAATCCAGCACAGTCGAAACCAAAAGCGCCGACGCCAAACCGGCTAAAAACCAGTCGAAAAAACAAAAAAAAGCCACAAAGAAAAAAGGCTCAAGCAAGAGCGCAGCCTGACTCCCCTCGCCTTCCGGCGGTCAGAGCTTCTTTTCAATTCAACGTCATCCCATTCACTCAAGGCATTTAACCGCAGCCCGGGTCGCGGAAAGGCCTTTCGGAGATCAACATGAGCGACTCCACAGAGGCAACTGACACCGAAGTTCTCGACGGTCTCGGCCTCGCCAATCAAATCCGGGCTGAATTGGCCGATGAAATCAGTCAACTGGTGGCCGCCGGCCACCGCGCCCCTCGCCTCGTGGTGATTCTCGTGGGCGACGACCCCGCGAGTCGTTCTTACATTAAGGGCAAGCAACGTGCCTGCAGCCGAATTGGGATGGAATCGCTCGAGCATCTCTTGCCCGAAAGCACCACTGAAGCCGAACTCCTTGAACTCATCCGTGAATTAAACCGTGACGACGAGGTCGACGGCATTCTCGTGCAGCTGCCCCTTCCAAATGGGATCTCGGCCGCGCGCGTTGCCGAAACGGTCAGCCCCGAAAAAGATGCCGATGCTTTGCACCCGATCACCTCCGGCCAGCTCATGGCGGGCACCGCCGAGCTCATCTCGTGCACCCCCCTTGGAGTCATGGCCGCTTTAGACCATCACGCCATTCCCATGGAGGGAGCCCATGCGGTGGTCATCGGAAGAAGCAACATCGTGGGCAAACCAGTCTCTCTTCTGCTGCAACAACGAAATGCCACAGTCACCATGTGCCATTCACGGACACGTGACCTCGCTTCCGTTTGCCGAAGTGCTGATATTCTCGTGGCCGCGACGGGTCGTCCGCGAATGGTCAAGGCAGACTGGGTCAAGCCCGGGGCCGCGGTCATCGATGTCGGGGTCACCGAAGTCGACGGGAAGCTGGTTGGAGATGTGGATTTTGAGGCCATGCTCGGACACGCTCGATTGGTAACCCCTTCTCGCAGGGGAATCGGGCCGTTAACCATCACCATGTTGCTGCGAAACACTCTGCACGCATACCGGTCACGAAAAAACATATGAGCTCAACTTTGCGTACACCTCTGTACGCTCGTCACGTTGAGCTTGGGGCAAAAATGATGGAGTTTGCTGGCTTCTCCATGCCTGTGCACTACTCCTCAATCAAGATCGAGCACGCCGCGGTCCGTGAATGCGCTGGAGTCTTCGACGTCTCCCACATGGGCCAAATCAGTATTCAGGGCCCCCAAAGCGTTCCATTTCTCGAGTCTCTCCTGACCTGCCACATCTCCACGCTGGAGCCTGGGCAGGTTCGATATGGCTTGATGTGTAATGAGGATGGGGGCTGCGTGGACGATGTCACGGTCTACCGCCGGGCCGAGCATGACTTCTTCCTGTGCGTCAATGCAGCCAACCTCCAGTCTGGACTCGGGTGGATCCTTGAGCACCGGCCCCAGGGCTGCACAGTCCACGACGAAAGCTCTTCCACGGGCTTAGTTGCCCTCCAGGGACCGCACTCGGCTCGAATCCTGGACCAACTGATTGCCACCAACGACTCCGTCAAGCCCAGCGCTCTCAAGCGCTTCCGGTTTTCGACCTGGAGCTGGGAGCAGACTTCCCTTTGCGTCTCACGCACGGGCTACACCGGCTCAGACGGCTTTGAGATCTATATCGACTCATCTGCAACGCCCAACTTCTTTGACGCGCTCATGGAGACTGGAGCCCCTCTCGGACTGGTTCCCGCTGGTCTCGGCGCGCGAGACACCCTACGTATCGAAGCCGCCCTCCCCCTTTACGGCCATGAACTTGACTCTGAGACTTCGCCTCTCGACGCCGGTCTGGAGAAGTTCATTAAACGCAAAGACGGGGGATTCCTTGGACATGAGGCCATGGAGCGCAGGGCCACTGACCCAGCACGCCCCCACCTGATCGGCTTCGAGCTCATCGACCGAGGCGTCGCCCGAGCCGGCTATCCCATCTACTCCGAAGAAAAAGTAATTGGCCATGTCACGTCGGGAACGCCGTCTCCCACTCTGGGCAAATCCATCGGCCTCGGCTTCGTGCCCCATGATCAAGCCAAGGAAGGTCTCGTTTTCAGTATTGATGTCCGAGGTCGCAAAATTGCCGCTCAAAGGACGAAGATTCCCTTCGTCGTAAAACCTAAATAACGCAATGACTCAGCTCAAAGGCGTACGCCCAAGGAGATAGAAATGGCAGACTACAACCTTCCGTCGGAACACCGTTACAGTTCAGACGATGAATGGGCCAGCCTCACCACTGAAGGCCAGTACCTCATCGGCATTAGCGACTACGCACAACAACAACTGGGCGACATCGTCTTTGTTGAGCTGCCCACCCCGGGTGATGTAGTCACGGCCGGACGCCCTCTGGGCGTGATCGAGTCCGTCAAGGCCGTCTCTGATATTGTCTCTCCCCTATCAGGTGAGATCATCTCCATCAATGAAGATCTGGCTGACAATCCGGAAAGAATCAACGAGGACTGCTACAGCTCAGGCTGGCTCATCTGCATCGAACCCTCGGAACCGGCCGAGTTCAACGAATTGATGAACGCGGATGAATACCTCACTCACATTGAAGAGCGTGAGGACTAACCGACCTAAAGAGAACGAGGACAACAAGAACGAGGATCCTGAGCGCTCTCGAAAAAATCAACCCTCTTGTTGGTCATCCTGTGTCTTTGAGACACGCATCTTCGCAATATCCGACCATGCTCCTGAGCTATCGACTTTTAAGTATTGCTTCCAATGCTTCCGAGCTTGCGCTGGACGTGAAAGCTTCTCGAAAAGCAGTGCCAAGTTGATATGAAGGTCAGGGTAAAGAGGATCAGCCGCTAGAGCCCGCCTGTAATGATGCAGCGCCCCATCGTCTTCCCCCACCTCCTCGAGGAGGTTACCGAGGTTAAAGTTCGCCTCAAGATGATTTGAATCGAGCTTGAGGCACGCTTCGAAGTACCCGCGCGCCATAACGCGTTCGCCGCGATTGTAATAAACGGCTCCCAGATTGCAGTGACAGTCCGCAAAGTCTGGCGCGAGTTCAAGGCCAAGCAAATAACACTCGATAGCCTGACTGAGTGTGGCTGGGTCCGAATCCAATTCACAGCCCTTTGCAAAAAGAGCTTCGGCCTCCTCACTCACGGTCAGCTCTCTCTCCGCCTGAGGATCAAAATGAGCGACTTTTGGCTTCTGGTCTCGACTCACCCCTGCGAAATCTAAAACCGTCTGCCCACTCGGCTCAAGCAAGGCTCCTTCGTGTCGAACCACAATGCGATCAGACCCTTCAAGCCACACACGCAGCGAACGAACAGGATCATCCAAATCGGGCAAGTGTTCTCGAACGGCCTCCACCTGCCTACGAATGCGATGCAGAGAGATGCCCTGCTCCAGCAAGGACAACACGCCACGAACGCTCACAAGATCAGCAAACCCAAAGCGCGGTTTCTCTTCTCCATCGAACTGCGGAGACACCAACGCTGTGCGTTCCCAGTAGCGAAGACGCGCCGGGGAAACCTTGAGGATCCTTGCGGCATCAGGGAGCGAATAAAAGCTCACGGCCGGAATAGTACACAGAACAATCGCGGGAGGAAACCATCGCCTCTTATTTTTCCAAAACATCTCGATTCACCGAGATCAATTCACACGGAGCATAGGCACGCTAGTCTTGGAGGTGGCGGGGTTTCCGCGGCTGGTGCCCGGCCTCGACTTCAAATCGAGTGTGGAGCGTGTCGCCACGTTCTAGGCGGGTTCGATTCCCGTCCCTCGCCGCCAACAAAAGCTTCAAAAAAAATCGCCTGGGCTTTCCCCTCGATGATCAAAGTGCCATTGGGGCAAAAAAAACCCAGCTGAAATCTCATTCAGGGTAAGCTCACCCACCCTTCAACACAGTGAAGCCTATCTGGCCCTATAAAATCCATCGTCGCAAGTCTCTGCGGATAGTGCCTTTGAACTTTATGATTTGGTTACGCCCTCAAGTCAAAACCTGCCGGAACCTCAACTCCGGCCTAATCTGGCTCAAACGCAATACAGACAGCTTTCACCTGTGTGGTATCCTATCAGGTGAGTGATGTGGAAACAGCGGAAGAAACGCCTTTCAAGACCCCAGCCCGCTACGACCCCAGGTCGTAGCCGCACGGGCCTCCCCCGCTCTGAGCCATCCACATCCTCCATTCACCCTGGGCGCCCTGCGTCCAACATGGAGGAACACTATGACCGAATCTGCCCGAATCCAAACCCATTGGCGGAATCTGCCCGCCGACGAACTCACAAATCAATACCTCGCCCGTCGCTGTGATCAACTCACTGCGGAATTTCCCGAGGCTGATAGCTTTGAAATCAGCCTCCAAGTCGAGGGGAAGCAAGTCGAGGGCCACGCACATGTTGATGGAAAGCGTACGCGTCTCGCGGCGCACACCCGCGGCGCGTTGAGTTCGCGGCAGGCGGCGGAGCGTGTTCTCGACAAGCTTGAACGTGAAATGAGAAAAGAACATGACAAACGAATTTTCAGCGCCCGTAGAAAGGCACAGAAATCGCAAGTCAAACGCCAAGAATAATTCTTTAGTCGGAAACGAAACCGACGGCTGCTCGAGTACCCTGGACCCCTTTGAGGCACGAGAGAGGGGTTCAGGCTCGAAGGGCTTCCGCCGTGTAGGAGACCTCGCTCATCATGAGATCCTCAGGGGGCCCCTCCGCCACAATTTCACCTCCCCCCGGCCCACCTTCAGGTCCGACATCAATCACCCAATCAGCGCGACGAATCAGGTCCAGATTGTGCTCCACCACAATCACGCTCCCACCCTGGTCGATCAGTTCAGCGAGACAACCGAGCAAAATCTGAACATCCGATGCATGCAGGCCCGTCGTCGGTTCATCAAAGACATAAAGGCGCCCCTTCGCGGACTCTGTGAGAGCCAGAGCCAATCGAATTCGCTGATGTTCGCCCCCCGACAGCGTAGATAGCGGCTGCCCCAAAGTGAGGTAGCTCAGACCCACTTGTGACAAAGGAGCCAGCTTCGATTCGATTCGAGTATCTCCTGCAAAGAACTCGAGGGCCTCGCGAATCGTCATCTCTAAAACATCGACGACCGAGCGGCCATCTAACTTGATACTCAAAACTTCCTTGCGGTAGCGCCTCCCTCCGCACGCATCACAGGGCATGTGAACATTGTCCAGAAACTGCATATCCACCACCACCTCGCCTGAACCTTCGCAACTATCACAGCGCCCTCCCGGCACATTGAATGAGAACCAACCCGGGCCAACCCCCAATGCGCGTGCCTGACGTGTTGCAGCGAAGCGTTGACGTATGCCGTCAAAGGCCTTGCAGACCGTCGCCGGATTAGATCGAGCGCTTCGAACCGCCGGAGTCTGATCCACTACCACAACCCCCGACACCTTCTCAGCACCCTCAATTCGATCACACTCACCAGGAGGATCTCGACGTCCATTCTGGTCAGCCAAATTTCCAACCAAGACCGATTGAATCAGAGTCGACTTCCCGGCGCCTGAAACACCTGTGACCGCCACCATGCAGTGCAAGGGAATATTTACCGTCACTGATTTCAGGTTGTTCGCCCGAGCCCCCACAATTCGCAGGCTGTCCATTTTTTCAAGAACTCCCGCCGAACGAGGTTTTCCACTGGACTCAAATTCACCGCGAAGAAGCTTTCCTGTCTCCGAAGAAGGGTGACCTCTTACCGCGTCAAGCGACCCTTCAACGAGAAGTTGTCCTCCCAGCCTCCCCGCACCCGGACCTAGATCGATCACATGATCGGCCGCTGCTAGAATTTCAACCGCATGCTCAACAACCACCACTGTGTTTCCCTGATCCCGGATGGCCATCAAAACGTCGATGAGACGACGCATGTCTCGCGAATGCAATCCCACGGAGGGTTCATCTAAGACGTACAAAGAGGCCGTCAATCCACCGCCAAGTGCAGTGGCCAATTGAATCCTCTGGGCTTCCCCTCCTGAAAGTGTTCGCATAGGTCGATCAAGTGAGATGTACCCCAAGCCCACAGCATCCAGCGTCGCCACGCGCGTCTGTAACATTTCCGGGAGTCGGCCTGCAATCTCTTGCTCTTTTTCTGTGAGTTCCAGCGCATCGATCCATGCCGCAAGAGAAGCCACATCAAAGGTACTGAGCTCGCCCACATGAACCCCTGCAACCTCAATGGATCGCGCCTCAGGACAAAGTCGCGACCCCTCACACTCATCGCATAAAATATAGGTTCGATAGCGCGCAATCAGAACACGGCTTTGCACCTTGTACCGACGTCCTTCAAGCCAATCAAAAAAGCCCTGCACGCCGTACCAGCCCTCTTCATCGCCCTCCAGAACCCAGGCCCTGTCAGCCTCCTCAAGTTCAGACCAAGGCAATTCAACGGGGACACCTCGGATCTCACAGGCTGAGAGAAGGTCGCGCTCTAGGCTCCGGCCCATCGGGGTTGCAAAGGGGGCGATCGCATGATCTTTCAAACTCACATCCTGATCGGGTACCACGCGCCCCCAGTCGATCGTCGCTTGACGGCCGAACCCTTGGCAGGCCTCACAAGCCCCCAACGGACTGTTAAACGAAAGCCGAGCAGGCTCCGGATTTGGGAAACGACGCCCACACCCCTGACATGCGAACCCTTGACGAAAGAAGGCTAAATCGTTCTCGCCCTCACCGTGCAGAGCCACAATCAATTCGCCCTCTCCGCGCATAAAGGCGGCCGCAATCGCCTCCGAAAGGCGTGTTAATTCAGAATCCCTGGACTCCTCTGAATCTCCGTGTGTGGCCCGAATCGCCAATCGATCGATCAACAGGAAGCCCTTTGAAACCAAAGACTCAAGTACGACGATCGGTGACTCCATCCAGTCCACTACGGCCCCAGATGCATCGACCATCCGAGTAAATCCCTCAGAACAGTAACGATCTCTCAAATCCTGAAGATTCTCGCCCGTCGCTTCCGGAAGGCGAACGCCGATTAAAATTCGCTGCCCCTTAAATCGCTCTAAAATACGCTGGGCGATATCCGGAACCGTTCCTCTCTCAACCAAAAGGTCGCAGTCCGGACAACGCGTACGCCCCAGTTTCGCAAAGAAGAGACGGAGAGCATCCAAGACCTCACTGGCCGACCCGACTGTGCTGCGCGCCTGAGTGACACGGTTCACCTGCTCTATCGCAATGGCTGGAGGCAAACTCGAAATTCGGTCCACCGCCGGCCGAGGCAACCTCTCGAGAAATTGTCGAGCATACGTGGAGAGCGAACTGACGTAGCGTCGTTGCCCCTCCGCATAAAGGGTATCGAAGGCCAACGTTGATTTGCCCGAGCCCGAAACCCCCGTAATCACTGTCAGAGATCTCAACGGGATACGGCAGTCCACGCCCTTTAAATTGTGAGAACGGGCGTTCTCAATGAGAATCTCAGTCTGTGCCATACCCTAGAGCCTACACGCCCTGAAAAAGCCCTCAATGCTCAGCGTCGCCCACACGTGCTTGTCGACGCGCCGTCTCCGAGTAGATCGTCTTGCCGGCTTTTTCGGCCGCTTCGGCCAATTTAAGCCATCGGTCCGATGAAAAATCTCGGCCCAGAGCCTGCCCCACTTGCTTAAGAAGAAAGGCGTCTCCTTCGCCCACCGCTTGTTCAGCAAGGGCCTCAAGTCGGTCGGTGGCGTTCGCTTTTGAGAGGAAAACAATTCCCTCCTGAATTCGACCGGCTTCCATGTAGGCGTCTGCGAAAGCAAGACTCTCTGCATCGCTCATTTCTTGCTCAATAAAGTCTCTTCGCTTGAGGGAATTGGGGATCACTGTTTGTTTCATTCTGCGCCTCGTCTCCTCACCTTGTTTTAGGGCCTTGTACAACTCGCATCTCAGGCCAATCGCCCGGGGTCCTTAATATCTAGGCACCTGATCATCCACAGTCAAAGACCAGGCTTCGATGCCTCCATCGAGATTTTTAACTTGCTCAAAGCCCGCTTCCATCAGCCTTTCGCAGACGCCCTGACTTCGCCCTCCTTTGTGGCAATGCACAATGATGGGCTTGTGCTTCCAAGCCTCCAAGCCAACTAGTCCGGCTTCAAAGTCAGAAAGGGGAATCCACTGAGCCCCCTCTATGCGAGCACAGGCGACTTCGTCGGCTTCGCGAACGTCGACCAAGAGCAACTCTTCCCCACGCTCCATCTGAGCATGCACTTCATCCGCCGAAACCGTTTCCACCCTCTCGTGCCCCGCGGAAGGAACCGCGCCACAGAAGTCGAGATAGTCAATCAATTCAGTCACGGTGGGGTGCTCACCGCAGACCGGACAGTCCGGATCCTTTTTGAGCTGAAACTCAGTCCATTCCATGGCCAGGGCATCATAAATCAACAAACGTCCCACCAAAGAACGACCCAATCCTGTGAGTAATTTAATAGTTTCTGTCGCCTGAACCGTCGCAATCAAACCTGGCAGAACGCCCAAGACGCCTCCTTCCGCGCAGGAGGGAACAGACCCTGGCGGGGGCGGTTCGGGGAATAAGCATCGATAACACGGCCCCGAGCGAGCATCAAAAACACTCGCCTGGCCATCAAAACGAAAAATCGAACCATAGACATTGGGCTTGCCGAGAAGAACACACGCGTCGTTAGAAAGGTAACGCGTCGGAAAATTGTCGGTTCCATCGACAATCACATCGTAGTTCTTAAAGATTTCCAGAGCATTTCCTGAATCCAGACGCAGCTTATGCACCTCAACTTGGATGTCAGGATTCAGAGCCCGTACGCGCTCTTGGGCCACGTCCACTTTCGCTCGACCGATATCGGCCGTGCTGTAAAGAATCTGGCGCTGAAGATTAGAGAGGTCGACGACATCGTCATCCAGCAATCCGAGACGCCCAACTCCGGCCGCTGCAAGGTAAAGAGCCAAAGGGCACCCGAGCCCTCCAGCGCCGATCAACAAAACGCTGGCCTCAAGCAAACGCTCTTGGCCCTCGATTCCCATCTCAGGGAGACTGAGGTGCCTGCGGTAACGTTCAAACTGGTCGGGACGAAGTAGACCTTTACGAGCACCCATAGGCATACCCTATCCAAACCTCACCCATTGGGCGAGGAGTCACCGTTGGCCTCTCTGCCCCATCAGGCATATCCCATTCATCCCGACAAAAGGAGTTGGGAGGGCGGGTCAATCAATCCTCTTCTTCTTTCGGCGGCAAGACCTTAATCTTGTAAGCCTTTCGGGGCTTGTCGATAAACTTCCAAGAGACCGTGACCCAATCCTTCTTTTTGAGTTCTTTCCACTCCGTCTTGCCCTCGCCCGAAACTTCGGAGGGATCGGCTGGCACAAACGACACTTTGTCACCCATGCGGTTGTCGACGATCATCCGCTTCTTGCTTACTCGATCAATCCGTCCCGTAAATTCTCTCATCTGCGCTTGAACGAGGGCCGGTCCCAAAAGAAGACTGACCACAATGAGCGAAAGACCCAGAACACGACTCAACTTCATCATTCTCACCTTTTTCATTAAAATTCTCTCTTCTCTCCGAGCCCTCCTGAAGGCTCGTAGCACCTGTCCGAGGGCTTGGGAGACTCAGCCTACGGTAAACTGTGGTGCCGGAGGCGGGATTCGAACCCGCACGGCCTTGCGACCGGGGGATTTTGAGTCCCCTGCGTATACCAGTTTCGCCACTCCGGCAGCGGGCTGCATCATAACGCACGACCGATTTGTTTTCCGGCTAGGACGCTTTCAAAAAATGCCCCTTTGACAAGACCCCATGCGGCGGGTTAGCCTGCCCATCCCGTGTGGGGCCGTAGCTCAGTTGGGAGAGTGCCTGAATGGCATTCAGGAGGTCGCCGGTTCGATCCCGGCCGGCTCCACCAGGGACCGCTTCTTCAAGGGCGTGCAGAAAACACAATCGAAGCCGCCCACCGAAAGGCCTCTGGCTTTTCCCCGCGGGTCCCCAGCCCTGCCCCAACCGCTCATGCTCGGCACTGCATGGCCCCTCAAGTACGCCACGAGCCCCGCTCAACTCTGGATTCAGAACTTTTGCCATGAGCTGGAAGCCGCCCCGATCCAGATGCCCTGGAACATGCATTTTGAAAGACCCGACGCCCTGTCACGCCCGTAGAACGTGTTCTAATATCGGCGCCGTTCGGCTCGGCCCTTTGGCGCCGGCGCCGCTTTCATCGACGGACCACACGACCTTGAAGCAGGAGTTCCTCATGAGCCATCCGACCCCCGAAACGGACGTCATCCTCTCAGCACCTCACGTGCTTGAGTATGATTATCGCCGTTCCCTAGGTCCCGTTCTCAGCCATTTTTTTTCGGCGCTCCGAGAAGGCCAAATACACGGGGTCAAGACAAAAAGCGGCCGAGTGTTAGTTCCGCCGGCCGAGTACGACCCCGAAACCGGCGAATCTACAACCGATGAATTCGTCGCGGTAGGGCCAGGAGGCGTTGTCGAAAGCTGGGCCTGGGTGGGAACGCCGCGAAAGAACCATCCCATCGCTCACCCCTTTGCGTTTGCTCTCATTAAGCTTGATGGAGCGGACACGGCCCTTCTTCACGCAGTGGATACACGAGACGAAAGTCTGATGGCCTCCGGCATGCGAGTCACGCCGCGCTGGGCCGCTACGCCCGAAGGAGGCATCACAGACCTCTGCTGTTTCGTCCCTGAAGACCAAGGCGTACAAACCGTCGAGGCTCCCGATGAAGTCTCAGAACCCACTCAGAGCATCGTCACCCCAGTGAATGTCGAATACGTCTATTCTCCCGGGAAGGCGGCCACTCGATACCTCCAAGGCCTGAAACAGGGCAAGTTTTTGGGACAGGCCTCGGATAGCTCCGGGCTCGTCTACATCCCTCCACGCGGCGCCTGTCCCCGTGACGGCGTCCCCACCAGTCGAGAGGTCGAGGTCTCGGGCAAAGGCACCGTCGTCACCCTGACCATCGTTCGCGTGCCCTCTGCGAACATTACAGTCGACCTTCCTTACTGCACGGCCAATATTCTTTTAGACGGGGCCGACATCAGCTTTACGGGCCTTCTTCAAGAGTGCCCCTTAGAGGATGTCCGAATCGGAATGCGAGTCGAAGCGGTTTGGGTCGATTCCTCTGAATGGGATTACAGCTCCGAGAACATCAAATACTTTAGACCTATCGATGAACCCGATCTGCCCTTCTCAGAAATCAAGGAGTACTGCTGATGCGTGATGTAGCCATTGTCTCCTATGCCCAGAGCCCTTCGGTTCGCACGCAGCAAGACGAGAACGAAGTCGAAATGTTGATGCCTTTGATCAAGGAGGCGGTGGAAGGCTCGGGGATTGCCAAGCAAGATATTGGATTCACTTGCTCCGGCAGCACCGACTACCTTTCAGGTCAGTCCTTTGCCTTTGTGATGGCCGTCGATGCCGTCGGAGCATGGCCGCCGATCAACGAAAGCCACGTTGAGATGGATGGCGCGTGGGCGCTGTATGAGGCCTGGATTAAAATCCAATGCGGCGAAGCCGACTCTGCTCTCATTTTTAGTTTTGGTCGGTCTTCCATGGGCGAAACCGCGGAAACCCTCGGACTTCAGCTCGACCCCTACACCCTCGCGCCGCTTAAGGCCGACGCGATCAGCTTGGCTGCACTTCAAGCCCGTGCCGGACTGGATGCAGGCAAATGGACTGAGCGCGAGATGGCCGAAATCGCGGTTCGGTGCCGGGCTCAAGCCAAAGACAATCCGGACGCGCAGCTCTCAGGGGACTTTGAAACCGACCAACTTTTAGCCGACCCATACCTGGTCTCGCCTCTGCGCAAGCACGACTGTCCGCCCGTTTCCGATGGTGCGGCCGTCATGGTGATCGCCGCAGAAGAAGTTGCTCGAAAGGGGCCTAATCCGCCCGTCTGGATCCGCGGATTGGAGCATCGTCTGGACTCCCACCAGCCTGGAGGACGAGATCTGACCCTCTCCCCTTCGACTTCTCTCGCGGCCCAGGCCGCCGGAGTGGCTGATGGCCCCATCGATTTTGCCGAACTGCACGCGCCGTTCACACATCAAGAAGTCATCTTGCGAGAAGCCCTGGGGCTTGGGCCTGATGTTCTCATCAATCCATCTGGAGGCCCACTCAGTGGGAATCCAATCATGGTGGCCGGTCTTGCTCGGCTCGGTGAGTCCGCACGCCGCCTTTGGGCAGGTCATGGAAAACGAGCAGTCGCCCACGCCACCTCGGGCCCTTGTTTGCAGCAGAACTTGGTCTGCGTCCTGGAGGGAGAATAGATATGGCAGAACATGCAGCCGTGATTGGCATTGGCCAGACCGACTTTGACGCGAAACGCGTGGATGTCTCTCAAGTTGGCTTAATCCGCGAGGCCGCCTTACGGGCCCTAAAGGATGCTCAGCTAGAATGGAGTGATATTGATGCCGTGGTGATCGGCAAGGCCCCGGACATGTTTGAAGGCGTCATGATGCCCGAACTCTTCTTGGCCGAAGCCCTGGGTTGCGTTGGCAAACCCATGCTCCGCGTCCACACCGCGGGCAGTGTCGGTGGATCCACCGCCATTGTCGCCGCCAGTCTGGTTCAGAGCGGGATCCACAAGCGGGTCTTGACGGTCTCCTATGAAAAGCAGAGCGAAAGCAATGCCATGTGGGCCCTCTCCATCAAGCTCCCCTTCTCACAAACGCTGGTCGCCGGGGCTGGAGGATTCTTTGCCCCGCTCATCCGTGGGTATATGGCGCGCTCTGGGGCGCCCGAAGACACCGGAATTCGCGTCGCACTCAAAGACCGTCTGAATGCGCTCAAGAACCCAGTGGCGCACCTGAAGCTCCCTGACGTCACTTTTGAAATGATCGCAAACTCGCCCATGCTGTGGGATCCCATTCGCTATCTGGAAACCTGCCCGTCTTCAGACGGAGCCTGCGCTCTCATTATTGGCGACTCAGCAGCCGCGAAGCAGTCACGCAGCCATCCCCCCGCCTGGATTCACGCCACACAGATGAAGACCGAACCCACGATGTTTGCCAAGCGCGACCAGGTCATGCCTCAGGCGGGACTTGACTGTTCGGCCGCCCTTTACAAAAAGGCAGGCATCACCGACCCACGCAAAGAGATCGACTGCGCTGAGGTCTACGTTCCCTTTAGCTGGTTTGAACCCATGTGGATGGAAAACCTCCACTTCGCCCCGCCCGGCGAAGGCTGGCGCATGACCTACGAAGGAGCCACGGCCCTCGACGGAGACCTGCCCATCAACATGTCGGGCGGCGTTCTTTGCACGAATGCCATTGGCGCCTCGGGAATGGTTCGCTTTGCCGAAGCCGCCATGCAGGTGCGCGGTCAAGCGGGCGAGCATCAGATCGATGGGGCAAAAAAAGCCCTCGGTCATGCCTACGGTGGAGGATCACAATATTTCTCCATGTGGATCGTCGGAGACCAACCGCTCTGAACCAACTTTACTTTTCACCAATCCACCCGGAGACACCCTATGGCTGAACTCGGCTTCTGGAACTTTGCATCACAAAACCCCGAGCCATTGGCTCTCGTCGACCCGAACCTAAAGGAGTGGAGTCGAGGCGAGTTGCTGGCCGAGACCAACAAGATCGCCCATGGCCTTCGAAGCCTCGGGCTGACACGCGGCGATTGCGTGGCCATTGTGATGGAAAATTCAGCCGAGTTTTTTCAAATTTACTTGGCCGTGACACAAATCGGCCTTTACCTCACGCCCATTAACAATCATCTCACCGGGCCAGAGATTGCCTACATCATCAAGGACAGCGACGCGAAAGTCTTTTTCGGGTCGGCTCGTTTCAAGCCCGCTTGTGTCGCCGCGCGAGAAGAACTGGACTTCCCTGAGAGCCGTTCCTTCTCACTGGGCGCAGTGCCGGGATTCAGAGCCCTTGAAGAGCTCAAACACGGGCAGCCGGAAGGACTGCCCGAGGAGCGCTCGGCAGGTCAGGTCATGAACTACACCTCAGGCACGACGGGACGCCCCAAGGGTGTCCGGCGGCCGCTTGTAGACATCTCCCCTGATCTCGTGGCCACGCTCACCACAGGCTTCTTGGGCATGTTTGGCGTTCAGCCTGAAGATGACAACGTCCACATCTGCGGCTCACCGCTCTACCATACGGCCGTCTTGATGTTCAGCGGCAGCTCCATGCACATGGGGCATACCGTGGTCCTCATGGAAAAATGGCTACCTGAAGAAATGCTGCGCTTGATCGAGAAGTATCGCGTTACCCATAGCCACATGGTCCCTACCCAGTTTCATCGACTCCTTAAGCTCGATGAAAAGATTCGCAGCCAATACGACATGTCTTCGTTGCGCACAATGGTGCATGCCGCAGCGCCGTGCCCGATGGAAACCAAACGAAAAATGCTCGACTGGTGGGGGGATGCGATTTTTGAATATTACGCGGCCACCGAAGGCGGCGGGACTCTGGTCACACCCCAAGAGTGGCGAAAATACCCAGGCACCGTCGGCAAAGCCTGGACGAACTCGGATATCAAAATTTATGATGAAGACGAAAACGAACTTGGCCCGAACCAAGTGGGCACCGTCTACATGCTCCTTGGACAAGCGGACTTTAAGTACAAAGATGCTGAGAAGAAAACCCGCGACAATCGGATCGGCAATTACTTCACTGTGGGCGACGTCGGAGAACTTAACGACGAAGGCTACCTCTTCCTTCGAGACCGAAAGACGGACATGATCATCTCAGGCGGAGCCAATCTCTATCCCGCCGAAATCGAGTCCGAGCTAATCCAACACCCCAAAGTGGCCGACGTCGCCGTCTTTGGCATCCCCAACGACGATTGGGGAGAGGAAATCAAAGCGGTCATTCAACCCATGGACGGGGTCGAGGCCAACGAGAACCTCACCGACGAAATTTTCAGCTGGTGCGAATCCAGGCTCGCCAAAATGAAGACGCCCCGCTCCATCGACTACGTCGTTGAATTGCCCCGGGACCCCAATGGCAAGCTCTACAAACGAAAGCTGAGGGATCCCTACTGGGAAGGCCGAAGCCAGATTTAGGAGCTCTCCCCCAAACTAGCTTTCTGACGAAGAGTCAAAACCCTCTAAGTTAGCTAAGGCCCCCAGGGACCCTATTTCAATCGACGAGTTGGATAGCCTGGCGAGGGCAGAGTCGCTCGGCTTCTTGGGCTGTTTCCTTGAACTCGGCCGGGACCTCTTCCATTAGCACCGTCAACGTATCATCGTCTTCAACGCGAAAAATCTCTGGAGCCTGCTCCATACAAATCGCATTGGCCTCACAGAGATCGTAGTCAACGACTACCTTCATAACGTTCTCCTTAAAAGCGGCCCTCTAACCGGGCCTTTTCTTAAACAGCGTTGATGCTCCACCCCTTTTGGTGCGTCCTAGTCTAGGGCCAAACCTCCGGCCTTGCTCGACTTTCTGAAATTCAACAGAAAATCGAGACAGGAGGGCTTTGGCTAAGCGGGAGGAACAATAAAACTATCTCGAACAGGGTCTCGCTGAGCCAGCCAAGGAGTCAAGGCGTCATCGACATTCTCATACGTCCAAGATTCGGAGACCTCAAAATCAGACGCATAACCGGGTTTCTCTAGAACTCGAATTGAGCGCCCCCAGATCACATACACATTCCCGGAGCTACGCTCCGACGCCGGCGAAGCCAAATAGCCCACAAGCGGCGCCACATGTTCGGGCGCAAACGTGTCAAACCCATGTTCGGGTTCTGCGAAAAAAGCCGCCGTGGGGCCGTCGGTGGTCATGCGCGTGCGCGCTCGAGGCATGATGGTATTCGCAGTCACGCCGTACCGCTCCAGCCCCTGGGCGGCGGCCCCCGTCAATGCAACGATTCCCGCCTTTGCAGCGGCATAATTCGGTTGACCCACTGAAGCAAAAATAAAAGCCTCAGAGGAGGTACTCACAATCCTCCCGTAGGTCGGGCTTCCCATGGATTTTGACTTATTGCGCCAATATTCTGCGGCGTGGCGCATGCCGACAAAATGGCCTTTGACATGAACTCGCATCACGTCGTCAAAATCTTCTTCTGTCATTGAAAAAAGCATCTTGTCCCGACAGAAGCCTGCATTGTTGACCAGGATATGAAAATCGCCCCACGTCTCCAGCGCTTTCTCAATCATAGCCTTCGACTCGTTCCAGTCGGCCGCGTCGCCGTGATGAGCCACGGCCTCTCCGCCCGCCGAGAGAATTTCCTCCACCACGGACTCAGCGCCGTCCGCACTCGCTCCTCGCCCGGCTCCATCTGTTCCTAGATCAGAAACAACCACTCGCGCACCTAAGCGAGCCAATTCCAAAGCCTCGACTCGCCCCAGTCCGCGGCCCGCCCCGGTCACTGCGGCCACGCGTCCCTCTAAAACCGTCATTCCGCCTCTCCTTCAAATTCTCAACAGTCGATCTCGCAATTCAACGCCAGACTAACCTTGTCCGAGCACCATCCCGCTGGTCGGCACACCCACTCCGGCCGTCACGAGAACATGCTCATTTTTATCGGGCTGGCTTGAAGACGTGCCTCGAATCAAACGAACGCCTTCGTTGACGCCATTCATCCCGTGCAAGTAAGCCTCAGACAGTTGCCCACCATGCGTATTGGAAGGAAGCCTTCCGCCCAAACGAAGATTTCCGTCACGAACGAAATCCTTAGCTCGCCCCTTCTCACAGAAACCAAAACTCTCCAATTGAAAAAGAACATTTGAGGAAAAAGCGTCGTACATCACAGCGGCGTCCACATCATCGGGGCCAAGCCCTGAAATCGCCCAACACTGTTTGGCAACAAGATCCATCTCGGGCAAATCTGACAGACTGGGCCGATAAAAACTCGTCATGGACTCTTGGTCACCGGCTGCGCCTTGGGCCACCGCCCGAATCATGGCCGGAGCATGAGGCAGCTCGCGTGCCATCTCCGGGCTCACCACCACACACGCCGCACCCCCATCTGTTTCCTGACAGCAGTCATATAAACGCAAAGGCTCCACGATCGGTCGCGCACTCTGATGCTCTTCAAAGGTCAGGGGCTTCTCGTAAAAAAACGCGCGAGGGTTTTTGACGGCATGATCTCTCTGGGAGAGGCAAACCTCAGCCAGATCCTCTCCCGTGCAGCCGTAGTCATGCATGTAGCGCTGGGTATACATGGCCACCCAACTCGCGGGGGTCATTAAACCGGACGGCATATACCAACTCCAGTGAATCAGGTCGGACGTCGTGGGGCCTCCTGAAACACCTTCGCTGTAGCGGGAGCCTGAACGTCCATTCAGAGCTCGATAAACCACCACCGCCTTCGCACTTCCCGTGGCGACGGCCATCGCCGCTTGATGCATGACACCAATCGCCGCTCCACCCCCATGAGGCGTTCGACTAAAAAATGTCAGATCCTTCACGCCCACGGCCCGGGCCACCTCTATTTCATCACTGTTGTCCATGGTAAATGTCGTCATGCCGTCGATATCGGCCGGTGTCAAACCGGCATCACTAATCGCTGCAGCACAGGCTTCGCTAGCCAAGGAAAGCTCCGACCGACCCGAATTTTTTGAGTATTCGGTTTCTCCAATTCCAACGATGGCCGCTTGGTCCTTCAGCGTCGTCGGCATCTTAATTCGCCTCCCTGGGCAAGATCAAGCCCACCGTTCCCGTCACATGATTCCCCCATGCATTCTTGCCAGTCACCTCAACGGTCACGGAGCCTTCCTGATCATTTTTCTCAATGACGGCCCCGGTCAGGACCATGGTGTCCCCGGGCAAATTAGGCGTTCCCAACTTAATCGCGACATCCGTCACCCTTGAATCCATCCCAGCCCAGTCGGTCACAAAACGACTGACAAGTCCGTTGGTCGTCAAAATATTCATAAAAACATCCTGCATCCCAGCAGCTTGCGCGGCACTCTTGTCATGATGAACCGGGGTATAGTCCTGCGAAGCCACTGCCCCGGCCACGATTAGGCTGACCGTCAAGTCAATGGGCAATTCAGGCAAGCTATCCCCTACCGTCACATCTGCGTAATTAAGACTCTGCATCGATTAGGTTCCTTTCCAAGTTTCTCTATGCGCGCCGAAAAACGGGCAGTTTCATCTCGTCGTCGACGTGTTCGATCGAAGCCTGGACCGACATTCCAATCTCAACTTCGGCGGGATCGACATCAACTACATTACTGACGAATCGAGTGCCTTCTTCAAGGTCCACAACCGCCACCACCAACGGGTACGTATACCCTGGCACCTCCGGATAATGGATCACGACATAGCTATTAATCGTGCCGCGACCCGTCGAAAAAATAAACTCCCAGTCAGTCGACTGACACTCGCCGCACATGGGGCGCGGGGGGTGTCTCAAGACTCCGCACGACGAACATTTTTGGATGGCTAACTCCCCCTTCTCCACACACTGCCACCACCACTCATTATCGTGGCCCAGAACGGGCTTGATTCGCTGCGGCTTCCCAGGAATGGCTGAGGAGCCCTCTCCCTCACTGGCACTCGGCCGATCTTCGGTCTCAAACTTAAGAACGCGAAAGGTCAGAGACCCCACTTCTGCGTCGTCTTGGTCATAAAAAAGAGTTCGCGTGTTGATGAAGTAACCGACCCCTAAGCCTGTAGCTTTTTGTTCCGAGATCGATTCGATTTGAGTGGCCGCTCGCACCTCATCGCCAGGGCGGAGATAGCGAAGATACTTTTGCTCGGTATTTGTAGCCACGACACCCGTAAATCCATGCTCATCAAAAAGCCGGTGCAGCTCTTTCTGCTTATCTCTTGGATCGTCTTCGCCACCGGCCATGGCCACGCCGCCGAGGATCCAGGCCTGCAGCATGGTCGGCGGTGCAACAATCCCCTCATGTGTAGAGACGGCTGCAGCTGCGGCATCGGTGTATACGCCCAGTTCATCGCCCATGGCCTCACACCATTGACGAATCATGGCCTGGTTGACGGGATTGCGACCCACATCTTCGACCCCGATGCCAATGCCCACATAGGGTTTGAGTTTCTTTTCGAAATCTTCACGCGCTTTTCCTGCTAGAGCCATCTGCTCAATCCTCCTTAATCCGCCTCAATCCGATGGGTTGAGAATGAGTTTGGCCGACGCGCGCGTCTTCTTGAGCACTTCCGCCTGATCGTTGACTCCGCCCGCCCACCCCACCAACAACGCAAACCAACACTGATTCAATGTCTCGGCGAGTTGTTTTTCGTTGACGTCGGGTTCGGGATCTATCAGCTCGCCTTCCTCGCTGATCACTTTCCCCCGCAAAGCCATCACCAACATGCGTTCAATGTGCTGATGATACGAAGCCATCTTTTGGGCTAAGCCGGGCTCGCCGGAAGATACGGCTCGAATCAGCGCTCTCGCTAAATTCTGCCGACGTAACAAGCCTCGGTTCACCAATCCAAAAAAATCCATGACCCGCTCAATCTCGTCGGCCCCACGTACGCCCCGCTGCGCAAAGCGTTTCTCCAGATTCCCCGTCTCCACAGCCAAAGCAGCGATGAGCAGATCTTCTTTGCTCCGAAAACGACGGTAAAGCGTCCCCAAAGCGACGCCTGCGTCTTGGGCGACGTCCCTCAGACGAACCGCCTCAAAACCGCCCTGTTCGGCCAGTTCAACCGCCGTTTCCACAATCCGTCGAGATCGTTCTTCGAGTGGGTCCTGCATGGCGCGTTATTGAAACACGTTTCAGTCTGGACGGAAACACGTTTCAGCGTGATCCTTGCGGCACCCGCCCTGTGACCCCGGGGGGAGTGAGGGCTTCGTGACGATCCCACACGGTTCGCACCCTGGCGAGCGTCACGGACTCGACTAGCCTCGTTCTATGGGAAAAGAACCCAGCATCCGTGAATTCTGCATCAACCTCCTGGACCAAGGGGATCTGGCCAGCAAGCTGGCTCCGCCGCGCACCGCCCATGGAGCGCCGCTGGCCGACAACGACCCAGGCCAGGCCATTTTCCGATCTCATCCAGCTCGCGAACCCAAGCTGAGCCTCTCCAGTGGCGCCGAACCTTTGCCCCGTCCCGGGCAACTCCGCCAGGCGGAGGCTCGAGCTCGCTGCCTGGCGCGTTTCGCCCACCATGAACTCATGGCCGTAGAACTCTTCGCCTGGGCGTTGCTGCGATGGCCTGACCTCCCAGCCGAACTCCGACGGCTCTGGCTCGCCACTTTGGCCGAAGAACAAATTCACTGCCGTTTGTATCTCGATCGACTTGCCGCTCATGGGTCCGACCTCTCCGAGCACTGTCGGTCAGATTACTTTTGGAAGCAGCTCCCTGCGATTGAAGGCTCCCCCCATGGACCCAAAGCCTTTCTTGCCGCCATGGGTCTGACCCTGGAGCAGGCCAATCTCGATTTCACACTGGTCTACCGGGATGGCTTTCGCGAAGCGGGAGACCTACAAAGCGCTCAAGTCTGTCAACGCGTCCACGATGATGAAGTCCTTCATGTCCGCCGCGCTGCGGAGTGGCTGATTCGCCTATCCCCCGAACATGGCGAAGATGGCGTGGCGGCTTACGAAGAATCCGTCCCCTTTCCTCTGGCGGCCAACCGCGCCAAGGGGCGACGGTTTGATCAGAAGGCGAGACGCTCTGCGGGCCTCTCTGAGGCATTTATCGAACACGTCCGGACTGCTCGCTCCAGTCAGCAGGTTGCCGGCTCCACTAAGCCCTCTTGAGCCCTCCTGAGACCAAAACACAAGGACTGATCCCTAATCTTGGAGCTGAAGAAGGCCCCCACTGGGCCTCGCTCCACAGGCTGCCGGCCGTCTCCACCACAGTGGACTTGTGGCGTCATCTGTTTAGGGAAAATCATACTCTCGTCGGTGTCGAAACATCGCCTGACCCTTGGCCGGAGTCCCTTGGCCCCCGCCCCGCAGAGGCCGCACTCCCCTGGCTTGAGGACTCAGACGTTCAGTGTTGGTGGGCCGACCCCATGGCCGAAAGGCTAGCCAAGCAGGAGCGCCTGACCTGGAGTGGGCCTGTCCCTTCAAAAGTTTTAGAAACCCATGACAAAGCGTTTGCGATTCAAGCCAGTCGAGAACTCGATCTGGCCCCGCCCGAGTTGCGTGATCTCGGAAAAATCTTTGACTCGGAAACCCTGCGGGTGCCCCAAAACTGGCTCACTCAGGTTGAACGCGAACTGGGCCGGTGGCCCGAATGGACCGAGGGTCAATTTACCCTAAAGCCCCGAATGGGCAGCAGTGGACGAGGCCGAATTGGGGGGACGCTGAGCAGTCTCGACCGCTCTCGATTAATCGCCGCAGCCCCCGGGTTCGCCAATAGAGGCGGCGTCATTCTCGAGCCCTGGCTCCGCCGCTGCAACGATTTCTCGGTCCAGATCCATATCGGTCCGTCCGGAAGCAGCCGCTTGCCCGTGGTCACCCTCATGGGCTCTCTGGAACTCTGGGTGACCCGAGCGGGGGTCTACCGCGGACACCTTGGGGAAGTCGACTCCCGGGGCCGAGTCTTCTCAGGAGGGCCCTATGAGGAACAGGCTCGCGAAGCCGCCGCCCTCATGGCCGGACACGCGGGGGCGGCCGGGTATACGGGGCCATGCGGCATTGATGGAATGACTTTCCTCGGGCCGGCGCGCGCGGGTTCAGAACGCCCGCGTCTGCTGCGACCGATTGTTGAGTTCAACGCTCGATTTACCATGGGGACCATTGTCGTCGGACTGATTCGCCGCGCCCTTGATCTGCTCAAGGCCAAAAGCGACCTGGGCCCGGGCCAAAGGCGCGCATTCTTATTTGCCCTGGACCCACCTCAGGGATGGCCCAATTGGGAGACGTTCCAAAGCGAAATTCCCGGCCCCACTCACCTATTCCACTTGAGCGGACCGGCTTCGCTCACCCAACCCGCCCTTCTCTTCGCCGAAAACCTTGAGAACCTTCGAAGGGCCCTGTCTTCGGCCTAAAACCTCAGAAAAGCATAGACGCCTCTGCGTGTATTGGGCCGTGAACGCTACCCTTCGGCCTGATGAATATTCGCGTCCTCACTCTCAACGTCTGGGGTCTCCCGCTCGGCATTGCTCGACATCACGCCCAGCGGATGGAGGCCATCGGTGAACAATTTGGACCTTTGGGAGCGGATATCATCGCCTTGCAGGAGGTGTGGACCCCGGAGGCCCGTTCCCAGCTGACTGAAGCTGGAAAAGCCCACGGCTACACGACCCTCTGGCATCGCAAGGCGGCCTTTGGAGGCAGCGGCCTCATGCTGCTCTCGCGTTGGCCCGTCGAGGACATTCGATTCACCCCCTTCCGCCTCGCCGGACTTCCTCAGAGGCCACAGCACGCCGACTATTACGGAGGCAAAGGGTTCGCCGAATTCACCCTGCGAACGTCGGCCGGGCTCGTTTCAATCATCAACACTCACCTTCACGCGGGCTATACCCCCGCGCCTGAACTCGACGAATACGATGGCCTCCGAGCTGCCCAAGCCATTCAAATCGCAACAGCGATTCGAAAAATCAAAAATCCAGTCATTGCTCTGGGTGACTTCAACACCGAAGAACATGAACCGGCCAGCCGCATCCTCCTGGGACTCTCCGGCCTCCTCGACAGCGCTCAAGAGCTTGACCTTCGACAAGCCACCATTGTTCAGGGCAATCCTTACCGGGGCGCAGACGCCCCCGACGCTCGGATTGATCTCATTCTTTCGAGAGGCGGCGAAGAAACCGAAATTCGACCCACCACGCTGCGCCGGGTCCTCGACGCTGAGTTTAGAGTCGGATCAGATCGAGCCACCTATTCTGACCATGCGGGCCTCTTCGGCGTTTTCGAACTCTCAAAACGTGCAAAGCCGGTCCCTGTCCCTGATCCCGTCAGCGTAGAGACCCTCAATCTCGCTCATCACCAGATTGAACTTGGGCGTAAGATCTCGCTCGATCGACAGTCGCGTGAAAGCGTCATGGCTGCAGGGGGGCTGATCCTCGGCCTCACTGCCGGAGCCGGTGCCTTTGAGGCCCGGCGACGACGACGTCAATGGCTCTTTGGCTTCGCGACCAGCCTGGCCGGGCTCAGCACCGTGGGCGCTTCCGGTGCGTACTGGGGCTCCAGATCGGTCGTTGCCCATGAACTGCAAGTCTACGATCAGATCATACAAGCCCTCAACCGTATGAAGCCTGCATTGCCCGAGCGTGATAAGCTGCGAACCAAATGAATATTAAAGCCGTGATCTTTGATTTAGGGGGTGTCGTTCTAGGCTCTCCCCTCCACGCCATTGCGGAGTACGAGCGAGAGCTCGGCCTGCCTAAAAATTTCGTGAACCATGTGGTTGCCAACACTGCACCTCACGGCGCATGGTCCCGCCTCGAGAGGGGCGAGATCTCTATGGAGACCTTTTATACGGACTTCGAAAAAGACTGCGCCGAGGCCGGGCCCACCTTTTCAGCCCGCGAAATGATGCGACGGATGAGCGAGGTGACTCAGCCACGGGCGAACATGCTTCAGGCCATCGGCCGTATTCGTGAATCTGGCTTGAAAGTCGCCGCCCTCACAAACAACTGGATCTCCGACGAAGAGGCGGGGCCGGATGATGGAACTCGAGCGCTACACGGGCTCTTTGATGTCTTCGTGGAATCCAGCGTCGAAGGGCTCCGAAAACCCGACCCGCGTATCTATGAACTCGTCTGCCAAAGACTCGAAATCAATCCATCGGACGCTGTCTTTTTGGATGACATCGGGGGCAATTTAAAGTCAGCTCGCCTCCTAGGAATGACCACCATCAAAGTGGAAGAGCCTGAGAAGGCACTGCTTGAACTTTCAAACACCCTCGGCTTCGAGCTTCTGGATTAGAATCTCGAGGGTTTCGGATGAGTCCGATCAAGAGGAAGTCGACGTCGTCGATTTTTTCTGTCGCGTCCACGATGAGTTCCAGAGCCGACCATTGGCAGAGGTGGTGGAGCGATTTTTCGATGAAGATGGGTGAATGTTGCTTGCAGAGTTGGCGAAAACCCTCCATGACCAGCGCCTCGTCATCCGAAGGCGCCTCGAATCCCGTCAGGTTTTCTCTCAGCAGCTGGATCAATTCCGATCGGGCTTTTTCCATGGGGATCGGGACTTCGCTATCGACCATTTTTTGCTGGGGCCGGCCGAGGGTTGAAGCGGCCTTGGTCCAGTAGAGGGTCTCGTTCTCGAAATGTCGAGTCTGGGCCACGTGTCGAATGTCTGCGAATTCGCTCAGCAGATTCTGGCAGGCGCTGGACCCCGAGGACTTGTCGGAGAGAATGATCATGTTTTTGCAATCCGCCACGGGTTCTTTCCGGGAATAGTGGAGCGATACGGAGCGGAGTCTTCCTGAAGTGGGAGGACAAGTGGGGTTCCGTGAAAGTGTGTGATCCTTCGGATCCTACGGGTCTGTGTGCACCTCGGAAAGGGTTTTATGGATGAGGGCAGGAAGGGCTGGCTTTTCGAGCGAAAAAGGTTTCAGGGCAGATGGCGCTTCCTCCGTTTCTCAAGCTTCGAGATCCAGCATTCCCTCTCGGATCACGAATTCGATCACGTCTGATAGGCCCTGACCCGATCTGATATCGGTAAAGACAAAAGGCCGCTCTCCTCGCATTAGCTTCGCGTCCCGGTCCATGACCGCAAGAGAAGCGCCGACGTGAGGCGCTAGATCAATTTTATTGATCACCAGCAGGTCGGATCGTGTGATTCCAGGGCCTCCTTTTCGTGGAATCTTGTCTCCCGCGGAAACGTCGATGACGTAAAGGGTGAGGTCCGAGAGTTCCGGGCTGAATGTCGCGGCG
>NZHD01000021.1 GCA_002691205.1 Deltaproteobacteria bacterium
CGTTCAGGGCGTCGCTTCGTGGAGCGAGGTAGCCGTGAACTTTTGTTGCGATTGTTGTGGAAGTACCGTGAGGAAGTGCGCCGGGTAGACCGACGTTTGGGTTTATTGCGGTTGCTCATTGTCGTCGTTGTCCCAGTTGTGAAAGAGTTGCGGAAGGATTGATGCGCTATGCGCGTTGATCGGGTGTAGTTCCTTCCAGCAGTAACGATGAAAGAGGGATTCGAGCTGAGAGTCTTGGAAGGCACCGACTACTTTGTCGAAGTGCCAGATGTTTCGGTGGCAGATGCCGCAGGTTCCCTGAGGTTCGTGGGCGTCCTGCACGGCTTCCCAGCAAGTTCGGCAGAACTTCGCTGGCGTTGAACCACTTACTGTAGAGACTATGAGACTTGTGTCGAGACTGCTTCCGTCCAAGTGAGCTTGGCAGCGCGTGCAGAGTTCAGTGAGGCAAGTAGGGCAGGCTTGAGTAACTGCCGGTGATGGAAGTCTTGCCGAGTTGGGCGTGAAGACGCTACTGTTTGTGACGCGGTTTGCGATGCCAGTTGGAGTCGCAAGAGTGGAAGTAGGAGACTGAGAAAACGCGGTTCCAGTAGATGTCGTGGAAGGTGACGACGTGGAAGGTGCAGCAGATGTTTCGATGTATGTGCCACTTGGCAGTTGTGAGCCAGCTGCGTTCGTGTTGAGCAAGAGTTGCGGATCGGCTTTGTGCTCCAGGTTGACGACAGCGTTGGGTCCAGTGGACGGCAACTATTCTGGAGACAAGTAGAGGGGATCCGACAGGTAGGCTGGCTTGCAAGAGTATGGATACTCTTATGAAGATTTGTCTTGGTCGAATGTAGCCACGTGCCGGCCGAGACGCTGAGTGGTTGGTCGGGCCGGACGTTGGTCGCAGTAGTTGGAGGTTGTTGATGATTGACGCAACGGGTTGGTATGCTTTTGCAAACCTTACGTCCCGTGCGCTGGCACAAGCGTGCACTGAAGCTGATCACACCAGCAGAAGAGAGGTGGTGTCGATGGCCCAGTACCCAGATGTGGCCTTAGATGACCCAGGTGCCAGGTGTTGCCTTGGATGACCCAGGTGCCAGATGTTTCCACCGATGACCCAGGACCCAGTTGTTGCCTTGGTGCAGAGAACTAGATCACTTGGGGTCGTGAGCGTTACCGTCACACCAGATCAGCCAACCGGGGTGGTTACCGGAATAACCGCAGGGATTAGGAATACTTAGAGAAAGAAGGTGGTACAGGTAAAGGTTTGTGGTGAAGCCCACGCTAGATGAGGGTCACGCTTGATGAGGGGCAAGTTGTTGTGCACAGTGCAAGTCTCACCCAGTGGGTGCCAAATCGATCGTGATTCGTTGGAAAACGTTAGCAGGCAAGACTCGAAGTCTTTTGCCGGGTCACGTTAGTCCGGTGAACACTCTACGTTCACAGAGGAACGTTCGTTAGATGGAAGTGACGTTCGTCAGAGCCAGTGGCTGGACGGTTGCAAGGTGATGCAGAACTGTTGAGGGTCAACTCGAAGTGGATGAACCCTACAGAGAAAAGGCCGATGTCCGTGTTTAGGAAACACGCAGACTCGTTTGGCGTGCCTTAGGCGTGTCCAATCTCCGAGCGCTTGGGAGGGTGACTAGCCCTTGTGGACCCAAGGGAGATTGGTACTGGTGCGCCTCAAGTTGTACAGACTACAGTCAAGGAGAGTGGTAGTCGTCTGGGGGCTAGGCAAGGCTTGTGACTCAGAGAAAGAGTTCTGAAGGATTCGGAGAGAGACTGCCGAATGAAAGTGTTCGAAAAGACAGAGAGACTGTGGATCGAAAGTATGCCGAAGACAAAATGAAAATGTGCACAGTGGGACAGAGAGAGTGTCGAGCGAAAGTGTGTCAAGGACAAAATGTGCACAGTTGGAAGGTTGTAACTGCTGAACCTTTGGATGAAAGCTTGTAGTGCTTGGTTGAATGTTTCCTGTGGGAGACACTTGGATGAAACAGACAACGGATGAAGCAGGCAGGGACGAGCCAACTGGGTGAACGCCAGTGGTCGTCTGTGGAGTGAAGGTGTAGGCCTCTAGAAGGGCCGAAAGTCAGAAAATGTGCTTCTGAGGGGCAAGAATATGGTCAGATTTCGATGATTTCTTGCCTGAAAGTGATACAAGGATGCAAAATCGGTCACTTTTGGTTCGAAAAATAAAAGCGGGTCTGTGAGAAGGTGAAAAAGTGTTTTGGTCGAAAAAGCGCCCAAAACTAGCCTCAGGAGGGCCTTATATGGGACCGATATTGGGGCACTGTTTGACTGCTCTCGAGTATGCGCGGAAGACTGCGCGTGTGTGGGTCGTCAAGATCAGTGCGGCACGAGGGAACACGGTTCAGATGAAGCAACGTGTGTGACGCGACTCGTGCGGTGGGGATCGACGCGGCTCGGCGGAAGCGAGAAGGTCGCGCGTCGAGATTCCGAGAGTACGGCTTCCGAAACTATGAGAAAGGTTGGAAGCTCGGTGATTCGTTCACAAGGTACGTACGGTTAAATACCCATGACCTGGAAGGGATCAAATTCGAGGGGGGAGAGAAGTCGGACTGACGCCGCGCGCGATTCGCGGGGCCGGTGAGAAAAGCGGCGGAGTCGGGACGACGAGAGAGCTCCGGTTGCGTTGTCGCGTAAGCGGCGGACGCGGGGAATTTGATACGCGTGATGCGTGTGAGATAAGGCGGAGAGAATCGGCGGTGAGGGAAGTGAGTGCGCCGACTGCGACAAGCGGGGTGCTTGCCCGTGGAGAGGAGTGCGCGGAGGTGTTGTGAGCAAAGATCTCGGAGGCAGCGAATTAGCGAAAACGCGGCAATGAGCCTTGTCGCTTCTTCTGTGAGATGCTGCTAAAAGGGGCTCGCGAGGCAACTGGCTGACTGGCGCAGGCGACGGTTGCGGGATTAACGTCCAAGAGAGAGCGGGGCGAGTGAAAGGACGGGAGACGGACAGACAGATGTGCGGTCTGTTGAGAGAAATCGTCTTGAGTTAAAAAGAGTTGGGCCTATTGTTCCCAGATCAATCTATTCTAGGCACTATATTTTGTATGTGGGCCTTCCTAAAATACTTCTATTCTTGGCGTTGCCCGGATTGCAGGCGGGTTCCTCGGTAGATACCTCAGGGGGTGCCTTAGAAGAGAGTAGGAAGTCCTAGCGGTAGATCGTGAACGGAAAGATCGTTTCGTTCGAAAGTGGTGGTAGCGCGGACAAAAGATTTGCCTCGCCCGCCGCCGCGCGGCGTGGCTCTATGAGTTTTGGCAAACTTTGGAGTGCTGTAACTTGGGCTAGAGGAGCCAGATGCAAGTTTTGAGCATGGTAGATGACTTGACCAATTGAGGAGAGTAAATGGTGAAGATTTGAAGAGAATCCATTTCTGGTCAAGAAAGCGTGCAGAAGTACTTTTTGTCCTGAGGTACACTTTGTAGGCGAAAGTGAGGATTTGGAGCCTTCTGAGCAGTGTAGAGTAGATTGGAGACTTCTGGGAGTTGAGGCCAGCTGTAGAGGAGATTGTGAGAGAAAATCAGCCTATTCTTGAGAGACAAGGGGCTGGCTGATAATTTGTAGGTCCAGGAGGAGGAGCAACTACATGCTGTGGTAAACCGTGCTTGGAGAAAGCTGGGTGAAAGTCCACAGGCTCACAAAGTAGCAAAGGAGAACTCCACTTGCTTGTAGAGTGAAGCAAAGAGGAGATAGAAGGAGGTTCGATGTTTTGAATCCTAGCAGCCTCCCCACATCGTAGACTTCTTCGGTCTGCTGATTGCAGGTTCGCGTGATGTGCGCTAAGCTGTCCAAATGGTGTGCTATCGCTGTTCAGGTTTGCGAGAAGATGAGTCCGAGTGAAGTGTGGAAGAGTTGATAGTATTCGAGATGTCGTAGATAAGCTGATGAGCTTTGCTGAGTGAGCTTCGAGATGAGAGCTCGTGCTGTTGGATGTAGAAGGTCAGAGAGAGTGCAGTCGTAAATCGTATTTTGGGTTGGTGCGAATCCTAACCCTAACCCTGTGCGAGATCTGACGAAGATCGCATGAGGTTTGATGTACTAGCCATGGCTACTGCTGAGATGCAGGCCGCGTGGTTTTTCCAGATGAATTGTTGGTAGGCAATGAGTATGACGGGTTGTCGACTGCGCGTTTGGATTTCGAAGGAAGGTTGGAAGGGGACGTTGAAGCAGGAGTTGTAGAAGACGGGAAACGTTTGAGGTCGAATTGTGCCACGAGAGATGGTGTCTTGAAGGGGTCGATCACCATGCAATCACGTAACGGGATGAACACTGCCTTGGATAAGGCTTTCGTGTTGGCGTCAGCAATCTGTCGGCTGGTGCTCGCGTAGATGAGCTTGGCAGATCTGTTCTTAACGAACTCTTTGAGTTTGTGGTAACGGATGTCGATGTGTTTCATGCGTCCGTGAAGGACTGGGTCTTCGGAAGTTTTGATGCAACCGATGTTGTCTTCGTAGAACATAGTGGGTGCTTCAGTGTCGAAGAACTTGGAGGAGAGTCGAGGAGCGGCAATGTCCTTTGCAATTAACATGCCGTTCATTCGTGTACAGGAGAGGTTGGTGAATTCCGAGATGAGGCGGCGGAGCCAGATGTTCTCGCATCCGGCGTCAGACGCAGCCATGAATTCAGCTTCGCAAGTTGAGATTGCAGTAGATGTTTGGAGTCGTGATCGCCAGCTGATGGGACCACCTCTGGAGAAGAAGATGTATCCCGTGCAGGAGCGGCGAGTGTCGCGGTCTGCTCCGTGGTCGCTGTCCACGAAACATTCAAGGGGACCGGACAGATCGTGGTCGAGTAGTCGGTGTTGAGGATATGCGTCTTTGCCGTACATGAGGCCGTAGGATTTGGTAGCTGCAACGTATCGTACTAGGTGCTTGAGTTCTTTCCAGTGGACTTGGCCGGGGTTGACTTGGTAACGGCTGAGACGGTTGAGAGCGAAGGAGATGTCGGGTCGTGTGCATTGTTCGAGGTAGCGAAGAGACCCGAGGATTTGGCGAAAGGGGACTTTTGACATGGCGTCCTTTTCGCTCTGCTCGATGGGGCATTGGTCACGAGAGAGATGTGTCCCAGAGCATGGAGTGGCGACAGGTCGTAGGTTCTCGAATCCATAAAGATGGAGGAGATCAACTACGAAACGTTCTTGGTCGAGGAATCGGAGATGAGCGGCCAGCTGTCGGCAGCGGATGCCGATGTAGACGTTGTTGTCGTCAGCAGAGCTGGTCTTGAATTTGGTGGTGAGACGTTTGAAGAACATGTCGCGGCTTTTGGTAGAAGATCGAGTAGAAGTGATGGAGAAGTCGTCCACGAAGAGGCAGAGTACGCAGTAGTCGTGGGGAGAGTAGTTGTGTTGGAAGCAGCAGGGGTCAGCGTAGGATTGCTTGAAACCCCATTTGAGAAGGAGTGGAACGATTGTTTGATGCCAGTTGTGGCCAGCTTGCTTCGTGCCGTAGAGAGATGTGATTAGGCGAGCAGCTTGTCCAGGTGGAGCGGGATGGCCAGGAATGTTGATGTAGACAGGCATCTTCATCGGTGCTTCGAGGTAAGCAGATTTGACGTCGATGATTTCATGTCGCAGATCGTTCTGTGTGGCATGTGCCATTTGGTAGCGAAACGTTTGCATCTTGCAGACGGATGCGTGAGTCTTGAGATAGTCCACGCCAAAGCGTTGTCGAAAACCTTGGACAACGAGGCGGGCTTTGAAACGATCTACTAGGCCTTGTTGGTTGGCCTTGATCTTGAAGATGAGGCGACTGTTGATGGGTCGCTTGCCCTTTGGGAGAGGTTCGAATCGGTAAACTCCATAGGCCTTGAGATTGGCGAGTTCTTGGGCAATGGCTTCGTTCCAGAAGTGCTGAAATTCAGACTTCATGGCTTCCTTGTAGTTCTTGGGAGTAGGAATAGAGTTAGCAGGGACGTGTCGTAGAGCTTCAACGATGTGAGCTTCTTCGGCATGAGCAGCGCATTCGAAGAGGTAGAAGGCGTGCTTTTTGCGACGCCGAACGATGCGGTCGCACTCTTTTGTGCCGTGCACTTGGTGTGCTTCTGCCAGTGTTGAGCGGATCTCGTGGAGGCAGAGATGGAGGAGTTCCTCAGTAGATTGGTGGGCCGCTAGGCAAGGTGTGCCAGCATATGCTGCGGCCATCTGTTTGTAGTGAGCTTCGTGTGCTAAGTCTTGGTCAGGTTGGTCGAGGTGAGCATGACCTGGTGCGGCGTCGGTGAAGGTGACGTCGCAGGAGAATTGCGCGTCCAGTGAAGTTGGAGCGCTCTTTGACTCTTGTGGTTCGGGTGGATCGGCTGGATCGTCGTTTGGTTCGGGTGGATCGGCTGGATCGTCATTTGATTCGGGTTGGTTGGCTTCGTGCTCGGCTGGAAGGTCTGGAGAGTCGTCAGATGAGTCGGAGTTGGAGAGAGGAGCAGCAGCAGCGAGTTCTTGTTCGCGCTGTTCGAAGTCGTTGATGTCCTTTTGGTTAGGAAGGTAGATCTCAGTGCGGTACTTGAGATGGTGGCTTGGCAACAGCTTTTCTTTGGGTGCTGAATGATTGACCACGCCGTGGTTGATTCGGCACAGGAGTCTGGCGTCGCACTTGTGGCGACGTGCTAGTTTGTTGACTGTGTCACGGCGTTCGCTTTTGACTAAGCGACGTTCTTCGTTCGGGTCGAAGAGGATTTGTACTTGAGATTCGTCGGTAGAGTAACCGGGGTCGAGAGGGAGAAGGTTGTCCGAATGTTCGTTTTCAGAGATGTCCATGGGGAAGATCTCGAAATTGGAGTCAGAGTCAGATGATGATGATGATGGTTCAGGGTCAGACACGGTAAGTTGTTCTTCGGTGTCAGTGAACTGCTCTTCGGTGTCACTTTGAGTAGGTGACGAGTCAGAAGAGCTGGTACTCAAGGAGTCTTCGGTGGTGTCAGAATCGGAGTCGAGATCGGACTCGGAGTATGAAGACATGTCAGGGAATTGAGTAGTGTCCTCCTGTAGATGTATGTTCCGGCATGCAAACACCATTGGATAGGGTTCTTTCTTGGTGTCGATGACCAGGTAGCCTTTGGTCTTGCGCGGATATCCTACTAAGCGGTGGCGGTCACCTCCTTCGCCGGAGGGACTCTGCTTGTCGCCGTGCTTGCGTTTGGAGATTGGGAGGTACTTGGTGACTACGGCTCCGAAAGTCTTGAAGCGCGAGTAGTCAGGCTTGGAGTTGTAAAACATTTCGTATCTGCTTTTGTTGGAGACGTTTGTTCTGCATGGTAGACGGTTGATGTTGTAGCAGGCAACTTCTATGGCGAATGGCCAGTAGTTGGAAGGGAGCTTGGCCTCAGCGAGTAGAGAACGTGCCATGTCTTGGATGAGTTTGATGGCACACTCGGCATGAGGGTTTTGAGAGCTCGCGTTGGGAACAGTGCGCTCGTGGTCGATGAGAGCTTTGAGTAGTTTGCGAGTGGCTTGTTTGGAAGTAAGCTCGCCGGCATTGTCGGTGCGGTATGCTTGCACTGTGAGAGGTAGAAGGCCTGGGCCCGGATGATGTTTGGAGTCTCGTGCGTCGAGCTCCATGATTCTGCGCATATGGCGCATCTTGCGTGGTAGTTGTTTCTTTCGTTGCAGGAAGTTGACCCATAGGTACTTGGAATGGTCGTCAACGTAGACTTGCCAGTATTTGAATTGGCCGGTCAGGTGCTGGTTGCGGTCTTGGTGCTTGACTGAGGGCAACCTTGGTCCAGCTGTGTCGGAATGAATGAGACCCAGGATGGTCTTGTGAGGTTTGGACTTGGAGCGCGGGTAAGGTTTGCGCGTGATGTGCGTCTCGGCACAGGTTTTGCAGAAGATGTTGGCTTGCATGAGCTCGTTTTGGGTGATAGGTACGCCAAGGTTGATGCCTTGTTGGAGTGCTTTGAGCATTACTTTCTTTGAGGCATGGCCCATGCGAGTATGTAGGAGCATTGCGTTCTCGTTGGGCTTGTAGTCGGCTATTGGTAAAGCCTCGTCGTGATCAGTGATGAGGACAATGGTTGGCCGTTGAGCTTTTGATGATGGTGATGTGACATGAGTCGTCGGTGATGGCACATTCAGGACATGAGTCGTCCGTTCTTGGTCGTTGGAGCGTATGGACTTGGCGGGTTGGCATTCTAGAAGTTGGTGAGCCTCCCCGGATGGCAGCTCGGTAAGATGTACGCGACGCTGCGGGTCGTTGCAGAGTGCAGAGAATTGGTCCATGTTCATGCGGTAGAGTCCACGTTGTGTGGCGGTCCCGATGCGTTGGAGATGCTGAGTCGGGAGATAGATAGCAGGGATGCCGTAGACGGCATCTGGTGAGAAGATGATGGCTAGGCCGTGGTGACGGGCTAGTTGAGAGACTCCAGCAAGGTTTCGGTGAATACCGCTGGAGATTGCGACATTTGGAATGGCGTGGCAAGTGCCTTCCTTGCGGGCGGTGACAACAATTCCGCCTATGCCGCCAATGCGTCTGTTGGTAGAGCGAGCATTGGTAAGTGGTGTGGCTATAGAGCCAAATGATCCTGTAGCTCCGGTGTCATAGAAGAAGTCAGGGCCGGAGTACGGTGTGCTCAGAGCAGAGTCCGGATCGTAATCGGACACGTCTGGTGAGTCTGGTGATGATGAGATAGATGAGGAGTCAGACACTCGTTCGTCGAGGTGGTTAGAGAAACCAGCAAGCTCGATGTAGCGTGGTATAGCTACCGATTTGCCCTTGTGGTTTAGGATTTGAGTTGGCGATCGTGTCTGTGTCGATGAAGTTGGCGAAGCAGAGCCAGTGGCTCTTGTCGACTTGGTTCGCGGAGTACGCGACAGGGTGCGCAGGGAGCTATGCGACCACCCCTTCCCTTGTTGTTGCTCTGTAAGTAGAGTTGCTGTAGGTAGCAAAGAGCCCGGGAACTGAGTAGGCTCTGTAGTGAAAGCTGAATCGGTGGCAGCAGTACTTAGTAATGGGAGATAGTCATCCCATACCTCAGGTAGGAGAGGAGGATTTATAGGCGACTCGTATTTGGTGAGTGTAGAACCCGTAGCAATGTCGTGAGAGGCGGCATTGCAGTTATCACGATTTGACGCGGTAATGGCATGTAACGCTGATCCTGAGCTGTTTGTGTCATAGGTAGGTAGAGATCTTGTCAAGGTAAGCTCAGTGGTAGGGGAGCGTTTGGCTTCATGCTTCGTGGTAGAAGACGCGTGCCCGAAATGCGAGTAGGCGGCGTCCGAGTCGGTGTTGAAATGGTTTCGCTTGTGTTGGTGAGAGATAGAGAGCGACGCTGTGCGTGAGGCAGCGCTCGCTGGAGGACGGTCCAACTTTGTCATGGTGACACTCGTCGGAGGGCTTATAGGTAACGTGGCCTCCTTAACTCCAGCTTTGCCGTGGTGGTTCGATGAGAGAAGATGTTGTGGTTGTGACGGTATGTTCTGGCGCATGTAAGACCGCGACTGGTCCAAGCGGCACGAAGAAGCCAAAGGCTCCTTCGTCCTCCCAGTTCTAACGGTTGGGGTCCATGCGCTCGCACTAGGCTCAACAGAACGTCTTCGCTGAGAGACAGCGGCATCAGCCAGTGGAGTCGGCTGGGAAGAAGAAGTAGTATACAGCGAGTCGGCTAATGGTTGCCGATCAGGCTTGGCAGAGTCACGCTGGGAGACAGCGGAATGAGAGATGTAGTTGGGCTGAGAGACAGCCGTCGTGGTAGGCTTGAGGTTGGGCTGAGAGGCAGCCGTTGTAGTAGACTTGAGGTTGGGCTGATGAACAGCCTCTTCGCCGTGCTGAGAGGCAGCAGGCGACTTGCATTCTTGGGGCCCTGGTGCTTGTAGGATACTCGGTGAGGGCGACGTACCGATCCTGTTTGCCACAGCTAGTCAGCTGTGTTCTGCCTCGTCAAGGTAAATGACCTTGAAGCGAGCTCCGTTGACACCTCGAGCTTTGAGAGTGTCATGGGCGTTCTTGATGGCGCGCTGAGCTTCAGCGGCGTTGAGCTCGTCTTCCGGATGAGCGAACCCGTGTCTGGTGAGTTGGACGGGTGGCCGGACGTGGCAGTTAGGCTGTTGCTTGGTTTCTTCGCAGTTGTGGGCGCGGCCCGTTGAGTTGGGGCAGAACTTGGCTGGATGGCCAATTTGTTGGCAGATGTCGCAGGCAGTTCGAAGGCAGTCTTTCTTGATTCTGCATTCGCGCTCGTAGTGGCTTGTTGGGCAATCTGGTCGATGCTTTTTGCACCAGGTGCAGTTAAAGGTTTTGGACGATGAAGGATTCGTCCGCCGGTTGTTAGGCTTGCCCCGCTGTGGTTGGCGAGGTCTGGGACGCGATGGTCTTTTGGGTTCAGCCATATGGGCTTGTGCAGCGTCTGGGCGCGTGCGTCTGGTCTTGCGAAGGTATCGTTGGTAGAGGTCTGGATTTTGTAGTTGGTAGGAGGCCATGAGCGAGGCCACAGAGAGTTCGTCTCCTGGAGCTGTGAGTGGAAGGTCGGGATGGCCGACCGCTTCACGTGTTTCGATGGTCTTGCATACCGGCTCGTAAAAGCTTTGGAGCCGGCGCTTGGACGTGAGAGCAAGCCGCATGAGTGATGAGGGAAACTTGGAGTCAGTGGCTTGGAAGTAGTCGTCTTCCAGTTCCAACAGGATTGTGTGGAACTGATCCCACGATGTGCCGGGGTGCATCCGAATGGTTTGCAGATGCGCGAGAATCGAGGCTCCGGCTTGGATTGAAGGATTGATGCGCCCTTTGTCCAGGATGCGAAGTAGGTCGAGTCCGTTGTTGGGAAGAGACTCGGTGATGAGATGTCGATGTTTACCAGTGCCGATGTAAGAAGTGAGAAATGACCAGAGATCGGCGTTGAGTTGAGTTACCACGTAGTATTGTTGGTACTCGGGCAGCATGTGGTATTCGAAGATATGGGCTGCCGACTCGCTTCCTTTGGTTAGGAGAGATACGAGTTTGAGGTGCTTCGATGTATCAGAAGGATTGGCTTTGCGCCATGCTTTGGTCGCAGTGTGCCATACGTGCAGCGTGGTAGCAGCTGCTTGGGTGTAGAACCGTGGCGGTATGTCGCCATCAGGTTCTTCTCCGTCGAGGGACTCTTGGTAGATTTCGAGTGCGTTGTCCTCGAGGTCCTCAAAGAGTGAGGGTAGGTCTTGGTTTGATATGTCGTTGTCAATGAGCGTGTTGAGCGTTTGCAAGTTGGTTGCGTGCCAGAAGCGAAGTGGCACTGCATATGGTAGGTCAGGTTTGTCGGCTGGGGCTCGGGAGTCGTCGAGCAGAAGGTGGAGCGCCAGAGTTTCGTCGAGATTGGGCGCGATGAGTTTGCCTTCGATGAGGTAGCCGATCATGTGACCACGGTAGTGGCTCTTGATGGAGCGTTTGTGTTTCTTCCAGTATTGAGGATCGTAGACGAGATCATGGACGTCGCGTTCAGGGCGTTGCTTCGTGGAGCGAGGTGGCCGTGAACTTCTGTTGCGACGGTTGTGGAAGTTGGATGATCGAACCCGTGAAGGAGTGCGCCGGGTGGAGCGACGTCTGGGTTGGTTGCGGTTGCTCATTGTCGTCGTGTGGATACGGTTTGTCGATGAGGAGGAGAGCTTCGATGACTTCTTCCTTCGGAGTTTCAGCTATGTCGTGAATGCACAATGTGCAGTAGAGTGTTTTGGCGCCGTGGCCAGGTGAAGGTAGATCGATGAGGTCAATTGCCACCGGTTCGTCCTC
>NZHD01000022.1 GCA_002691205.1 Deltaproteobacteria bacterium
GAGCGGATCGTTTGGCTCGATTTCGCTTGCGAACTCAAGTGTGTGCGTTTGGGAATAAACGAGATGGGAATACTCTGGGTCAATGAAGATCCATTCCTTATTATCGCTGACCTGTAGGAAAAAATTCCATACCGAGTGATTGTGAAGTTTTGTCGCGGTGTTTTTGCGGGTAGCGATAAAGAGTTCGTTGTAGGTATGCTCGAGTCCGAGGGAGTCGGCGAGAGTTTGAGTGATTTCTCGAGTGTCAAGTTGGCTCTCTAATTCCGGATACGCTCTGAAGATGCGGTCAAGAAAGTTTATATAGTGTCCCTGCTCTATGAGGGTCGATAGCTTGGTCGGAGTATGATCGCTGAGTTCGGCGCTACTGCATAGAAAATCTCCGTAATTCTCTGAAAACCACTTTGGGCTCCACGTTTTTACGGCAGCGGATTCTTTGTGATAATGGCGTACGACAAATGGTCTCGGATGGTCGAAAAAGTTCCTCAGATGCGTCGCCAATTCCTCCTTTCGAACTTCTTGGACCGGAGTGAATTCTGTGACAGGAACACAGTTTTTCTTGAGTTCGTTGTGCATACGTCCGTAAATGAAGCGGCGCATGTACCTAAAGGGGCGTTCGAGGCCTGCGAGAAAAAGAGCCGGGTAGCTGAGGAGAAGCAGCTTTAGGGCTACGATCCAGAAGGTGGAGACGGGTGGGGGCGCTTCGACTGGGGAAAAGTCACTGAAATTTCGGCTAAAAAGATGTCGAGGAAGCCGGAGAACGGTGCTTATTATACTCTTGAATGCAGTCCAGCTGTACATGTTTTGCATCTGCCACGGTTCGATTGTCGTTAGAACGAAGACTGTTTCGTTTGAGTGCGTAGAGTACTCGATGGAGCGTGAATCTCCTATCCTGAATAAAGTCTAGAGAAGTCTTGGGGGCTGGAATTTAACAGGGCAGGCTGAAGGGTTTTTATGAAAAAAGTGTTGTCAGAGCAAGCCCTTGAGCAGTTTTTTGAGAACGGTTTTGTTCGCACGGGGATTATTCTTCCCGAGAATCTGATTGATCTGATTCGAACCGAGTATGGTGATCAGCCCGGGTCTCGCTCAAACTGGAATTATTTCGCTCGGAGCGCAGAGAAAAGAAGGCGGCTCAAAGGGGTGAGTGATCGAATTCGAGCGGCTCTAGGGAACCTTCGCTCGCGACGTGCAGATGCTGAAGTGCAGAGCCATCTCTATGAAAAGGCTCTCTATGGTTCTTCTGGAGTCCTTTATGCTGTTCTCGATCAATGCCTGAAGTCAGGTTTGGTCGAGTCCCTCGACGAGATTCCTCTGTTGGTGGGACATGACATTCTTTTGCAGGGATCGAAGTATCACATGAGCTTTGGCTTTCACGACGACGGTTTTGGCTGGGATATCTTTTTTCAGACAGGGGATGATGTGTCGATTTACATTCCCTTGCAGTCCCTCGATGAGTCTTCGGGCGGGCGGCTTTGCGTTGAAAAGCGCCCCGGCGATTCCTCTATCTTCCAAGAACGTAACGAGTATATCGTTCGTTTTGCCGATTTTTGCCGGATCCACGCGGGGTCTGACTCGTACGGACGTGTTACGCGTCTGGCGGCTGAGCAGTGCTCACGGAGCGATTTGATCGATGAGGAGTATCAGAGGCTGTCGGATTGGATTGTCTCGCGAAGGGAGTCGCAGCAAGGCCAAGTGCAGATGAATCCCATCGATGCCGGACGGGGCGAAGTGATCCTTTTTAATAATAAAATGTTCCATGACGTTGAACCGTGGAGATTGGCCGAAAACCGATCGGTCTACATTGTTCGGTGTTCTCCCCTTTACGAGATGGGCTTGGCGCCGCCTTCCAGCTTCTTAAATGACGTGGAGTGTAATCGGTATCTGATCGAGCCAAGCCACGCCAGCTTTCGTGCCGTGCGGCCTGAAAAGGAAGATCTGCCGTTCGTCCCGGTTCCCAGCTGAGAGGCGTGATTAGGCACAGGCTCGAGTTTTTTAGATAAACTCGTAGTTGAGGTCGACCCCTCGCGGCGGGAGGTGAGGCGAGTAGAGCTGCGATGGGGGATGGTCCATGGGTTCCGGCGGTGCGGTAGCCGATACAGTGGGAGCGGAACTGTGCTCTACCTGGCCCAGTGGACTCTTCGCCTCTAGAGATCTCTTTCTAAAGTCAAAGGGGCCCCGGGGCCGATTCTATTAAGGAGCGTCCTCGATGGGGGGCTTTCGATTGGGTGCGATTGGAGAGGATGCGCGTAGCTCAGTAGGCTCAGTCCTAGGAGCCGTGAAGGGCCTGTGGTACAAATTCAAAACCGAGTGATGGAAGACTAAGAAGTAAGCTTTATGGATAACCTGCCTACCGATTTTGATTTACAGAACTGGCTGACCCTCCAGCTGTCTCGGTTGTCCGAGGGTGGCCTCCCGCCTGCTGATGTACGAGCCCCATTTTCGGATCTCGGGCTGGAGTCTGTGGACTATCTGAATCTGAGTATTCTCATTGATGAGAGATTTGGTGTCGCGGTGACGGCACGAGAGATTTTTTTAAATTCCAATGTCGAGGCATTGAGTCACTTTGTCTTGTCTGTGGCTAGTACGGGCCGAGAGACTCGAACTCTACTGCCGCAGGGCTTTGCGGACTATACGCCGGTGAGTACTGGGGGGGCTGCGGCCCCACTGTTTTGGCTGAACGGTTACGAATTTCTCGAGTTCTCTGATGAGCATTTGCCCGAGAACCGGCGAATCTATTATCTCCACCACCAAGGCAGTGACGGCACTCGGGCGAAGCATCGGTCGATCGAGAAAATGGCGAAGTTTTATTTACAAACTCTGATTACGCTAGAGCCTACGGGGCCGTACTGTCTTGGGGGGTACTCGATTGGCGGAACCATCGCCTATGAAATGGCACAGCAACTCAGGGCGGCTGGCCAAAAAGTGGATACATTACTTTTACTTTCACCTGCCGGGGCTCCAAAGCGTCGAAGAGAAGCGCTTTTGCGGTTTGAGCGAAGGCGCATGATGGGAAAAAGTTTACTCGGCCGGTCAATTCATGCCTTGCGCTTACGTATAGGACTGGTTGTGCGGTGGAGCATTCTTAAGGTTCGCGATGTTCGGTTCAGCGTGAAGTGTTACACCTATTTTGTAACTGGACGTCGGCTGCCGACTCGCTTGATCTGGGATCACCTCTGGCCCATTTACAAGCGGGCGAGTCGAAAATACAAAATTTTATCGTATCCCGGTGACACTATTATTGCTCATGAGAGCACTCTTCCAGTGGAGGAGTGGACGGAAAAGCTCTCGGGGTCCTGCGAGGTGCTTCCGCCCATCGCTGTTGAACACCTTGAGCTTATGAGGGCAAAGAGTACGGATCCGTGGGTAAAGGCCTTTGTGGCGCCGATCGCGGATGGGTAAAAGCCGAGAGGCGTAGACAAGAAATGTGAAGGTTGGTGGGCAGTCATGCGAAGAAAGTTAGGCAAGTGGATGGATTTCACGAGAGTTGCATCGCGCGCATCAGAGAAAGCTTTGTGAACGTATTTCCTTGGATCGTTCGTTAAAATGTCCGGCGCCTTCTTTAGTTGGGCGCGATGTGGTCAATCAAGTTAGTTCTAGAAGAGTGAAGGTGATTTAATGGGGCAAGATATCGCAATAGTCGGAATGGCCGTAAGGGTGCCTGGAGCGAATACGCTCGATGAATTTTGGAATACGATCGTATCCGGGAAAGATTGCCTCACTCGCCTGAATAAGGCCGAACAGGAGAGCTATGGAATTCTTGCGAGCGACTACGCGAGCGAGGGATTTGTGGCCTCCAAACCTTGGGTGTCTGGGATGGAGTCCTTCGATGCTCAATTTTTTGGTATCTCAGACGTACAGGCGAAGCTAATGGATCCAGCGCATCGTCTCTTCTTGGAATGCGTCTGGGAGGCGATGGAGCAGGCGGGCGCGTTGCCTGGCGATGTGGAGGGTTTGACGGGTGTTTTTGCGAGCATCGAGAGTCAATACTTCGAAGAGAATTTGAAAGTGGAAGGAGAGGGCGATCCAGCGACTCGGGTCTCGAAGCGCCTGGGAACCCTGATGGATTACGTATCCCTTCGCGTTTCTCATGTTTTTGACCTGAAAGGGCCGAGTCTAACCGCAGTGGCGACCTGCTCCTCGTCGTTGATGGCGGTTAATTTAGCTGCACAGAGTCTTCGGACCGGAAAATGCACCGCTGCGCTTGCGGGCGGAGTGAGGACAGAGTTTCCGCATTCACCGGGCTACCGAACCGGGGTGGACGGAATGATCTCAGCCGAGGGGGTGATTAGGCCCTTCGATGCAACTGCAGACGGCACAATCTTTGGGGATGGGGCAGGCGTGGTCTTGTTGAAGATGCTCGACAGGGCCCTACTTGATGGAGATGACATTAAGGGCGTTATTTTAGGCTCGGGTTTTTGTAACGACGGTCAGCCCGACGAGAAGCAAAGCTTCATCGCCCCCACGCGATCAGGGCAAAAGCGCGCCATCCGAGAGGCGCTCGATGAAGGCGGCGTGGATCCGGCGACCATCGGTTTCGTGGAGTGTCATGGAACGGGCACTCTGTTAGGAGACCCCATTGAGATTGAATCTCTGGACGAGATCTTCTCTGAATCTGAATCTGAATCTGCGCAAAATGCGTGCGCGATTGGATCCATCAAGGGCAATATTGGGCATCTGGGCCCGGCGGCGGGTGTGGTTGGCTTGATTAAGGCCTCCTTGGTGTTGTCTAACCACGTGATTCCTCCCATGGCAAATTATTCAGAGTCCAACCCAAATATTTCCTGGGAAGAGACTCCCTTCTTCGTTCCCCGTCATGCACTTGAGTGGAAGAGAAATGGAAAACCTAATCGGGCAGGCGTCTCGTCATTCGGTTTCGGAGGCTCAAACGCACACGTTATTCTTGAAGAGTACATCGCGCCCGAATTAGAGGATTCAATGGCCAAGGAAGACCAAGAATTGATCGTGGTCTCGGCCAAGACGCAAGTCGCGCTGGAGCGTCGACTCAGTGATCTTGCAGGTTTTTGTGAAGCGTCTCCCAAGTCGAAGACGCGAGACCTCGCTTATACGTTACAGGTGGGTCGAGAGGCCATGCCATTTCGAAGCCATTTCACGGTCGAACCCCATGAGGTGGGAGACCTGCCGGCACGCTTTAGGACAGCTAAGCCCACGGGGGAGTACATCAAAAGCAGTCGGCCTGTGGTGTTCATGTTCCCAGGGCAGGGATCTCAATCGGTGGGGATGGGCAAAGGATTGTACGAGAACGAGCCCGTCTACCGAGAGGCCTTTGACTACTGCTCCGACTTTTTGGTTCGCGAGCTAGAAATTGATCTTCGTGATTGCGTATTTGGACGCGATGGTTCGTCGACGGAGGATGCGGAGGCAGCGTTGAAGCAGACCGCTATCGCGCAGCCTGCTCTGTTTGCGGTGGAATACTCTTTAGCGAAACAATTTGAGAGCTGGGGATTGGTTCCGAGCGCGATGTTGGGACATTCTCTGGGTGAGTTGGTGGCAGCGTGTCTGGGGGGAGTCTTCTCCCTCGACGATGCTCTCCGCTTAGTGGCGATTCGCAGTCGACTGATGCAAAAGTGTGCTCCTGGCTCCATGCTGGCCGTTTCCATGCCTCTGGACGATTTGATGGAGGTCCTTCCTGAAGAACTCGACCTCGCTGCGGTGAACAGCCTGAAGCGGAACGTCGTGGCAGGGCAAACTGATGATATTGCCAATTTCGCCAAGTTCTTGAAGACAAAGCGGGTAAGTAGCCAATCTCTCGCGACCTCTCATGCGTTTCATTCGCGTATGCTCGACGAGACTTTGGAAGAATTTCGTGAAGAACTAAAAGGCTTTAAGTTCTCGCCGGCCACGCAAACAGTGATCTCCGGCGTGACAGGCAAGCCCCTGACTGAGGCGCAAGCGCGAGATCCTGAGTACTGGATCGAGCAGAGGCGAAAGCCCGTTCTATTTTCAGACGCCCTTCACTATTTCTTTGCGGACCAAGATCCCATTTTTGTGGAGATCGGGCCGGGGCGGGCTCTGTCAGGTTTCGTCAACCAAAACGATAGTAGTCGAGATGCGTTGACCGCCCTGTACCGAGGGAAAAAAGATCTGTCGAGTCTCGCGCATACATACGCTCTGGATACGCTCGGTGAGGTCTGGGCCAAGGGCGGGACCGTTGACTGGCCGAAGAGGTCTGATGGGCGTGCATGTAGGAAACTCGCTCTGCCCACTTATCCCTTCCAAAGGCGTTATTACTGGGAGAATGAGGCGAAGCCTCCCGAAGCCTCTGAGCACGCTTATCCCCTGAGCCTTTATGAGCCCGGTTGGGCCGAGAAGAACGTTGAAGACGAAGCGACGATTTCTGAAGATCGACAATGGCTCGTGTTTGCCGACGATGAGGGGTTGGCGGACGCAATGATTGAGCGGCTTGCAGCGGAGGGCGAAAAGGTCCGCGTGGTACGCCCAGGCGAGAGGTACGAAGAGGTCTCGTCGGGGTCTTACGAGATGTCTCCATCCTCCAGAGAGGGCTTGAATGAAATTCTGTCTAGCATTGAGCTTGCCGGTGATGGGGAGAGACTGAGAGTCCTAAACTTTTGGAACGTGAGTGGGAGCCAACGCGCTGACAGTGATCTGGAGGCCTACAGAGAGTCCAAGAATAAAGGGTTCCATTTTCTCATTGGCCTGATGCAAGTGGCTCGGGAGTTCCGATTCGTGGACCGCTTAGATGTGCAGATGTACGTCGACGGTTTGGCGCAAGTCAACCCAGAGGAAGATTTAAATCATCCAGAGAAAGGCATTCTTCTCGGCCCGGCTCGCGTGAGCACTCAGGAGGTGAAGGGCCTATCCATTCGTTGTATCGACATCCCGGCCAAAGCGTATTCAAACGATGCCGGAGGTCTGATCCAGGATATCTGGTCTGAATCTTTCGTGGATGCTGCAGATGCAATCGTGGCTCTGCGTTCCGACGGGCGATATGCCGAGCAGCTTTTCGCTTTGCCCGAGGTTTCGAGTAGTCAAGCGAGACTTCGGTATGGAGGTACCGTACTCATCACCGGCGGTGTCGGTGGGCTGGGGCTCAAGGTCGCCGAGGAGCTTTTTAATACTCTAAATGCTCAGTTGGTGCTCACGTCTCGCTGGGCTCCGCCTCCCAGGGAAGATTGGTCCAGATTGATGCAGGAGGACTCTAAGCTCGGTCGGGCGATGAGGACCCTTTCGCCCTTGGTGGAGCGAGGGGCGAAGATTGAAATCGTACAAGCTGATGTGTCGTCCGTCGACGATATGCGGCGAGTCGTGGATGTCGCGCATGAGAAGATGGGTGGCATTCATGGAGTCATCCATACCGCTGGTATTCTAGATGACGGCCCATCCTTACAGAAAACATTCGCGAGTGCAGAGCGCGTATTTTTAGCCAAAGTAGAGAGTGCCTATGTACTCGAAGAGCTTTTTGGTGCTGTTCCTCTTGATATCTTTGTACATTTTTCGTCACAAGCTTCGCTTCGCCCCTCCAAGGGGCAAGTGGACTATTCCTCGGCGAATGCGGTCTTGGATCGACTCGCCATTCGCCGGCAGCAGACTCAGTCGGGCCTGAGTTGTGCCATAGGGTGGGGGGCATGGCGCGATGCGGGAATGGCTTGGGAATATAAGTCGGGCGACATGAGTCAGAACTCGTTGTTTCGCGATAAAGCTTTGAATGAACTCAGTGACACGATGGAATCTGTTCAACATTCCTTACTTGAGGGCTACCGACAATTTTCCGATGGTGACATTCTCTTCTCGGGACAACTCGTCAGAGACGAACACTGGATCACGAGCGAGCACTTTATTGGGGGCGAACCGGTGGTCTCGGGAACCACTGTGGTGGAAATGATGCGAGCCGCGTTTATGGATATGGGCGTGGTTGATGGCACCATTGAACTCTCGGATATGACCTTTATTAGGCGTTTTGAAGTCAAGACGGTCACCGACTATGAAATACTTTTTGTAAATCGGGAAACTCACTGGCAGGTTGAGCTTCGGACGCGTGTGCCTAGCGAGGGGCCTGATTGGCATGTTACTTCAACGGCAAAAATAGCGTGTACGCGTCAAGCGGCCGAGATCGCGCCGGATGTTTTGGAGGAGATTCTCTCCGGGCGTGAGACTGAGACGGGGCCGGTGACTCCTCCCGTGAACGGACCTCGGTGGAGTTGCCATTGGGGGGCTACGCATCGGGACTCGGGCGTGGTGGCCAGGCTTGCTCTCCAGCCTGAATTTACAGGTGAGGTGAACGATTTTGTGTTGCATCCCGCGCTTCTTGATCGCTCGATTCATACGTTGACGGATGAGATGTTTGGGGTGCTCTTGCCGTATTCGTGTGAGAAGCTTCGAATCTTCGGAAATCTTCCTGCCGAAACTCTCTCCTATGGAGTCAGTCGAAAAGAAGATGCGGATACCATGCTGGATATCTGGATTACGGATTTGGAAGGAAATCTTCTTGTCCAACTCGAAGGCTATATGGCGAAAGACTATGATTCGATTTATCACACACGTGCGGGCAGCGCAGAGGTGGTGGCTTATGATGCCGATGTGGATCACCGAATGGTTCTCGATTCGCCGGGGAATCTTGATTCCTTCCGGCTTGAAGCACAAGCACAAGTCCCGCTTGAGTCTCATGAGGTTCGTATTAAGGTCAAAGCCGCTGGGCTCAACTTTCGTGATGTTCTTTCTGGCTTAGGGCAACTCCCGGAAGGAGATCCAAGTCGAGACATGCGGGGGTCCGAGTGTTCGGGTGTGATCACCGAGGTGGGAGAGGATGTAAGTCACCTTGCCGTGGGTGATAAAGTGATTGCTTTCGCAAACCACTGTTTCTCAACTAATGTTCGAGCCGATGGACATATGGTGACGCTTCTCCCCGAGTGCCTGAGTTTTACAGACGGGGCGAGCCTTCCGATTACCTTTTTGACTGTAGAATATGCGTTGAACGAAGCGGCTCGTTTGCAAGAGGGTGAAAGGATCCTCATTCATGCGGGCACGGGGGGTGTGGGGTTAGCCGCTGTTCAGTTTGCTCAAAGCGTCGGTGCGGAAATCTATGCCACTGCCGGCCAAGATTTCAAACGCGATTATTTGAGAGACCTAGGTGTGGAGCACGTCTTCGATTCTCGGAGTCTTGATTTCGTCGACGAGATTAAGGAAGTGACCGATGGAGAAGGCGTGGATGTGGTATTGAATGCGCTCGCGGGCGAGTTTATTCCTGCCAGCATGAGCCTACTGAAGCCCTTTGGTCGTTTTCTTGAGATCGGTAAAAAGGACATCTACGCCGATACGCCCATGGGGCTGTATCCCTTCCGGAACAACTTGTCATACCATGGAATCGATCTGGGGCAGTGGAGTGAGCATCGGCGAGAAGACCTTTTGAAAATGTTTGAGAAGCTTATGCGACGGTTTTCTTCAGGCGCGCTTAGGCCTAGCCCTGTCCGCGTGTTTCCGCTGACCGATATCGATAAGGGCTTTGAGTTTCTGGCGCGAACTCAGCACATTGGTAAGGTCGTTTTTTCTGTGGATCAGAATATGACGCCTGATGATCTGGAGGTCCAAAACTTCAATGCGCGTTTTGGAACTGGAATCGGGATGCGAGATGGGCTGGATGCTTTGAATCGTCTGGTGTGCTCGGATGAGGCGCCTGCTCAAGTGATGGCGGCGGCGGAGGCTCTCGATAGCTTGAGTCGACTGGCACGCCATCAGTCGGGGGGCGCGCTTCGCAGGGTCGTAGACACTGAGTACAGAGACCCTCAGTCTACAACTGAAGAACTGCTTAAGCAGATTTGGGAGCAAACGCTTGGAGTGACGCCGATTGGGGTGGATGACGACTTTGCTGAGTTAGGGGGAGACTCAATCACGGCGATTATGCTTCAAGTGTCGGTGGCCGATACTTTCAATCTTGATCTATCGCTGTCGGCTTTGTTGAGTTTCCCGACGATTGCGATCCTGGGCGAAAAGATTGACGAGTCCACATCCGATTAGAGATCATTCTTCGGGCACACCGCCGCCAAGCCTCACGGGCAGTGGGGTCTTTATAGGGCAGGCACTGAAGAGACTAGATGAGAAGAGCCTCGAGGGTGCGGCAGATTTCCTGAACATGAGGTTCATTGAGCATGGTATGGGTCTCACCCGAAGCGCGATGCTTGGCGAAGCTCGAATGTGTCAGGGCTTCCCATCCTTCAAACACGAGATCGGTATGAAGATCCGTCTTAAAGAGATGGATGGGAGCCTGGATTGGAGACGTCTCGTAGGTGTTTGAGGTCTTCATCTGGTTATCCGTAAGCGCTACGAGCCGATCGATGTGCACTTTCGGGAGCTTTGCGAGTTTAGCCCGGGCTTCGTCGAGGGTCTCCTCGACGATACGCGTCATATCCTCTTGAAATTCGTCCATCTGGCCTGTTTTGTAATTCGAGATTGACCCTTGAATGATGGGCACAAACGATTCAAAAAGAAAGAGGCCGCCAACGGTCTGGCCGTCGGCTTCAAGCTGAGAGGCCATTTCAAAAGCCACGACGCCGCCCCAGCAATGCCCTCCAAGGAAATAGGGCCCCTTGGGTTGGCAGTCTCGTAGCTCTTTTAAGAGGGTACTCGCAATCTCTTGAACCGTTGAGTTTTCTGAATCAGTGACTTTTAATTCCGTCAAGCTGAATGAGTAGAGAGGTCGATTGGCCTTAAGTGCCTTGCCGAGAGCGAGGAAGGAAAAAAAGGTGGCCCCGGCTGACGGTACGATAAAGATAGGTTCCTTCTCTCCTGTTTCTGCCACTGGGGCGAGGTATCGATTTTCCACCTTTTCCCTTTTCTCTTTTCCTCTGTGCTGGATCGTGTCGGCCAAGCTTGTAGGTCCGATGATCACACCTTTAGAGAACTCTGAATAGCATTCAGTAGGTTTTTTTTCCATATGCGTCGAAGGTCTTCCGGCGCTGACTCCCATGTGTGCTCGTTGTAGTCGATGAGGTGGAGTTGTTGCTCGTCGTCCTCAATGATATCGAGGCTACAGATCTCGACACCGGTCTCATCGTGAAGCCTTTGGCAGAGCGCGTGGCGAGGGTCCCAGAATTCGGCTGTGTTCGCGTAGCTGAAGCTCAATGGCTGAACGCCGTACTGCTTAAGCGGGGAGGTTTGCATTCGTTGTCTCGTCAGGGCTGGGTGATCCTCGCTGAGGCATCGAGGGTCTCGGAGGTAAGAGGTGACAGAGTTTAGTTGCTTAATAATAAGTTCCTGCGAGAGTCGGATGCCGACCGTTAGGTCCCCGCAGACGTAAATCCATCGTTCTATACATCGATAGGGCGCGAACTCCGCCTTTCGGCGGTGTTCGATGTAGCTCTCTACCTCAAAAAGAGAGAGTTGTTCGATCGATAACGTGTCTTTCCATTCCGTCAGCGCAGTTTGATTTGGCAGGAATGCGAACGAAGATGGACGTGTGGCGAGGGTCTCGCCGTTGCCTCGAAGCTTGGCGATCATGGGGAATTGAGCTTTCGAGGGCTTTGCGACTTGCTCTGGTGAGCCGGTATGCGAGGCGAGATTGATCGTTTGAATTCCGTCAGCCCGTGCCCGCTCTTGGGCGGCTTTAAAAAAAGATGGGGCAAAAAGCAGTTCGCTTGAATGATTTAGGAGTGAGAAAATCCAGACGTCCGCATTCGGAAGAGTCCCCGCATCGTGGGCGTCGTAAGACGGCTTGATAGGAAGAGCCACTTCAATCAGTCGAATTTCACCTTCAGCCTGGAGCTCCCGGACGAGATTGTTTGGCAGATAATGTTGGTAGGTCCCTTTAGTTAACTGCTTTTGAGTCAGCCAGAAACGGGTCAGCCTGCTTAATGAACCGGCATAGGTGTTTATAGAAGACGGATTTGGGAGATAGATGAGTGCGACGGTGAGCCTATGGCGATGGGGGGCATTCGGAGAGATGTTTTTTCGCCAGCAGTTGATTTTGTGCCCCAGGGAGCGGAGTCGAAGAAGTGTTTTTCTCATACTGTGTGTTTCTCTGAAAGGCCCTCAGTTTTAAGGGCGTCCGTATCTAGAAATAACGTGGCCGTAAACGAGAGCAATACGAGGGCAAGGAGGAAGAGTCCGAGATAGTTGACGGTCGCTGAAGGCGTGTGCGCAGCAGTGATGGCGATGATTGACGAGATGATGGCCAGATTGAGTCCGAGTAGCCCCAGGTTGGCGACAGGGGTCTCGCTAAAAAAGTGACTCACCTTGATTTCGACCTCTAAACCAAGAATGGAGTGGCAGAGGCCGTAAAGGGCCATGGGGAGAATGAGAGCGAGAACTGAAGAGACCTCAACTGTGGAAAGGATAAGAATGGCCAGGGCGCCTAAAAGTCCAAACAGAAGTGCGAGTCGAAGCACTTGGGTGGAGGAAAAGGATCGTTTTAGAAAATCGAGCGACGCTGCGCCCAGGATCAGGGCAGCGAAGTACGGCATCAACGCGATCCCGTAGTCGTCGGCCGGCATACCCAGGGTGTGTATAAGGTAGAACGGCGAAATCGTATAAAAGACAATTTGGCCCGAAACGATAAAGCTATACATCAAGGAGTACGCGACGAACTGTTTGTTTTGAAAGCCACTGCGAAGAGAGACCAGCGTCGCCTTTAGCCCCGGGTGTGGTGTTGATGAAGGCTCTTTTTTGGGGAGGCTGATGAGTGCGAGAAGTATAAGGACTAAAGAGACGATGCAGACAATAAGGAAGTTGTAGCGCCACCCAAGCCAGTGCTGCACGAAGCCGCCAAGGAGGAGTGCAAGAGGGGGAGCCCATTCCACCCAGATCGCCCATTGGGCCATCTTCTTTACATACGCCTGGTGAGGGGTGGAGTCCTTGATGATCGTGATTCCTATGGCAGAGGCCCCGCCGATCCCTATGCCTTGAAGGGTCCGTCCCAAAAGGAGGATCTCAATTTGAGGCGTGATGCAAAGTAAAGACCCGAGCAGCAAGAGGGGCAGCATGATGAGAAGGGTCTTCCTCATCCCCAAATAGTCGGCTAAAAAAATGACGATGAGTTTAGCGACCACCATCCCGACAATGAACGAGCCGACGACGAGTTGGGTCATGTTCTGGGGAGCCTTGAGCCCAATCATGATGGCTGGTAGAGAGGGCAGGATGAGGCTCTGGCTGAGGTGGCGGCTGAATTTCAGCCCTACCGCTGTTGTGAAAGTCAGTCGCGAAGCAGACTGGTTCGAAGTGAGCGCTGAAATATCCTATCCCTCTTGTCGATTGACTTTGCCCACGACATGGGTGCCTTTGTGCGAACCGGATCATAGCGATTTCGTCTTCAGGAAGGAACTAAAGATCCTGTGGTTGGCGATAGGGCTTCTGATGCGGTGTTCAAAGCGAGGGAGTTACGGCCAGACGGGCGTGTGTTACGCAGCGTGGTTTATCTTGATGTGATTTCTTGAGTCGCCCATCGCGGTGTGTTGGGAAATTGAATTTTTAAGGCAACTTTGGTATCCATTGGCACGGGCTGTGCCACTTTTAGGCCCCAAAAACTGGCCTAAGTCAACGAAGGAACAAGACGCCATGGGACTGATTTTATCTGACGATCAACTGATTCTGCGCGATATGGCCAGAAGCTTCTGCGAAGAGAAGTCTCCTGTTGAGCGGATGCGCACGCTTCGCGACAATCAAGACGAGACGGGCTTTACGCGAGCCCTTTGGAAGGAAATGGCCGAACTGGGTTGGGTTGGAATTCCATTCCCGGAGGATCTTGGCGGCTCGGATATGGGATACGGTGAACTGGGCGTGGTTCTAGCTGAGTGCGGCCGGGTTCTGGCGCCAGAGCCTTTCCTTTCAACGGTGTTGTTGGGCGGAAATGCGATCTTGCTCGGTGGTCAAGAAAGTCTTCAGAAAGAGCTGCTGCCGGGTGTGTGCTCTGGGGACCGGTTGCTGGCTCTCGCCTTTCAAGAGCACGGACGTTTCTCTCCCTACCATGTCGAGACCCGAGCAGTTGCTACCGGGAGTGAATTTCGAGTCAGTGGTGAGAAGCTCTTTGTCCTCGATGGGCATGTGGCAGACCAAATTGTCACTGTCGTTCGGTCGTCCGGTGAGGCGGGCGATCGCGAAGGGCTCACTTTGCTTGTGATTGATTCCGGGGCTCCGGGGGTGACTGTCCAGAGGACGACGATGATGGACGGGCGGAATGCGGCACGGGTCAGCTTTAACGAGACCCCCGTGGACGCGGGGCGTCTGCTTGGAGAAGTCGGCCACGGAGCGGATGTGCTGGACCCTGTTTTTGATCGAGCCACAGTGGCGCTTTGTGCCGAAATGTTCGGCAGCTTTGAAGAGGCCTTTGAGCGAACGCTTGAGTATCTCAAGACGAGAGAGCAGTTTGGGGTGAAGATTGGCAGCTTTCAGGCCTTGCGACACCGAATTGCGCATATGTTTGGAGAACTTGAGTTTGCTCGTTCAGTTCTTTTGGATGCTCAGACTTCGATTGATGAGGGTCGGGATGATGTCGCCGAATGCGCCAGCGCCGTTAAGGCGCGTTGCTCGGACGTCGCCTCTTTGATTGGGGCTGAAGCCGTCCAGATGCATGGCGGGATCGGCATGACGGACGAGGAAGAAACTGGGCTGTTTTTTAAACGCCTCAAGGCGGCGGAGTTTACTCTTGGAGACGCTGTCTATCACCGTAATCGCTACGCCGGTCTTCGCGGCTACTAGGAGAAAATAATGGGATCGATTGAAGACTTTCGCTCTGAAGCACACGACTGGATCGAGGCAAACTTGCCCTCTGAGTTGCGTGTAGGAAATCGCAAAGACTTGCCGAAAGAACTCTTGGGAGCTTGGATTCAAGCTATGGCGAGCCGCGGCTGGGTGGCGCCCGAATGGCCCACGGAGTACGGCGGAGGTGGTTTGGACCGCTCTCATGCGGCGGCACTCAGGGCTGAGCTCAAGGCCTTTCGTGCGCCGGTCGTGGGTGGCTTTGGAACTCAGATGCTTGGGCCCACTCTTCTTGAGTTGGGTACGGATGCTCAGAAAGAAGAGTTCTTGCCCGGGATCTGCAAACACGAAACGAAATGGTGTCAAGGATACAGTGAGCCCGGCGCGGGGTCCGACCTTGCCTCTCTGCAGACACGGGCCGTCCTTGAGGGGGACGAATACGTCATCACCGGCCAGAAGATTTGGACAACCGGGGCGGATAGAGCGGATTGGATCTTCTGTTTAGTTCGCACGGACCCCGAAGCGCCCAAGCACGAGGGAATCAGTTTTATTCTCTTTCCCATGGATCAGCCAGGCGTTGAAGTTTCTCCTCTGCGATTGATTGACGGAAGTGAAGACTTCTCTCAGGTGTTCTTCAACGGCGCCCGAGCGAAAGCGAGTCATGTAATTGGTCCCGTCAATGGAGGATGGACGGTCGCTAAAAGACTTCTTCAGCACGAACGCACGACCGACGGCGGAAGCGAAGGCGGAATCACTGGGGCGCAAAAAGAAACCTACGCGGATGTAGTGAAGCGCGAAGTGGGCTTTGACAACGGAGTGTTGGCCGATCCTGTTCTTCGTCAGAGACTGGCGAGCCAAGAGCAGGAAGCGGCTGCTTTAAGTTTGACCATGCGCCGAGCCCGTGAAGAGGCGAGGGCGGGACAGACGGCGCGTGATATTGGCTCTTTGGGAAAGTACCGTTGGGCCAATATGGTGAAGGGAGAGCAGGATCTTGCCATGCTTGCTCTGGGCGCTCACGGTTTAGGATGGGAGGGGCCGGGTTTCGAGGATACTCAACTTGAGCGTACTCGTGCATGGCTTTCAACGCGTTCAGACTCGATCTGGGGCGGGACAAACGAGGTCCAACTGAACGTGATCGCGAAGCGAGTTCTGCATATTCCTGAGTGACCCCTGGCTGTCTGCCTGTCGTTTAAATCAGGTGATTTCGTCTTATCGAGCGTCAGTGGTCGAAGCAACGCCGGAGTGCGCGGAGAGTTTGGGGCGAGAGCGAGATATCAAGGGCAGAGAGGTTCTGCTCAAGTTGGCTCGGATGGCTGGCTCCCGTGATCACGGTGGTGACGCCTTTCTGGTGCAGAAGCCACGCGAGAGCTAGAGGCGCGGGCGCGTGTCCAAGTTGGTGGGCTTTGTCGCAAAAGATTCGAATTTGCTGCAAGGGTTTCGGCTTCAGATATTGATCGACCAAGTCAGTACTCCCACCCCGCGTTTCGGGTGGGATGTTCTCGTTGTATTTTCCGGTTAGAGCACCGCCCGCAAGGGGACTCCAAACAGCAAGCCCCATGCCCAGGCGGGCCGTGAGTGGAACGATTTTTCTTTCGACCCATCGGTTGAGCAGGTTGTACGGTGGCTGTTCCACTCGAGGTGGGTGAAGGCCCCACTTTCGCGCCATGCGGTGGACTTTTTTTAAGCTCTTTGGGCTCCACAGGCTTGTGCCCCAGTAATGAATCTTTCCTTGTTTGATGAGGTCGTTCATCGTGAGGAGGGTCTCCTCAAGGGGCGTAGAAGAGTCTTCTCGATGGCAGTAGTAAACATCGAGGTAGTCGGTTCCAATATTCCTAAGTGTGTTGGAGAGGCTCTCCGTGATGTGCTTGCGGCTGAGGCCTCGGTCGTTAGGGCCATCGCCCACAGGTAGGGCGACCTTACTCGCGATGACGAGCGACTCTCGTTTAATTCCGAGGACGTGTGCGCCAAAAGCTTTCTCCGCTTCCCCATTGGCATAGGAGTCGGCAAGGTCAAAATGATTGATGCCGCGGTCATAGGCGAGTCGGAGAACTCTCTTCATGGGAGTTTGCTCCGGTTGGCGTCCCATATTGAGCCAACCGCCTAGCGAGATTCGACTGACCTTGAGTCCAGTATGTCCGAGGTTTCGATATTCCAAAGTGTGGCCGACCTCACGAGTGGTACGGCGGATTATAGCGAGGGTCGAGATTCTGCGAGGGGGGGATCAAATCTTAAAGGGGATGCTCAGGTGATCCTCATATTGGGTGCTAGAAGGCTATGGTCTGAGCATGGCGTTTATCATTAAAAATTTTACCGACTTAATGGAGCTTGATCCCCAGGGCGATGATGGATACGTGGGGCTGAGTCCCGAGTATCCATGGGGCCGTGTATATGGCGGCCAGGTGGTGGCTCAGGGCCTTCGAGCGGCATATCACACTGTGGACGAAGCGTTTCATGTTCACTCCCTTCACGCTTATTTTATTCGCGGCGGGGATTCGGATGAACCCATCCGATACGAAGTGGACCAAATTCGAAATGGGCGATCCTTTATGACCCGTCGTGTGGTGGCCCTGCAATCGGGAGGGCCCATCTTAAATATGTCGGCTTCGTTTCAGGTGCGAGAGGAAGAAGCTGAGATTCAGGAGGTATTCGTTCCTGAAGGTCTCGCTCGACCGGTAGACCTCAAGCCGGAGTCGTGGAATACAGTGATGGAACACTGCCGACTTCCCGACCAGTTGGCGCCCGCTCGATCCATGAGTTGGATTCGGATCCTGACGGAACTGGGGGACGATTCTGCGCTTCAGGCCTGCGCCTTGGCGTATACCTCAGACGATTTCCCGACGGAGGCGGCTCGGCTGTCGTATCCCATAGAGCCCCCCGCACACGGCGATGACGATCGTTTTATGGGCGCGAGTCTCGACCATGCCATCTGGTTTCATCGGCCCGGGCGAAATGATCGTTGGGCCTTGCATGATTTTCACGGGATGGGGCTCGCGGGTGCGCGAGGGCTCGCCGTGGGCCAAGTGTTTGATACAGAGGGAGTTCACATGGCTACGGTGGCACAGGAGCTTCTGATGCGACGAAAAAAGGGGTAGCGCGCTCGAATAGAAAGCGCTTGAGGGACGAGGTTTAGCCCGAGTCGACGATCCGGTGAGGGGCGCTGTTTTGAGGGAAGGGGCTAGGCTAACTGACGAAGGTAACGGTCCATTCCCTTTCGACTCCGCCGAACGCGGTTTCGATTGAGTCTCCTACTCGTGTGCCTACGAGCGCACGACCGACGGGCGATTCAGGCGTGATGACAGAGAGAAATCCATCGCCGCCTGGCCCCTCTAGGTCGGCTCCGGCTCCCACCGGGAGTAAGAAGAAGCTTCGCTCCTGGGTTTCTCCGGTCTCGACCTCCTCTACTTGAACATCCACCATGGCCCCGACCGCGATGGGTGTCTTGCGATTAAAAGCGGGCAGCCCCTTACGCGCAAAAGCGAGAAGGGCATCGGCTTCTTGCTTGGCTTGCTCCCGCCGCTGGCCATGGGCGATGGCCATTCGGCCAGATTCCAAACCTGCCTTCGCGTCTTCTCGATTTCGAGCCTCGCTTCGAACATCTTCAGTGAGGGTCGCCGCACTGACCTCGGACTCACGAGCCGATGAAATACGCTCGGAGAGTATCTTTTTGAGCTCCTCAATGAAATGTTTCTTTCGCTCGGTTGACATGGCTGTGCTCCCTAGCCGGTTTTTAAAAGAACGTCTCTAAGGGATTGTGGTAAGGGTCGTGTTTTTTCTAATGAATTAAGCTGGCTTCAGGCGTACGGGGAGTTGTCCGAGAGACACGAGAATGGGATTCCCAATTCCGAGGACGCTGTAGGTGGGCTCTCCGATGAGTTCGATTTCTGAGGTGCGCCGGAGCAGTTCTTCGAAAAGAATTGTTATTTCTCGACGTGCTAGATGAGCCCCCAAACAAAAGTGTGGACCTCCGCCTCCAAAGGCGATGTGCTCATTGCGCTGTCGACGAATGTCAAATCGAAAAGGGTCGTCGAAAGCCGCTTCATCTCGATTGCCAGAGGGGTACCAGAGCGTGACTTTTTCTCCCTTTTGGATGGGAACCCCGCCGATTTCGGTGTCCTCCCCAACAAGTCGCTTGAAGTAGGCGACGGGAGAGGTCCAGCGGATGACTTCCTCGGTGGCGCTTTTAAGGAGGCTTGGGTCCCTGCGTAGCGCTTCAAGTTGCTCAGGCTGGGACAAGAACTGCTTGAGCCCCCCCGCAATGGCATTTCGCGTGGTCTCGCTCCCGGCGACTGTGAGGAGCATGAAGAAGCCGTCGAGTTCTAAGTCGTTGAGGCGACCTAATTCGTCTTCGACGCCGACCAGCAATGAAAGAATGTCATCTTTCGCATCGGCTCTCTTTTTGTTCGAGATTTGTTGACCGTAGCCAAAGATCTGAGCCGCGAGTTCCTCGCGTCGAGATTCGGGGACGGGGTGTTCAGGGTCAATGCAGAGCAGCATGTCATTGGTGAGTGCAAATAACCAGCTTCGATCCTCTTCGGGAATGCCTAGGATGTCGGCGATCATATGCATGGGAAGTTGGTAAGCAACGTCTTGCACAAATTCAACGCTTTCGCGAGCAAGAGCTTCATCGACAATTTTAACGGCCCACTGACGAGCTTGGTCTTCGAGTCTCCGCGTCATGCGGGGTGTGAACCCTGAGCTGATGAGCTTTCGTTGTCGCAGATGAGGCGATCCGTCCATATCGGTGAGCATGAAGCCGGTACCTTCGTAACCGAGTCCAGGGCCTAGCTCGGAAAGAAAAATATCTGATTTTCGATTGGCTTCTCGAATGTCTTTGTACTTGGACAGGACCCAGAAACCCTCTCCTCCGGTCTCTTTAAATCCTTTTGTTTCGGGATGTCGCCACACCGGGGCCTCACTCCGGAGAACCGAAAAAACGTCATGGGGGAATCCATTTCTGTAGAGCTCGGATTCGGTGAGATCGATCTCGGAGAGCTTTGGGGGCATGGTCGTTACTTCCTTCATGATGAACGTCTAATTTAAATGAGGTGGGACCGTGAACATTATCTCGCCTTTAAGAGGTGGGCGAGAAAGGACGCTCTGAATTATGACAATGAATCTTTGGCCAGTGCAAGTGCACCAAGTTTGTAAAAAAAGCGTTTTTGCCTTGCAGCGGCTCTTGTTCTTGGGTCTAGCCTGAATTTTTTTCGCACTTCAGAACATCTCTCCTGTAGGTCTTTGGGTAATCGGGGGATCCCTCGCAGCGAGGTGAATTCTCCATGCAGGTCGCAACGCGGATACGGAATGAGAGGCTCAGGGCGGTGGCTAGATTTGATTTAGCCGTGCTGAGTTCCTTTTCGGGGTCATCCTTGGGCCGCACTAGACTGTTTTTGTCTTCCTCGATGCGGCGTTTGTAGTACTCAATTTGGCCGCGTAAGGCCGATATTTTGTTTCTTTCGACGTCCATGCAGTCAGACTCACACCGGTGGGCCATTTTTTTTCGGATTGTGGTTTCGCATTCGGTTTCCATCACGTTCCACCACTGGGCTCCAGTTGGGCTCACGCAGAAAAAACTAAACACGAAGGGGATTCCCCAGTTCTTTAGGAGCTTCATTTTTAAATCCCTGTCTGGAGGCCTGCGGTGTCTGTAAGTCTCAAAAGTGTATCTCAAAACGAGATAACTCTTGTGCTGGCTTTTGGGCGAAAGGGGTGGGTCGGGGGAGTTGAGTTGACCGGAGGCTTCCTCGACGGCGGTCCCGGGTGGACGATGAAGTCCGTCCAAGAACGTGAGAGGAAGCGCGCGGGGCAAGGAGACGGGTGGATGGAATCTATTTATACTGGATTTTTTACAGGACTTGGTTCTAGATCTCAGACCGGCCTCTTTTAAAGTATGTTTCTTGAATGGCAAATTTGGATATGACCTGGAAGCCGCTTTTCTTGGGGGGGCTGCTCGCGGCTCTGGCCTTGGTGGTCGCGTGCGAGGGCAATGAAAAGCAAGGCCCTCAGGAGGACTCATCTGGGCCCACTTTAGGAGGTCCCGGGCCGCCGGCTTGTCCACCTTTAGAGCAAGGAGAGGATTCAACGGTTTCTCTGGTGGTTGATGAGTGTCGCACCGTGGAGGCTCGTTTGGCCCCCTACGTCTATAAGTATGTCAACGTGGTCGAAGGCGGTGAGCTGCGGTTTTTGGACACGGGCGGCCATATTGATTTTCGCGCACAGTCGGTCTTGGTTGAGCGGGGCGGACGATTGGTGGCCGGCAGTGAGGAAACTCCTTTTGGACTCCAGGGCGGGTCGCTTGATTTAGGTCTGTACGGAGGGGATCCCACCTTTCAGGGGACCCGGGTTCCTGGACAACAGGACGCCGGGATTGATTGCCTAGGGGGTGAAGGGGCGGGCGGTCTTCGAGACGGGCTCTGCTACCCCGCGGCGGCGGTGGGTCGAGTTTGCAGCGGCGAAAACCCTTCGGACCCTTGCACGTCAGCGAGGTTGGCCGACCACACGCAGGACAATCGTGTTTTTGAGGGCTATGAGGCCCTGACCTTCGACGATGCTCCGTTCGGCTTCAAAGTGTTGGCTGTGAGCTATGGAGGTGTAATTGAATTGCACGGCGCTAAGGGAGTGGGGGCCCCGACGTCGACGGTGACGCTTGACAAAGCCCAGGGGCAGTGCGACAGCCCCTCAAATGACCCGGCCGCCCCATCTGATCCGGCGGGTGATCACAATGATGTGCGTAAATGGGCGCAGTACAGCGGAAGCAGTTGGGGCCGTGTAGTGGGGCAAGGTCATGATGGTTTGAGCCTGACCGTGGATCGGCCCGTGGGTTGGAAAAAAGGCGACCGAGTCGTTGTCGGAACGAACGACTGGAACCTTTCGCATAGCGAGGTGGTGACGCTTTCAGAGGATGCCTCTTTGTCGGGAGAGTTGAAGCTGGTTGGGAACCATCAAAGTCCTCTCGACCCGGGCAAGTCGATCCCTTATGGCGAAGGAGGGCTCCTCGAGCATGACCACTCCGGCGAAGTGATCTCGGTTGAAAGTGTGGCGAATGGGAGCCGAGCCGATCAGGTCGAGGCTCGGGCAGCGATTGGGCTTCTTTCGCGGAGCATTCGAATTCGCTCCCTGGGAGTAACTGCGGATTCTGAGTTTGCGGACGCCAGCGAGTGCCGTATCCCTGGCAACAGTGACCTTGCGGGGGATCCGGCTTGCTACTTTGGGGGACATACTCTTATTCGCCAGGGATTTGGAGCGGTTCGCATCAGTGGTGTTGAGTTTTACCAATTGGGTCAAGGCGGTCGTATGGGCCACTACCCTGTCCATTTTCATCGAGCAAAGGATACGGGCTACACCACCGCATACGTAAGGGACTCTTCCATCTGGGATTCGATGAATCGGTTTGTGACCGTTCATGCAACGCACAGCGTCGAGATCATACGCAATGTTGGGTATCTGTCTGTGGGGCACGGATTCTTCCTTGAGGAAGGAAGTGAAATCAGCAATTTGTTCTGTCACAACCTCGGAGTCACGACTCGCCCCTCAATTCGCGAGTACTTTCTTGCTCAAGAAGCTGGGAGTCGCACCGAGCGTTTCATTCCGCCGATCTTGACCCGCATGGCTGATTGGACCCTGCCCGGAGCTGACTCGGTCTATCCCTCTACGTTTTGGATTATGAATGCGTACAACGATTTCGTAGGGAATGCCGCAGTGGGAGTGGGAGGCTTTGGGGCCTGCTACTGGCCCACAAGTTCTTCGGTGAGCGGAGGGAGTCGTGGGATGACGTGGGCACAGTCATCCGCCTACAGCCCCGAGTATTTCACCATGAGTCCTCTGGACTATGCGAACTACAATCAGCAAGGCGGAAGGCAAGCGCCTTTTAAGCGTTTTGTGGGGAACTCGTGCCAGACTTCCGCCTATGCTTTTATGACGGAAAGAGCGAGCTTGACACCGGGGCAATCCGTGATCACAAGTGTCCCTAAGGATGCGGTACTGGGATACACGACTCCCTCTCTAGACGGAGACACTTTTGGGATTCACCCCATCCCGAACCCATATTATCTAAACACAGAGGTTATGAATCCGGCCCAGGGCGGCGGGCGGATCGACTCGTTTTCTGAAGAAGCGAGTCGAGTGATGCTGCCCTTCGTTGAAAGTAACTTTAACCCCGTGAAACATCGCGTCTCGGCCGAGGCCAGTCAGTGTACAGTTTCAGAAATGGACCTCGCTGCGACTGAGCGCAACGCAAAGGGCTGTGTCACCACTGTGATTGACCGTTTTGCAACCCGCTTTAATTGGTCCAATGTTAATTTTGCAGCGATCTGGTTGAGGCCCTGGAATTACGTGGTCGTGAACAGCACCGTGAGTGATCAACTGTTTGGCGGCCTGGGCTTTGTGAGCGGAGGAAGTCCCGAGCAGGTCTTGCCGCGGTATTTAGCGATGGCCGTGGATAATCTTTTTCTCGGAACGCTGAGTTCGGCGCCTGGAGCCGAAAGAGGTCCAGAGATGTCGGAGTTCGACTGTGTTTCCGGACAAGGGCAGTACTGCTGGAATTGGTTGGCGGGCGGAGGCCTTTACGCGGGTGGCTTTCAAGCCAAGCGATTGATTTCGATTTACGACGGCCCCTTTTTCTCCGAAGGAAATACGTTTGGCCGGGTGTCTTCATGGACGTGTGACCCACAGGGCGCAGATTGGTTGTCTTCTTGCGGAATCTACGGAGCCACGCAGCAGCCGATGGCCACAGCTTTGCCGTTGAGCTCAGATCTTGCGGGTCGTCAAATGCGGGTGGTGGATGCTGCCATTGGATGGAAGCAGCCAAACGGGTTCTACTACCCGCCGAGTTTTGTGTTTAGTAATAGTCACTTTCTCCCTGAGTCTGACTGGGGGCGAATCACAGAGCGTCACAATGTGATTGATCCGAGTTGGCCGTATTTCTCGGGCTCGTCGATTAACAGTACTCCCAGCCCCATTCTCCTCAAGGGATCGAGCTTGTCGATTCCGCCTCCCTATCCCACGGGCTGGCAGGTGCAGCCTGACATTACCCCCATCGATTTTACGACCATCTTGAATGATCTCGACGGAACGTTGAACGGCGTGCGACCCTCGTCGGGAGGGACGACACGGTCCGCCGGCGTAAGTCGAAATCTGTTCTATGCCACGCCCGGTGAAGCGGCTGAGTGTAATTCTTTTGGTACGAATACGGTTCCTCAAGACTTCGTCAGCACATTCGTGGGAAAGCTCGCTGGGGATCCGAGTACGGAGACGAAGACGAGCACAGCATGGCTGGGAGTACCTGGCGGAAGTCCCTATCCTGTGGTCCCCATCTACCGTCAATACATTGATCCGGCTTTCGCCGAAGATGATGATGAATGCCTGAATTTTGCCCCCGTGTGTAAAGAGGATGGGAGTTGGGGATGTGACCGAGGCTCTTTCATGTTGGGCACCCAGACTGGATTAGCCCCTGGGTTGACGCTAAATCAAGGGCTTTATTACATCGACACTTTGACTCAGACTCAGAATACCCTCTGCATCTCACCTCCGAGCGCTCCGAGCGACTGGGGCTTGCCGACCTTTGAGACCGATCAGTATTACGCGGTGTTCAACTTGTATGCGACCGCTTCGACTTCGGTCCGGTATCAGATTTATATCGGTGAAACGGGCTTAGAGGAGGCTTCGGAAGTCATTGATTTTATTCGGGTACATCCGCATCGCACAGGGAGTCGTGAGTACGCGGTCACGCCGTGGAGTCCCATAGAAGGCGGTTCGGGGCCCTCTGCCGATTGGGCCAAAAGAGCAGACGGGACTAAGGTCCGAACCGTCGTTGAGGTGACCCTCGCTACGGGGAGCTCAGCGATGGCCCCAGAGTTTGCGTTCTCGGTAGAGCCTACGGCGCCGCTTTCGGCGTGTCAGCCGGCTGATCTTTGCCAGGTGAATGCCCAGGGGACGGGGTGCTCCCTCCGTGAGGATTTCGCGACGAGCGATCCGGCTCTCATCGATCCACTCACTCGGGTCTGCGAGAAAATAGTCAGTGCCTTTAATGCAGAGAGTGCAGAGGGGGTCTTCTTGTCGGATTGTCCAAAAGGCGGCTGCGCTGGCTTTGCCTTTAAGATGGGAAATCCGGTGGCTGGGGATAACTACGAAAAGGTGGGCCGGCCTCTCGCCGTTCCGTATCCCGCCGGTCCCCCCTTCGATCGGACATTGATTGCCTATTCGGAGGGAGGCGTGTGCGGGGACGCTCCGCCTTGAGGCTTGTATGAGTGAAGACTCCGAATTCTCTCTGAGTGAGGGAGACACAGAACGAGGTCTCTACGGACACGAGGTCATAAAAGCCTGTGATGGGCTACATAGAAAAGGGGTTCAATGTGAAACGACTCGAAAATAAGGTGGCCATCGTGACGGGCGGCGCGCGGGGCCTTGGGGCGGCTGCGGTTCGGTTGATGGTGGGTGAAGGGGCCAAGGTCGTCTTTGGAGATGTTTTGGAGGCTGAAGGGCGAGCGCTTGAGGATGAAATGGAAGGACAGGCTCTCTTTGTCCCGATGGATGTGACCGAGCAGGGCGATTGGAATGAGGTGATCGCTCGAGCAGGCTCCTTGGGCTCGTTAAATGTTTTGGTCAACAATGCTGCGGTGGTTCATATGGCAGCCCTAACGAAAACTTCTGACGAGGATTATCTTAGAGTTTTTAAAATCAATCAATTCGGGACTTTCTTAGGAGTTCGTTCGGTGGTCGAGCCCATGAAGGCGGCCGGAGGCGGATCAATTATCAACGTCTCTTCCATAGACGGACTTCATTCTTCGGCGGGTCTATCGGCGTACTCTTCGACCAAATGGGCGGTTCGCGGACTTACGAAAAGTGCGGCCATTGAATTGGGGCAATACGGGATTCGGGTCAATAGTGTGCATCCAGGGGGAATGTATACATCGATGGGTGGTGCGGACCTCATGTCGGCCGAGCAATTAAATACCTACACCTACTCAAACTTTCCGATTCCTCGTGTGGGTGAAGCCGAAGAGGTGGCGCAGTTGATTCTATTCTTGGCAAGCGATGAAGCGAGCTATTCGACAGGCTCTGAATTTGTGGCCGATGGGGGTTGGTTTGCGGGCATGCGTAATCCGGATATGCCTTGCTCCTGAAAAAGACCCGACGGGTGGCCCTGTGGAGGTCGTCTGCGATGCTCTGCTTGTTGGGGAACCTTGAAGCGGCTGGCACGTTCTTAAGAAAGCTGCTCTTTGGCTTACTTCAGCCTAGGGATGACTCTCTGTGAAGGACTTCGCTTCTGGGATCGCATGAGAATGTAGTCTTGGACCTCTGGATAGATGGCGGTCCAATCGTTGTGCTCTTTGAAAGAGCCTAGGACAGACAGGTGGAGACCCTCCTCCTTGAGTCCAGCTGGGAGAACCACGACGAGCGTATCAACTTCTCCGTAGTAGCTCTTCGATCCGATTCGTTGGGGGGTGAGGATCTCGGCTCGCATGTTGAGTGTTCGATTATTTTGAATATCGAGGGCCAATTGCGGCCAGGGCAGGGCAAAAACATTGTTTCCCGTCTGGAGTTCGCTGTCGAGTTCCTGAAGGGCATCGAGTAGATCTTGACCCGCATAGATATGTGAGAAGCCAGCGGCACCCACTGGGCGCTGGGAAGGGGTTCGCGAGTGCGGGAACTGAAAGAATAAAAGGGAGGCGGCGCACGCTGTAAGCAGGGCGGCTGAGAAGATCCATTGGATCGATTTTTTCCGGGCTTGCCCAATCAGTGCCACGGTACCTGGGATCAGGAGTAAGCCAGCGACCCGAAAGTGTCGAACGTGAAAGCTAATCAAGAGATCGAGGGAAAATGCGAGAGCAAAGGCCGAGATCACTCCCAAGTAGGTGACACACACCAAGATTTTATAGCTCTCCATGCCAGGTAAAAAGCGGAGGATGAGGATGAGCCATCCAAGGCCGGCCGCAGCGGATAGGGACAGGAGAAGGTTGATTTCGCCTAGACTCCATTGGATGGTTTCGATATCCGGGATGTAGAGCGTCCAGAGAGAGAAAAGGCTGTTGAGGGGGGCCGCGAGGGCGAAGAGGATTTCTTCCATAGAAAGGTGAAAGACTCTTCGGTCACCAAGCGGAGAGTCCCCCATAGTGGTGTACGTCGCGAGTGCCCACGCCGCCCCAAGGAACACGACACCTATTTTAAAGGCGTTACCGATCGTGGTGCGCGTGACTTTAAAACGTTGTTCCTGCCATAGAGTCAAAAATAGGCTGCCGAGAACGAGGGAACCAAAAATCAGAAATGATGATTTGATGAATACGCCTACGCAGAATGCCGCGGTGAGCTTCAGTAGTTGAGTCCATTGCAGTTGATGAGAACGCAGTGTCCACACCGTAAACCAAGGCAGGTAGCCCCACTGCAAGAGATCGCCGCCGTGATAAAATCGTGCGTAGCCGAGAATAAAGGGCTGACAGAAGATGAGGGTCAGACTGAACCAACTCACCCACGGAGAAAAGCCGAGGTTCTGGAAGAGCCGAAGGTATCCGTAGAGGCCGAGAACCCAGATGAATAGGGTGGTGATCATCATGCTTTCACCCAGGTCGAAGCCGAGGGAGTGGATCGCCCCGGGAACGAGGTACTGGCCCGGTACCCACCACGACGTGAACTCGCTAAGGTCTTCAGTCATGAGGTCAGGATCCACGCGCAGGGTATGATTGAAGGCAGCGCCGTGATCCATAGAGCGCATGACCAAAAATCCCGAGACCGAGTCGGAGAAAATCCCCGGAGGGCTCTTCAGCATGGCGATGGTACCCAGAACGAGGGCCGTTCCGATGATGATCTGCAGCATGCGAGTGGAAAAAAGCGGTGTGGGGGCGGTTTCCATTTACCCAGGCCTCGGTGGCAATCCAGCGCGTCATGGTTCACCGCAGAGCCCGTCATTGACGCGAGGCCCTTTAGTGGATCCGAATAGGGATTGGATACGGTGCGCTCCGGTCCACGTCAAGGGCTTCTCTTTGCGAAGTGCATCGAGGGGTTTTAGGCGGTGAAGAGGACGGCGCAGTTTTTCAAAGAATCGATTTTCGTCGCGCTGGTGCTCGCGCTATTTGGCTGCGGATTAGAAAAGCCTCTCCCGAAGCAACCGAATATTATTCTGATCACCCTCGAGTCTCTTCGACCTGACCATGTGGGGAGTTACACCGGTCCGAGGCCCACAACGCCTATGCTCGATCGGCTGGCCGAGGAATCGGTTGTCTACGATGAGGCTCATTCCGTGACGAGCTGGACTCTGGCTTCTCATGCCAGCATTTTTACGGGCCTCTACCCCTCGGCTCATGGTGCGAATCAATCGCGTAGCCGGCTTGACGATATGCCGACACTGGCTCGCTTGCTCAGGGAAGAGGGATATCAGACAGCTGGTTTTGCCAGCGGCCCTTATCTGGCACGCAATCACAATTTAAGTCAGGGCTTTGAGTTCTACGACGACTCGCCGGCAACCCTGGGAACTCAGGGCGGAGCCCACAAGGACGTGACGAATGTGAAGATGGTTTCGGCGATCCATCGCTTTTTAAAGAAAGAGCGAAAGCCTGAGTCGCCTCTTTTTCTCTTCGCTTACTTTTGGGACCCTCACTACGATTACATTCCTCCCTCGCCTTATGACCGTATGTTTGTCGACGATGAAATGACTCGGATAAATTTAGAAGGTTACGAGTCAAACTCGCTTATTAGTTCAGAGCTTGAGGCGGAAGAGATTCGCTTTATTTTGTCGCAGTATGACGGCGAAATTGCATGGACGGACCAAATGTTGGAGCGGGTTTTTGACGCGCTTAAGCAGGCGAGTTTATGGGAAGATAGTCTCGTGATCGTGACTTCGGATCATGGCGAGGAGTTCTTCGATCATGGGAAAAAAGGTCACAAAAAAAGCCTCTACGTCGAGAGCGTGCATGTCCCTCTTTTTGTTAAATTTCCGAGAGCCACCCGAACGGGGAGGGATGCACGCCTCGTGAGTTTGGTCGATCTTTTTTCGACCGTGCTCGAGACCGCGGGCGTAGCTGACATTCCTGATCATCAGGGACATTCGCTTCTGCGTCCGGTGCCCGAAGATCGGTCCATCTTTTTTGAGTTGTTGGCGAGCCATTATTTTCAGGATGCGGACCGGTCGGGTTACACGCGAAAAGATGAGGAATGGTTTGCGGTCAGAAAGGGGGATTGGAAGCTCGTAACCGTCCCCGAGCAGGGACGACGAGAACTCTACGCAGTGGGGGCCGATCCTGTGGAACAGTTTGACATCGCCATTACAGATCCGGCGAGGGTGGACGCTATGGAAGCGCTGATCGCCCTTTGGCTTAAGAATTCTGTGGATTTTGCAGAGAACCGAAACGCTGCGGAGGCAGTGCTGTCGGAGGATCAATTGGAGAGACTGCGAGCCCTCGGGTACGTCGAATAAGCTTGAGATGGAGAGAGCCTGGCTCTCTGGCGTGACTTTAGAATGCCCTTTTTTTTCGAAGGAATAGGCTCTTCCGTTGCGCCGTGTGGTGGGCTGTTTTTGGTGTTAGTATCAAAAGCCTGCGTGATTCCGAGGCGTTTTGCTTCAATTGTATATTTATCGTTTACGGGTTGGACCCATTGTGAAGGAGTAAGGCTTGGCTGGACTTGAAACTGTCGATGAAATGTTTGACCTGAGGATGTCTGAAGAGGCGAAGCCTTTCTTTGAGAAGGTAAAAGTTTTCATCAAGACCGAAGTCGAGCCAATTACCCATGAATTTTATCAGTTGGGAGAAGGGCGCGCTGATCCCTGGAGCTACGCTCCAGGGCAGCTTGAACTATTGGACGGTGTGAAGGCGAAAGCCAAAGCCCAGGGACTTTGGAATTTTTTCCTCCCCGACGATGCAACGGGCCAAGGCCTCTCAAATCTCGATTACGCCTACATCGCCACCGAGCTGGGCAAAAACCCACTGGCCTCTGAATGCCTTAATTGCGCCGCGCCGGATACAGGCAATATGGAAGTTCTCGAAAGAGTGGGAACGGAGGAGCAAAAAAAGAGGTGGCTTGAACCGCTCCTGAGTGGAGAGATTCGATCCGCTTACGCGATGACGGAGCCCGATATTGCGTCCTCGGATGCAAAAAATATCGCGTGTCAAGCTCGGCTCGATGGGGACGAGTGGGTGATCAACGGCGAGAAGTTCTATATCTCAGGGGCGGGTGACCCAAGGTGCAAGATCTTGATTGTCATGGTTGAAACCGACCCAAATGGATCTCCTCACACGCGACAATCTCAAATTCTCGTGCCGACGGATGCAGCCGGATATGAAGTGCTCGGTCCCATGCACGTTTTTGGCAAAGATGATGCACCCCACGGCCATATGCATATTCGTTTCGATAACTGCCGTGTCCCGAAGGAGAATATCCTCTTGGGAGAAGGACGCGGCTTTGAGATCTCTCAGGTTCGTCTAGGGCCGGGCCGAATTCATCACTGCATGCGATCCATCGGAGCGGCGGAACGGGCCATTGAACTGATGGCCAAACGAGGTCTTTCACGCAAAGCTTTTGGTAAGCCGCTGGCGCACTTGGGGCGTAACGTGGAGACCATCGCTAAGGCACGCATCGAGATCGAGTCCATGCGAATGATGGTTCTGAAGGCGGCGAAGGCCATGGATGTACTGGGCAATTCAGAGGCTCGCGTTTGGGTGAGTGCCGTGAAAGCGATGGTGCCCGAGCGAGTGTGCCACATCATTGATGAAGCGATTCAAATTCACGGAGCGACCGGAGTTTCTCAATGGACGCCTCTTTCGAACATGTACGGAGGTCAGCGAACCTTGCGCCTCGCCGATGGGCCTGACGAGGTGCACTGGTTTGTCGTGGGCCGAGCCGAGTTGGCCCGATGGTCTGATGACGACGCTATGGGATACAACCCAAAGGAATCGTTCCTCTCGGGGAGTAGCGAGCGCCTCCTATAAGGCATCCCGAGGGCGTGGCTAAGCTTTTGCTGAATGTCGTACTCTCCGGCTGTACTGGTGGCCGGAGAGCCTTGGGCCTAACGCTGTGCCCGCGTGCTTGGCCTAGAGGAAGTGCGTTCCTAGGATGACGACGTTAGAGTCGCGGTGCTTTCGGTTGGATCACGGGACTTGAGAATCTTGACGTAGAGGGACCGGAGGTTTGAGGCCGAGTGGGCCCAACTGTTTTCCTCTGCGATTTGGCGTCCCGCGGCTCCGGCTTTTTGTCGCTCTTCGGGCTTTGAAAATCGATCGAGGGCGGCGGCGAAGGCTTTGGCATTGTTCGCGTCTGGGATCACGACTCCTGCCCCCGAAAGAAGCTCAGCGGCGCCGCACTGCGCACTGGTGATTAAGGGGAGACCAGACGAGGCCGCCTCCAGGCAGGCCAGCCCAAACCCATCGTAGCGAGTGGGGAGGAGGACGCCGTCCGCCCCGGCGTAGACCTGGCTCATATCGGATCGGCGTCCGAGAAACTGAACTTTCCGATCTACGCCGAGCTTTCGCGCTCGCCGTATCCAGGGTGTGGGATCGTCTTTGCCCGCAACCCAGAGGCGTGCACTGGCGTCCTTCGTCTGGGCCAGGGCCTTCATGGCGGTGAGAACCCCCTTCCGGTTGAACCCTGAGCCGGGCAAAAGCCAGACTGTGGCATCCACGGCATGGAGTTCTTCTCTGATCTCTTGGCGTACTGGGCTTGAGTGAGCAGGTGTAAAGATTTGGGGGTCCACTCCACAGGGGATCACTACGAGGCGGGAGTCGTCGAGGTCATAAATATCCTGAAACTCTCGTCGACCCATTTCGGAAACGCATTGGATGATGGGCTGGGGCCCTTTGGCGATCTGGCTTTCAAGCCGAAGTTGAAGCCAGTGGCGAGGCGAAAAGGTTCTGAGCCGAGACCCCGTGTGGCCATACGCGTGCTGAAGGTAGGAGTGATGACTCCCTCCGCCGGCGTGAAAAACGTCCAGAGATTGAGTTTTGCAAAAGCCATGCACGATATCGAAGGCGTTGTTTCTGACAACGGTCCCTACGGCCTTTGAAAAGCTCCAAACTCGAAGGGGCTGCCAAAAACGAGAGACTAAAACTCGGTGGAGAGTAATCCCGTCTTGATTTTTGCCTGCCCGAGCAATGACATGAACTTCGTCTCCGTTTTCTCTAAGCCAGCGGGCCAGTTCCCAGACGGCTCTTTCGACTCCGCCCTCAAACTCATCGAATTTCTCAACGATGAGCGCGATTCGCACGTTTTTCTCCTTCGGGGCCTATCTGGCCCAACGCTGATGTGGCTCTCTCCATGGCGCAGAGATTAGTGGAAAATACCCTCAGGGTCGCCTGTGTTTTTTTGGATTCTATGTGTGCGAGGGACTATGGTCTGACAATCATTTTTCTTCTTGATCAAGACACGCAGCCTTACGGGCGACAGGGGTAACTAGAATCATGTCAGAGAGAATCGGTCACTGGATTAACGGGCAAACCGCGTTCGGTGTCTCGAGCCTGGATGGCCCGGTTTTCGATCCTGCCACCGGGCGTGAGTCCGCTCGAGTCGCTTATGCGAACGTTCAAGACGTGGACGAAGCGGTGGCCAATGCTCATGCGGCCTTTTTGGATTGGCGTGTAACTTCCTTGGCTCTTCGGACGCGAGTGATGTTCTCGTTTCGATCGCTCGTGGATGCCGCGAAAGACGAACTCGCTGACTTGATTGCGGGCGAGCACGGTAAAACCAAGCCCGATGCTCGAGGTGAAGTTCTGCGTGGTCTCGAAACGATTGAATTCGCCTGTGGCTTGTCAAGTCATCTAAAGGGAGAGAACTCTCAGCAGGTTTCCACGGGCATCGATATCCATTCTGTTCGGGAGCCGCTTGGGGTCATTGGCTGTATTACTCCGTTTAATTTTCCGGTGATGGTTCCCCTCTGGATGGTGCCTGTAGCCATCGCGAGCGGGAATACAGTGGTGCTCAAGCCTTCTGAGAAGGACCCCTCCGTCTCGAATCGCGTGGCCGAGCTTTTTGTGGAGGCAGGAGGCCCGCCAGGTGTGTTCAACGTTATTCACGGCGGCCGAGAGGCCGTGGAACGATTGATTGAGCATCCCGATGTTCCCGCACTGAGTTTTGTGGGATCCACCCCCGTCGCCCGTTCGATTTACGAAGAAGGCTCGCGTCAGGGAAAACGAGTTCAAGCTTTGGGGGGCGCGAAGAATCATATGCTGGTGCTTCCCGACGCGGATATGGACCTCGCGGCCGATGCCGCCGTTTCGGCGGGCTTCGGCTCGGCGGGAGAGCGATGTATGGCCATCTCGGTGGTGGTGGCGGTGGGGCGTGCGGCCGATGATCTGAAAGTTAAAATTGCGGAGCGCATCCGCGACCTGCAGGTGGGGCCGGCCTCTGATCCGGCCTCCGCGATGGGGCCGGTGATTACACGGGAGCACAAAGAATTTGTAGAAAGCTGTATTGGCTCCGGTGTTGAGGCCGGAGCGAGTTTGGTGACAGATGGGCGTCTGATTAAGGTGCCTGGTCATGAGGAGGGCTTCTTTGTAGGTCCCACGCTCTTTGATCATGTGACTTCCGATATGGAGATCTATCAGCGAGAGGTTTTTGGACCCGTCCTGTCCATCGTCCGCGTTGAGCATTTCGCTGAGGCCATCGAGTTGGTGAATCGGAACCCATATGCGAATGGAACCGCCATTTTTACGAATGACGGAGGGGCGGCGCGCCGCTTTCAAAGAGAGATCCAAGTAGGCATGGTGGGCGTAAATGTGGCCATTCCTGTGCCGGTTGGTTTTTACTCTTTTGGAGGATGGAAGAGTTCTCTCTTTGGGGCCCATTCGATCTATGGTCCAGATGGAATCCATTTTTATACGCGCCCCAAAGTGGTGACCACGCGCTGGGCCGATCCGGTTCACCGGGGTGTGGATCTCGGGTTCCCGCGGAACACTTGATGGACCCGCGCTGTTGGACGCCGGTATGGAGTCAACGGTCTTCGAAATAACCCGCAGTTAAAACAGGAAGCGAGAGGAAGTGAAAATGCCTGAAATTAGTATTCAAAAACAATGTTTGTCTTTAACGGACTTGGTGGATGTGGAGTCATTCGGGGATCCGGTGGGAGCACTGCCGAAGCAAACCGATTCTGGCTTTTTTGAGGAAGGGAATCTCTGCGCGGGAACGTGGGAGTCGGAGCCCGGAACGCTGCGCTTAGATCTCGATATCACGGAGTTTTGTCACCTGCTCAAAGGGCATTGGGTTCTGACGTCTGAGTCAGGCGAGATTACGGAGATTCGGGCGGGCGACAGCTGGGTCTTTCCGAAGGGCTGGAAGGGGACCGCCGAGGTGATTGAGACGGTGAGAAAGGTCTATTTGATTGTGAGCTGAGGCGCTCTCAGTGAGCAGCTTTCTTGGATTTGAAGGCTGAAAACTCTTGGTGTGGTGTTCGTTAGCGGGTGTTGACCAGAGTCCTTCTGTAGAGGGGGCTTGCTGGAGTTCGGTTGAGACTCCTTAGCGAGCGGTGGGCGTCAGGTGACTGAAAAGTGCGCTTTGGACGCCGGGGTCGCGAAGCTTCCAGAGGGCCCCATCGATGAAATAGTGGTGAATTCCGATGCAGTGCACCCATCCCGTAAAGAGCATTCTGAGGTGGGTTTCGGAGTACCACCCCACGCCAAAGGCCCGCGTAGCGAGTTCGGGGCCGTAAAGAAATAAAATGCCACAGGTGGCCAAGAGGGCATACACCGACAGAACGTGAATTCTCTTTTGAGATCGCGTGCGACGTGCTTTTTGAGTGTATCCGTTGAGATCCACGCGGAGGGGAAAGCCTAAGTACTGAAGGGCATGCGAGAGTTGCACCCAGAGAAAGCCGCCCGGGATGAAGTACCAGAAGGGATACCAGAGAAAGAGTGAGAACCAGGCGATTACGGCCCGCCAGGGCATGGTTTCATGACGTGTGCGTATAGCGAAGAACGCATAGGCACCCGCCAAAAATGAGAGAGCGATGATTCCGCAAACGCTCCAGAACACGATCTCGAAGCCACGCATGTAGGTCTGTGGCGCGATAATTTGAGAGGGCGGGAGTCTTCCTGAGAGCGCGAAGAGCACATGCATGACCAAGAGGCTTTGTATGCCCACGCGTATGCTGTGTCGCTCAAAACGGGTGAGGTCGACTTTGGCGAGTCGGGTGAAGACAGAAACCATTCCCCAGGTCTGGCCTGTGTAGTGCCATGCAAGGTAAATCGATCCGCCAAGGAGCAGGTAGTCGAGAATGACCTCCCGATGAAAATCGATGGCTGCGAAGGTGAGAAGCGTCACCAATCCGGCCGGAACATAGACGGCCGACCAGCGGTGGTTGACCACGCGGGCCTTCGAGGTGTAGAGCAGCCGATAGGACGCCATAAAGTGCGTTCCATTGATCAGAATGGCGAGCGTGAGCCAGTCCGCATCGACAAAGCCGGCTCGACCTCCCATGAAGAGGACGTAGACGAGGATGCTTCCCATAAAGGCTATGGAGAGTCCTCCCGTCATGAGCGTGTCGAAAAGCGGGGTGGTGATCGCCGGTGTGGAGAACGGAGTCACGGGTGACCCGGTTGGGTTAAGGGCCTCGCTCATGATGGGCGTTGAAGAAAGAGTCGGGCGGCTTTGGACTCATTCCTTTTTCCATGCAGAGCGAGGGGGCCCTGGATCCAGTCAGAAGGGATTTTTGGATTGGGCTGCGGGGTTCGCTCCGGTCCGTCCTCAGCGATTTTGAGGAGACGGCTAAAATGGAGAGAAAAAGGATCTGCGGGACCTACAACCATGGTCTGATCTTAGCAGACGGCGGCCTGAGGCCCGGTCGCTGAGGCTGTTTTAGTCGGGGGCAGGGTGCTCGAGGTCCCGCCGATAGGTTTGTGGCTCGCGCTCTGAATCCAGCTATTTTAGGGCGGCGCGTGCACTTAACGCGGCATGGTCGGGTCAGAAGGCGTCTGAATGCGCCCAAAAGGGGAAACATGCGATTCATCCGATGGGCATTGGCTTTTATCGCGCTCGTTTTTTTTATTCTGCTGTGTGTCGGCGTGATTGCGCGCTTCGGCGATGGGCCGACGGGTTTTTTCCCGGGTGGACCCCTTCAAGCCGGTGACTTGTACACGGGGCCCGAGCCCGATTGGACCTTTGCAAGGGATATCGGGGAAATGGAGTTCGAGTTGGTGGAGCCTGAACAGTCCCGGACCATTTGGCTTCAAGTGCACGATCAGAAGTTGTATGTCGTGAGTGGGTATATGAATTCGCCCGTTGGGAAAGTGTGGAAAAAGTGGCCGGCTCAGGCGGAGACCGATGGTCGAGCGGTGATCCGGCTCAACGACCGACGGTATGAGCGTCAGTTGGTCCGGATTCTTGAAGACGACGAAGTCCTCAATGGGATCGCTTCAGAGGTGTCTCGGAAATATGGAGTGCCTTTCCCCGCTGGGGCGGCGGAGTCGGGCGACGTTTGGTTCTTTGCTCTCGAACCTCGACCCAAATCGAGCTAGAGGTCAGACGAGGCTTCTTGAAGAAGGGATGCTGGATGAGTGCGACCTTTCTCTGTTTCTATAAAACAAACGATTCGTGATGACTTCTCATCCACGTAAGCGGTCCACTCAAGTGGGGTCTCCCGGCCGACTGGCGTCTCCTCGCCTGAGGCATTTCGGTCCCTTTGTGACTTGGCTCGTGGGTGAAGGAGATGCGGGTGACACTTGGGTGGTCACTTCCCGTCGTCATCGAAAGAATCTTCAGCCGCTGCGTCTTAAGGAAGCCGGTAAGCTTCCTCACGAAGCTTTTCCTGCGAAGGTCTGGTTTGAATTTTGGGCGCCCTCTCAGCTGTCCTGGTGGATGGCCCTTAGTTTTGTTTTGGGTTCGGCACTTTTTGCGATCGGTGCGGCCGTGAGCCTCTGGCCCGCCTTATGGCCTTCATGGGCTGGCGCGCCCTTTGTCAACAATCTGACGTACTTCATTGGCTCGATTTTTTTTACCTTAGCGGGAGGGATGCAGTTCCTAGAATCCATCAACGCCGATTTGAACGACATTGAAGATTCGAAAGGCGACGCCGAAGCCACTTCCCACGCTTGGCGTTGGTTTGCTTGGCGACCTCGTGACCTGGGCTATCTCGCCAGTGGAGTCCAATTCGTGGGGACTATCCTCTTCAACTTCAGTACGGGCGATGCGCTTGTGGCCGGCTTAACCGTAGCCAGCCAAGAGAGTGCCGTTTGGGGGCCGGATATGTTGGGCTCGGTTTGTTTCCTGGCCGCGAGTGCATTCGGCTATCTAGAGGTCTCACATCGTCTGGGCTACTGGAATGTGGCCGACCTCGCCTTATGGATGGCTGTTCTGAATGCGGTGGGTTCCATCGCTTTTCAGGTTTCCGCGGTCGCAAGTTACGTCGAGGGGGGAAATCTGGTCTGGTGGGCCCAGGGCTCAAATGCAGGGACTTTTATTGGGGCTCTTTTCTTTCTCGTTGCGAGCTACTTGCTGATTCCCGAATTGTTTGAAGAAGAAATCTCCTCTGGGAACACTGTAGAGTCGAGCTGAATTCCAATTGGGCCTTCCTCAGGGCGAAGGCGCTGAGGATCATGGAACCGGAGAGAATTCAGATGGGCGTCATTTGACGGCTAGAAAAGTTTCAAAACACAACCATTTAAAGATCGTGGTGACGTCCTCGAAGCCGGCGCGTTTGAGCATGTCTCGGTTGGCCTGATCAGAGAATGGCTCCATGACTCCCTTAAGTGAACTCTGTTTTCCAAGAACCTCATCTGCGCTGAACCCGGCCTTGAGTTTGTATTCATTGTATACGGTGGTTTGATAGTCCTGAAACCGAGCATCGGCGCTTCGGACTTTTTCAGTCAGGAAGAAGGCCCCGCCCCAATTCAGTGACTTGTAGATCTTGTCGAAGAGAGTCTGGCGGTTCTTTGGGTGAATAAACTGCATGGTGTAGAGCGAAGAGATCATCTGAAGGTCGGGCTGGAACTCTTCGCCCAGGACATCTCCATGCACGAAACGGATTCTCTCATCTTCACGGTGCTGATCGCGAGCGTATTCGGTCATTTCGCTCACTTGATCAAAGCCCACGAAAGTCAGATCTTTCTTGTGCTTGTTTCGGGCGGCGAGTTCTCCAAGAAAGCGTCCTGTCGAAGCCCCTAGATCGTAGATGAGTCCTCCCGCACCGGTGAAGAAGTCTGAATACTCAAGGATGAGACTCAGATTTTCTTCGTAGAGAGGAATGGACTGTTGAATGTGGTCGTCGAAGTGCCCCGAGATGGACTCAAAGTCCCATGCCCCGGGACGGGCTTCAATATCGTGGCCAACATTTTTTTTGATGTCACTCATCGCATGGCTCCGCTCTATGGAATGGTCGTATCATTGCAAACGTAGGAAATGACTTCAAAAGAAGGCTCAAACGCACTGTTTGAGGTTAACAACTTGTAGGTCTCCGCGATACCGTGCCGTTTGCAGCCACGTACGGGTCCCTGTGCAGCCCCGGGGCGTTAAAGCCCTCTGCATTAGATGCTTAAGACTCGGCTTCAAGATTGCGGTCCCTCTACGGGCTTCGTTCTTGAACCACTTCTGTGGCTCTGATGAGGTCCTCGGCTACTTCTCGACTGCATGTGACGAGACCGCTCGTGAGTGCCTCTTTGTCTTGGATCACTGCTGTTCGCAAAGTGTCTTGCAGCCACGGCCGCAGCATGTGTTTTTTAATTTCGGTTTCGATTTGCCGGCTCAGGAAAGGATCTTCTTCGTCGGTGGCGCCTTGAGCGGGCGCTGATGGCTCGAGAATTTGTCGCAAGGCACTGAGCGTAAGCAAAACCGCATTCTCGTAGTCAGAGAGACGAATAAATTCACGGGCTAACTCGAGGTACGCGGTGGCGCGATGGATTTTGCCCGTAGCGAGTCGTTGATCAAGGCCTCGATCGGCATACCAAGACGGGATCAAGTTCGCAGCATTAGGGGGGAGTTGGGTGATGAAGTGAGTCCGGAGCCAGCTGAAGTGCACTGAAGTGGACGTCGTGATATTGCGAATGGCGTGGAACCAGAAGGCGGGGATGTAAAGAGCGTCTCCCGTTTCCAGCTTAAAATCGTAACGGAGGGGCTGCCCACTTGGATTAGGGGGAAGAGGTGTAGCGAGGTTGGATTCACTTAAGACAAGATGAGGGTGAGTTGAGTGCCTCGGGAACATCTCGAAGTTTGAGACTGATTCAGGGGGCGAAAGTTGAAATATTTTCTGACCTGAGCACTGGCAGATGATCACGGAGGTGGCATCGAAGTGAAGGGGCGTCACCGAATTGGTCTGGCCGATCCAGAGGTTGGACGTGGTTTGAATTTTGCCTAGGAATGGAGGGGAAGAAAACTCTTGAGAGAGTTCGGGATATCGTTGTTCGAGTCTCTGCATCATAAGGTAAGAGGCCTCGGGCCCTTTTGCGTTGTCGCATTCGTCTAGGAAGGTGTGGAGCCGCCCCGGGTGAACTTCGAAAGTCCGCGAGGGTCTTCGTTTTTGCCATGTGGCGGTAGGTAGGTATCCAAATCGGCCATCCTTCGAAGAGCCCACCGGGATGTCACGGTCTGAAAGCGCTTGCCGAAGGCCCTTGGTGGACCAGTCGGCTTGTGACCCCCAATTTCGTACCGCCCCACGTACGATGAATGGAAAACGACGTTGGTTATTTACAAAGTCGAGGTGCCCTGTAGATTGGGCCGAGATGATTTCAAGAGGGGGCAATGTCATTGTGGGTTGGCTCGTGGCGACGGGGCCAGAATGTGTTTGGAAGCGCTCCGGAATATACTGTCGTTGCCTATGACAGGCTAGCCTCCTCGGGGCTTCGGGACTCTTGAGTCGTACCGCAACGACTTTTGGAAAGAGGCCGTCTCGACATTCGAAGTGTTTTTTTAATGTGCATAAGCTCGCGAGATACGTATCCGCCGTTACGATGGGTGCCGCTCCCTTTAGGGGGCTGACCGGGCATTATACCGGGCTCGAAAGGTCTCTATTCGACGACCAATGTAGTCTTCCTTTCCGAGAACAAGGGCATCCCAGTCCGGCTTCTCAAACTGACTTCCCAGCGGAAGGCCTATGGCGTTCTGCATACAAATGGACAGGGAGCCAGAGACTGAGGCCCCCCCTCGACTGAGAAGCAGAGACTGGAAAGACCACCACTCATATTCGGCCAAAGAGGTCACTTGGGTGAGTCGCTTCTCGTGAGTGAGTACTTTGTCATAAAGATGATCAAGGTGACTGAGAATTTTAGAAATCTCGGTGTGGGGAGCGTGTAGATGGGCCACCATGGGTGGGCGTGTGAACGGCGGACGGACAGCTGCATGGGTGGACCAAAACCTCTTCATCACGGTGTGGGTGGAGCCTGTGCTGCCGATGGCATAGCGCTTTTCGTAGACCTGTTCCGCGCCGTCGGGAAAGGGTCCCGTACTGATGTTTTGCTGATTCTCTTGAATTTCGAATAGAAAATTCAAGCTTCGTTTAAACAGCTCTTCATAGCGTTGGTCCCACGCAAGGGCGCTCTCTGCTCCAGAGATAAACGTGATGGGTTGCTCCACGCGATCGCACGTTATACGAGAGATGACCGCATACCGAGGGTCGGGCGGAAGCCCGTGTAGACGATATTTAAGTCCGTCTGTGATGCAGCCATGAACACGGCGCTCGTCGAGCCCCCCGATTTTTCGTGCTATGACCCTACGGGCTTCTGCCAAGCGAATGAGCTCGTCTCTATGCCCGTCCGGATGGGGATGGGAGGGGTAGGCCAAGATGGCGTCTCTCATTACGGAGCGATAGACCTCATCTTTGTGAAAGCCCGAGGCAGGAGGGGCTGCAACAACTTTGTCCAGGGTAGCTCTAAGTTGATGGAGAGAACTCGGGCGGACAGGAGGCCAAGACTCGTCATAGGCACGCTTTTTAGTGGATTGTTTTTTTTTCAAGCTGTTCTTCTAGGGAGTGGGCGTGGGGCGGGGCCCCTTCGCGCCGCGGAGGGGATTGGGGCCATGTGAAACGAACAGAGACTATAGATTTTTTCTAGAGATCTGCCGGTCCCTTGACGGACGTTTGATTAGCTTTCAGGCCATGGGCCTTAGATCTAGTTTTTTATACTCTTGAACCTCTCGAGGAATCTTGTGTTGGTCGACCCGTCTAAACCCTCTATTCTTTCGAGCACCACGGGTTTTTGGCGAAATGGGGCTGCATGAAAAAGCGGCACTTTTTGCTCGGGTCGCCGTGCAGGAGTACTCGAGGTTGGAAAACAGTGAGCGAAAAGAACCCGAGGACCTAAGCCGGTTAGAGACCTTATACCGGTGTGGAAAACACACTGAAGTGCTCGCGCTTTGCGATCCGCTTCTGGAAGAGAATCCCAGCTCAGCGGGTCTCCTGAACTACCGAGGGTTGAGCTTGCTCAGGCTAAAGCGCCTAGAGGAGAGCCGCGCTTGCTTCTTGCTGCTGATCAAGCAGAGTCCGAACCAAGTCGTGGCGTACAACAATTTAGGCCTCGTTTACCGAGAACTCGATGAGAACGTGAAGGCCAAAACCTGCTTTGAAACGGCTCTTCGACTGAGCCCTGGCTACGTGGACGCTCTAGTGAATCTCGGGGGTAATTTAGCGGACAGTGCTGAGCCCACTGCGGCCCGGGAAATTTTAATGAAGGCCGTTGGCTTGGATCCATCCAATCTAACAGGTTGGACGAACCTCGGGTGCACCGCTTGCGATTTAGGTCTTTACACTCAAGCGCTTCTTGAATTCGGTGAAGCTCTAAGTATTGACGAAAATTTTACTCCTGCACTTCGAAACAAAGCTTCTGCTCTGAAGCAGTTAGGTCGGGGACGGGAAGCGAACTTGGTCTATGAGCAGCTTCTGGAAGCCGATCCAAAGAGTAAGACGGACCATTATGGCTACGGGCTGAGCTTGCTGGGGCAAGGTCGCTATCGGGAGGCTTCAGAATCTTTTTCGATTTGCCGTAGCCTCGGCCCCTTAGACTTTGATGCCAGAGGGATGCAAGGAAGGTGCTTTGTCCAGATGGGCCGAATAGGAGAAGGTTTGGAGCTTCAGGCCGAAGGGTTTGGTCTGGCTCGTTTCTCGATCGTCCGTGGTTTCTCGGTTCGAAGGAAAGGCACTTCGTGAAGCGGCTGCTTCTAACAGGGTCTCAGGCGGTCCCCCATTTTATTGGGTCGTGGGAGTCTCATGACCACTCACTCTGCGACGCAGTGGTTGATTTTTTTGAAGCAAATAAAAGGAGGCAGTCGCCGGGGACGATGACCAGTGGCACGAATTTTGAGGGCAAAAGGAGTACCGACCTTACGGTGAATCCCGGCGATCTTGAAATGGCTGGCTTTGAGCCGCTAATGAAGTATGTCTTAGGACTCTTTGAGTGCTTCCAAGATTACGGGGCTCAGTGGCCTTTTCTAAAAAGCGAGATGGGCGATCTGGATGTGGGGCCTTTCAACATCCAGAAGTATTCGGTGGGAGACCACTTTAGTCGGGTGCATGCTGAGCGTACAAATCTCAGTACCGCACACAGAGCTTTGGCGTGGATGACCTACCTCTCTGACGTTGAAGAGGGAGGCGTTACATCGTTTCCTCATTTCGATATTGAGGTGCCTCCTGAAAAAGGAAAGACGATGATTTGGCCCTCTGACTGGACGCATGCGCATCAAGGTAGGCCTGTGAAGGCCGGCGTGAAGTACATTGTCACAGGTTGGCTCCATTATCCCCATGATGAATAAGGGACAGTCGCCCAGTTTCTTCGTTATTAATCTGAGTGGGGAAGACCGGCTAACCCGTAACGAAGGATCTCCTTCATCTCATCCCAGTTGATGTCGTTCGCGGGCGAAGCGATCATCCGTGCCGACGCCTCTTCCCGTAGGACAGGATAGAGCTGCTCAAGGAGTTGTTCGGCTTTGTTCATGCACCACAGAGTCCAGGTGAGTGAATAGGAATCGCTGAGAGCCAGGGACTGATGCCACCAGCCCCTCGGTAGGAAAAGAATATCTCCCGGGAGGAGTGTCACCGTCTCAAAATCGCTGAGGTCGGTGGGAAGGGTGATCCCTCCATCTCGGGAAGCCGATGAAGGTCCGAAGTTCGGCCGGTCTGGGAAGACAGCCTCCTCGCATTTTGAATAGTGCCAAGTTTTTTCGCCCTCGACTTGATGAAGGAAGACCTCTTGCTGATCATAATGAACACGGGTGCTTTGGTTCTTGTTAGAAACATAGAAGGAGGCCGTGGCGGCCTTAAGGGGGATGGCGAGTTCGGATCCTAGGGACCGAAGGAATCGTCCAACATGGGGAAAGGCTTCTTCTAGACGGTCGACGACCACGGTGGCTTCGGGGCGGCGATGCTGAAGGTTCTCTTGAGTGAGCTGGGTCTGCTGGAAATCCCCATTCTGATTGATCCACCAGGCCCTGAGGCGTAGGCGGGTGTACCGACTGAGTTGGCTTAGGTCACGGGGGATGGCATCCAGAAGCCAGTCCATGCGCTTCGGCTCAGCCTTGAAGAGCCTAGGTTCATTGGGCCAATTCTGAGAGGAGAAATCTCGTGCGTCCGGACCGAGGAGGGTCTCCAAGTGTGGTAGGGGACGTGGGAGAGGTGCTTTTTCCATCCGGTTGTTCCTTAAATCTCTTTTGAAGTGGCCGTCATTATATGTTGGCATTAATCCACCCGCGAATCCGCTGATTTTGTCCGAGGATGAAGGGCGCTAACTCAGCGTGGGTCAACTATACTTGTGCTCTTCAGGATTAATTGGAGAAGGCAAGTAGGAAACGTTTGAGTAGCCCAATAGAGGCCGTTTCGTAGAGGTTCCAAAACTGAGTATTCTTGAGGAAATTCTATGGCCCATGACGTTGGGAGACTTCTGGGATGAGCACTGGCCTCATCGTCTGATGATCCGGCACGGGACGAGCCCAGAGGTCGATTGGGATCGGAATTTAGAAGGTCTCCTGGATCTCGAAAAAGTGTTGAGGCTTCCTAACGCCTCATTTGGAGTGCACAGCGGGAGTCGAGGGTCGGATTATGGGTTCGCCCGTAACTTGGATGCGACGGATGTGAGGCGGGCTTGGGAGGCGGGCGCAGGAATTCGCTTGACTCCATTTGACGCGTATTCAAAGTGGACTCGAAAGCTATGCGTAGAAATCGCAGAGCATCTGGGCTTGAGTCTTTCGTCGGTGCGATCGAGCGCTTTTTACTCCGGTCCAGGAGTGGGTCAACCGAGGCATTTTGATGGACGAGAAGTCTTTAATATTCAGCTTGCCGGCCACCGTACATGGACGATTGAGCCTAATGTCGACGTAGTCCACCCGGACCTGTCGCTGATGCAAGGGACGGCGCCGGCGAACGAAGCGGTCGTCCGTCAAATTGCCCGAAACGGCTTTTCCGAAAATTTTACGGATCAAGCGCGCTCTGTAGAGATGCGGCCCGGGTCTGTGATCTTTCTGCCGAGAGGATACTGGCACGAGACGCGTTCAAATGGATATTCCGTCTCACTGAGTTTAGGAATCTCGGGTCGACGGGAAATGGATCTTCTTTTGGAGCGGCTCACAGCGGGTGCGAGGCTCAGCGAGAGGCTTCGTGCGCCCGTTGGGCATAATGGGAACGTTTCCGTCAGGGACCTTAAGGCTGAGTTGATGCAGATTCTAGGTGATCTGGATGAATGATCTCGAAGAGTTCTTTCGGCCGAACGGCGCGGTGCATGAACTGATTGACCTCATCGGTTTGATGTGGCCAGTGTCAGTTGGAAGTAGATAAGGGATGGGCGAACTTGATGTACGTCGCGTGCGCCCGCTTACGGTAAGTCGGTATCTTGGCTTGACCTTTCCGGCTTATCGAGAGTTTCTTCGGACTCATATGCTGAGCCCACATGTCTTCGCTTTCGCCGCTCATGTGGCTGATGTGCCCGTTGCGCTGGTCTTGGTCGGGGATCTGAATGGGTTCGGCCCCGCGGTTCGTTCAATTTATGTTTCTGAAGGGCATCGGAATGAGGGCATCGCCAGCGAGCTGCTCAGGCAAGCTGAAGCCGAGTCGCGGTCACGGGGGTGGAAACAGCTTCGAGCGGTTTTTATGGGAGGCAACTCCTCCGAGCCGTTTTTACGGGCTCTGCTGAGTCGCCATGGTTGGGAGGAACCTCAGACTCGCACGCATCTGCTTAAGCTGTCGCGGGAAAAAATCGTAAAGGCCCCTTGGCTGAAGCGTCGGCGTCCGCTTCCGGACGCATTTGAATATTTCAGGTGGGTCGACTTGGGAGAACGGGAAAAGGAGAAGCTCATTCAAGTCCAACGTGAAACGGGTTGGCCCGATCGGGAAGTCTTCCCGTTTCACTATAGCGACGACTTTGAACCTGAGAGTAGCTTCGGGCTACGCTTTGAAGGGGAAGTGGTGGGATGGGCGGTGAATCATGTCTTCGATGAGAAGACGATTCGTTTTACATGCAGCTATCTAAAAGAAGAACTGCAATCTCTGGGAAGGCTGGTTGAGTTATACGCGCAGTCTGTGGATCGAATCCTTAAGTTTACAGACTATGATTTTGCATTGTTTACGGTCCCAGTCGAGTACCCATCGATGGTCAGGTTTGCAGAGCGACACCTTCGCCCGTATTCGGTGGAGAGCAAGCGTAGCTTTATTACTCAGGCTAATTTGTCTTAAAAGTTCCCCAGGCCGAATAGTTTTTGGCCGTTAGATGCTGTGACGGAATGTATTCGCTGCTCTTTTTTAGAGTCCATCCCGCATTCTGGAGGAGGGCTTTGTAGGGATGATTCCAGCTGAGCTGAATCCGAGGGTGTGATTGGGAGTTCTCGTTCGGACGGAACGCAACATCGCAAGGCTGGGAGAGGAGAATCTCCCGTGCACTCTCGCGGGCTTGTGAGAAAAATCGGGCGAGCGACGCGTGATCCATGTAATGGAGTCCGCCTGAGGCGACGAGGAGGGTGCTTGAAAGGTTTTCCCAATCTTCTGAGCGTGACGTTTCGATGGACAGGGTTTCGAATCGAAGATTGGAAATGCCTGCCCACTGTGCCCTGAGCCAATCTACGATTTCGCGATCTACATCGGAACCGATAAAGTCGTGCTGCGGGTACTTCTGAGCGTAGTAGGCCACCTCTCGTCCTGAACAGCAGGCCAGTTGATGGACGGTCTCGCCGGTGGTTGAACTCAGGGCTTCCTCAAGATATGTGAACATTCCAATTTCTTGGGTGACGTGATCAGGGAAACCGCGTTTGAGATATTTTTGCGCCCACCGCACACCGGAGTCCGACCCCATGCACAGGGCCTTGAGGGCCTCTCTTCGTAGGGTTGTGGTTCCCGGAGCGTAGTACTCGGCGTCGATGGCTTTCGATAAGACTTGAAAGAGAGGCTGGCTGCGCTCTGGAAGAGAGGTGCCTGATTCGGTCCAGTCCGCCAACAGCTGCGCCCTAAGGGCGGGCCGCATGTGCAAGACAACCAAACCTGTGAGCCGGTCCTTAAGTATTTTAAGCCTTGCCCGCAACCTCATAAGAGTTGACCTGTCCTTGAGGGTTCACCGTACTTGAGAAGGAAGACTGGCACGCTCCTCTGAGAGAGCCTGCGAACTCTGAAGCTGAAGCTGCAGTCGTTCGTGATAAGCCTGTATTAGACCTGAGGTGTAAGGTGGCCTTTTGACCTCGCTTCCCCCTGGAAAGTCTTCCAACTGGCAGACAGGCGGGATCGAACCAGGAACTGCCAAGGCTAGGAACTTGCCATCCATCTCAAGGATAAGTCGATCCTCTACTAAGGATTCGAGAGTGGCTGAGATCAGCGATTCGTCGTATTTGAGTTTTCTCTTGAGGGTCTCCGTTGAGACCGCGGGCTCGCAGAGGGTGTAGACCTCCTCTCGCAGGCCCGTGAGCAGATGCCTTCTTTGGCTGGCCACCGGGCGTGTGTCGAAGATTTCAGTTCCTTTGTCAGTTACTTCGACGGTCAATACGGGTCGTGTGTGCCTCTCGAATAGTTGGTGCCAGACGAAGGCCTGCTGAGTGAGCGCAAGGGCGCCGGGCTTCATGGGTTCCCGGTTGAGGTCCACAAAGTAGTAACAGAGGTTGTTGAGTTCCTCGGCACTAATGGGATAGACAGAAAGATAGTCCGGGTCCGGCTCTAGATTGAGGCCATACTTGTCAGGGCTCTTGTGGTAAACGCTAAAGCGATCAAAAAGGATGACGGATGTGGATTTGGGGGGTTGGAGATGCGTCAGTAGAGGGATAAATTTTGCGACCTCAAAATGAACATTATCGTCTTCATGGGGGAAACTATGGAGAAGCAACCAGGTGGTATAGATCCCTTGCTCTCGGGTATACTTCAGCAGTTGGATGTTGTGGAGACCCGAGGCACCCTTATCCATAAGCTTAAGTAAGTCGTTGCTAAAGGATTCAATTCCTGGCTGGATCCACTTGACCCCCGAATCCTTCAGGGTTTTTACGTGAGTGTGCTTCAGGTTCGCTTTGGTCTCAAAGAAAAGTTCATAAGGGGCTCCTTCGTCTGCGAGAACAGGCAAAACGGTCCGAAGGTAGGCTTGGTCTAGAATATTATCCACGACCATAAAACGATTCAGGCCGTATTCCGAAGCCAACTCCTTGAGCTCAGACAGGGCACGTTCAGGCGACTTTGCGCGGAAACTCATCCCGCCCCCATTGAGACCGCAGAAGGTGCAGGGATGCTTTTGCCCCCACCAGCAACCCCGAGACATTTCAATCATGAGCCCAGGCCTGAGCGATTCACCAAACTGGTATTCCTCGAGTTCCGTGAAGTAGTCAGCGAAGTGGGGGACGGCGACGGAGTCCATGGAATCGACCACGGACCGAGGAATAGGTTTTCCAGCCAGGAAGAGGGGATTGTCCTCTCTTCGGAGCACGCCGACTGGGAGTTGATCACTGGGGATCTCTCGACCGTGAGTAAAGATCAGGCGGCACAGGGGGGCGATGATCTCATCGGCCTCGCCGGAGACGGTGAAGTCAACCCAAGGGAAGGAGTTTACGGTCTGTAGTCCCATCTCCGACTCACAATTGGCGCCGCCTAATAAGGTCACGACTTCGGGGGCAAGCTCCTTGATCCTGCGGAGCAGCGCGAGAGACGCACAATGCTGTTCGAATGTAGAACTGCAGCCGACGACCTTTGGATTTTGGGAGAGGATTTCGCGAGCAAGATCGTCCACGAAGGCGGGAGCGAGTTCATTTCGGATTGTGAGCATTGTGTTTCGAAACTCGACGCTCTCTGTAGCATCAGCTGTGAGGAAATCGTTCCGGTAGATGCCCTCAGGCAAAGCGTCTGTGGGCGCCTGATCCCGAAATGCGGCCTTTGAGAAGCTCCATTCGCCCAACATCCTCTTCAGATGGGAAGGGTCAGGAACAGAAGGCCCCAGCAGGTTGGCGAAGCGAATATTCGCATAGACGCTTCGGCATGAAATATGATCCCGCTTGAGAGCGCCATGTAAAAGGCCGACAGCGAGGGACGGGCGAACAATATCGGCGTAGGGCATGACGACGAGCTGAACGTCGGCTCGTGGCTCTGTCAGATTTGCCCTGGGGATCGGTTCATTCGTCATGATTGACTCGGGGTGTGAAGTTGTCTTTTAGCGAGGTTTGCGAAGAAACCGTTGATGGCCATCAGTTCGTCGTAGGTACCGCTCTCGACCATATGCCCTTGATCCAGTACGTAAATATAATCTGCAGACAGAATCGTGCTCAGGCGGTGAGCAATAACAATTCGAGAAGCATTCATGGCTGCGATGCTCTCGGTTACATGGGCTTGGGTGGTGTTGTCGAGCGCGCTGGTGGCCTCATCGAAGATAATCACTCGGGGGTTTTTGATCAGCGCGCGAGCCGCTGTGATGCGCTGCTTTTGGCCTCCCGATATGGTATTGGCCCCATCGCTAATGTAGGTCTGCATGCCCATGGGCATGGCATGGATGTCATCGGCCAGTCCTACCTTTTCTGCGGCTGCCCACGCCTCTTCTTCAGTGGTGTCGGCTCCGGCCGCAATATTGCTAAAAATAGACCCTGAGATGAGTCGACTTTCTTGTAGGACCACGCCGATCTGCTTTCTAAATGAGTGCTTGTCGACGCGGGTGAGTGGGAGTCGGTCGACGAAAATGGATCCACTGTCGGGCTTTTCGAAACCGAGGAGCATTCTGACGATGGTTGACTTCCCGCCACCCGAAGGGCCCACAATGGCGACCATTTGGCCCGCTTTGACTTCAAAAGAGAGGTTTGAGAGGACCGGCTTTTTTTGCTCCGGGTATGTAAAAGTGACCTCTTTGAACTCGATGGATCCTCGTAAGTTTTCGATCGGTTGCGTCTCTGCCGTGGTCTCGGTCTGCGCATCTAAGATCGGTTGAATACGTTCATAAAGAGGAGCGATGTTGAGGACCTTAATGCCGAGTTCGGTAAGCCCAAAGGCGGCTGCGATGAATTGTCCCATCGCGACATTGAACGACATGAACTTCGCCGTGTTGAGGGGGATGAGGCTGGGCCCGGTAGTCACAGTGGCCGCTTCGGCTCCTCCGGCAGAGAAGAGAACAAAGAGAACGCCCCCCTCCCAAGCTAAGAGACCTATCAGTACCAGGGTGGCTACGCTCGTCAGAGCCGTTTTGGCCACAGCGAGAATGATATTGAGAACCCGTTGCTTGTATGTGAGCCTTAGAACTTCCGCAAATCGGGATGTCCATTGATTGAACGCTCCCTGTTCGGCTCCTGCCAGACGGATTTTCGGGACAGCTGTGAGGAGTTGTAGCACCACACCTTGTAGCTGACCGTTTAGCTTCATCATGATTCGGGTGGTGTTGATAAACTTAAGTCCCACTGGAATCGCAATCAGAACATAAACAATGGCGACGATGAGAACAGCGATGGCCAACTGCCATCTGTAGTAGAACATGAGTCCTAGGCTGAACAGGGCGGAGACGCTGTGCATGAGGGTGGTTAAGAATGTCGTTGTGACGAAGCGGCGCATGGCATCAATGCCGTCGCTGCGGTTCACGAGATCACCCGCTGTGAACTGTCTGAAGAAATTGACGGGGACCTTGAGGAGACGGTCCCAGACCGCGGTCTGGACGATGTTCTGCATCCGACCTTCGATCCGCATCATGGCGATACTCTGAGTATAAGAGAAACCTACCCCGGCTATGCCCGCGATGGCTAGGCCGAGGGTGAGAACCCAAAGCATGCTCAATTCGCCGTTGGGGATCACGGGGTCCATGATCCAGCCCGTGACGATGGGGAGCACTAGGGACAGAATGCCGGAAAGAACGATCAGAGTGACAATCCGCCATGCATCACGTTTACTCCCGGTGATCGCCATCTTGAAAAGGGAGAAGGGGGTTCGTTCCTCTTGGCCGAGAGGTCTAAAAAAGCTGTGGACCACCGGATCGAGGGTGGCGGCGAAGCCCTCAGTGACTGGAGTTTGTTCCGACGTCACAGGGTTGATGGCTGTGTAACTATGGGTGTTGGGGTTCTGGATCAAAGCCAAGGGGACGCGGCCCTCTTGGGTGAAGGCTAAAAATGATCCGTGGTCTTGTCTCCACCAAGGAGAGGCGAGGGTGACCTCACGCGTCAGGATGCCCGCGCAATCGGCGAGGGCCCTCACCGGGTCGTTTGAGTCCCGGAAGGCTTGGCTCTGTCCTTCTTTTAGCTTAAAGCTAAAGCCGGTTCTTCGACTTGCCAGTTCGATGGCCCGAGCGACGGGGGTTTGAGAAATGTCCGTGGCTGTCGATTTTCCGGTACTGAGTACGGACCCAAGGTCTTGGACCGATCCGTCGAGGCCAAGTTCTTTTTCGGCCAAGGTCTCTTTAAGCCGTTCTAGAATTGTACGGGATTGTCGGTTCTGCAACTCTAGAACGATCTCAATCGTGAACGCTTTCAGGTTTCTGATGTCGAGGAAGATGGGCCCCACGCTCAGACGTTGTGGGGCGGTGAGGGGCTGAAGGTGGATAGGCTCTTGAGCGGTCCAGCAGTGGTGCCTGACGATGGGGCACGAGAGAGGTTCACGGCCTAGAGGAAAACAGAGTGGGACTTCGTCAGACTCCATGTCTTTGCCGAGCAAGCTGATGCTGCCGGGGGGCACTGTGGCCCATAGTGTGGTGTCCGATGCGGAATAGAAAGAGGTGCCTGCCGGAATATCATACTCTTGACCCGCTTCGATTCGAACCGCGTTGATGGGGATAGGGCTGTTGGCCACGCCGCGCTCTTCAAGGTCTCCAACGGCCTCAATAAAGTCCTTGGCGATCAAGTCGATGAGTTGACTGGCTGCCTGCCGTTCCTCAACGGCGTTCATTGCAGCATGAAGCTGAGTGCGTGACAACGCCGCCACTAGACAGTCCGAGGAGGGGACGGCCGCAAGTTCGATATCACCTTGAGTGCCCCGATCGCTCAAATTGGGGAGCCATCCGCCGGCCTCTGTTGTGAAGAGATGTGCGCGTGAACCGTCGGAGTGGATAAAAAAAACGGAGACGGTTCCCCGAAGCACGGCCCAGCCTTGATAATCTCCAGAGAAGCTAAGCTGATTGTGGGCGTTCACCGCGATCACAGAAGATTCCAGATTAAGGAATTCTACGAGGGTACGTGCAGGTTCTGACCATGGGCGGCTTGGGCTCGTTGGGGGGCTGGTCATGACTGGCCTACTAGCTGTGCATATCGCCCGTTCAGGGCCATGAGTTCTTCGTGAGTGCCTCTTTCTTGGACCTGTCCCCGATCTAAGACAATGATTTCGTCACAGTCTCGAATCGTGCTGAGTCTATGGGCCACGATGACGCAGGTCATGCCTCGAGTTCGAAGATTATCGTCGATTTTCTTTTCCGTGACAGCATCCAAGGCAGAAGTGGCCTCATCAAGAATGCAAAGAGACGGTTCTTTGGCCAGGGCACGGGCGATTTCGAGTCGTTGACGTTGTCCGCCGCTGAAGTTCGCACCGGCTTCCGCCACTACGGCGTTGTAGCTGCCCGGTCGTGAAGCGATATCGTCGTGGATGCAAGCGTCCTTGGCGGCGCTGATAACCTTTTGCAGGGAGATCGAGTGGTCCCACAGTCGAATCGTTTCATTGACTGTGCCTTCGAAAATAAAAATGTTCTGATCCACCGAAGCCACTGAATTCGTGAAGGACTCTCTTGCGATTTGCGAAGCTTCCTGGCCATCGTAGAGAATTCGTCCACTGGTCGGCGGATACAAGCCGAGAATGAGTTTGGCAATGGTTGACTTTCCGCTCCCCGTTCCCCCAACCAATGCGACCCGGGTGCCCGGCTTAATTGTCAAATTAAGATTTTCGATGAGAGGTTTGTCGAGCGGGCCATACTGAAAAGAGACGTTTTCGAGTTCAACCTTTCCGGAAAGCCGCTTGAGGGACGTGTCTCTGGCTTCGTTATCTGCACAGTTTGGATCGAGGTCTTGATCGATTACATCTTGGATCCGAGAGAGATCACCTTTGATCTGCTGGATCTGGGAGCCTAGTCCAACGAGACTTTTAATCGGTCCGGTAAAATGGCCCGAAAGAAGTTGGAAGGCGACTAGGCCGCCCATGGTTAATTCGCCTTGGATAATGAGCCAGCCGCCGAGGCCGAGGACTGCTGCTGTGCTGATCTTTCCGATTAGGCCGGGCGAAGAACTGAGAAGTGTAGAGACTTGTCCCAAGGCCTGTTGCCCGTTGATACTCGCGGTTTGGTAGCCAGCCCACGTCTGGAAGAAGTCTTGCTCGGTCCCTGTGGCTTTGATGGTTTCCATGGACTGTATGCCTGCCATGGCGGCCCCATTTAGCTTAGCTCCTTTGTTTAGGAGATTGCTGTTTAGGTCCTGTAGCTTTCGGCTAGCCAGTTTGACCGAGGCCCCGTCGAGGAGACCACCGACAATGGTTAGGATCGTCAAGGGCATGCTGTAGATCATCATCACGCCACCGTAGAAAATGATCAGCAGAATATTGACCGCATTTGTGGACACTGGTCCTGACAACAGGCTTGCCAGACGCTGGCAGGACGAAACCCTTGCGGCCACATCCCCCGCGAACCGTTGATCGTAAAAAGAGACAGGCACTCGAAGGGTATGCCAGAACAGTTCCCCAGCGGTGGTGACCGATAGCTTCATCTCAAGTCGCAGAAGGTATCTTTGCTGGAGGGCGGTAAAGACGCTGTTTAATATTGCGGCGGCCACCAGCCCGATCAGCAGCGGAATAATCCAGTCGTAGTACTGTCGAGTTAAAACGTCGTCGATAAAGCCTTTGGTGACGGCAGGCGCGATGAGGCCTGGAATCACCATAAATAGACTCACGAGCATGATGGCTGTGACGGCGTCTCCGGAGTTTTTGAGGCGGGGGAGTAACAGTCCGAGAATTTGAGGCTTTTGCCCTCCCGGCTTAAAATCTGGGCCTGGAGTGATGGCGAGGGCGACCCCGCTATAACTTGTTGCAAACTCCTCCTTCGTCACTTTGCGCGGGCCCGCAGCAGGATCCATCAGCCAGACATGTTTGTCATTCTCGCCTTCGACGACGACAAAGTGATTGTGATTCCAAAAGACGATGAACGGCGCTTCCAGTTCAAAAACGGCCTCAGCATCTAACCGTTTACCCGTGGCTTCCATCCCGTAGGTCCGGGCCGCTGCGACTACGTTGCTGGCCTTGGCTCCGTCACGGGAGACACCCGCGCTAAAGCGAAGATCTTCAAGGCTCTTCCAGAGCCCGTGATGCGCGAGGATTGAGCCAAGGGCTGCCGCTCCGCACTCGACGGCTTCCATTTGAAGATATGTTGGAACTCGTACGCGACTCTTATGCAGCATGGCTTATTTGTGTGTGGTCGGTTGACGGATTTCGAAGGGGGAGAGATCGGTGGAGGACCTGCCTCCGAATGGTCTCGTGGGGCGATGTTGCGAATAGAAAATGACAGACCAGACCTTCGAGGCTCCTGCCCACATGGGATGTGTTGATAGGTGATTCGTTTCTTTTTGTAGGCTCAGGAGAACTGTCGTTCTTCGGCAAGATCAGCTCAATGAGAGCTCGGTCAAGCTTTGGATCATCTCCAATTACGATGAAGAGTCCTTCAGCCGAGGAGACTAGGCGGGGTGTCTCGAAGGCGCCTGCCGTATTTGGACGATCGAAAACGATCCGCACTTTAGTGTCGTGTTCTCCGATGCGAATCTTTTTGAGACTAGGGCTTTCGATGGGGAGCTGCGAGAATGGAAGGTCGTTCTGGATGCCTTTGAAATCGATGACCAGTCTGTGTGGATTCTTCATGCGAAACTGTTTGGGGTCGGGGAGAAGGCCGTTTGCTTTGAGGTGGACGATGACGCCTTCCTCTAGGATCATGGTGTCGATGTCCTTCAGATGCGTGGCTGAGAGTGAAGTGATGTCGTCTCGGTCAGAGGATAGATCCGATGTGGCGAGAAGCGTAGGAGTCTTGTTCTCGACGTCGTTTGTCCCCGGTTGCGCTGTCCGTGCTGGTGAGGGCCCCTTTTGTTTTTGGATCCGGCTTTGATACGACGCCGTATCCTCGGAGTTGAGAGCTGGGCGCGCTTTGGGGGGCGACGTGGACGCGTCTGCAGGAGAGGGTGCTGGGCGTGCGTTGACCACTGGGGGTAACGTTTTTGTGGTGGTCTTGGTTTCAGGCTGCGCCGACTTCGCCGTAGGAGACTGGCTCTCAGGGCTAATCTTGACCTCAGGTGTCTTCTTTTTTGCAGGCGCAGGCGCAGGCGGAGCGGGGGCCCCGCGGCCCTCGGTTGCGATCCAAGTCTCGTAGAGCGGTACGACAAGATCTATAGGTCGAATTCGATTTACGATGACCTCCACTGAGGTACTGGTTCCGGGAGTCACTTTCTGTGGTGGCCCCGTTGAAGACGTCCACCTTAACCCACTAAAGCTCTTTGGGTCGGACTTCAGCAGCAGGGTGGCCGCGATGGGGGCTCCTCCCTGAGTGAGTTGTTTGGCGAGGGCTGCGTTTCCGAGGACTCGCTTGATGGCATCCTCCGTTTCAGGGAGAGGGCTCACTTTGATCACAGTGGCCTCAATGGTGCCGTAGATATTCTTCTTGACTGACATGGGGGCGACATTGGCGATCATTCCGGGGGCGAGCTTCTTACCTTCGCTATTCTTAAAGTAAGCGACGGTGTGGAGTCCTTCGCCGGCTTGCTCAACAACGGCAATCTGGGCTCCGTTGGGGATTCGCTGTCCAGGGTTTACGTCGATTTCAGTGACGGTCCCAGGGGCGGGAGAAATGATGTAGGCGCCTTGCTGAAGCGTCACGATCAGCTGCTCTTGCTTGCCTTTAGTCTGAGTCAGTTGTTGTTGGAGTTGTTGAGTCTTTTGCTTTTGTGCATTGACCTGCTCGGAGTAACTCGTGTTCAGGCTCCGGATTTCGTTTTTTGTTGTCCGAATGGATTGCTCTGCGGAGTGGAGTTGATTGAGGGTGCCTTCCTGCTGCTGTCGTGTGATGTAACCGGCTTTTAATTCGGCCTTCTGGGTTTTTGCGAGAGCAGTCAGAAAACTAAGGAGCTGTTCGTCTGCCTTGAGACTTTTCTCAAGGGATAAGATTTTCTTGTCCTTGTCTGCTTTTCGGCGGGGTAAATCAGTGGCGACAAAAGTGGTTTGCGTGTCGAGTTGCGTTTGCGTCTGGCTGAGAAGTCGTCGTGTCGCCGTCAGTTCTGTTTCTTTTTCGGGAAATCGAACCTCCGCAAGTCGGTCTCCTTCTTTTACAATATCGCCCACTTTGACTTGGACGCTTTCCACGATGCCTTGGTAAGGTGCTGTGACATCGAAGAGCACGCTGTTTTCTTTGAGAATGATCCCGAGGCCGTCGGCTCGGTACGTCAGTTTGGCGACGAAGGCCCAGATGACAAACGCCAACAGGAGCACTCCGATTGTGCCGAGCCAGACCCATGATTGGGACGATACAATGCTGAGCGCTGCATCAAGTTGCTCAGGCGATGTCATCCGTTGCGTCTTTTTAGAAGTACTCGGTTTCTCTGTCATGTCTAAGTTGGCCTGGTCTCTGGAATTCAGTCTGCGGAGATAGGAGGTATACTATACACCGCATATGCAAGGGTGGGGCGACTAAGCTGGGCAAGGCTCCAATGGATCTTCGTTAAGGTTGCGTTTAAGGACGGTGGGGTACGACTCATTGCATGAGCGGAACGATTGAAAGGCATTGCATTGCTAAAACCATTTCCGATGCATCCGAGAGATCTTCCATGGCCTGGCCGCGAATGGCTAAGTGGAGACGTACCTTTAGGCGTGGATGAGGCGAAACTCTCCATGGCTCTAGATCTTATCTTTACGGGGGGAATGGAGGCGCAGGCAGGCGCCACCCAGGCTTTTGTTGTGGTCCACCGCGGACTCATCGTGGTCGAGAGATACGGTGAGGCTATTTCGAGGGCGAAGACTTTGAAATCGTGGTCTTTAGCGAAAAGCTTTTTAAATGCGGTGGTGGGAACCCTTGTTGAAAAAGAATTTCTGCAACTCGACGGGCCGTTGGGTTTGGTGGAATGGGCGGGGAAGTCAGATTTCCGCTCTGCCATTACAGTCAGGCATCTTTTAAATATGTCGAGTGGACTCGACTTCAATGAGGACCATGGAGATCGGCACTCGGACAGTGGGGAAATGCTCTGGGGCAAAGGGGCCCAGGATATGGGGGCCTTCGCCATGGAAAGGCCGTTAGTCAGGAGGCCCGGTTCACACTTTCGATATTCGAGTGGCGACAGCTTGATTCTTTCGACCGTGGTCAAGCGCGTCCTCGAAGAGAACCAGTTGAGCACCCTGGACTGGATGCAGGAGCACATTCTCGACCCTTTAGGGATGACGAGTGCGATCCCGCGATTTGACCCGTCCGGCACTTTCATCGGTTCGTCATATCTTTTTGCCTGCGCACAAGATTTCGCACGATTGGGTTACCTGTATCTGCGAGGAGGTCATTGGAATGATTGCACTCTCTTGACAGAGTCCTGGGTTAATTTCTCTCGAACGCCGAGTCCTGCGGGTGCAGAAGCTGGATACGGGGCTCATTTCTGGTTGACGAAGGGCTCCCATGGTCTGTTTTTTGGTGACGGCTTCGAAGGGCAAAAGATTTTGATTGATCCTACGATCGACCTGGTGGTCGTACGGCTTGGAAAAACCGACGAGGAGCAACACCCGTCCCTTCAACGTGCACTGGCTCTGACGGTTTCGGCGTTCAGCGGGCTTTGATTCCTTGACGGGTTCCTACGGCCAAAGAGTTAGACGGTCTCAAGGTTTCGTTACCAGCCCACCCAGCGGTTTCGAACTTCCTCAAGGTAGTCTTCAGGATTATAAATGGGGACGTTTAGGCTCAGTCCGGTGGCGGTGAGGCTGCCGAGGCTCTGAAGAATACTCAGTTCAGTGATAAAGAGGTTGTAACTCGCCTGAGCTCTTTGAGACAAGACGTTGTAAAGAGTTTCTTGGGCGTTGATGACCTCTTGCATTGAGGTTGTGCCGTTTTTGAATTCATGAATCTTGCCGGTGACCGCGGTGCGAGCTGAACCGATGGCGTCCTCATAGGCCTTTACGACCTCGATTTGTGATTCCCGTTCGTGCCACGCGCCTTGGAGTGTGCCCACCTGGGTTCGGATGACGTTTTTAAGGCTCCTCTGGTTTGCGATATTCTCCTGAATGCTCTGCCGGATGTAGGAATACTTGACTCCGCCGGAATAAAGGGGAATCGTCGCCACGAGGTTGACCTGTCCATCCTGACTGTCGCTCTTTTGGAACCCTGTGGTTCCATCCGAGTTGTAATCGGTTCGAGCCCAATCCGCGCTATAACTGGCCGTCGCTTCAATGGTGGGCAAGAGTGTGGCCTTTTTGCCCTTGATATCAAATTGCGATTGATGAACTGAATACTCGGCCGATCGGATCAGGGGATTCTGTTTAAGCGCGAGTTCTTCGGCCTCAGTTAAGGTGGCGGGCTGAATCTCGAGCGTAGGCAGAGGGGCGAGGTCCTGAGGTTCTTTTCCAATGATTGCGAAATAGGTGGCACGGTAAGTTTCAAGCGTCCCTTTATTTGTGGCGAGATAGGCCTTGCTTTGTGCTACTTCCGATTTGACTTGAGCGAGATCGGTAATGGTCGAGGTTCTGGACTTAAACATGCTCTCGGTCATTTTTTTAAGAGGGAGATACGCGTCGAGTTCTTGCTGCGCTACCGCAACGAGGCCCTCATAGAGAACGATCTGGGCATAGGCCGTCGCAGCTTGACTCAAAATGCTCTGTTCCGAGGCGACCAGGTTCCACTGACCCACATCCACTTCGGCCTCGGCTTCTTGAATTCCATACTTAGTTTGCCCGCTCATAAAGATGGGCAGGCTGAGCGAGACCTCGGCATCTGGCGTGTGCGTCTTAGCGGTGTAGGGCGGCTGCTGGCCACCTGTGGAGGCGGAGTTGAAAGCTGCAGAAGACTTGTCGTAGGTGTAGCCCATGCCGCCGTTGGAACTTAGGGTCGGGCGGAACCAGTTGGCTTTAGCTTGGGGAACGGCTTCATCGGTGGCCCGCTGCGTGGCCCGCTGGCTCTCTAGGTACGGATTGGTTTCATAGGTGTGTCGCAGGGCGTCTTGAAGCGTAGTTTGGCCAGCGTAGGCTGAGAAACAAGGGATTAAGCTCAGCGAGGCGCTGAGGACGAGGCAGAGACTCAGAGCGTACTTTCTCGACAAGCGATGACGAGGGACTTGCTGATCGGAGTTCGGCCTGTCTGATTCGTGAAGCCCATGGGGCTTCCTGGGGGCCGTTGTGAAATGGCCATTTGAGTTCAGGTCTGACTGAGATTGGAAGTTTTTCGGCTCCAAAATGTGTCCCTCTTTGACAGTGGGCCCTAAGGCTCTCCTCACGATGGCTTTTTTCTAAAAGATGACTCTGTGCTTTCATCAAGACGGATGAGTGCGAAGCGGTGAGCCACCCAAGTGGCCAAAGCCGTTCCCAGGACGATGGATTGCATGGCGAAGCTCGGAAGTTCGAGAACCCGCGCATCCGTCGCGCCCGCGAAGGTGTCGGCCACAGTGTGAAGGGCCAAGACCAGAATAAACCAAAGCGGCCTTCGCATCAGCCATGAGATAGCAATGAGGACACTTGAGTAGACGTGGAATCCGCCTGCCGAAAATCGCTCAAGCAGGGAACCGAGGGCGGGGGGCGAAATGGCGGCTGCTTTTTCAATCGTCATTTGACCAATCACGAAGTCTTCCATCATGGCGAAGCCCAGGCCCACCCCCATTCCCACTGAGAGTATGGATCGGGTGGAGGCAGGGCGGCATTGCCACATGAGGATCGCAAGCAGAAGGGCTTTTCCGAGAGCTTGGCAAACCGCGGCTCCGAGACCCAGCCAAGAGTACGTGAGAAGCGTTGCGGGCGAGTTCGCAAGGATCGAAGAATTAATGGGCCCTTGAATGGCAAAGCCCAGCATACAGGCTGCGACCCCGTACCCCAGGGCACTCAAAAAGGGTGCCATAAGGGGCTTGGCATGACTTGCGAGAACCCAAGATCCTGCCAACAGGCCCGAAAGAAGGATCCAAACAAAATTGAACGGATGCTGGCTCAAAAAAGTTGAGTGCGTGAGATAGGTCTGAGCTAGACCCACCGCCCAGAGTAAAACAAATAGGGCGGAGAGGTATTTAGGGGAAAAGAGATGGCTCACTTCGCTTGTGTGCTCGGGGGTTCTTCGTCGAGGAGCCCTTTATTAAATACCTCACCCAGAGTGGCCATGGTCTCGTAAGCCGGAATTCGTTCGTGATCTTCCAGTCGAAGGGCCAGTTCTCCCAGCGTTTCGTTGCCCGCTTGAAGTGCGACTCCGATAGGCCGTGAGTTGTTGAAGGTAGTGGTCGTGTCCCGCCCCCGGACGGAGAAACCGTCGTCGGTCAGTTCCAGACCGAGGGAAGGGTGGACTCGCGCTGGACTGTCTACATTCAGGCCCGACCGCATATGGGTTTGGCTCATCCTCTCGATCTCTTTCTCAAAAGAGGCTCCGTCGGTGAAGGTGGCCTCATCTAAGATCCAATATCCATCGGGCCATCGCTCACTTGCAGCGCATGGCGTAATCAATCTGATTTGTTTTTTGACCATATTGATGAGGTAACCCGATATGCAGGCAATCGTGCCAGGGGCAATCTCTACTTCCTGAGCGACACCGAGGCGTTCTTTCTTTTTGGCCATTCCCTTGCTGTTCATGGCGCGTCCGGCCGAACTCTGGAATGTTTCTGTTTCAAAGTTCTGCGCCACAATCTCACAGTGAAGAAGTTCTTCGGCTGAAAACTCGTCCATGATCTGGTTGAAGGCCCGAAGGGTAAGGATTGAGAACCGGTTGATGGTGCAGCCGTGTTCGTTGGAGAGACGCAGTAGACGCCGAACACGTTCTACGTGTTTGTGAGCTTGGGCGGTTGTGGTTTGAGGGAAAACCCCGCAGTGTTTGGCGAAGTCGAGACAGAACTCTTCGTAGTCGGGGTTGTCCAGGGGGTCGGTCGCCCAGTAGCAGAAGCCCCCACTCGCGGCGGGGCCGATCTTGTTCCGGAGAACAGCGAGCACGTTGTTCCAGAGCTCGGCGTTTTCAGGGGTATAGAGAAAGTCGCCCTTTTTTTTGTCTGCGGAGACACCGCAGAACCAGCAGCCCACCGAGCAGCCTTCCGAAAGCTCGATGGCGAAAGGCGCGTGAATGATGCCCTGATAGGAAGGCATCCCCAATTCGGCCAGCCCGCGCTTCATTTGTCGGTCTCGCCAGTCTCTGTGATTGGGATCCGTCGGCCGGCAGCCTTCCAGTCGAAGCTGTCCACGATGCAAGAGTTTCTCTTTGGCAAAGAGTCGATGACGCAGAACGGAGAGAGGGGGAGTCCACGCCGGGTCTTGCTGCAGCTTCGCGGCCGTCTCCTCGTCCCAAAAGCAAGCCATGTCTTGCGCATTAATATCAATGCCGTATTTCTCGACGGCGGCCTGAGGATTCTCTTGTACCGCTTGTCTGAAGCTCGGGTCTGCTCTGTGCCTTTCTGTAAAACGCTTAATGGCAGCCAGTTCATGGGTGTAGGGTAAATCCTGGGCACTTCTCGGATCAATGATGGACCCAAAACGTGGGTCGGTGCGAAGCACTTCCCCGATGATGGCTTCTTCTGACGCCCAATCTTCAAAGAGACCGTTCTGCTCTGGATCGTTCATCCAGAAGGGCTGTGACTTTGGAGAGTTGTCTGGGGCTGCGCTCATACTGAGCCTCTTCTTAGGTTAAGTGACGCCCGGCGCCTCTGGCGCGGACAGACCAGCCCTGATTACGCTTAGTGGGAGACAAAGGTTTGGCGGGGGACTTAGGACGCAAGATTCTCGCCTGTCTCTAAATCCGGTGCGGCAGAGGAGGAGAGGCTCACCTTAGCTATGTTCTTTTTACCCTTCCGTTCCTGATCGAACTCTCGTGTTGGGTCTTCGGCTGGCTCCTCGTCAAGGAGTCCCGCATCGAAGAGCTCATTGATGAACTCAAAGACTTCGATGGCCGATCTCACCCCTGTATCCTCAAGTCTGATCGCAATCTCGCCGGCCGTTTGGTTGCCGGCGACGAGAGCTTCAGCGATGGCTTTGCCGTGAGGGGAGTTTTCGAACGTCATCTTCTCCCCATAACTGTGTCCGACAAAGCCATTTTCGAGAATCTCGACTCGTAGGTCTCGTCGAAAACGAACCAGATCTCCTGCGGCAACAGTGAGCTTCATGTGCCGTTCCGTCATGCCATCGATGAGGGCTCGGAAGCTGGGTCCGTCGGTAAAGAACCCCTCTTCGCAGATCCAGTGCCCTTTCGGCCATCGTTCGTCGCAAGGGGTAGGAGTCACTAAGCGCACTGATTTCGTACACATGTTGATGAGGAAGCCGGACACGCAAGAGATAGTTCCTGGGGCTTCGCTCCACCCGACGACTGTTTCTGGGGCCTGGGAGGAGGCCCTTTTCTCAAGAACTTTCGAACCTCTGGCTTTGCCGGAATTGCTCTGTATGGAGTTCGCTTCTTTATTCTGAAGAACGAGCTCGGTATGCAAAAGCTCTTCGGGTGTAAAATTCTTCATCACGGTTTTGAGGATCTTGCGGTTAAGAATGGAGAAACGCTGGATCCCTGCATCCTGAGCTGTAGCTAGCTTGAGTAGGGCCCGAGTCCGTTCGATGTCCTTTTGAGGCTGCGAGGTCGTTGTTTGTGGCCAGTGCCCGCAGATCTCCTTGAAATCCATCATGAAATGCTCGTAATCAGGATTGTCGAGTGGGTCGGTTGCCCAGTAACAGAAGCCCGTCGCTGCCGCTTCGCCTAGTCGTTCTTGCATGGCTTGAAGAACATCCCGCCAGAGTTCTTTATTCTCGGCCGTGTACTGAAAATCGTCTTCGTGGTTCAGCGCAGAGACTCCGCAGAACCAACAACCCACCGTGCAACCATCGGAGAGTTCCACGACGAAGGGAGCATGAACGATGCCTTCGTGGCGCGAGGTGCCGAGCTGCGCCCGGGCCCGGTTCATCTGCCGAGCTCTCCAAGCCCGATGGCTCTTGGAGTCGGGCGCGCAATCACTTTGGATTGTCTCTTCTCTATTTAATAGCTTCTCAGCCATCCAGACCCTGTAGCGCGAAACGGGGTCGGGCAGCCGCTCGCCGGACTTATGGAGTCGCTCCGCCATCTCGACATCCCAAAGAGGTCTGAGCTCATCGATGTCTTTAATGCCGGCGTCTTCCAAAGATATGTCATAGAGGGCGAGCGCTTGGTCAGGGTCTGTTTTGATCATCTCACGAAAATCGTGGTCGCCACACCAAGCCTCAAGCACCCGTTTAGAGGTCCCTACTTCTTTCGTGAACTTCGAATGAACTCCGACACTCGGTGGCATCAGTTGCTCAAAGAGGTCTGGCTCCTCCACAAAATATCGGGCGAGCCTCTCTTTCTGCTCGGCCAAGGGCGGTTTTGGGGTCGCTTTGGGCTGGGGAGGGCTGGGTTTCATAGTCTGGCTTTCGTTTTCTTTTCAGATCTGATCATGGGACGATCAGTGACCCCATTGTACCGAATACTGCGATTAAGACATTTCGCGCCCTGCGGGCCCCTCAATGTTCAGGAGTAACGCTCGCATATCCTCAGATAGACATCAACTTCACGTAGAAAGGGAAGCTGGGGTTGAGGGCTCGAACTCAGGGCCGAAGGCTCGCGGGTGCACTAGGCAACTGTGCAGGGGACGATGACCACTACAACCGGTCCGGGCGGCCCATCCGTCATTGTAATTTCGACCTGTGCCACGGGGACCGTTCCACTCACAACGACGGGTGGAGCTGTTACCGCGGTGTCCGTTCCGCCCTTGCCGCCCGCGACCTGCTCTAGATCGCTGTCGCTGAGGTCTCCGCCCATCCCTGGGGCTTCAGGCAGGGCGATGAATGATTTCTGTGCCGTATCACGATGGACTCGGACCTCAACGCCTTCAGAGAGGCCTCGGAGTTGCTCCAAGCCGGCATCAATCTGGTCGCTGTGTTCAGGCTGGTCGGCGTGGGCCGGGAGAACCGCGTTCACCACCGAGGAGGTATTTTCAACGACACAGACTTCGTGTCCGGGGTCAATTTCGGCTCCGGCCGCCTCAAGGGTGGCCTTCGGGTCGTTGACGAGCTGGTTTTTGAAGGTTTCGTCCTTCCATGATCGTGCGATGGATTCGGCGATGATGGCTCGGTTTTTGTTATTTTTTTTCATGGAAAGGCTCCCTTGAGTGTGAAGGTATGGGGGTTGGCGGGTCGAGTTTTCGCGGGCCTACTGAGAAGTGAAGGCGTCATAGATAATGGCCTCGGACTGGAGCTCAGTCCTCTCGCTCGGGCCGGCTATCAAGTTCAGTTAAAGAGGGCCTGCTCTGCATGTTTTTTAGAGCAGGCCCTCTGGGGTCTAAGGTTGCCCTTCGCTGGGCGACTCCATCAGCTAATGAAGCAGGGCACAACGACAACGGCCACGGCCGTGCCAACCTCAATTTCTGTTTCCACGAGGGTCGTCGTTACTGAGGCGCCGGTCTGTACAACCGTGCCCTGGGTGGCTGCGTTATGGCTGCCTTTTCCGCCTGCGACCTGCTCAAGGTCTGCATCGCTGAGCTGTTGGGCTGCGGCTGGCGCTTGCGGTAGGGCAACGTGCGATTTGCTCGCTGTATCGCGGTGAACGCGCACTTCAACGCCATCGGAGAGGTTGCGGAGTTCTTCCAATCCTGCGTCGATTTGATCGGAGTGCTGCGCTTGTTCGCTCTGAAGAGGCAGAACGGCGTGCACGACGGTATCCGTATTTTCGACGACCACGACATCGTGGCCAGCGTCGATGCTGGCCCCGGCGGCTTCAAGGGTGGCCTTTGGATTGTTGACGAGGTCGTTCTTAAAACTTTCGTCTTTCCAGGCGCGGGCAATGGATTCTGCGATCACAGCACGGTTCTTGTCATTCGTCTTCATTGGGATTGAGTACTCCGGAGATGGGTTAAAAGGATCCTTCGGGGGGGCTGGGTGGCCCCAGGAAGATCTACACCACTGTTTTATAACATAGTGGATATACATTCCCATCTTTTTTGCGTTTGGCATAGCTGCGTGTTTCTTGATCGAACCATTGAGGGCTCTACCCCGAGGACAGTAAGCTCTGATCGCAGGGTTCTGAAGGCAAAAGGCTTGGGGTGGTGTAGTGTCGTCTCGTGTTGGAAAATAAAGCGTCGGTACAGTTTGCACTTCTCCCTTGGGCCTCCGTTGTTAGACCCTCTATCGGGCTGAGTTTGCTGAAGTCTCGGCTTCGCGAGGCGGGAATCGGCTCAACCGTTCGCTACGCGAACCTTCGTTTTGTAAGCGAAATTGGGTTTGAGGCCTTTGGTTTGGTTCAACGGGCCGATCCAGCTCTTTTTTTGGGGGACTGGTTGTTCGGCGAAGCCGCTTTTCCAGGGTGGAAGACGGATATCCCAGGTAAGGCCCAGCCGGCGGTGCCCGGTTCCTTCGCAGAGAAAGACCCCGAGAGGTACGAGGAAGCCCTCTGGATGTTGCGTCGGCAGGCGGCACGGTTCGTCACCCGTGAAGCAGAACAGATTCTCGAGACCGAGCCGAAAATCGTCGGCTGCAGTTCGACTTTCGAACAACATGTGCCGTCTTTGGCCCTCTTGAGAGAAATCAAAAGGCTGGCCCCAGAGGTGACGACGATTATGGGCGGCGCGAATTGCGAAATGGAGATGGGACTCGCCACGCTCACCGAGTTCTCATGGATTGATTTCGTCGCTTCAGGGGAAGCTGACGAGACCATTGTGCCTTTTTGTGAGGCGGCGATTCGAGACGGCGGAAAAATTCCCATAGAGGAAATCCCCCATGGAATACTCGGTCAAGCCCACGTGCAGGCAGGAACGTACGGCGGGGATGGAAGCCGGATTCCTCGAGGAACCGTCACAAATTTAGACGCCTTGCCGGTCCCCGACTATGGGGATTTTTTCCGAGAACTGGAAGAGTCCAGCGCCGGGGCCAACATTCGCCCCGGGCTTCTGGCCGAGACCAGTCGAGGGTGTTGGTGGGGGGCGGTTTCTCATTGCACCTTCTGCGGTTTAAATGGGGATGGAATGGCGTACCGCAGCAAAAAGCCGGAGAAGGTCTTGGCTGAATTTCATCAACTCACTTCGGACTGGGAGATCAACGCCATCGAGGTGGTGGATAACATCATTGATAACAAGTACCTAAAGACGGTCTTGCCTGTGCTTGAGAAGGAAGGAGCGCCGTTTTCGCTCTTTTATGAGACCAAAGCCAATCTGCGCAGAGAGCAAGTTGCTCAAATGGCCCGAGGTGGGGTTCGGTTCATTCAGCCAGGCATCGAATCCTTGCATGATTCTCTTCTTTCGTTGATGGCGAAGGGAACATCGGCCACCGGTAACATCCAGCTGTTAAAGTACGCGCGGGAATATGGAGTGAATGTCGCCTGGAGTCTTTTGGTCGGATTTCCGGGTGAGGAGGATGACTGGCACGCGACCGTGGCCGACTTTATCCCTCGGCTTGAGCATCTGTCACCAGCGGCCACTGTTTTCCAGATGAGGTACGACCGCTTTAGCCCTTACCACAGCAGTCCGGCGCAGTATGGGTTGGACCTCGTTCCGTTTGAAGGCTACCGCGGGATCTATCCGGTTTCGACTTCCGGGGTAGAGGGCTTGGCTTATTTTTTTACAGATCGGAATCGAGTCGGCAGCTTTGCGGACCTCCCGGGTGGGAAACGGCTTGCTGAGGCGACTCAGCTCTGGAATTACCACTTCAGTCGCGCGGTGCCTTCTCTTCTTTCCATGGTGGATACGGCCAATGGCATTGAATTTTTCGATACACGTCAGTGCGCGTCTGAGCGTCGTTTCACAATCGATGGGCTTGAAGCGGAGATCTATCGCCTCTGCGATCCAGCCCGCCTTGAAGCATCTCTTCCAAAACTGGTCAATCGGGCCCGGGTTGAAGGACAAGGCTCTGATCCTGCCAGCGATGAAGCGGTTTCAGAGGCGCTCAAGAGTCTCGATCAGAAGAACTTGATTGTACGTACACACGGCAAAGTCTTGTCCCTCGCTCTTCCGGGGGATGTTCCCCGATTGATGCCGATTAATTCGGCCGGTGGCAGCTTTGTTCGTACGCCAGGGCTAGGCGCAAAGGAAGCGGTGTTGGAGGCCATGCATTCTCGCCTGTCGGATCTTGACCGCGAATCGACCCCAGCGGGTGCAGGCTGACGAAGAGGAGTTCGCAGGTTTGGCGCGTGACCTACGGGCCTAGGCCGCATTCGCCTGACGTCCCATGAATGCCGAGGAGGGGCGGCGGTGTTTAGCCGAGACGGCTGCGCATTTGTCGGGCCACCGATAGGGACGCTTGGGCTTGACTGAGGGTCTGGGGGCTCAGCGTTCCTGCTTTGGCTTCGCGGATTTGATCCATTTCATGCTTAAAGGACTGAATGAACTCAGGAGACAGATCGCTTTTTCTGATGTACTCCGCTGCGAGTTTAGAGAGGTTTCCTTCGCTTGGAGCACGGGGCGTGGACGGCTCTTGTGAATATCGGAGTAAGAGTTCAATTGAGCAAAGGCCGAACAGAGCCGCGTTATGGTATTCATGATCCAAGATGCTGGCCTCTCCGTTCTCGATCAAGTGAGGGATGGGGCCCGCGTCGGTTCGCTTTGTTTTTTTATAGAGTTGTCGGCTGGTGTACCAGTTTTCAATGAGGGCCGCGGCACTCCGGGGCAAAGGTTCCTGTGTTGTTTCTGTTGTCCATATCATGTGAACGGAAACCGAGGTCGTGACATTACGAACCGAGTGGAACCAAAATGCGGGAATGAAGAGTGTTTCGCCCGCGCTGAGATCAAACACGTAGGCCTCTTTGAATTGAGTTTCCTCTGGATTGGCCATCTCCTTTCCATGAAGCGAGACGCAGCAATGAGATTGCTCTGAATCTCTCGGAAACATCTTGAGTTGCGTGAACGCCGTCGGTGCAAGGAGACAGATTTTCTTGCGCCCTGATCGCTGGGCCAGAAGAGAGGATCTCGCGTCGAAGTGAAGAGGGGTGTAGGACTTTGCGTCGCCGATCCAAAGTGTCTTTTCGGGTTGAGATGAAACGGGCAATATGGGGATTCGCGTCTTCTTGGCTAATTCTGGAAATAGATTCGGTATCGAATGGCCGATGAGGTAAATCGATTTCTCTGGTACAGATGTTTCAATTTGGTCAAGGAAGCCGTGAAGATCCCCACCTTCTACGCCGTAATCGACGAACTTCAGGCCACTTTGGAATTTAATTTCTTCGAGGAACCCATACTCGCCGGACTCAGAGGAAGAGACTCTGATTCGACGATTTTTTAAAGTCTTTCTTAAACGATGAGGGGCCCACTCGGGAAGGGCTGCCCAGTCGTCGGTCATCCCACTCACGAGAACAGGCGTCGAAGGCTCTCCTGTTCTAAGTAGATTTTTGTGAAAATGGGTCGCACTGATGCGGTTTAAGTTTCGCAATCTAGAGAGACTCCCTATGGATACAGGCCTTCACTTAACAAGAACCCCTAACAGAGTCGAAGTTTTTTTGAGGTGTTGAAAGCCTTGGGCTGACGGTTCTCGATCCAGGCGGCTTTGCCCTGAAGAGTGCATGAACCTAACATCGTCCTAGCGTTCAAAATCAATCAGGAGGACGATGCGTTGGGAATCGCTTCGATTCCAGGCCGAGTGGAGGACGGTGTCATCAAAGATGAAGCATTTTCCTTCCTCCCACGAGCGCGTCTCTTCGCCGACTTTAAGGGCACAGTCCTTTGGCGTGATGAGCCCGAGATGGCAGCGCAGAACCTGGTTCGTATAGCCTTGGTGAGGCACGATCTCTGTGCCGGGCTGCAGCTTTGAAAAGCCGGCCGTGGTCATTTTGGGAACTTGACTGACCGCTCTGAAGGTTTCGGGGCATTTCTTGCAATTTTCTTCGATCTTTTGGCCGAAAGCCTGAAGCCCGAAGACATCCCAGCCCACGCCATAGAGGAAACGTTCTGGCCAAGCTTGAAAGGTTTCTTGCGATAGGGCAAGAAGCTCTCGCTTGATCTGAGGGTACGCTTCCTCAAGGACTTTTGTGAACGGATAGGGGTCAGTGTCTACAAACATGGGTCACCAGTATAGCTGCCAGGTTCCTCTGCGTTGGAGGGCATGGCCCTGGAGAGTGATGCGTTCATCGTTGGGCCCTAAACGAAGGCCTGGAGCGATTTGGTGCAGGCGATGACCCGAGTGGATCGCGAGCTGACCTAATTGGTACCCATGATAGGTGGGGGCCGTTTCGGTGAAGGCTTTCTTCTGCTCAGGTAGATCGAGGCTGACGAAGGCGTCATATTCGAGTTCCCAAAGATGAATCCCGCCTCCATGTTCCGGGAGAGCCAGCGGTAGTGTGAATGAAATGGGATTCGACCACTCGATCTCATCGGGATGCTCCCAGCTGAGCCAGTGGTGCTGCCGGTCAAAATGCACATCGGCGATGGGAGTTTCGAAGACGGGGTGCGAGAAATAGAGATGGAAGCCTGGCGGCGCCTGCTCATGATCAAGGGTGGTGGGGGCGCCCAGATAGCGATTCAGGACGATTTGAAGTTTTTCATATAGGTCGCCGAAGTTCTGCCGCAGAAGCGGAGACTCTAGGGCGGACCTGCGGTAGTACGTCTGGGCTTCTTTGCGGGCGTCTAAATAGCTGGCTGCGCCCAGGGTGTAGAACGGAAACTGGTCTGATCGCTTTTTCCAGAGTTCTTTTTGGTGACAAAGCTCGTTTCGAATCTGGAGGCAATCTTTTGGACTCAGGACCGTTTCGGTCTCAATCATGATGAGCACTCCCGGAGCTGAGGAGAAGACGGCCTTAGCGGATACTCAAACATTGGACTGTGAAATGTTTTCTGAAGATGACTGTGGGGCAGGGGCTTAGGTGGTGAATCAGCGGCCCAATGCAAACGAGGGGAAGCAGGCCTTGCGCCGTGGTGGCTTCTGGCCTGCTTCCCCAAATTTTGCGTGACCCCACTCGGGTCGGCGTTTAAGCCTTTGTCGCTAAGTCCCGGTGCTAGCTGATAAAGCAGGGTACGACAACTACGGCGACGGCTGCGGCTACACCGACTTCGGCCTCGGCGACTTCTGTGCTCGTGGTCTCCATGGTCTGGGTCTGTGTTGTCTGCGTTTGTGTGGCCTCGTTGTTTCCGCCCTTTCCGCCGGCGACCTGTTCAAGGTCGGCATCACTGAGGTCGCCGCTGGGAGCGGCGGGCAGGGCGATGATGGAGTGGTTTTCGCTGTCTCGCTGCACGCGGACTTCGACGCCTTCCGGAAGGTTTCGGAGCTCTTCAAGGGCCGAGTCGATGGCGCCTTGGTGACCTCCTTGGGATCCCGCTGTCGGCAGTACGGCATGGATTAGGTTGGGCGTGTTTTCAAGAACGGTCACTTTATGCCCGTCTTCGATGGAGGCGCCCGCGCTCTTTAGGGTTCCCACGGGATCAGAGATGAGCTTGGCCTTGTGGTCAGAGTCCTTCCAGGACTTGGCGATGGACTCAGCGATGACGGCTCGGTTCTTATCGTTGTTTTTCATGTTATGTCTCATTTCTGTCGGTTGAAGGCCTAAATTTAAGCGTCACAGACTCCCCACGGATGACTGCGTGACGGTGTGGAAGCCACTTCAGCTTACCTCAGTTCGAAAAAAGGGCGAGGGACCGATTACGGCACTTGCCCTTTTTTCGAAAAAATCGGTGAATCAGGAGAGCCTCGTCCATCTTTAATGGGCTCGTCGCATAGCTAGGCTTTGATCTTGCTTTCCTGATAGATCCCCTATCGAGCCCCGAACGGCCCCACCCACTGGCGGAAGCTTCCGGTTCCTCTCTTTTTATTAAGAAATGAGGCAGGGCGTGACAACAACTGCGACGGCCACAGCGGCGGCCGCAACCACCGCCGCCCCGACTTCTGCTTCGACCGCTGCGGTGGTGGTGGTCTCCACCGTCTGAGTCTGGGTTGACTGAGTCATGGTCGCTTCAAGTGATGCGACGGTGACGTTGTGCGCACCTTTGCCGCCTGCGATTTGCTCGAGTTCGGAGTCCGTGAGCCCCGGGTCGGGTGCGACGGGCAAAGCGAAAAAAGACTCTTGATCCGTGTCCCGATAGACCCGGACCTGCATGCCGTCCGGGAGGCCTCGGAGTTCCTCCAAAGCCGCATCGATCTGATTTTCGTGTTGGGATTGGTTGGTGTGAAGTGGAAGCACGGCGTGCACTAAGGAGGGGGTATTCTCGACGACGTTCACGGAGTGACCTTCATCAATGATGGCTCCGGCGTTCTTCAAGGTTCCTGCCGGATCGGAAATGAACTGGCTCTTGAAGTCGGCATCTCGCCAAGAGCGTGCAATGGCTTCGGCCACAATGGCTCTATTCTTATCCAAATGCTTCATGTTTTCTCTCCGTTTTTTAAAAAGATTAAAAACTCTTCGCAGAGCCTCCAGGATCGGTTTAGGTTTCCTGTTTCCCAGCCGTTGCCAACTGGAAGCACGTCTTGGTTATAGGAACTTCTTCAGCATGCGAGTGCGGCCCTCTGTATAAGGAGGGTACATTAATTTAAAGTCGAGGCGAAAGCTGCGGCGCAGGACGGCCTTGCGGTGGCTGAAGGTTTCGAAGCTGTAGCGCCCGTGGTACGCCCCCATTCCGCTGGGGCCGACGCCTCCGAACGGAAGTTTTGGATTGGCAATGTGCATGACGGTACCATTAATACAAGCGCCTCCTGAACTGGTGGACTGAAGGACTTGGTTCTCGGCGTCGCTGTCTGAGCTGAAGAGGTAGAGAGCGAGGGGTTTTTCGCGTTGGTTGATAAAATCGATGGCTTCATCGACATGGCCGACGCTGAGTACGGGAAGTACGGGGCCAAAAATCTCTGTTTGCATAATGGGTGCATCGGGGGAGACGTTCCGAAGTACAGTCGGTTCGATGTGACATTGTTCTTGATTGAGGGACCCGCCAAAGGCTACATCTTCGCCCTCAATGAGATGGCTGATTCTTTTATGATGCCTCTCGTTTACGATCCGTGTGTAATCCGGATTTTTTTCGGTCTCACCGTTGTAAAACTGCTCAATGCTTTTTTCAAGCTCTTCAATCAACTCCTGTTCGATGGCTTGATCGGCCAAGATGTAATCGGGAGCAATACACGTTTGGCCCGCATTTAGAAATTTACCCCAAGCGATGCGTCGTGCGGTGACGGGAATATTTGCGGTCCGATCGACGATGCAGGGGCTCTTGCCGCCCAACTCCAAGGTCACGGGCGTCAGATGTTTCGCTGCGGCTTCCATCACGACCTTGGCGACGGTGCCGTTGCCGGTATAGAGGATGTGGTCGAAGCGTTGTTCCAAAAGAGCGGTGGTTTCCGGAACACCGCCTTCGACGATGGCGATGGCGTCGGAATCCATATATTTGTTGATTAGGCGGGTGAGGAGCGATGAGGTGTGGGCCGTCACTTCACTGGGCTTGAGAACGACGGTATTGCCCGCCGCGATGGCTCCGATGAGAGGTGCGATCAGGAGGGCCACTGGATAGTTCCATGGCGCAATGATCAAAACGACACCTAGAGGATCGTGGACCAAGAAGGATCGACCAAATAAGGGGATCGATCCGGCGCGTTGCGGACGCGTCCACTTTTTTAGATTTTTGAGGGCGAGCTTGGCCTCGATAGTGATTTGGCTGATGTCCGCGACTCGGGCTTCAAGCTCGGGCTTTCCAAGGTCGGCCTGCAGAGCACTTACGAGTTCGTCCCCATTTTCACTCGCCAGGCGGAGAAGGGCTTCGAGCTGTTCCCGTCTCCAAGACAGAGGCTTAGTTTTGCCGGACTCAAAGGTCGTCCGCAGTTTCTGAACAAGGGGCGCAATCTCAGAAATGGGTGAACTGGGTACGGGGGCCAGGGATATCGCGGCGGTTGCCATAGGATCC
>NZHD01000023.1 GCA_002691205.1 Deltaproteobacteria bacterium
CCCGGCAGGACTCGAACCTGCGACGCATGAGTTAGGAACCCAACGCTCTATCCATCTGAGCTACGGGGGCGCTTCTTCTGGCAGCGTTTTCTCCAGAGAGAAAATCTTGTCTGTGGAACCATAGCTCGCCCCTACAAGGGTGCGCGCCACAGGTTTTTGATTTTTTTACGGGAGATACGCGATGGGGTTAGCGGGTTCTTCTCCTTTTCGAATCTCAAAATGAAGATGAGGTCCGGTGGAGCGGCCTGTGCTGCCGACGAGGGCGATCTTTTGTCCTCGATCCACGAAATCACCCTGCGAGACGTAGATCTTGCTGGCGTGCGCATAGACGGTTCGGTAATAGCCGGCGTGCTTGATAATGACCACTTTTCCATAATCGCCCAGCCAACCGCTGTGGATCACCCGGCCAGCTTCAGCCGCACGAATCGCCGTTCCTTGGCTGACGGCCAAGTCCAGGCCCTCATGGGGTCGCCCCTTACGGCGTCCGAAGTTGGAGCTGATACGCGCGCCTTCGACGGGCCATACGAAGACCAAGTTGCCGGATTGACGTGCGGCCACTCGGGCTTGTTTTTTTGTCGGCCCATTTCGACGACCCTGGCCGCTGCGAGGAATCCAGATTTGTTCGCCCACTTGGAGCACGGCCACATTATCAATCCGGTTGGCCTTACGAAGGGTCTCCACGGGGACCCCATACTCGCGGCTGAGACGGTAAAGATTCTCGCCCTTGGCGAGCGTATGATATTTCCCGGTGCTGTAGCGCGCACAACCCAGTCCTTGCGTCGCCATTAAGCCACACAAAGCTAGGGCGCATAGGGCGCCTCGCGCTTTCGAGAATTCTAGGCCGCCCATCCGTGTTCACCGATCAAATCCACAAAATTGCATGCGCCGAGAGTCTGCTGGCTGAAACGTTTCTGGTCCTGGCGGACGACTCGAAGGAGTTGTTGAGCGTCGCGCGGGCCGAATGGTCCGACAAGCGCCCCGCCCACTTTGAGTTGCAGGAGAACCGGTTCTGGGAGCTCAGGGCCTCCCGCGGTGACTAAAATTCGGTCATAGGGCCCACTCGATGGCCAACCGCATGTCCCGTCTCCCTCGTGAATGGTGACGTTGGTGACCTGCAGGGTATCGAGGTTCTTGCGGGCCTCATGGGCCAGTTGGGGAATTCTCTCGACGGAGACGACAGAAGCCACCAATCCCGATAAGACGGCCGCTTGGTACCCCGAGCCGGTTCCGATTTCGAGGACTCGTTCGTCTCCGGTTAGGGCAAGGGCCTGGGTCATTCGGGCTACGATGCCAGGCGCCGAAATGGTCTGGCCTTCGCCGATGGGAAGAGCCTGGTCTTTGTAGGCCTCCCCCCACAGAACTTCTGGAATGAGGGTATGACGTGGCACAGTCCCCATGGCTTCAAGAACTCTTTCGTCCTCGATGCCCGCTTCAGACAGTCGCGAGACAAGCCTTGACCGTGACCGCGTAAAGCGACCTCGATCGGCTGCATAGATTGCCGATTTCACCCTCATTCCCCCCAAGCGTAAGGATAGGCCTTGAGGGCCTTGGCTCGCAACATTGTCGTCAAGAGCCTGATTCCATTGAGGGTCTTTTGGCCTGAGGCACAACTCTCGCGGTTCCTGGGGGTTCAGGATCGGCCTCCGGTCTCTCGCTCTGGGCTCCTCGGAGTCCTGCGCCATCGTCTAAGCGAGCTAGGCTCTGAGCGTGATTGGCTTGAAGATGTTGCTCGCTAAGTCCTCTCGGGGTAAAAACGCCCTTCGTTTTGTTCGCTGGGTTGGTTCTCTAGGTGTTTTGATCCTTTTGGGTTCGGGCCCGACTCAGGCCGCTCAACCCACACGCGTCTTTGCGGAGCAGATCGATGATCAGACGCCACTGCGCTGGATTCAGTCCGGGCCTGATGCTGTGGGCGGGCTGGGCGATTGGATACTGAGCAATGGCCTCATCTGCGCCACGTTTTCGGATCTAGATCATGAGGGTTCGCTTTCCGCGCAAGGAGGGGCCCTTGTGGATCTGGGCTTTTGCGGCCGAGACGACGATCAGTGGGCTGTCTTGCATTCGATGCTGAATTTATCTCGAGAGGGCGTTTTGGCCCCCGAAGTGATTCGGGTGGAGTCCACCGCCCAAGGAGCCCAGATTGTTTCCACGTTGACTCAAGATGGGCTTTTTCTAAAAACCATCTATTCAATGGAGCCCTCGCCTTCCCGAGTTCTCAGGATTGAAACTCAGATCGAGCGACGAGCGCCCGGAGAATCTGTCTTCTTGTTCGGCGAGCTGGCTCTCCATGGTCACCGGCAATTGACGCCGTTTGCGATTTCAGCGATTCGCCCTGGAACGTCGGCGGGATTCGAACACCCCGACATTAATGTCGAGAGCTCGCTGGAGATGGTCGATGCCATGGTCCGCGCCGATTTGCAGGTGATGATCGGGGATCCCGATCTGGCTCCTGGGATTGCGTACGGGTGGCGGATGGTTTCCGCGTACGTTGAAAGAAAGGATGGACGGCGAGAGCCTGTCGCGCATCTCGCGATGCACGGTGAACATTTTTCGATCTTGGGCTCCTACACCGATACCCTTTGGTTCGGCGGGGATGCCGAGCCGAGCCTGTTGGAGTTGAGTCAGAGCCTCTTTATGGACATCGAAGATGGGGAACGCTTTGTTCAGGTCCGGGAGATCCGGTTGGGGGCCGTAGCGGATGCTGCCAGCGTGACCGATGCACTGTGGTCGTCCGGGGCTCTGGTTCGGGGGAGCACGGGGAGGTCGGGAGTCCATCTTCATGTGACCCAGGGTGACGGTCAGCCGGTCACCTTCATCCAGGCGAAGCACGACGGCGCGTTCGCTTTTCGGCTTCCGCCTGGCGCGGACGGCGAATTTATCATCAAGGCTGTGGGACCCACAGGAACTCAGAGCATTCAGTCGTTTCGTATTTCACCCAGCCAAGGCGTCTTGGAACTCCCGGCCTTTTTGATGGAGCCCACGGGTCGGCTGGTTTTGCCACAAGGCCACGCTCAGCGCTTAGTTTTTCGGGGCATCTCACCCACCAAGGACCCTGTTTTCGGTTTGGATGGGACTGATTTTAGCGTTGGAGGCGAGCCCATTTACCGCTCGAGCGAAGCCCGAACGATTTCGCTTGCAGGCGTCAAGAGTGACCCTCTCGAAGTGGAATTATCACCCGGTCGCTATCGCGTTCTGATGACGCGGGGGCCTGAGTGGGGGTACGCCGAAATTGAATTGGAGATCGAGGCGGATCAGCGAGTTGAACCCGAGTGGCCGGTGCTTCGACGACAGTTGAGCATGCCGGGTTGGGTATCGGCTGATTTGCATGTTCATGCAGGGCAGAGTGATGATTCTGCATTGGCCATGGATATGAGGATTCGAAGCTTTGTGGCCGAGGGCGCCGAAGTGATGGTGATGACAGAGCACGATCAATTGGTCGACTTTCAGTCACGCATTGAGTCGATGGGGCTTGAGAAAGAGTTGGTGGCCGTCTCGGGGGTCGAGATCACCAGCACAGCTCAGACTGCAGAAGTGCCTTCTACGGCGGGTCACGCCAATGCGTTTCCGATCGAAATGGACTCTAGGGCTTATCGGAACGGTGCGCCGGCTTCCGAGGACCGACGTCTTCGCGCGATTTTGACCGATTTGAAAGCGCGGCCCCAGAGGCCCTTGCTCCAGCTCAATCATCCACGCGAAGGAGGTTTCGATTCAGGTTTGGGTGCTTTTTTTGGGCATTTATCCCTAGGTGGCTCGGGCCTAGACCCCACCCTTCCAATTTCTCACCCGAGTCAAAACAGTCTGATTGATCCCCATCCCACGAGTGGTTTGCGAGATATCGATTTTCACGCCGTTGAGCTCCTGAATGCGTCTTCGATGACGGACTATCGACGTACACGGGCGGATTGGTTTTCATTTCTATTGCAGGGCGAAGTGCGCACAGGGACCGCCAACAGTGATTCTCACTCATTGCAGCAAATCGTGGCCTTGCCTCGAAATTATGTGGCCGTCAAAACGGGCCCCCTGCCCGATTTTAATTTGAATGGTTTTGTCGCCGCTGTTCGCGCGGGCAGGCTTTTTGGCACGACAGGTCCGTTGCTCCAGGCCGACCTGGAAGGCTCGGGCCCCGGCCAAATGTTCAGAGGCGGCGCAGGTATTCTGAGCGTCCTCGTTCGGACCGCAGACTGGGTGCCGGTGGACGCGTTGAGAGTGTATGTGGACGGTCACCTTCACCTTGAGAGGTCGATTGAGTCCGGTCAGAGGCTTGAAATCCCCTTGGTTTTCAAAGAAGACGGGTTTGTCACACTCGAGGTTGAGGGGGCGGTTGAAAAGGGCTCCATATACGCGGAATTGGCGCCTGGGTTCACGCCTTTCGCGTTTACCAACCCGATTCGGGTGGATGCAGACCGGGACGGAGAGTGGACGCCTCGCGGGCTCAGGCCACCGTTGCCCAAGGCGATCACCCAGCCGAACGAAGGGCCCTAAGGAAGTGCGCCGCGGCACATGCATGCGGCGGATAATTCTTCTAATTTAGGGCCCCCGGAAGAATCCGGGCAAGATTGAAAGGGACACCGATGATACGAGCGTATTCCATTAAGGGCGAAGATGTCGATGCAGAGCGAGTCCGAGTGGACCAAGATCTGGATCAAGTCGACATTTCGCGAGTGGTCGTATTGGATGAACTGGAGCTGCGATCCGTGGGGCCGCGGGACGTTCGTCTGAAGATTCTGGCCGTTTCGGCCGAGCATAACTTAGCCCATGCGGCTCTCGCGGATACGGTACACATCTCCGAGTTGCGGGGCGGTAAAATCTATCCGGGCAATTCGGCGCTGGGTGAAGTGGTTGAAGTGGGCTCGGAGGTGAGCGATTTCTCCATCGGCGACATTGCCATCACCCACTGCAACGGCGAGCCCGATCGTTTCGGCTACCCGAAAACCATCTGGGCCTATGACACGCCCGACTCTCTAGGTTGGTACGGCGAGGAGGTCGTCGTCGAGGACTGGCAGATCGTGGCGGCTCCTTTGGAGTGCGGTCTGAATTTGTGGGAAATGGCAGCCCTGCCCCTTCGTGCTCCTACGGCTTACCACCTCTGGCGCCGAGCTGAGGGGATCTTTCGTGTGAAGGTTCCCGAGGAGCGCTGTGCCACTCTAAACGTGATGGGTTTCGGAGGCGGCGTTTCGGAGCTTTTTTTGATGATGGCCAAGGCCAAGGGGCACAATGCCTTTTTCTGTTCAGGGAGCAAAGAAAGGCGCGAGGCACTTGAGAAGTTCGGCATCGTGCCCATCGATCAAAAAGCCTATAACCGCTTCGCTTCGCGAGATGACAGCAAGGCTTTCACCAAGGAGATCCGTCGTCTGACCGGCGGTGAAGGGATGCATCTGATTTGTGACATGCTTCGTGGACCGGTCTTCGATGCTGGCTTTGCCGCCGTCGCCCGTGAAGGCGTCATTGTGAGTGCGGGATGGCAACTGACCAGAGAGGTGAAGTTCAACTCAGCCGCGGCTTCAATCAAGCAAATCACCCTTGATCACACCCACTACGAGACGCTCTACGGTGTTGCCGCAGCGACTGAACTCTACGGATCGGTGTTTAAGCCCACGATTCATCATGAGATTTATCCGTTTGAGGATTTGCCACGCGCGTTGGTAGATATGCATGAGAACACCCAGACCGGCATTCCGATTATTCGAGTGGCGGATGAGATGCCGGAATCAGTGAAGCATCTGATTCCGTAAGCTCGTTGAGGGCAAAGGGCCGGGAGTAAATCTCGGCCCTTTGCCTTTGCGCCGTTCGGGCGCGAGGGAGTCTGGCCGTGAGTGGATGCCTTTTTTGCGACATTGTCCGGGGCCATGCTGCGAGTTATCCCGTTTACCAAGACGATCAGGTCTATGCCTTTCTGGATTTATTTCCGGTCTCGCCCGGACACACCTTGGTGATTCCGAAGCGGCACGCCGACGACCTTTTTGGCACCACCGAGGCGTGTGCGGAAGCCGTGGCTCGAACCGTCCGTCTGGTGGCGTTGGCCTTGCGAGAGGTGCTGGATCCCGACGGTGTGACGGTGACTCAACTTAACGGTGTGGCCGCGGGGCAAACCGTCTTCCATTCCCATACCCACTTGATCCCTCGAGCTTTAGGGGCTCCCAAGGTGACCCATACGGGAGTGCGTGGAAGGCCCCGTGAGTTGGAGGAAATGGCGAGCAGGCTGTCGGCTGCGCTGGGCGGTTGATGACGTAGCGAGGAGGCTCTTGTGGTTTATCGTGATATTCGTTTTGGGGTGGAAGCCGGGGTGGCGCTCATCGAACTCGATCGCCCCGAATCTATGAATGCCTTCACGGGTCAGATGGGTCAAGAGTTGAGTGAGGCCTATCGGTACTGCGACACACACGATGAAGTGCGAGTGGTCGTCTTGACCGGAGTGGGTGAGGCTTTTTGTGTCGGCGCAGACATGAGCTCGGGCGCGGAGACTTTTCAGAATCAGAAAGATGCGATGCCGGAGTTCAGTGCGTCTCCTGTCTCCATGCCCGCCTTTGAGGTTCGAAAACCCATCATCGCTGCTCTCAACGGCCACGCCGTTGGTCTTGGGCTGACACTGGCACTTCAGTGTGATCTGCGGTTTGTAGCCCGTGAGGGGCGCTATGGCGTGCTGCAGGTGAGGCGAGGTGTCATGCCCGATGCGCTCTCCCATTGGACTTTGCCTCGTCAAGTGGGGATGGCACGGGCCGCCGATATTCTTTTGACGGGACGAAAATTCGACGGACTGGAAGCGGTGGAATTGGGGATCGCGAGTCGAGCCCTGCCCGCTGCGGACGTTTTGTTCGAGGCGATGGCGACGGCGCGTGAGATGGCGACTCAGACGGCGCCTCTTTCTGTCGCTCTGACTAAAAAGCTCCTGTGGCAGAGTGGGACGCTGACGGCCTCCGAGACCGAGCACGCTGAGACGGAACTTCATCACCATTTGATGGGAAAAGAGGATGCGGTGGAGGGGGTCATGGCTTTTCTTGAGCGTCGAACTCCGCGTTGGACAAGCAGCGTTCAAGATGACTGGCCCGAATGGCCGGAGTTTCCAGCGAATCGCGACGGAAAGAGTTCCGTGAAGGAATAAGTTGAGCTTTTGAACGCATGAGCGGAAGACGGGCCACCTTCATTTTGGGGGATTGATCTGCGGCCGGTCAAAAAAGTTGAGAATCGGGACTGGCTCTGGTCGAAGAGGCATTTTTAAAGGGCTTGACGTACCGTTGAGGTATGGCTCAAGACCGAAAGACACTCCCGACCCAAGGTCGCTCCTGGGAATCCATCTCCGCACAGATGAGCGCACTCAAAGAAAAAGACGTCGATTGGCGAAATGGCCGTGCTGCCGTCTATGTCTTTAACGCCGGGGAAGATGTTTTACGCGTGGCGCGTGACGCCTACGCCCTGTTTCAGACCGAAAATGGCCTTGGGCCTCTCGCTTTCCCGAGCCTCAAGTCGATGGAAGATGAAGTCATTCAGATGGGGCTCGACTTATTGCATGCCCCCGATGAAGCCTGTGGACATATGACTTCCGGCGGAACGGAGAGCATTCTTCTTGCGGTGAAAACCTGTCGCGATCAGGCGCGGGCTCTCCGCCCCGAGATTGAACGTCCGAATATCGTGGTGCCGGTCTCGGCCCATCCCGCCTTCGATAAGGCGTGTCACTATTTTGGTCTAGAGATTCGGAGAACTCCCTTGCGTGAAGATCGTCGGGCGAATCCCGAGGCTATGGCTGAGGCCATTGACGCTGACACCTTAATGCTGGTGGGGTCGGCACCTTGCTTTCCTTATGGACTGATTGATCCAATGGAAGAGCTGAGTGATTTGGCGCTCCGCACAGGACTCTGGCTTCATGTGGATGCTTGTGTGGGGGCCTATTTTCTTCCCTTCGCTCGAATGAATGGCGTGGATGTGCCCCCGTTTGATTTTGAGTTGCCGGGGGTTTCTTCTCTTTCCGGTGACTTACACAAGTATGGGTATGCGTCGAAGGGGGCTTCGACCCTTTATCACCGCTCACCGGAGCAACGGTCTTTTCAGATTTTTGCAAGCGATGCTTGGCCGGCCGGTGCCATGAGCACGCCCACCATTGCGGGAACTCGGCCCGGCGGAGCGATCGCCAGTGCCTGGGCGGTTCTGGAGTACTTGGGCGAGTCAGGCTATCGAAGGCTAGCCCGGCAGGTCTGCGAGGCCCGGGAAGCGCTGACAGAGGGCATTCAGGCCATAGATGGATTAGAGACGTACGGGGAGCCGAATCTCAGCATCATGCTCTTTGGAGGCGCTGAGGTGGACCCCTATGCACTTTATGGACGAATGCTACGGCGAGGTTGGTTCAGTGGGCTGGTGACTGAACCTCGGGCCATCCATCTGATGCTGGCTCCGAGTCACGCTGAGGTGGCCCCTGCTTACTTATCGGATCTTGCGGAGTGTGTCCGCGAGGTGACCTCGGCCGCGGGCCCAGGCGAGACTCGACGCGTTCGATACAACTAACCGGTCACTTGGGGTGCCTGCGCTCCGCCGCTGAGGGCGGGTCAGTGGGTGTGGTC
>NZHD01000024.1 GCA_002691205.1 Deltaproteobacteria bacterium
ATTCTTATTTTTTTTGAGAACCGAACGGGGAATGTCAGAGTGAGCGGTAGAAAGAGAACAAAAAACAAGCAATCAAGTCGTCAGAAAAGGTCTCGCTTTTTGTTGGTCTCAATCATGGCCGCCGCCGGACTTTGTTGCAGTGGCGAAACGAGCGGCGGCCCTCCTGATTTTTCTGCAATGCAGGAAACATCGCAGCGTAAGAAAGCTTTCTTTTGCTACCTCGCTCCCATGGTCGAGAAGGAAAATGTGCGGCTATTGGCCGAGCGCAGCCGTCTTCAAAAGATTCTAAAGGAGCAGAGCAAGGGGCACTCACCAAGCTCGTCCGAAGAAGATTTTGTGAAGAGCCTCAGCATTGAGTTTGGGCTTCCCGATACGCCTTTGACGAAGTCAGTCGTTGAGAATCTCCTTTTGCACGCTGATGTCATTCCTGTGTCTTTGGCTTTGGCTCAAGCTGCGAACGAATCAGCCTGGGGTACGTCTCGATTCGCACGAGAAGGCAATAACTATTTTGGCCAGTGGTGTTTTAAGCCGGGTTGCGGGTTAGTGCCCAAGGAGCGACCGAAAGGGCAAACGTACGAGGTTCGGAGCTTTTCGAGTACTCAAGATTCGGTGGATGCTTTTATGTTGAACCTGAACCGGAATAAGCCGTATGCTCATTTCCGGTCGATTCGCGCCGCCGAGCAGAAGCGAGGGCGACCGCTGAGCGGGCGTTCCTTGGCTGAGGGGCTGAAGTCTTATTCGGCGCGCGGCGAAGAATACATCCATACGCTTCGTGCCATGATTCGCTCAAATAAGCTGGAAGAATTCAACACTTCCTCTGGCATAAAGCAGGCATGTGAGCCGAGTGAGTCGCATGCTTTACGATTAGAGGAGAATCAAAGCCGAGTGGGCCCGGGAATGGGGCGGGATCTTTTAGGAGCATGAAGGGTGACCTTGCCGTGTGGGGAATCAAGTTCTCTCGGACTCCGCTTACGTGGGTGATCGGAGTCTGCGTTGCAGCCTGGATGGGAGCAGGGTGTGCTTCTAAAAGCGTACACGAGTCGGTTCCTTTTGAGTCGGCGTCCACTGTAGATCAAACGCTATCTCAGCATCGAGTTCTCCCTGACCCGTCCAAAAAGGTTTGGTGGGAAATTAACGGTCCCGATATGGCGTGGAACAACAAGAATCTTCATCAGATTGTGCCGACGGTGAACGTGTATCGAAGCGGCCCTGTGAGCGAGCTGAAACGTCATGAGAATCCGCGGATCTCGGACTATCCGATCCAGACGGAAGAGGGGCTCGTCCCGTATGCGGCGTATTTAGCCAGTGACGCTTCCTCTACGATGGGGGTTGTAATCCTTCACAAGGGTGAGATTGTGTTCGAGAGGTATCCCCGAATGCAGGCCTATGAAAAGCCTATTTGGTGGTCGGTGACGAAGGCTTTCGTGGGGACGGTGGTGGCGATCCTTGAAGATCAGGGCTTGATTGATGTGAGTCAACCGGTGGATGCGTACGTGCCCGAACTTAAAGATTCGGAATATGCGGGCGTGACCGTAAGGCAGGTTTTGGATATGGCCTCGGGCGTTGATTGCCCCGATGGTGATTATTCCGATCGAGACACGTGTTACATGCAGTTTGAAGCCTCACTCGGCGACGCTGTGAGAGACGAGGACTCTCCCGATAACCCCTATGATCTGATTTCAAATTTAGAAGTTGGAAAATGGGCGCCTCCCGGAACCGGTTTCGATTACAGTGGTGTCAATACGTTCGTTTTGTCATGGGTGGTTGAGAGTGTGACTGGCATGCCCTTTCAAGATGTGGTTAGTCGTGAAATCTGGGGACCCATGGGGGCTGAATCGGATGCTTCGATCTTAGCCGGGCGGAACGGAGTACCGCTTACGTCCGGGGGGTTGTTGGCGAATCCTCGAGATGTGGCTCGATTCGGTCTTCTGTTTACGCCGAGTCAGGCAGTGGTTTCCGATGAGCCCATCGTTTCGCAGCGTTATGTGGATCTGATTTTGACAGGGGGGGACCGCAGTCTTCTTGAAAATGCGCGGTGGCCCTTTCCCGTCCCGCCCAATGTTCGACACAATATTTATCAATGGGACCTAGTCTTCACCAATGATGATATTTATAAAGGAGGCTGGGCAGGGCAAGGTCTTTTGGTCAACCCCCGCTTGGACCTCGTGGCTGTTTGGCTCGGATATATCGAAAACGATGGTAAAGAGAGACAAGAGCCTCTCGACATACTTCGGTCGGTCTTGACCGGGGTATATGGGCCCTAGTTTCACACTTTCCGGAGGTAGCTCCGGCTTTAGATTTTCGATTCACGCCATTCGGTGTCGATTTGTTTCTGGCTTGTTCGTGAATTGGTGCTAGAAAACCCTTCATGATTTCGCTTGATTCCGTATCCAAAGCCCATGGCTCTCAGATTCTTTTTCTAGATGCTTCTATGACCGCCTTTCGGGGGGAAAGGGTGGGGCTTGTGGGCCCTAACGGTTGCGGAAAGTCAACTTTGTTCCGCATGATCATGAAGCAGGAAGACATCGATGACGGTCAGTTGAGCGTCGAACGTAATGCCACTTTGGGTTATTTCAGTCAGGATGTGGGCGAAATGGGCGGCGAAAGTGTGCTTGAAGCGACTCTATCTGGAGCCGGCGAAGTCTCCCAGGTGGCGCAGCAGTTAATCGAACTTGAACAGGCTATGGCCGATCCGGAGCGATTGGATGAACTCGAAGATCTGATTGCCAAATTTGGCGATGTTCAGCACCGATTTGACGAACTTGATGGTTACTCGCTAGAGGCGCGAGCTCGGGAAGTTTTAGCGGGCTTGGGTTTTCGTGAATCGGTGGTGAATGATGATGTAGGTCAGTTGTCGGGAGGGTGGAAGATGCGAGTGGCGCTCGCCCGCATTCTGTTGATGCGTCCCGACGGACTGTTGCTGGATGAGCCGACGAATCACCTTGACATCGAGTCCATTATTTGGCTTGAGCAGTTTCTTCGGGGATTCTCGGGAGCCCTTATTATTACTTCTCACGACCGCGAATTTCTTAACCGGTTGGTGACCAAGATTGTTGAAGTGGATGGGGGTACGGTCAACACGTACGCCGGTGATTACGACTTCTACGAAGACCAGCGAGCTTTGGCTGCAGCGCAGCAGGAAGCGCAATTCGCACGGCAACAGGCGATGTTGGCGAAGGAAAAAGCTTTTATAGAGCGTTTTAAAGCGCGGGCGAGTCATGCCGCTCAAGTTCAGTCAAGGGTAAAGAAGGTTGACAAAATCGAACTTGTCCAGCCTCCACGGCGACGTCAGAAAGTCGACTTCGAGTTTCGGGAGCCGCCTCGATCCGGAAACGATGTCGTTAAGATGGAAGGCGTCTGCAAGTCCTATGGAGATCTCTCGATTTATCAAGATCTTGATTTGGTTATCCGGCGTAAGGAACGCTGGTGTGTGATGGGGATCAATGGAGCCGGAAAGTCTACTTTATTGAAGCTGGCAGTGGGCGCGATCTCGCCCGACCATGGCGTGGCCGCGCTCGGGGCGGGCGTCAAGCTCGGATACTTTGCGCAGCACTCCATGGAAGTCCTAAAGGGTCCGCAGACGGTTTTTGACACCTTGCAAGAAAAATTTTCTCTCGCCAACGTGGGTTCGCTTAAGGCGCTGGCCGGGGCCTTCGGTTTTATGGGCGACGATGTCGATAAAAAGTGTCAGGTTTTGTCCGGGGGCGAAAAGGCGCGGCTTGTGTTGGCCACCATGCTCTACGACCCTCCGAACTTATTGGTTTTAGATGAGCCTACCAACCATCTTGATATGGACACGAAAGCGATGCTTGTGCAATCTCTGGCGCGCTTTGAGGGGACCATGCTGATGGTTTCGCATGACCGTCATTTTTTACATGCGCTGTCGGATCATGTGCTGGAACTGGGGGCGGAGGGGGTACGCACCTACGGAGGGGGGTATGCCGACTATGTCGCGGCCTCCGGTCATGAGGCTCCTGGGCTTGAGGCTATGTAAGAAATCCATCACCCCCCCCAGGCATCTGCTGGGCTGGGTTTTATCTTCGTCTTGGCTGAATGATGCGGGCCTGAGTTCGTCGAAAGGATTTCGGCCTTTCACCATTCCCGTAGCTGTCGCCATGCGAGCCAGGCAATATAGCCGCCCGTTAGAATCATGGAGCTTGCTGTAGCGAGAGCGATGCCCGTGTCGGACCAGTAGGAGCCCAGTACCACCATGCCTGCGAGGCCCATGGCGGCGCCCGCCGATGTGATTCTCGCTGCTGATCTCTCGTTTTCGAGATACTGATAAAGGGGAGTGGTCAAGGTCGTTACTGAGGAGAATAAAGCATTTGAGACGAGGAGTATCAGAGACCATTTTGCTTCTCGAAAATCGCTTCCAAAGAAATTTAGAATCTCGGGAGCCGCAATGATGAGGGCCGCCGCTAGGGGGAGCAGCAGACTGATGACTTGTTTAAGCCATATTCGAATGACGTTTTTAACGGCTTCTCGTTTTCGACTAGAAATCGCATCTGCCAAAACGGGGAGGTAAATCTGAGAGGCGTAGTGAGCAGCGACAAGTAAGAGAGAAGAGGCACTCAGGGCCGCCATTAGACGACCTGCTCCGGCCGCATCCGCATGGACCCAGCCCAAAATGACCACACCTCCATTGATGCTGATGTTTTTGCCTAGATTGGCCGTCGCGTAAGAGGCTCCAGTTTTCATCCATGCCGTGGTTTTGAAAATACGTGGTCCAGAGCGGAGTTGTTTAGGTTCTACGCGAATGAGGAGCACGAATACAAGGACAAGCAAAAGCGTTTCAGAGATCGCGACGATACTCGCGGCATCCAAAACGTTGAGCGAACTGCCCACTGTCCAGATCCAGACGCCGAGTGTGGCGAGGTAAGTCAGTCCATAGACAAATGAGTTCAATGCGTTGGCGGAAACACCTGCTCCGTGTGCCGACGCACTCGACGTAAAAAAAGCCAACAAACTATGAACGGGCAACATGGCCATGACTGCGACCAGAGTGACGATTCGAATCGAGGAGGAAGTCTCCGTCACCATATGAAGGCCGATCACGCCTATGACTGTGAGCAGGGAGGCGAGGATAACAATACCCGGGGCGGCCCGCCGAAGGCCTCGTGCTTCTTCAAGGGCTTCTCTGAGTGGGTGACCTCGATAGACTTTAGTGGCGAGTCGTCCCATCCCCCACGTCCCAAGGACTGCGCCAATGTAGAGGGTTCCTCGGGCTGAAGAATATTCGCCGTAGTCATCGAGGGGTAAGCAGCGAACGAGAATCATTACGGCAAGGAGCCTGATCGCGCTTGAGCTAAACCCTTCTGCAACAGCGGCGGTGGACCTTTTGAGGTCGAGTTCGCTTTCTTCATTCACAGCAAGATGCTAGCCCAAAGCGGTTTTTATCGGCGACCCGATTCTAGTCTTGAAGCAAAGGTAGCCCCCAAGAGCGGCATGGGCCGGGGCGCATTTTTTTAAGCTTTGGTCACCTTGGACTGGTCCATGGTTCGCCACGTGTCTGGCTTCATGACGATGAGCGAGGAAGGGAACTGACTTGACGCTTGAATGTACATTTCAACTTCTTCGGGAGCGTAGACCTCGGCCATCGGCCGAATGTCTTTCTCAGGGTCAACGGCACGAAAGTCAACAATAGGCCCTTCCGCGCTGACGTAGCGGTGAGGTCGCTCTTCCTCTTGGACAATGATCGTGAAGCGTCCCGCTGCCTTAAGAAGCTTTGCTTTCAGAGAGTCATTTTGGGTGGAGACTGATATTCCGACAGCGGGGTCGTAGCTGTACCAAATAGGCACTGCGAGAGGTGGCCGTTCTTTGCGTTCGATGCAGATGATGGCGATTCGAGTTTCCGCAAGGAAGGCGTCACGTTCCTCGTCGTTCATTTTTAGATTCATGCGAAGTTCCTTTTACTGTGAACCCTAATATTTTCTGTTAAAACGTTAGCTTTCTGGCTGCCATCCTCGTACTAATCTGTTCGCGTTATTTTTTTCTTTTAGGAACTCAGAGAGGAATCAGCTGGGCTTCGTGGGCCTATGGCGAATTGAAGATCTGCCGGAAAAAGACTGCTTCGTGGACCGCTTCTCCTTGATTTCTTTGACGGACTCAGGTGAGTGAATTTTGTGGGTCTGGGGAGAGCGGGATTGAAGTCGTTTGGAACAATCCCCCCCACCTTATGGACCTACCGTCCAGGGGGGCAGATGCCTGATTTTCTTCTGAATGGGCTGGGTGAGGGCCTCTTTACCGGTTCCCTGAGGGTTGAGCTGAGCTTTTGAATGATTTTGGAGCCTCAGACTGAGTATTCCCGTGTTTTTGAGATTCTCGGGGCAGCGCTGTGCGCAGTGAGTTGAAGCCAACCCTCTTATTCAGGCTATCTTCCTATAAGAGGCATGATGAGTTTTTGGGTCGCAACGGTCCGAATCTCATCATCAATGGCCAGGAGCGTAATGAATTTCGATAATCTATCTATTGTGAGTGTGCGTCATGTAGATGCGCCCCTCACAATGACTTCGGCCGAAATCCAGCAGGAACTTGAAGAGACTTTGTCGAGGCTTGGCTTGGCTTCAAATCTCCTTCAGTCTGTGGCGGGTATTCAAGAACGTCGTTTTTGGCATGAAGGCGTCCAGCCCAGCGATGCGGCGACTCTGGCAGCAGAAGCGGCTCTGGCTGATTCCGGGCTCGACCGTTCCCATCTAGGGATCATCGTTAATACCTCGGTGTGTCGGGATTACATCGAGCCTTCAACGGCTTGCCTCGTGCACGGAAATCTGGGTCTGTCGGATACGTGTATGAACATGGATATTGGCAATGCGTGCCTAGCCTTCCTGAATGGCATGGAAGTTGTTGGCAATATGATTGAACGAGGTCAAATTGATTACGGGATGATTGTGGATGCCGAATCTAGCCGCTTCTTAATCGAATCTACGGTGGAAAGGTTGAAACGACCCGAGACTGACTTAAAGACGTTTCGTGAGGAGTTTGCATCGCTCACAACGGGTTCGGGAGCCGTAGCGATGATTTTAGCGCGCTCCGACTTGGCCCCGGAAGGGCACCGGTTTCGAGGGACCTTCAGCCTCGCGGCCACCGAGCATAATCGGCTGTGTGTTGGGCAAATTGACCGGGGTCTTACGGACACTCAAGGGGTGTTGGTGCACGGAGTTGAGCTTTCTCGAAAGACGTGGGCGGGAGCGCAACAGCATCTTGACTTCAAGGCTTCTGAAGTGGATCAGTATTGTCTTCATCAAGTGAGCCAGCGCCATGCGGAGCAATTAGCGATGAGTCTTGAACTCGATGTCGATAAAGCACTTTTGATTGTGGACATGTTTGGGAATATCGGACCGGCCTCGGTGCCGATTGTTCTGTCGAAAGCTCTAGATTTGGGTCGAATCAAGCAGGGTGACCGAATAGTGCTGGCTGGAATCGGCAGCGGCCTAAATTGTACGGTCGGCGAAATCATCTGGTGACGCCCGCGTCCTCTGTCCCGCCTTCTTTGTACCCTTTTGTTGGACGCTATTTTGAGCGTGATGGGCTTCGCTATCACTACTTGGATGAAGGGGAGGGCCCCCCTGTGGTGATGGTGCACGGGAATCCAACGTGGTCGTTTTACTTTCGCAATCTCGTTCTCGATTTGCGTGCGGATCATCGTGTCCTCGTGCCTGATCACATAGGATGCGGATATTCTTCAAAGCCAACGCTAGACCGGTATCAGTATCGACTTGAGGATCGGATTGATGACCTTGAAGCATTTCTCGCCTCTCTGGAGTTGCAGGAGCCGGTGACTCTCGTCGCCCACGATTGGGGCGGGATGATCGCTATGGGTTGGGCGGGCCGGCATCCCGCCCAAGTGGCGAAGATTGTCTTGATGAACACTGCGGCTTTTCATCTTCCGGCCGATATGTCGATGCCTCCCCTTTTGTCGTTCGTTCGAGATACTCGTTTTGCAGCATTCTTAGTCAAGCGGATGAATCTGTTCAGTCGAGGGGCGGGTTGGTTGGCTCCCAGCAAGAGGCTTTCAAGGGAGGTTCGGCGAGCCTACTCTGCACCTTACGATTCTCCGGCCAATCGGTTGGCGACTTTACGCTTTGTTCAAGATATTCCACTTAAGCCAAGTGATACTTCTTACGAGACTGTCAGTGAAGTAGAGCGCGGACTTTCTCTCTTTTCTCATACCCCTGTGTTGCTTCTTTGGGGAGATCGAGACTTCGTGTTTGGGCCTAAGGTCATGGAGGTGTTTGAGGAACACTGGCCTCATGCGGAAGGGCACCATTTCTCTCGTGCAGGCCATTACGTTTTGGAGGATGCCTCCGCAGAAGTTCTGCCTCTTGTTCGTGAGTTCCTCACGAGAGAGTCCTGACGGGCATGAACCTGTGAATGTCGCCTCTCTTGTTCTTGAACGCGCTCGGCAAGATCCGTCTGCGGTGGCGATCCACCATCCGGTGGGATTTCGCGGAGACCGTGTTTTATATGCAGCGGCTACGAACCGTGAACTTGATCTGGAAAGTGATCAGATCGCTCGGGGCCTCGAGCAGGTGGGCGTGACCTGTGGAATGCGGACAGCCGTGATGGTCCCGCCCGATCGTCGTTTTTTTTCGCTCATGCTGGGGTTGATGAAGATGGGGGCCGTTCCAGTGGTCGTTGACCCTGGTATAGGTTTGCGTCGACTCGGACGTTGTTTGAGCGAGGCCCAGCCCGAGGTCTTGGTGGGAATTCCTCGAGCCCGAATCGCTTGTCGTGTCTTGGGTTGGGGGCGTGACACACTCCGAATCCGAGTCACGGTGGGGCGTTTAGGCCTCCCCGGTGAGACGACTCTGGCTGGAATCTGTCGGTCCAGTGTGTCGGAAGCCCCCTATCCGGTGGTGGCCTCTCGTGATGAGGATTTAGCGGCGATTTTATTTACCAGTGGGAGTACTGGGGCGCCCAAAGGCGTGCTTTACAGTCATGGCAATTTTGCGGCCCAGGTGGCCGCGATTCGGGATCTTGCCGAATATCCTGAGGGCGAGGTTGATTTGTCTACGTTTCCGCCTTTCGCTCTTTTTGATCCCGCGCTGGGCATGACTTCGGTGGTTCCGGATATGGATCCAACGCGCCCCGGGTCGGTCAATCCTCAGCGTATTCTATCCGCGGCGGATGAGTTTTCGGCCACCCACCTTTTTGGTTCGCCGGCGCTTCTCGATCGGGTGGGGCGCTACGCGGTGGCGGGTGGGGTGCGGTTTTCAACCTTGCGACGCGTGGTCTCCGCTGGGGCTCCGGTAACGGCTGCGATCATGAAGCGATTTCTCAGCGCGCTTCCTGAAGATGCGCGGATCCTCACCCCTTACGGGGCGACGGAATGTCTTCCTGTCTCGTGCATCGGCAGCGATGAGGTGCTGGGAGAGACCTCGGCTTTAACAGATTTGGGAGCGGGTGTCTGCGTTGGCCGTCCTGTGCCCTCGGTGGAGGTTCGGATTATTCGAATTTCGGAAGAGGCTTTTCCAGTCTGTGATCCTCAACATGAACTGCCCTTAGGCCAGATTGGTGAAATTGCTGTGATGGGGCCCCAGGTCACGGAAGGCTATTACGGGCGAGACGCTGAAACCCGTGCAAGTAAAATGAAGGACTCGTCGGGTCGTTTGTGGCACAGGATGGGCGATGTCGGCTATTTGGATGAGAGCGGGCGCCTTTGGTATTGCGGTCGCAAGTCAGATCGCGTGGAGGCAAACGGCGGACCTTTATTTAGTATCCCCTGCGAAGGGATTTTTGATACACACCCGCGTGTTCGAAGGACCGCGTTGGTGGGGGTCAAGGACGGACTTAAACAACGGCCTGTGCTTTGTGTTGAACTTGAACCGGACGTGTTGCGTCGCGAGCGGTCTGCCATTATCGAGGAATTGCTGAGTTTAGGGGCGGCGCATCGCGCGACGCGGGATATCCAGGATATTCTCTTTCATAGGAAATTTCCGGTGGACATCCGCCACAACGCGAAGATTGGTCGACCGGAGCTTAAGAAGTGGGCGACCCGCCGGTTGCGTTCCGCACGGCTGGACGGAGGGAGGTCGTGAGAGTTCTCGTCACTGGGGGTGCGGGATTTCTGGGAGGCGCTCTTGTGCGGGCGCTGGTGTCTCGTGGCGAAAAGGTGCGAAGTTTTTCTAGAGGAAAATATCCAGAGTTGGCTTCGCTCGGCGTGGAGACCTTTTCGGGAGATCTTCTCGACGGCGGCGCCTTGCAGCGTGCATCAGAAGGATGTGATCTTGTGTTTCATGTGGCGGCTCGTGTAGGAGGGTGGGGCTCGGCCTCGTCCTATCACGAGACCAATGTGCGGGGAACAGAGAATGTGATCGCGGCATGTAGGGCACAGGGTGTTCATAGGTTGGTTTATACGAGCACGCCGAGTGTCGTACACACAGGCGCGGATATCGAAGGAGGAGATGAATCGCTGCCTTATGCGACCCATTTCACAGCGAGTTATCCGAAAACCAAGGCAGAGGCCGAGAAGTGTGTTTTGGCTTCGAATTCGTCGAACCTAGCCACAGTGGCTTTGCGGCCGCACTTGGTTTGGGGGCCAGGCGATCGACAGCTTTTACCACGGTTATGGAGTCGGGCGCGTGCGGGTCGTTTGCGCCTGATTGGAAATGGCGAGAAAAAAGTGGACACGACCTATATTGATAACGCGGTCGGGGCTCACTTGGCTGCGGCGGACCGCTTGTCTCCTCAGGCGATGTGTGCGGGGCGAGCCTACTTTATCGCGCAGGGGGAGCCCACTCCTGCGGCGGATTTGATCAATGCCTTTCTTGAGGCGGCTGGGCTTCCGCCGGAGACACGTCGAGTGCCTTCTGCATTCGCTTGGTGGGCCGGGGCAGCGGCTGAAGCCGGATATCGTCTTTTGGGCAGACAAGAGGAGCCGCCGCTCACTCGTTTTGCCGCAGAGCAGTTCTCCACAGCGCATTGGTACGACCTTGGCGCGGCTCGTCGAGATTTAGGGTACGAGCCAAAAGTTTCTATGGAGCAAGGCTTATCGCGATTGAGAGATCACTTGTTGTCTGAGAACAGTCTCGGCGCTTGACGACAGCTGAGGGAGAGACCGTCTGGTCCTCGAGCTTTCAAGGCCTTAGACCTCTGATCGAAAGTGGCTTTGGTGCGGTTACGATGACTCGCCGAAGTCACGCAGGAGGTAGGTCAGGTCGTCGATCTCTCGAAGTACACTTTCGTCTCTCTCTACAAGCCAGATCAGGAGATGATCGACACCCATCTCTCGCATGGCTTCCAGTTCTTTCCTGTCCCGCAGCGCATTTTCTATGCCGCACGCGACTTGAATGAACTCGTTGGGGTCACGCTCTTTCTTGGCGGCCGCCTCAAGGAAGTCTTTTTGACTCTGGCGAAACTCCTCGACGGTCTCGACAGTGGGAATCCATCCGTCTCCCCAATCAACCACTCTGTTATAGATGCGTTGGGAGGCCCCCGCGAGAAGAATCGGCGGATGAGGCTTCTGGTGGGGACGAGGCCCCATCCGAATATGAGAAAACTGATAGTACGGCCCATCGTGACTGGCATCGTCTTCGGTCCAGAGTTTTTTCATTGCGGCCACCGAGTCGGTGAGTTGACGCCCACGGCGAGGGAAGTCCGCACCCACGATTTCCATCTCCTCGCGAAACCAGCCTCCTCCGATCCCGAACAGAAAGCGTCCGCCGCAATCCGAATCGAGTGTGGCCACATCTTTGGCGAGAGCAATGGGTTCTCGCAGATTGGGAAGACAGATCGCGGTGCCAATCTTGAGGTGCTTGGTCACCGCCGCAGCCCGCGCGAGCGTTACAAGGGGTGAGGAGATGTTGGCCAACAGTTGGTATGGGTCTCCGATTTCGCTGGCCTCGTGTTCGCGTTCAAAATCGAGAGGGAGAGCGAGATGGTCTCCCACCCAGAGCGAGCTGAACCCATTATTCTCGGCCGCCCGGGCAACCCTGGCAATGTCCACAGCGCCATCACCGGGCAGGAAAGTAAGTCCGATCTCCATTTTGTCAGTCCTTTTTTTGCGCGTAAATTGTCGAGGCAGTCTCCTCACTCGATTTAGGCTGGAAGGTGAAGGCTAGGAATTGAATGAACGTTCTCACACTACCTTATGGGGTGGCTAAAGCGTGGGACACAATGAGGGGGAGTGGAGCCTGGTTAGGATCCGTAGGCGCCGTCTGAAGTTGAGGTTCAGTTCAGTTGAGACTGGCACGATGCTTCTTAGCCGATTCTCGTCACTTCCACTTTGACTTGGATGCTTTGATCTGGAGCTCCGACGAAGATACCCCGTAGGGGCTGTACGTCTGTGTAGTCACGCCCCACGGCGACTCGGATATATTGCCAGTCCACCAACTTGTCATTGGTGGGATCGATGCCCACCCAGCCTAAGTCGGTGTGCCAGACCTGCACCCATGCATGACTGGCGGCGGCCCCTTGTATTTGATGTCCCTCATCCTGGTTTTGAGCATCGTAAACGTACCCGCTGACGTATCGACAAGGAATACTGGCCAGTCGAAGTACACCCAACATGGCATGGGCGAGATCTTGGCAGACACCTCCACCCTTTTCGAAAAGAACTTTCGGGCTTGAGTGAACATCAGTGGCTCGGGGGTCATAGCGAAACATCGACTTAAAGGTGGAGCCAAGTTCCTGCAGACTGCCGATAAAATCGTCACCCGGTAAACCGCAATGGACTTTACTCGGAATATCTTTGTATTCGGCCAAGTATGGAACCGCGGGAGACCAGGGAAGGAACTCGGCGAGAAGAATCTTCCAAGGTTGGGCATGGACCTCTGAATCTGGGCCGCATGAGATCGCGTTTGTTGTTTCGACAACAGAGTTGGTGAGAATCTCAACGAAGTCGTGAGGCTCAAGAATGTTAAAATGATGAACGTGGCTCCCGAAATAATCAATGTAGTCATCTACAAGAGCATTGGGCGAAACCTTGATCGAGCTCGTGACTACGCGCTGGAGGCCGGTATCTACTGGAGTTTTTCTGACTTCGCTGTGTGACTCGACGACTGGTTCAGAATAGTTCAGACGCGTTTTGTGTGAAACCATCAGGAGGGCTTTGTCTTCAGCATTCCAAGTCTTCATTGCTGCGGCACCAGACCCGCACCCGGTGAAATCACGATGGGGACTGAGGAGGGGCGAAGGCTTGTAAAATAAGCGATTTCGACTGCCTTCTCTATCTCGCTGCAGGCTCGTTCTAAGGCATTGACTTCTTGCTCAAGTGAGCCGAGGGCCACAATCAATTGGGCATCAATCGACTGCAGCTCCTCAATAAGTTCAATAACAGTCAGTCCGAGATTGGCTTGTCGCTCGCTGCTGCTGGAAATAAAAGAGAGTGTGGTTTGGATGTCGGAGAGAGTGCATGTTAAAGAGCGCGGAAAATCGGGGTTCTGTAATACAAATTCCAAAACTCGCTGGGGGACGACACGAGCATCATAGGCTCGGCGATAGGGCTCGTACCCGGACAAGCTCCTGAGGAGTGCTTGCCACTGATATACGTCGACGGGCCGACCATCGGAATGAGAAGCAACAGACTTTCTCTTGATATCGAGAATTCGACAGACCATCAAAGCGCGTTCGATGAGTTTTCCAAGTCGAAGAAATGCCCAGGACTCATCCCTGATCATTGTATCGTCTGCGAGCCCATGCAGAGCGTCCGCGAATATTTCGATTCGTCGATTAAATTCTGAACGACCGATGACCATGACTCTTTCGTAAGTCATCGATTGGAGTTCAAGATGCGTGCGATTGAGATGAAGCCACATCTCCTCGCTGATTTGCTCCCGCATGGACCGCCCTTCATCTCTCGCCTCTGCGACGCAGCGGAGAACGGAGTAGGGGTGATCAGGAGAACAGATCAAGGTGGCGTATAAGCCTCGCTCATCGGGCGCAGCTAGATGGCAAGAGAATGAATCAGAAATCGCTGACCAGATCTCTCCCTCATCACTGGCGGTACGCTCGAGACTCATTTTATGATTCACTTCAAGAATTCTCGCCACATGTTGAGCCCTCTCCACCACTCGTCCTAGATCGTAGAGCCCTCGTGCGAGTCGGCTCAACATCAGGACTGACCTTGATCTTGTAGAACCCAAGTATCCTTTGATCCGCCGCCCTGGGAGGAATTGACGACAAGGTTCCCTTTTCTAAGCGCGACTCGGGTCAGGCCGCCGGGGAGAACTTCAATGTCATCAACCCCTCGGCTGATACAGAAAGGACGTAGGTCCACGTGACGAGGAGCAACATCGGCCGACTTCGTTCCTACGAGTGTCGGGAGAGTGGAGAGCCGCTGAATGGGTTGCGCCACAAACTTTTCGGGCGCTTGCTCGATGGCTCTTTTTGTGTCTGATAGCTCTTTTTGGGAAGCCATTGATCCGACCAGCAATCCGTAGCCTCCTGAACCGTCTGTCGGCTTGATAACGAGTTCCTCAAGGTGGGAAAGGATGTAGGGGAGGTCTTCGGACCGTCGACCCATGTAGGTGGGGACCTGTTTAAGCAGGGGCTCTTCGTTGAGATAGAAGCGAATAGCATCGGGAATGAAGGCATACATGGCTTTATCATCAACCACCCCTGTTCCGGGCGCGTTGGCTAGAATGACATTTCCCTTTCTGTACGCATTCGCCAAACCCGGAACGCCCAGCATAGAGTCGGATCGAAAAGCGATGGGGTCTATGAATTCGTCATCGACGCGCCTATAGACGACGTCTACAGGTTTAAGGCCGGAAGTCGTCTTCATGAAGAGGTGATTTCCGTCAACAAGCAGGTCGCGTCCTTCGACTAATTGAACCCCCATTTGTGCGGCGAGGTATGAATGTTCAAAGTAGGCCGAGTTGTAGATCCCGGGCGTCAGAACAACGATGACCGGGTTTGAGTTTGAGGACATGCTTCGGAGAGCGTCGAGAAGGATTTGTGGATAATGGTCTACTCGTCGAACGCGATGTCGTTTTAAAAGGTCGGGTAAAACACGGGACATGACGATTCGATTTTCAAGGAGATACGAGACGCCTGAGGGCACACGGAGATTGTCTTCAAGTACGACGAAAGCTCCGCTTTCATTTTCGATGAGATCGACGCCCGCCACGTGAACGTAAACCCCTTTTGGAACCTCGACGCCCATTGTGGCTCGACAGAAATGAGCGGACTGAGCAATTAACTCAGCTGGGATGATCTTCTCTTTTATGATGCGTTGTTCGCTGTATATGTCCTGAAGCAACAGATTGATCGCTTGAAGTCGCTGACGAAGCCCTAGGGTGAGTTTTTCCCAGCGCTCCGCTGTGATCACTCTTGGTATGACATCGAAGGGAAAGATCTTCTCTGTGCCGCGGTCATCGGCGTAGACTGTGAACGTGATGCCCTGGTTGAGAAGCGAAAGGTCGGCATCCCTCTGCAGAGATTGAAGACCCTCAATCCCGGTCTTGTTAATAAACGAGACAAGGCTTCGACATTCGGGACGGACTTCACCGTTGGGAGCAAAGACTCCGTCGTAGAACCCCGATAGGGCTCGATAGTCCATAGGGTTGGCGGAGCGATGGGCAGCAGAGGTCTGCGAAAGGGGCATAGTTCACGTACTAAGCAAAAACCATACCGTCTCAGAGTGTGCCTTTTATAGCTCTGACGGGTTCTTAATTGCTCATTCGGGTGGTAACGATGACCGTTTTCGAGGCAGGCCTGAACCAGGGCCTAGGCAAGGCCATGTCTGGCCAGAGTGGCGAGCTGCGAACAGGGGGCGGTTCCTGTGCAAGTGGGGGGAGGAGTTCTCCATTTGTAGACTGTGGTCGGATTCAGTCAGAGATTGTCGGTATGGGGCTTGAGTTTCCCACGAATATCGAGGTTCTATTGGTGAATGCGGTGATCGCCTTCGAGACCGATCAACCTGAGCAAGCCGAGAGCTACTTGGATGCGATGCTTGAGCAGGAATCCGCGCAACCGGGAGCGGCTGTTTTGAGAAGTCGGTTGGCTCTCAAGCAAGGCAATCTTCCCCATGCACGGCGGCTTCTTGCGGATCAAGTGAGTTTGACCCCCGATGCCGCGGACCTTCGGGAAGCTTTGGCCTCTGTCTACTACTTGTCGGGCAACTTCGATGCAGCTCGAAGGCAGCTTTCGGTGGCGGAACGGTTGGGCGCTCCAGCTTGGCGGATCGCGTTCAACCGTGGGCTCATCGAGGAGTCGGAAGGAAACTCGGCGTTAGCCATGGAATACTACCAAACGACTCTTAAAGACAAGTCCGATTACGAGCCGGCACGATCTCGCTTAAGGGGTTTAGAGAGTGAGCGAGGGCTCTGAGGAGGCGCGCGTCGACTTCGGAGTGGGATTGCACGAGATTTCCCGTCTGGCTAGCTCTGTGGTCAGTCCGGCGAAAGGAACTAGACCTTTAACTTCAAGCTGATTATGCTTTTGTATGGAAGAATGTGGATAGGATGCTCGCCCCCTATATACGCCCGCATCTTCGTATGAGATACTCATCGACGTTTTTAGTTTGGAGTTTGTGGATGTCGTCTTTTCAGCTTTATGCAGGGTCACGCGAGCCGATGGCCGCTGACTGTCTGGCTCGTTTGTTTTTGGGGCCCCTTTTAGCTTCCGGGGAGATGGCCTCTTTGTCGTATAAAGGCAGGGCGTAGTATGGACGGGGTTCAAAAGGCGCGTCGTGTGTATCCGTGGCAGTGGGCGAAGCTTTGGTTTCAGTACGCGATTCCCACGCGTTATCAAACGATGTTCGATAGGAACTTTGCGGCCGAGTCCAAGCGAACGACGGCCGCGGCGTGGAAGAATCGAGAGTTTTTGGAGGAGAACCCCCTTGATTTGGATCGTTTGCGTCATCCAGAGAGCACCGATTCTATGTTGGTTGTCCTCCCTGAAGACCTTGAACGCGAAGAGGGGCGCGTTGAAGTAAAGGAAACCCTCGCACGCAAGGAACGGGTCGTCCTTTTTAAAGCCTTCTTTAAAGGTGAAACCGAATTACTAAAATGGGGGCGAGAGCCGGCGAAACATTTTGCGAATAAGCCGTATGTGTTTAACGTCTCTCAAGATGACCCTCAGGCCAATGCAGCGACTGGCTTGCTCGAGTTGGATCTTCTACCGGCTCTTGAAAAGATGGCCGCTATGGAGCGAGTCTATTTAGGCTTTAGTGTGACCTTAGCTGAGGATAACCGCGCCTTTCGCGGGCACTTGGAGAGAATCCTTTTTAAACTCGCCGATCTCATGCCGCCGGGGCCAGATATTAGGCGATACTTTACGCACTCTTTTCTTTACCACGGGAATCAGTATCAAGCGCTTTTGCATCAAGCGACGACTCCAGACTTCACTTTTCAGATTGCGAATTCAAAGTATTGGCGATTCGTCATGCGCAAGTGGTCTCCGATAATGCGATCGATTCCGGCCACAGGGATCCCTGGCGTCATCTTGTCAAGGCACGACTTAATTCACAAGACCGATATCCCCTTTCAGGAGGTGCTGGCCGAGCCCGGCGATATCCTTTTCTTTCCTGAACACACTTGGCATGAAGTGCATAACATCGAGGATGGGCCGGGTTTGATGTGCGGCTTACGGTCTCAGTATCCCACTCGAAAGATTTTTAATGAGCTTTTGCGGCCCAAAGGCATGAGTCCCTCTTTGGCTTGGCATAAATTTTCCAGTTTGATCCCGCTTAAGTTTCATGCCGCGAATCAGGATCGTCCCGAGTTTAAAGTCGATTAAACGAGACTGGACTCATTTTCTAGACGCTTAGTTGTAGATCACAACCCAGATGTTGATGGCGGTGGCCAGCCCAAGCCAGATCACGTAGGGGACGAGAAGCCTGCCCGCGACCCGATCAATGCGACCGTAGAGAAACACCATCGCAATGACCAATCCATCGAGAAGAACAATGTCGATGAGGGCCCATCCCGGCTGGTGGAGAGTAAAGAAGAAGAGCGACCAGAAGACGTTTAGGATCAGTTGGAAGCCGTAGGCCCACAGGGCGAGACGGGCCACGGGACCCTCTCGTGCAATACGCCAAGTGGCGAGCGCGAGCAGCGCAAAGAGGAGCGTCCAGACCGGCGAGAAGAGCCAGCCGGGGGGTTGGAAAGGAGGTTTAAGGAGGTCATCGTACCAGGGGCCGAAGCCCAGCGAAGTCAGCCAGCCTCCAAGCCCCAAGGTCAGAAGTGAGAGCAGAGCGAAGAGGGCTAAGAGGTCTCGGCGAGGGAAGCCCGAGCGAGCTTCATGAGCGGCCTCTGGTTTTTTGTCCGTGTATGCGTTCATCACGTGAACCTAGCAGCCGATTTGTAGCTCTGTTCTTAAAAGTGATCCAGACCGAGGCCCTGTGAAATGGTGTCTCATCCTCACGAAACGAGGGCAAGCCCGCTTGGGCTGAAGATAGAGGTCAAAAGACGTGTAAGGCTATGCTTTCTTTCGCCTGCAGCGTGATTCCGTGCTGCGCGAATCCTTCATCGCAGCCGGCGGTGGACTTGTTTGAATGGGCTCTTTAATACAAAAAGGCACCGACCGGCTTTTGGGCTGGTCGGTGCCTTTTTGTAACGCACCCGTAGGTATCCAACGCTCCTCGCTTATAATGAACTGCGGGTGCGGCGTTGCTTCGCCGATAATCCCAGAAGGCCCAACCCGAGCAGCAGAGCCGTTGTGGGCTCAGGGACCACCGTTGCCGAGTCAACGTTAATACTGGCAATGACAACGAGTGGCGCACTTTCGCCAAAGGGCGTTCCGTCGAGACTGTTGAGGGTCACTGAGTTTATAAAGAGCACGGGCGAGCCGCCGATGATCGCAGTCATACTGGGAACCGCGTAAGTAATCGGTTGATCCGTGACAGTGGGCTGCGGTCCGCCCGAGTTCGAGCCTCCCCATAAGCCACTGACCGAAAGCGGAGAGCCCAAGACCGTGTAGGTGCTTCCCGTTGAGCCGACCGTTTGGGAGACAAAGCCGCTGTCGGAACTCAATGTCGCCGACTGAATTGTGACTGTATCGTACCCACCGTATGTAGCGGATAGACTCATGACGATGTCGGGAGCTAGAGTGATCTCGAAGTCGTCGAGGGACTGAGCGGCGTCATCAATCGTGAAAGCTCCGTTTGTGAGCGGCGTCGATTGCGACCCGATAATGACCCCACCTACGGAAACCGAGAGATCAACCGTTCCATTCGCCACCGAGTAGGAGACTGGAGCGGCCCATGCCTGTGAGGACAGAATAAAGAATGACCAGAGGAGAAGCCCGGAGAGTCCAGACCTAACAAGTCGGCTTAGAATCCCCGAGGGGGTTTCGTGGAACGTATTTGTCTTCATCAGTTTCCCTTCCCAAGGAAATAGAGAACCCACAAAACAGATTCTCCTACGCCCCCACGCGAGAAAGGCACCCTTTTACGCTATAGGAATCAAAAGAAAATTGAAAGAAAAAAACTCAAGCTTTCTAAAGATTGTAATTTTGGTTTTTCAGGGCCCTGGTTTTTTAAGAAAACAGCCTCGAAATGAGGTCGAGGTCACCACACCCAATCCGCCGCGGGCCGTACGCTGGGCCATCCGTCTTCGAGGACGTATTCCGCGGCACCGATCCAGGGGGTTCCGTCGTTTTGGCGGTCGTAATAGTGGAAGGTAAACACAAACCGTCCGTCCGAGAGTTCCGCGATGCCCGTATGCCCCGGACCGAGATAGCGATTATCGCCGAGTCGTTCGCCCTCTCGGTCGAGGAAGAGAGTCCCGCCCCCGTCTCTCAGATCGATGCCGTCTCGATCGAGAAAGGGCCCCGTAGGTCGTTCGGATCGACCCACGTGAATCTCGTAGGTGGATTCTAATCCGAGACAGCAGTGGCCCAAGTTGACGAAAAGAAAGTAGGCGCCCTCCGATTCCTGGATAAAGGCGGCTTCCATCCAGGGGGCTTCGTCGGAGCCCTCAAGTGGGCTTTGGTTTGTCCGGGAGGCCACACGTTGGTAGCTGGGGTTATTTTCGCTCCACACGGGGTCGCCTCGAATGAGACCCGTATCGGGGTCGAGGGCCGCGACGTAGATCTCCCCGCCGCCAAAGACCAGGTAGGGATCGCCCTCTGCGGATTCGAAGTAGGCGGGGTCGAGCCCGGTGGTGGGCCCAGACCCTGGGTCCGAATCATAAAAACACGCGAGCGGTTGACCCACATCCGTCCATCGCATTGTGGGCGGTTGGCCTTCTCCTTCAAGGAGGCCCAGGCAGCCTCCGTCTTCGTCGCTCATGTTGGAGGCCGTGTAGTAGATTCGGTTCGCGTCGGGGCCAAAGGTGGGGGCCCAATACGCACCGCCGTTTCCCGGTGTGAACGCCTGGGTCCAGGTCGGCTTGTCGATGAGGAGGCATTGCCCGGGTCTCCACTCCTCGCCTTCGAGCCACCAGGTTTCGAGCCCGCACTCGTAGCCGCCGTTCTGTTCGCTTCCAGACCGGGCGATCATGCGCGTATCGCCGTAGCGGACGACACGGCTGGGATCGTGAATATGCAGACCCATTTCGTAGATCGGGTGCGCTTCGCTTACGCCTTCGTAGTGATCGGAAAGGGAGGGGTCTCCATCAGGCTGAATCACGAGTCCAAACTCGGACGGAGGGTCGGAGTCGGTCTGGGAGACCGAGCAGGCCGTGGCGAGAAGCAAGGCCCCTAGGCAGAGCAGGCTCACCCAGCGACTCGGCCAGATATTTCGTGGACAAGAGGGGGTCTCCGTTGTGTCATTCAATTCGTGGAACTCCTGGGAGACGATCGAATCGATCTCGGCCTGAGGTCTTGAATGAAATCTGCACTCACAGTCTCAGCTCTTTTTCTCTGGGGCCCCGAGCGAGCCCGCTGTTTCGATCGAGTGGATACCTCTTAGACCCCGTGCTCGATGAATGAGTTTCATTTTTGATACAACGTCCGGGCAGGGGCGTGATGTTAAACCCCTAAAGAGCCCTGTTGCGGGGCCGCTCATGGATGGAAGCGGTCGCCGTGTAGTTGTCATTGAACGGGAAGTGATCTTGACCGAGAGCTGATCAGAGTTTTTGCAGTCCGTTCACTCGCGCACAATCAGCATGCAGCCAGCCACGGGGCCGCCTCCGACTCCTACCGCGGCGACTTGGGGGCGGCCGGGGACTTGGCGCGCTTCCCCTTCTTCCCATAGTTGGGTGCAGGCTTCGTGCAGGTGTCCCATCCCATGGAGTCGGCCGCCGGAGAGTTGTCCCCCTTGTGTGTTGAGCGGAAGTTCACCGTCCAAGCCGATGCGCTGACCCCCTTCCACGAAGGGGCCGGACTCGCCCTTGGCACAGAAACCGAAGGCTTCGAGCCAGGCGAGGGTCAGGAAACTGAACCCGTCGTAGAGTTCGGCCACGTCCACGTCGGCCGGCTTGAGGTCGGTTCGACTCCACAGCATGTCGGCACTTTCCTGGGCGGGCATGCTGGTGAGATCGGAATATTGATCCCAGGAGTACCGCCCGTGCACTGCGCTCCCGACCGCTTCGATCCGGAGGACCGGCTTACGGAGATCTCGAGCTTCTTCCTTTCGGGAAACGATGACGGCCGTTGAGCCATCGCAGGGAATGTCGCAGTCGTAGAGGCCGAAAGGGGTGGAAATGGTTCGCGCGCCCAGGTAGTCGTCCATGGTGAGGGGCTTTTGAAAGATCGCACGGGGGTTATGGGCCGCATGACGGCGAGCATTCAGGGCAACCCAGCCAAGTTGCTCCTTGGTGGTTCCGTATTCGTGAAAATGTCGCTGAGCAAACATCGCGATCCATTGAGAGGCCGACATGGCCTTGAAGGGAATTTGAAACTGAAGGTCGTCTCGGACGCGTTTTTCCGCTGAACCACTGACGCTGGCCCGGCGGCTCTTGGTTTGCGAGGAGGCTTCGGTCACTGTGCGAAAGCACAACACATGGCGAGCGTAACCGGCGGCCACGATGGCGGCGGCGTTGATGACGCTGGCAATCTGGGACGGCGCTTCTCCGCCCGCGGTGAACCAGTTGAGTTTCAGTCCCAGCGATTCTTTGACCTCCATGAGACCCACTGGAGACATACCCGGGTGATCCTCCGAGCGGCCCGGCCAGCTGGCCAGTCCATCGATGTCCTCGGGCTTGAGCCCGGCATCTGTGATGGCTTGAAGACATGCATCCACCGTCAGGGCGAGTCCAGATCGATGGAGAGGGCGCCCCACGTCGGAGATGCCGATGCCAGTGATGGCGGCCTCTTTTTCGAGGTACTTCATGACCGGACTTCCTCCGGCTCGAAGAGGGGTAACCAAACGTCCTCTTTCTGTTCGAAAACGACTCGGACGGATTGACCGATGTAGACCTCTTCAGGCGGGCATTGGATGATGTTCGTTGTGAGCCGAAGCCCCGGCTGCTCGGTGAGTTCTACGATGGCCACGACGAAGGGCACCTTCATGCCGGGAAGCCATGGCTGATGGTTGACCGTAAACGTGTGGACGGTGCCTTGGCCCGAGACTGTCTGCGGCGACAGGTTTTCGCCTCGGCATGTCGCGCAACGCGGCCGCGGTGGGTGAACGAAGTTCTGGCAATCGCCGCACTGGAGAAAACGCAACTGCCCGTCGGCGCCACTCGTCCAGAAGAAAGCGTTGTCTTGGTTCAATTCGGGAAGCGGCCCCGTCTCGGTCATCCGCGCATGCTCTCCTGATTAGAATTCCGTCAATATAGTTATATCATAGATCTTTATTGAAAAGCCCCGAGGCTCTCACTTACGGGCTCGGTTCCAAGATCTTGAAGAGGCCGGAACCGTCTTCCGTTCAATCTTTAAGGGAGGTCATTTGCGGGCTCATTTCAGCAACGTTCTGCGGATCGCGATGGGGTCACAGAGAACCTTGGCTTTCATTTTCCTTTGAAGACGGGGTCGCGTTTCTCAAGGAAAGACATTTGGCCCTCAATCGCATCCTCACTCTTTAGGGTGATTTGCTGCAGGTACTCTTCGGTCTCAATCTGCTCAATCAGGTTGCGATGTATTCCGTCACGGACAAGTCGCTTGTTGATTTCAACGGCGAGGGTGGGACCACTTGCAATCTCTTTGGCCAAATCATTGGCTCGTTCCATGAGCTTGCCGTGCTCGACGACTTCAGTCACCAGCCCCATGCGCTCTGCTTCGGGTGCTTCCACGATTCTCCCGGTGTATAACATCTCCAGTGCGCGGTCCATGCCGATGATTCTCGGCAGGAACCAGGTCGAGCCCGTGTCAGCGGATAAGCCTCTCTTGACGAATATGGCGCTGAACCGCGCGTTTTCAGAAGCAATGCGGATATCACAGGCCAACGACAGCGAAAAACCGGCGCCGACGCTGACACCGTTAACTGCAGCGATCGTGGGCTTTCGGCACTCATAAACGGATGCAGTACACAGATGCACTGTTCGCAGGGCAGCGGTTCTGCCTTTGTATGGACGCGGCCTTACATCGTCCTCCTCTTCAGTGAGATCCGTTCCGGCGGAGAAGCCCCGACCAGCGCCCGTAATCAGTACGCACTTTACGTCATCGTCATCATTGGCCGACTCGATGGCTGTCTCGACCTCTGCCCAGGAACCCCAGCTCATGGCATTGAGTTTATCTGGCTTATTCAAGGTAATTCGGGCCACGCCGTCTTCTACTTCGTAGGTAAGATCTCGCAGATCCATTCGTCCAACCCTCCAAGGTCTTTTTTAACCACTCCGAGTATGCACGGCTTGAGCGAAAAATTCAGGGGATGAGACATACAAGTTGAGCTGTGGTCTAGCTGCCGGATATCGCGGAGGGGGGAAACCCCGAAGGGAGCCCTGTTGCGGGCTTAGTCCTTTCGGAGTTCCTTCAGGGGCTCCATGCTGACGAGGGCATGGTCGATCTCTCGAAAACCGTCTGTCGCTCGAATCTGATCCCAATGCGCGGCCACGTCTTCGGGCGAAACTTCGGCGTTCTCTTCAGCGGCCCAACCGGGCGCTTGGGCCATAAAACAACGTGTGTACCAGTTGTAACCCGCCATGAACGTCTCCCCGGTGATTGAGCACGAGTCGTGGACCGCCGCCAGAACCAGAGGCATCACGCTTCGCGGCGAAGTGGAGCCGGTTTCGTTTTCACCGCCCGTCAGTCGCGTAGCCGCAGCCGGCGCAATGCAATTGACCTGAATATTGCTCCGCTCCCCCTCGATGCTGAGTGTCCGCATTAAGCCCCAGATGCCCATCTTGGCAGCGGTGTAGTTGGCCTGTCCGAAATTTCCGAATAGACCCGACGCAGAAGTCGTCAGAATAATTTTGCCTCCGCCGGACTCTTTCATCTGCCGGAAAGCGGGCTGCGCGGTGGAGAAGGCTCCCGTCAGGTGAACATCAAGGACCGCTTCAAGATCTTCAGCGCTCAGCTTGGCAAAAGACTTATCTCTCAGAATGCCAGCGTTGGCGATGAGAATGTCGCAACTTCCGAATCGCTCCATCGCGGTATCGACAATGCGTTGTCCCCCTTCAAGTGTCGCCACAGAGTCAAAGTTGGGCACGGCCATCCCGCCGGCCTTCTGAATCTCGGCAACGACCTGAGCCGCGGCGGCCTCCGATCCGCCGGTTCCGTCGGTCGCTCCTCCCAAATCGTTTACCACCACTTGGGCCCCCCGAGCGGCGAGCTCCAGGGCGTACTGTCGGCCGACACCGCCGCCGGCTCCGGTAATCACCGCAACTTTTCCATCGAAATTCATCGATTGGGCCATAGCGACCTCTCCTTTGCCCTCAAAAATGGGGATGGGGTGGGATTCCAGTGCCGCGTTCGGTCACTCGCCGCGCTGCGCGGCCATGGCTCCGAGAATATCCTCCGAGGTCACCACCTTGCCCGGTGCGTGGCCTCGCGGTGCAACGCCCGCAAGCGATACTTCGCGGGTGTCGACGTCCGTGCCCAACTCGCGCAGTGCGGCGACTGTGCAGTTCTCGCGGCCGCCGGCCTTCTCTAGGCCGTCGAAACGGTAGAGTCGGAACGTGTTTTCGTGGGTGATCTTTTCGATCTCATCGTCGGGGATGCCACCGGGTACGCTCTGTAGGCTGCGCCAGACTCCCTCCGGTGTGTGAGGCCAGGTGCAGTCGGAGTGAGGGTAGTCGACCTCAAGGCAGATATTGTCCACACCGATGAGGTGGCGGTTAGCGAGACCGACGTCGTCCTCGATGAAGCAGGTGATCACGTGTTCGCGGAAGACTTCGCTCGGCTTCTTGCCTCCGTAACTCTTATTGGTCCAGGCCCCGTGATGATCGTTCGTGAAGTCGGCTCGCTCGAGCAGGTACGGGATCCACCCGATCCCGCCTTCGGAGAGCGCCATCTTGAGGTTGGGATAGCGCTGGAAGGCATCGAGGGTGATCCAGTCCGCAGCCGAGTTGGCGATGGAGATTGGCATCCCGGTGATCCACGCATCGATGGGTGATTTCATCGAAGGGTAGGGGGGGGAGTATCCGGTTCCGATGTGGCAGTTGATGATGATCCCCAGTTCGTCGCAGATCTTCCACATGGGCTCCCAGAACTCGTCGTGAAGACTGGCGAGTCCGGCCGCCGCAGGGTTGTCCGGGAAGGTGATCGCGTTGCAGCCCTTTGCGTGCACTCGCCGGACTTCCTCTACGACGAGGCCCGCATCCCAGTGCGGCACGGTGGCGAGCGGGATGAAACGCGTGGGGTGCTTCGCACACCAGCTGTCGATGTGCCAGTCGTTGTAGGCTTGGAGCACCCGGTAGGCGTTGCTTGGGTCCTTCTGGGCGCGCTGGGTGAATATCTTCCCGGCGAAGCCCGGGAAGGTCCCGAAACAGAGCGATGCGAAGATGCCATTCACGTTCATGTCGTCGACGCGCGCATCGACATCAAAGGCGGCCTTGCGCATGTGATCATAATGGGCCGGCTCCATGCCCCACTCGCTCCTGGGGCGGCCGACCACCGCGTTCAGCCCGATATTGGTGGTGACGATGTCATCCCAGATCCAGGCCTGCTTGCCATCCTCCTCCACGATATGCGGCTGC
>NZHD01000025.1 GCA_002691205.1 Deltaproteobacteria bacterium
AGGCGGCTCGAACGGTCTGTGCAAGATTTCCCGCACGCACTCTTTTGGGGTCAAAGAGAGCCAGTGCGAAGTCGAGTCGGTGAAGTCCTTTATTGACCTGATATTTGGGTAAGGTGTCTGGCCCACAGGCTCCCGTGCCCAAACCTCTTTGGTGCCAGTCGAGTTCAACGATGGTCTCTGGCCGAGGCCGAAGTTGGTGGATATGCGAAGCTGCATATAAATCATGTCCATCTAGGTGAGAGGCTCGACATTCTATGGGAGACATTCCGACGACCAAGAAACCAACCTCGTCTTTGCGGCAGAGCGAAAGCCATCGGGTGTCGGTCTTGTTCCCGTTTTCCTGAGGGACGACATACCGGTGATATTGCTCATCTACAATGCCGGAATAGTGCGCAAGTTCGGCTCCTTTCTTTCGGTCCCAGTAACTTTCGTGAGGTCCCCGCCCGAACCACTCCATTCGCTCAAACCCACGGTTGAGTTCCATGATGACTCCAGCGCGCGGCATGTCGTCGAGAGCGGATCCAAATCGAATCTGATTTGAAATCCGAATGAATCCTTCGGGTAAAATGGTGATTCGCTGACCAAACTGGATGTCGTGAGTCCCCTCGCCTGGCTTACCTCCAAGTGCAGTGGCGTGGGAGTCTAAGACGATCTGAACTGACTGTTGGCCTCTCTTTCGTACACTGCACCTGACCGGCGCAAAGGTCAGTTGATCGAGCCCCCATTCAAGCCATTTGCCCAGAGGCTTTGGAGGAGCCGCGGGGTAGGCTTTAATTCCGTCGTTATCGATGGCGGCACGCCAAGTATTGGCTTGAGGCCCGGAAGCCAGAATGTCTTGACCTTGCCAACGAAGCGCGGCCAGCCGCCCCTGGGTTTTGTTGACGATAATCTCGGTTTGTGATGTCGTTATCTTGGCTTGCCGATGGGTCTGGTTGACTTCGAGCACGCCTTGCCCGACTTGCTTAGGTCTGGGTGAGAGGGTGATCAACTTTTTAGGAACCGGCATGTCGAATTGTTCCCATGCAATCGTATGATTGCGGGGCGCCCACGGCATTTCCCGCGCGGTCTTGCAGCGAAGAGTGAGATGCCGTTCTTCGTTCGCGCTCTGTTGAAGTTCAGGAAGCGTGAGCTCGATGGTTTCATGATTTCCGGCCCCCGTCTTCAACCTTGGGATTTTTCCACGCTTTTTAACCTGGCCATCAATGGAGAGTTCCCAGGTAAAATTGAGCCAAGAGAGATCGGAAAAATCTTGGCGATTATGAATTCTAAATTTCCCTCGGCTTAGGGTCACCGCTTCAAAGGCGACAGGTTCTGCCAATTTCTTTAATTCGAAGAGCATGGGGTGGGGCTTTCGATCCGGGCCGATCAACCCATTTATGCAGAAGTTGGCATCGTTGGGTTGGTCTCCAAAGTCTCCCCCGTAGCCCCAGTAGGCCCTTCCATCCTTATCTCGCAGCCGTAGACCTTGATCGATCCAGTCCCATATGAAGCCACCCTGAAGACCTTCATATTTCCGAAAGGCCTCCCAGTATTCGGAGAGACCACCTCCGCTATTCCCCATGGCATGTGCATATTCACAGAGAATGAGAGGACGAGTCCCTTTGCTTGAGCGAGCGTAGTTCACAATATCTTCCACCGAAGCGTACATAGGACAGGCAATATCTGTTGCGGGCGATTCTTTAAAAAGGCTCCACTGCAGTGCGCCCTCGTATTGAATCGGTCGAGAAGTGTCATAGTGCTTGATCCAGCCCGCCATAGCGTCATGATGCGGCCCGTAACCACTTTCATTTCCAAGGGACCAAATGATGATGGATGGGTGATTCTTGTCTCGTTGCACCATTCGGATGGCGCGCTCAAGGAAGGCCTGGGCGTATCGCGCGTCGTGGCAGATGTATGCAAGAAACGCATGGGATTCAATATTGGCTTCATCGACGACGTAAAGGCCGTACTCGTCGCATAAATCATAAAAGTAGGGATCGTTAGGATAGTGGGCGGTGCGTACCGCGTTGATGTTGAACTGCTTCATGAGGAGCACGTCAGCGAGCATATCTTCACGGGTGACAGCCTTGCCTCGAGTTTCGTGATGATCATGCCGGTTGACTCCGCGAATCATGACGGGTCGGCCGTTGACGAGCAGTTCGCGCCCGCAGACTTCGACGTGCCTGAAACCTACGCGACTACTTACGTGTTCCAGAGGCCTTCCCGACGGGTCCATGAGGGAGACCGTCAGTGTATAGAGATGAGGCTCTTCGGCGGACCAAGCCTTCACACGCTTGATCTCTTGAAGAATATGCACGCGATGACCTCGGTAAAGATAGGGATTCCCTGCCATGTGCACGTCGGCCTGGCATGGACCCTCCTTGACGGGTTTGCCCGAAGGAGCGTGAAGTTGTGCTTGAACGGTGTATCCCGGCTTAACTGCACAATGGAAGCTGATCTCGACCTCTAGGCTTAGGTAGCCTTGGTTTTTATTTGGTTCGAGCTCCGCTTGAATTTTAAGATCCGCGATGTGCGCGAGAGGAGTCGAGTAGAGATAAACCTCGCGATGGAGGCCTGCCATAAACCAATGGTCCTGATCCTCTATGTAGGTTGAATCTGACCAGCGTACAACTGCGGCGACAATCGTGTTTTCTCCGCTCACGAGATGGGGAGTAATATCGAATTCGGTGGGCAGTCGAGAGTCCTTAGAGAAACCGAGAGGCTCACCATTGACCCATACGTAGAGGACGCTCTCAGCACCGCCAAAATGAACGACGACCCTTCTGTTTGCCCATGTCGTCGGGATTTTAAATTTTCTTCGGTAAATCCCCGTTGGATTGTCTTCGGGTACTTCAGGGGGTTCGCCAGGAAAAGGCATCTGGACGTTCGTGTAGTGCGGTTTGTCGTATCCCTGGCACGTCCAGTTTCCAGGAACAGAAAGTTCGGTCCACTGTGTGTCATCAAACGCACTGCGATGAAATCCGGTCGGCGTTTCATTCGGCCTTGGGCAGAGTTGGAATCGCCATGGTCCGTTCAGGGGCATCCAATAGGGGGATTCGTCTCGGTTGACTTGGCCGGCCGACGAAAGATCAGCAAAGGAGAAAAGAGGGCTTCGCGCTGGGAGTCGGCCTTGACCTACGGACTGAGGGTCCTTCCAAGTGGGCTGGCCGTCTTTATTTTCGAGCACCGTGCGGATTCTCCCTGCCAAAGAAATGGATTTAAAAAGGATGTCTTTGGCCGTTGAAGGCGAGTTGGATACTGACGCGAGTCGATTTAGGGCGCAAGCAGACCCGAGTTAGGGTACGTGGAAGAGACTGAATTTTAACTGTGTAGGGCCACGAACTTTGACCTGTACGCTGATCGATAAAGAATTTTGCAGAGGGTCCTCATTGATTTTCATGGGGTAAAAAGCAACGAGGATGACATGAACGCCAACTCATAAAATGTAAGGGAACCTAACGAGATGGTCCTGAAACGGTTTTTACGTGGGTTTTGAGACCCGAAGGCGGTCGCATTATGTGACGCAAAGATCATATACGAGTGGATTTATACAGTTTTTGTTTACAGAAGGCTTTCAGAGATTGTACGATGGAGTTTCACACCGAGCGGAATGTTGCCGACACGGTGTAAACACATGGAGAACACAAGTTTGGCTACCGGTACTGTGAAATGGTTCAGTGAACAGAAGGGATACGGGTTCATCACTCCTGAAGACGGAGGGAAGGATCTGTTTGTCCACTACTCGAACATCGTAGGCGACGGTTTCCGTAACCTACAAGACGGACAGGCTGTGGAGTATGAGCCTGCCCAGGGTCAAAAGGGTCCCGAGGCCCAGAACGTTCGCGCGAGCGGTTGAGGGATATCATTTAGATCGAATCAACAGATCAAGCCACGTTCAGGAGGGGGATCCGCGTTAAGTCGGGTCTCCCTCTTTGTTTTACGGCCGTGACCGCGCAGGTTTCGTTTTCCCATCAAGGGTGAACTTCTTCCGTTCAGGGCTTACGACTTCGGGCTGAACCCATTCACCCGCTGGGCTCGCTTGGTTTGAGGGAGCTTGTCCATTTTTGCCGGGTGAGAAGTCGGTCCCCTGCCTGCGGTGGCTCATCTTCATTTTTTCAATCAGGATGGCGTTCTTGTATTCGTTTCGGGCCGTCACCCACACGAAGCCTCCAATGATGGTGAGCATCAGGCCTCCTCGGACGAGACCGTAGACCATCATTCCGGTTGCGATCATGCGGGCAAGCGTGGAGGCGATGCCGGTGGCTTTAAGGGCAGGCATTCGGAGAGAGAGGCCAGCCCTGAGAACACGCCCTCCGTCCATGGGGAGCGCAGGCAGCAGATTGAATAGTCCCATGACGATATTCACTTGGAGCAGAACGGATAAAAGTGAACCGTCAAAGATAGAAAGTTGAATTAAATTGCTGATGGATCCGCCCGTGAGGAGATAGAGGACGCCTAGCCCTGCCGCGAGAACGAAGTTTGTCGCCGGTCCAGCCAATGCAATCCAAAGCTCTTGTTTGGGGTCCTCAGGCATGCGCTCAAGCCGAGCGACACCGCCGATGGGCAGTAGGGTGATTTCGAGAGTGCCGATCCCATAGTGTCTGGCCGCTAAGGCATGGCCATATTCATGGAGAGCCACACACCCGAAAATAGAGGCGAGGGTGACCAAGGAGTGTGTTGTGAGGAGAAGCGAGCCCGTCTCGCTCAGGATGGAAAGCCCAATCCAAGCACCGAGCGCTAAGAAGGTCCAGTGCAGTCGTAACTCGATTCCGAAATATTCTCCAAACCTGAATGAACTCATGGTCGTCTCTGAATCTGCGGCATTGCTCATATTTTTGCTCCGTTGATTGAGGGCCGCTTGCTTCTTCGCGAAGGACCTTCGTCGACCGTCGGAATATCTCCTTAATTCAGTTCAAGACCATTTCTTCATCTGACTTTTTTCTATTCGGACTCTTTTAGACGACCCTGTAGAACTTCTGGTTCCCTAGAGGCTGCGCTCCCCGGGGAAAGCCGTTACAGGACGATTTCGGCCATCTCTCGAAGGGTTTCGATTTCCTGACTGGCCACCAGCAGGGAGGTGACGGGCGTTTCTTCCCAGGCCTGAATCCGATCTTTGATTCGATCACGTGGGCCGCAGAGTGAGACCTCATCGGCAAATGAGTCGGGCATAAGAGCTACGGCCTCGGCACGCTTTCCTTCCATAAAGAGATCTTGAATCTTGTGAGCCTCGTCTTCGAAACCCATGCGCGCCATCAACTCCGTATGGAAGTTGTGCTTTTTGGCGCCCATTCCGCCAATGTAGAAACTCAGCATAGTTTTGACAGGCATCAGTGCGCGCTCAAGATCGTCATCAATGTTGCACATGACGAATTGCGCGATTTCAAAGCCAGGTTTGAGTTCGCCGAGGGATTCTGCATACACCTCTTGGCGAAAGGGTGAGTAGTAAAGCGGAAGCCAACCGTCGGCGATTTCCGCAGCCAGAGCGACGTTCTTCGGTCCTTCGGCTCCCATAAAGATGGGCAGGTCTGCTCGTAACGGGTGAGTGATTGATTTTAAGGATTTCCCTAGTCCCCAGGCCCCTTCGCCATTGAACGGAAGGGGGTAGTGAGGCCCGGGGTTTGAGACGGGGGCTTCACGACTCAGCACTTGGCGGATGATATCGATGTATTCACGTGTGCGTGACAAGGGTTTGCCGAAGGGCTGTCCATACCAGCCTTCGACGACCTGCGGGCCCGATACACCGAGCCCGAGAGTCAACCGACCCTTTGAGAGATGATCCACAGTCAGGGCGGCCATGGCAGTGGCGGTGGGTGTGCGAGCGGAAAGTTGGACAACGGATGTGCCCAGCCGTATCCGAGACGTATGTCCTGCGATGTAGGCGAGGGGGCTAAATGCGTCGGAACCCCAAGACTCGGCTGTCCATACAGAATCAAAGCCAAGGTTCTCAGCTTCGATGGCCATTTCGAGAAAGTTGGGCGGTGGCTGTGCGCTCCAGTAACCGAGTTGTAACCCGAGGCTCAATGATGACATTCGCGTGTTCTCCCTAGTGACCTTCTTTAAGATTCGTAGACAAACCGTACATGTGATTCGGCTTTATGCAGAGGGCGTTACTTCTTTGGCGTCTAAGTTTTGTTGGCCCCACATCTTTGAGAAGAGGACCTTGATTTCTTCAAGTGAAAGATAGAGGGTAGGCACCACGAAGAGGGTGAGCAAGCTCGCCACAGAGAGTCCGGCAACAATGGCGGCCGCAAATGGGCCGAATACTAATGAGTTGCCCCACAGTCCGAGGGCCATGGGAAGGAGTCCAGCGACCGTGGTGACTGTGGTGAGGAGAACTGGCCTGAATCGTTGCTCGCCGGCGAGTTGCACAGCTTGTTTCGGAGTCATGCCGTTTTCGACTTCCCGATTTGTGAAGTCAATCATGACGAGAGAGTTATTGACGACAACCCCTGCTAGCCCAACGACGCCGTAAAGGACGTACATCGAAAAGGCATAGTTGAATAAATACATTCCGAGGATTACGCCTACGACGGAGAAGACAATCACGGACATGACGATGAAAGGCTGAAAGTACGAGCGGAATTGAGCGGCCAGAATGGCGTAAATCGCTAGGAGGGCCACGGTGAAGGCCCGCCCCATATCCTCGAAGGCTTCGTTCGTAGCTTGAAACTCTCCTCCGTAAACGAGAGACACATCTGCATATTCTTTATCAATGTCGGCAAAGCGAGCTTTTAAGGTTTCGTTCGTCGAGACGGAAGTGGCTAGCGTACCGTCAACGTCTGCATACACCACGACAGCTCTTTGCCCGTCGTAATGGTAAAGGCGCTGGTAGCTTCGACTCATTTCCACCGTGCCCACGTCGCCCACCTTTACCCGGTAGCTTTCGGGAGTACGGATATCAAAGTCAATGATCTCGTTGGCAGTCGTTCGTTGATCTTCTTTGAGTAGGACTCGGATATCGATATCTTCATCTGAGTAAGGGTCCTTGAATGTCGAAGAAATGAGTCCATCGTTGGCGGTCCGCATGGCGGTCGCCAGATCTTGGAAGGTGAGACCGTGGATCGAAGCTCGGTATTCGTCAAGGCCGATTCGTAGTTCGCGGCGTCCATCGGGCATATTGTCTTCGATATTGTATACGCCCGGGATGGAGGAGAGTTCACGCTTCATGTCCATCGCGATTTGCTTGGCGAGAGTGTAATCCTCTGACACGATGCGAACGGCGACCGGCTTACCAATGGGCGGCCCATTTCGAGGGGGCATGACCGTAATGCTGTCGATGCCGTATGGATTTTCTGCATGATAAGCATCTACAGCCTTTCGGACACGCTGAACCATGACATTGGGAGAGATGGGGTTGCTTTCTGACTGATCAAACTCGATGTAGAAGACTCCGTAATTGCTTCCGAAGATGGGAATTTGGTCGGCACTCATACCCTGCCCAATAAATGTCGCCACCGAGAGGAATTCGTCTTGCAGAGGTTCAAGGGCGGCCTCGATGCCCCGAATGACTTCATCGGATTCTTCGATGGTAAAGTCGACAGGGGTTTCAATGGAGACAAAGAGTTGATTGAAGTCGCTGGGGAACAGGTCGATTCGAACACGAGTCGAAATGCCTAACGCCAAAATGGCGAGGCCTAGAGCAGCGAGGAGGAAGGCGGAACGATGCTCTAGGATACGGGTCAAAGTACCCGTGTAGGCGCTGCGAAAACCATTAATAACGCCATCCATTTTTCCGCGGAGCTTGCGGCTCATTTGGCCAATTGCGTTCCTGGAATGATCGTCTGGTTCTGAACTTCGGCGTCGACTGCCCCATTCCATGTAGTGAGCGGGGAGTACGAATAGGGATTCGATGATGGAACCTGCCAAGCAGGCAATGACGGTCTTGGGCAGGATCGACATAAATTGCCCAGACGTTCCTGTGACGAGAAGCATGGGAGCAAAGGCCGCCATCGTCGTGGTGCAGGCGGCAATGACAGGCCACATCACTTCCTGTGTTCCCTTGATGGCGGCCTCTGAAATACTTTCGCCCGCTTCGACATGTCTATAAATATTTTCAACGACAATAATGGCATCATCCACCAGCATGCCGGAGACCATGACGAAGCCCACTAGGCTAATTAGGTTGATGGTTAGGCCGAGAGTGGGGAAGAGGATGATGGCCGTCAGGAAAGAGAATGGAATGCCTAGGATGGCGAGTAATGAATTTCTGAAGCCGAGGCTAAGCCAGAGAACCAGGATGACGAGTATGATTCCAAGTGCCAAATTGCTTTGAAGCGTATCAATTCGCCTTTGGACGAAGACGGACTCGTCCCAGATGACTTTGACACCAATGTTATTGGGGAGGCTTTGACTCTCTTGCTTAACGAGGGCTTTGACGCCTGCGACCACCTCGCCTACGTCTGCATCAGGCGTTTTGGAAATCCCCACGAGAATCGTGGGTCGACCGTTGAGGTACCCGAAGTTGGTGCGCTTTTCGAAAGTTGGAACGATCTCTGCAATCTCGTTTAAGGTGATGTGGTTTCCGTTTGGGTTATTTCGGATAACCATCTCTGCGAGTTGATCAGTTGAGGTGAAGCTTCCCATCCCTCTGAGAGTGACTTCTTGATCAGCTCGATTTGAGAAACTGCCGCCAGGTAGATCCATGTTATTTTGAGAGATGGTTCGGCTGATCTCTTCGAGCGTGAGGTCAAATTGTAGAGCCCGATCGCGATCGATATATACTCGAACTTCGCGATCTCGGGCGCCCATGAGCTTGCCTTTGCGGACCCCACTGACACGCTCGAGTTTACGCTCAAAAGATCGCGCCCATTCGCGTAGCGTGTATTCGCTGACGCCTCCGAGATCGGAGAGCGTGACCATGCAGACGTTTGAGGTCTCGGAAACCGAGAGTTCTCGGAGGATGCTTTCCTCTACATCTTTGGGCAGGTCGGCGACGCGATCGATGGCAGCGCGGAGTTCATTGAGGGCGGCCTGCTGTTCTCCCTCGGAGAGGGACTCTTCCCATTCGATGGTGATCTCTGAACTGCTTTCCGCCGAGAAGCTTGACCATTCTTTGATTCCGGTCACATCTCTAATTTCATCTTCGATTTTCCGAGTCACCAATCGTTCAACTTGATCAGCCGAAGCCCCGGGCCAGACGGTGATGACGATGGCTGTGTTGAAAGAGATGTCAGGAAAAACATCGACAGGAATTCCGCGAGCGACCATGAGACCACCCAGCAAAACAAGCATAAAGCCGAGGTTGACCAATACTCGCTGCTGGACAGAAAAGCGGGCTGGATTCATTGGTTCACCAATTCTTCTGTCGGGGAGGCCTGAGCGACATTGGGCGCGATCCGTACGTTGGTTCCATCGCGGAGTCTACGTACGGCTGAGATCGCAATCTGCTCGCCTTCTTCTAGTCCTGAGACGACGGCGACTTGTGTCGGAAGGAATGGAATGCTGGTCACTTCGATCTGGCGCTTTCGTGCGGTCCATTCGCCTAGACTCGTCGGTGAGAGCACAAATACATGCTTCAGCCCGAAGTCATCCACGACAGCGTCTAGGGGGAGCGTGATCTCATTGCGGCCTTGCCCAAGTTTAAGGTCGATCATGGCAACCATTCCAGGTAGAAGCTTTCCGTCTTCGTTCTCGACGGCGATCCGGACTGGAAACTTGCGAGTCTCTGAATCGACGGCGCCTCCGACCCCATCGACAACGCCCAGAAACGTTTGACCCGGAAGAGCCGTGATCTCAATCTTGACAGGCGCTCCCTTTTCAACGTCGACAATTTGGTTGTCGGTGAGGCCAATCATAATTTCGAGTCTTTCGACATCGAGTAGTTCGGCGACACGTTCGCCTGCGCGCACATATTCGCCGACCTCCACTGGAAAGCTTCTGAGCAAGCCAGAGAAGGGCGCCCGGATGGTCTTTTTAGAGAGCTGGTCTTCCGCCTCAGCGAGAGCTGCTTCAGCTTCTATCTTGGCCGCAAAGGCTTGTCGTGAGGCGTCTTCACTGGTGTCAAGGGCTGCTCGACTGGCGACATTGACGTTTGCGAGGCCTCGGTTGCGATCTAAATTGGCCTCCGCGAGATTACTTTGACTTTCGGCCCTCGCAATAGAGGCGCGAGCACGTTGGACAGCGACTTCGGCCAGGAGAGGATCCATGAACATTAGTAGTTGGTCGGCTTCGACGCGGTCGAGGTCGTGGGCCCCCACCTCGACGACCCTTCCGTCGACCTCGGCAAAGAGTTCGACGTTTCTGCTGGGTTGAAGAAGCCCGGGAACAAGCACCTTAGACGAGATCGGTCGCGTGCGGACTTCAAGGGCTTGAATAACCGGTGACTGGATTTCAGTAGGCGGTAGGGCTGTGGGATCGGGAGCGGTTGAAAAAAAGAGAGTCCCCCCAGCTACACCGATGGCTCCGACGAGAAAGAGAATGTTACGGAGTCCCTTTGATTGCGACTGATCAGTAGGTGAGCGTTCTTCGGTCAAACTTTTGAATCCTTTGTATGCGATTTTGCGCGGTTCTTAAATGCGTTCTTAGTTTCAATCTCTGTTGCTGATTCGTAGAGCCAGCTGAGGGCTTGCTTGACGCCCGCTTCCGTACAAAGAGAGTCGGCTCCGCTCTCCTCAAAACTCGCGCGGTAAAGCAGTCCGTTATAGGTTGCGACCCAGATGGCTGCCAGCGCGTTCAGGTCGACGTCTTCTCGGACGCTCCCCTCTGATTGAGCGAGCGCAAGGAGGCTCCGAATTTTTTTTCTGTACCCGAGGAAGATTTCATTCAAGCCGTTGAGAAGATGAGAATGAATCTCAGTTCCGGGCGGGGTCAGGCTGCCCGCTTGAGTCGCGATTGGAAAGTTTTCCACGATTCGGTCGAAGCTCCCCGCCATAGATTCGATGAGCGCCTGCAGGCGCTGTTCTCCGCTGATGCTTTCGTCGGAAACTTCGGGAATCTCCTCGACCGCGGCTTCGACGAAGAAGAGCACCGCTTCAACCAGGAGTTGCTCTCGGCTCTTGTAAAAATTGTAGAGGGTCCCCTTGGAGACTCCGGCCGCCTCTGCGATCTCATCCATGTGTGTGGCCGCGAGGCCGCGCTGGCCGCCAATTCGAAGCGCGGCTGCGAGAATTCTTTGTTTTCGGTTTTCGGCTTCTTCCACGGGGAAGGGCCCTCCTTCAGTACTGACCGGTCAGTACTATAACTGAGCCCCGTGGGGACACCATGAAATAGTGAGTCGCTTAAAGGGGATGAGCCGTGTGGAATTGGAAGGGTTTGGTTTCTTGGCCATTGGGCAGGAGATGCGTGATCGAAAGCGCTTGATGGAGTTCCTCCGGGTTTATTGTGATCTCGGCTGGGCCGGTCTCCACCCTTTGGCGTGCGACGGTTTCGTTGAACTCATTTGTGATGAGGATTTCCCCCTCGAGACGAGCGGGTGTAATACGCGCGGTGAGGCCTTGGCTTTCATACTCCACGCTCAGGTGCGGTGGGCTGGGTTGAGGTCTTTTGATTGCCTGGGATCGAACAGAATAAGGAGACAGATCCAAAGGAGTCACCACGACTCGGAGGCCTGATTGCGGGACAACGATTCTCCCGAAATCAAATCCACCGTCTTCAAGACTTTGGCTGTGGGCGATGATCTCGGCTTTTTGACCCTCGCGAAGATGCCAGAGTTGAAGGGGCTGCGGAGCGGCGGGGTCGTGGCCCTGAAGCCGAACGGTAGCTTGCCCGTCTGTGAGGATCACAGGGTTGAGTTGGGGCCAGAGCCAAGATCCGATTTTCGGATCGACTGTCTCAGGGGAGTCCATCATCTCGTGGCTTGGATAGGCCTCTCTTGGTTCTGAGGCTGCCTCAAGATGAGGTCCCAAAGTGCTTTTGAGTCTGTCTGGGTCGGCCAATGGAGCGTTCATGTTCGCGCGTTTGAGGGGGGAAGGTTGAGAAGCGATTTGGATCGAGCGGTCCACTTCCCCGCGGAGAGCGAAGGAGAGAGTGGCGACGAGCAATGCGCCTCCAAGGGCGACCCGGATCAGTAGGTGAGGTTGGCCGTACACAGTTGCCCCTCCGGTTCATTCAGCACAAAGACCACCTGAGTTGCAAGCGTTTCAGCTTCCGAGGTCGAGTCGGGCGCTTGAATCATGCTGGGAGCCGCACTGAGCCCGTAAAGTGCGGGTGTTTTCGGTGCTGCCCAGTCCAGTCGGTCGAGAATTCTGAACTGTTCAGCCGGAAACGGAACAGGGAACGGAGGCCGCCAGTCGACACTGAGCACGGCCAAACTCCCATCACACCAGTCAGTCGCGTACGCGATTTCTCGATTTACACCGAAGCTCACATCTGTTCGCGTTGGACAGAGGCGTTCAGAAGGGCCATCGGGACGACCGGGCCAAGTCAGAGGTTGGTCGGCCCAGAAGATGCGCGCATCGGGAAAGTTAGGCGTTGAGCCATCGAGATCGACCGGGGGTTCTTCAAGACGAACATAAAGTTGAGGATCATCGAGGGGGGCCAGATCGATGGCATAGAGGGCGCGTTGACTTTCAGCGCCGAGCAACCCGATCCGGCCGGTGGGGTCAATGGCGACAGGGCCCCTTGCGCCGGCTTGGCCGAGCGGGTAGCGCGCGACCACTTTAAGGGACTCAACATCGATGACGTCGACTCCAGATGCACCGATCAGATTGCCGTCGAAAGAAAGAGCTCCTGTATTCGTGACAAGGATCAGCTCTCGGCCTAGGGGAGTGACATAGTTAGAGAGGGCCGTTGGATTGAAGTCCGAGGTTTGAAGCAGGGGTTTTTCAACATGAGGCTGAATCGTTGGCGGTTCATGCTGTAGGTTTAAATCGTAAATCAGAAGGCTACCTGGGTTAAAGCGGGCCTCCGAGGGCGAGGCTAGGTTGGACGTGGCGACAAAGAGCCGTTCTCCGCCGTATGCGGTGGCTGCGGTGAAGCCTGTCATGAACCCGGCTTTATCTACGTCGCATTGCGGGTCCATTCCAATCACTTCGCCTTGAGAATCTAAAGCCGGATCAGGATGGATGCATCTTTGTGTTGAAACTCCTGTTCGCAACACTGCGGCGCCTTGCTCGGGGAGAAGGGGCCAATCTTGTGCGCGATGTTGGGCTTGATTCTCGGGGTTCAGGACGGAAAGGGGTTTTAGTCTTCCTGTACTGGGTTCCATGAATAAGACTTGCTCGTAGTCGCTGGTGGTCACGAAAACGAGATCCTCGCGAATGGCATTGACATGGCCCGGCTTGGGATCCGCAAAGCAGAGGGGGTTGAATTCTGGGCATAGGCCTGCCTCTCGGAAAGCTTCGATGTCAGGAACGCCATCGCCATCGCTGTCCGCAGGAAAGGCCGGGCTCGCCTCCTGGGTGATTAACCGCGGAGGAGAGACGCCGAGATCAAAGGCGAGCAAGGCCTTTGGGGTGAACTGCATCAGGACAGCGTAACGGGAGTTGTTCGGCAGCGTATCGAGTCCAGACGGGTAAGGGCCCCCGACCGGTGTGCACCGGGGGTCACCGGCCTGCTGAATGATTCGGCCGGGCTGCTCGCTTCCTGTGCCTTCGCAGCCACCCGCCCCGAGGCTGAGCACAACGGTGAAGGAAAGAAGGGAGGCCCATGTAAGAGGGACTCTGCGCTTTTGATTTACCATCCCACCTCCATGCCCAAGTGTCCATTGCGTCCTGGCTGTGGAAAGTAAAGCGCGTCTCGAATGGCCACGTCTGAAATATTCTCAAGTGATCCATAGACCCAGAGATCCTCGATGACATCAGGAAGAGGTATCTCTCGGAAAGAGGCGAGGTTGATTCCGAGTCTTCCGTTCCACACACTTCGAGCCGGGAGGGAGACCCGGCCGCTGGCTGAGGCAGGAATGGCACCGGTGTATTGGTATTCGGCGACACACTTGAATCGGTTTGGTTCGCCGATTTCAACACGCACATCGGCCTCAGAATCGGCTCGTCCGGCGAGGGGTCCACCAGTAGAAAGATTCTTGGCGTCGAGGTCCGTATAGTTTGCGGAGAGCCGCACGTAGTCCGTCACGGCAAAAGATAATGAGGCTTCTAGGCCCCGGACTCGCGCCTGACCGGTATTGACGGGCATTATTTTTCGAGGGCTGACGGGGACCCAGGCGATGGAGTCCTCAATGTCCTGCTGAAAGTAGGCGACGGTGAGTTGGACCGATTCAAGAGGTCCCAACTGATCGAAGACGAGGTCCATTCCCACATCCGCGTTGCGGGCTGATTCTGCATTCAGATTCGGATTGCCGGAGATGTAGCCTTTGTCGGGGAGATAGAGTTCGTCAAAACCAGGAACGCGATAGGACTTTTGGATATTGCCTCGGAGGCGGAGCCAGGGGAAGGGGGAGAGAACCGCACCCATGGCCGGGAGCCATTGAGGATCAAATCCTTCGGTCCAGTCAAATCGAATGCCTGGCACCAGGGTGATGCGATCTTCAAACCAACTTGCGTGGTCGCGAAGAACGACCGACGTGGTCGTGCGCGTTTGATCAGGGCGTTCTTCCCCTGAGAGAGCATCTCGATCTGCAGAAAGACCTAGGGCGAGAGAGTGAGTGGCTCCCAGTGTGTCAAGCGAAACGTGGCCTTCGCCTTCGAAGCCAATGGTTTGAACTCGGGTGAGTAAATCGATGGGGTCCTGGTTGGGTCCAACGCCTGGGTCTTCGTACTCGTCTCTTTGGTAACGATGGTAAACGGATAAATTGAGTCCGCGAATCCAAGGTCCCAGTTCTTCGGCCGTCCAAGACAGTCGGGCTAAATTGTGTGTGTCTCTTCCGTGCGCGAATGGATTTTGTCCCCCCAGTGGAACGTCGGGCAAAGTACCAAGGCCAGGTTCGCCTTGGCTGGAGTACATAATATAATTCTGAAAACGTAAGTAGCTGCTGTCTCCAACAGAAATGCCCAGATCGAGATTCGCAGAGTGGCGTACTCGGTGATTGTTGATTCGTTCAATGGAGGAACGAGGGGTTGGAGGAATGCCAAGCGTTTCCCGCTCTAGCGGAGAAAACAAGTAGTCTCCATCGGTGGTAAATCCGCAATAGCCCACTGAATAGTCAAGCTCTTTATACTCAGCCGCGCGGTGAGCTGTGAAATCCCATGTTCCGAAGGCGCCTCCGCTGACGTCCATTCGATTGGTAGAGGGCCCGCCGGGGTTTCGAGTTTGAAGGTTGACGAGACCTCCGATAGCGCCCCCGCCCGCTTCAAGGGAAGCTCCGCCACGGACGATGTCGGCTGATTCCACCAGCCCAATGCAGAGTTGAGAGAGGTCTGTACTTCCCGTGAGAACACTGTTGATGGGGATTCCATCGAGTTGCACGGCGACTTGTTCGGCCGTGGATCCCCTAATGGAGAGTTCGGACGGTTCGCCCGGACCGCCGAACCGTCGAAGTTGTACTCCCACCTGCTCCCCAAGGAGATCATCAAGGGCTTTACGTTCTCCCTGATAGGCATCAGTTTCAATGCGGGTGGAGAAAGCCGAAGGCCGAGATAGAAAGCGGCCTGTTCGAATTCCCCGAACGACGATTTCCTCAGGCTCCTCGCTCTGTTCTTCGGCCGAAGCCTGCGAGACCCAGAGAACAAGTCCCGCCAAGGAAAGAGCGAGGAGCTGAGAGAAATGCGTCATGCTGAGTTAAAAACTCAGCGGCTTTGGCGACGCAAGGTCATGAGGATGAGCCCCATTCCCACAAGCAACCCTGTGCCTGGCTCAGGGACTAGCTGCATGTTATCGAAGGCAAAGTAAGCAGGCGTATTCATGTAGCCGAAGGAGTTGTCACTCGAACTCAACGAGAAGTCGAGACTCTTGACTGGGCCGAGGCTGGAGAGATCAAACCATGTCCAGTCAGTGAGGATCAGGCTGGATGAATCCAAGAAATCAGCAAGGTAGAAATCAAGAGATCCTACAGAGTTGCCCGCGGTATCGAAGCCCTCGGCGGTAAGTTTGAAGAAATCTCCGGCCGCAAACTGCTTGGCAAACTGGTCTCCATCGAGCATGGAGAAGTATGCGTAGGCTGTATTTGTGACGTAGAGACCATCAATGGTTTCGCTGACGGGAAGTTCGATTGTAGGATTGGAAGAGCCGTACTCATTTTGATAGAAAAGGCCGTAATGAGCACTGCCTCCAAAGCCGCCGCCTGTGATGGCTGAGAATTGATTGGCCCAGCCTGGAGTCGTGGCATCGGTGTAGGTGGACACGGCATGACCTTCCCATGAGCCGTACTGGCTGTTGTACACATTTTCAAAAGTAACGGCGCCAGTCTTGAACGATCCGGATCCATTGGCACCGATCTCCGAGGAGTCCGCACCTAGGCCGAGACCTTCAAAGTCGATGACATAGGATGCTTGAGCGCTGCTGGAAATCCCAAGGATGGCTAAGGCGGAAAGGGCCAAGGAAAGGGCCAAGCCCAGAGGAAAGCGAAGGGATCGTCTTCGGTGCTGACCGAGCGTAAAGACACCCAGAAGCCCAATCCACCAAAGTGTGCCGCCCGCTACTTCCGGGGTGTGGATGACGCCGACTCCGTCGAGGTCAAAGCCACTGGTGCTGAAAGGGGTGGGGTACGGGTCGTAGATTGCATTTTCAAACGAATCAACCGAGAGGCCGTCCCCGATGACATCAACGATGCGGACATAAGCCACGTCTTGAAGGTCGAGTACGCCATTCACAACCAGTTCATGCTGATCAAGCATGGTTAAATCAAAACCCGAGCCCGAGCCTGAGGGCTCAGTTCCCGCAAATCCTGTATAGAGTGAAGGCAGGATAAAACCAAAGGCAGCGACCGGGCTCATTTGAAGGCTTTCTGTCTCAAACTGAGCAAAGTCGACTCCGTTGCTTGAGATTTCGACTCGAGCCAACTCGCCAAAGAGGCCTTGCAGGCCGTAGAAACCATTTTCAAAGACGGCAAAGTCATCGCCTGGCCCATTCCCGATGGATGGGGCAAAGCCCAGGGTGATGGATCCTTCTTCGCCCAGGCTCAGGCAGTTGACGGTGTTGCCCAGAGGTTCACCCAAGACGTCGTCTTCAATTCCCCAACTGGCCGAGCCCAACTCGGGCTGACTCACATCGACGGGGCCGAGGTTTTTTTCTTCAACCCAGGAAGCCCATTGGGAAATTTCCGCGATGGTGTGACTGGCGGCGCTCGAGGTCGCAGGAAGCCCTAGGACCCACACTAGGCTCAGGACACAGTTCATGAGCGTGCGGGAGGGGAGGGCGGTGGTCAAAATAGAGCGACTTAACGAGCGGGAGGTATGCGATTGCATGATGACCTTTCATGCCCAAGTGTCGGATTGAAACTGTTTTCGAGATCGCTTCCGGATCTGAGAAAAGTTTTTCCAACTTCGGGGGAGAGCTCACCGGTGCAGGTCGAGAAAGCGCTAACGACGTGGCGTAAGCGTGGGATTCAGGTTCACCCATCTGGATATTTTTGTCTCTGTTCACGTCGTCCTCGCTTTACTTTCTCGGCGCCGGAGAGTTGTAAAGCAGCTCAAAGGCCGGTCTTCTGGCTTCTGGATCATCCGAGTCTGCAGGCCTTCCCAACTCTCGTGGCGCATGGACCGAATCGATCTCTGCGTCCCGTGTTCCGCTTATTTCTTGCGGTTCATGAGTCAGTGGCATGGGTCTGCAGCTCGTCCCCAGTTACAGCGACGGGCTCGCGCCGGATTTTCACCGGCTTCCCGCAGCTCCTCCGGGCAATTTGCCTTTTAGAGCCGTCGATGCTTCCCACAAGTGGATCGCATCAGATACCTACGAGCTATGTAGACCGAGTGGGATAGCCCAGCCGAAGAGGGCATGCCATATGTCTTGGGCATCTTACGCCGATGAGTGTCCCGGCTGGACCATGACTTTGATTGCCCCACGGGTCTTGTCGGCAGCGACCTTGAAGGCTTGGTCGACTTGGGTGAGATCCATCCGGTGGGTCACAAAAGCGGCCAGGCGTTCTCTTTCTGCGTCGACGATTTCTCCTGCCCGCTGAAAATCGCTGAGGCCCCCTTTGGGGTTTCCGTAGCAATTTGAGCCGCTCATGGTGATTTCTTTGAGCACGAGAGGTAGACCTGGAAGACTGATTTCTTCTTGAAAAAGCCCAAGGACACTGATGTGTCCGCCCGGGCGAACGGCCTGACAGGCCGCATTCAATGTATTGGCATGGCCCCCCACAGTTTCGATGGCGAGGTCAACCGCCTGGGACGCGCCCAGGCTGGCCAGAGAGGAGGGCGTGGCTTCAGATTCATTTAACACTCGGGAGGCGCCCATGCGTAGAGCCATTTCGGCTTGGTGTGAATGGCGTGCTGAGGCCCACACTTCTTTCGCGCCCAGACAGTGCGCCACGAGTATGCTGACTAAGCCGACGGTGCCTGACCCGAGTACGAGAACGCGACTCTCTTTCTTAAAGCATCCTTGGGTGAGAGCATGAACAGCCACTGCAACAGGCTCGGTCATCGCGGCCACCGCAGGATCGAGGTCAGAGGCGAGTTTGTGAGCGCGAAATTCAGGAACCACAATGTAGTCCGCCAGACCTCCCGCTAACTGGACACCCAAGATTCGACTCTGGGAGCAGAGGGCATATCGACCCTCTTGGCATAAGGTGCATTCGCCGCAACTGAGGAGAGGTTCTATGGCCACGCGGTCTCCCGCTTTCAGGTTCAAAACATCGGGGCCAATTGCGTCCACGACACCACTGATTTCATGCCCGGGTGTGTGTCCCTCGCCCATCGAGCCCATTCGATAGGCGTGGAGATCAGAGCCGCAGATCCCACACGCCTCGATACGAACTCGAATCTCTCCGGCTTCGGGGGTGGGCTTTGGGCGATCCACCACTGAAAGACTTTGGGGTCCGCTGACCACGGCACGTCGCATGAGCGGTGTGGTTGCTTTCAAAAGAGGTTCTCCATGCCGAGTTTCAACATGAGTTTAAGCATACCTCGATCTGTTGTTTGTTTTGTAGGGAAGCTTTTTTTGCGGCACATGAGCGAGCGAGTCATTGAGGGAACGGGTTGGCTTGAAGGTCTTCGGGCCGAGTGGCAGGCAGCGAGCATGTGGTTCCTCGACAGACCCATGCCGTGGGCTGCCCGGCTTCCGGTTCTCGATCGCGGAGCCAACTTTCGGCGACGCCCGTGGGACGGGGCTCTCCAGGTGCGAGACAAACAACCGCATCATCGGGAAGGAGAACTCTCCGAGCACGATCCGCGAGGGCTTGGGTGCGTGGATCGTCCCGTTCTCCGATGATCACGGCTACGGAAACACCTCGGAGCCGGAGGGCGGCTGCTCTGAGAAGAGTGGGAAGGGCATGAGGTGTCTCGACGAGCGATTGACTTTGACTCTGGATCACGGCGTCGGCCTGCTCCTGGATGACGCGTAGGCCTGACAGTTGAGCCAGTCGAATGAGCCCGAGGGCCGCCAGTCCAGCGGAGGCAGGAGTCGCCCCGTCGGGGTCGGTTTGAGGGCGATGGACAAGGGCCTCCCCGTCTTTGGCTGTGTAAAAAAGCAATCCTTGAGCCGAGTCATAAAAGCGGTCGCCGATTTCTTGAGCGAAGTGGAGAGCCGTCGTGAGGAATCTCTCTCCGGCTCCGGCTCGATACAGATCGAGACTTGCTTCCAGCAAAGCGGCATGGTCGTCGAGAAAAGCCGGTACTGCGGCGCGCCCCACGTTGAAGACCCGATGAAGCTTTCCTTCGTCATTGATCATTTCATCGAGTACAAAATCCATGGCCCGCTTCGCATCTTTGAGAATTTGGGCGTCGTCGAGGGCCTCGGATGCGCGAACGAGTCCAGAAATCACATACCCGTTCCACGCAGCGACTCTCTTACGGTCGGTCTCAGGAGCCACTCTTTGTGTTCGGGCCTCAAGGAGCTTGGTTCGTTCCTGTTGAAAGGCTTCGCGTGGTTCTCGAGCTTGATCGGTGAGGTGGGTGGTGGCCCCTTCAAAGTTGCCCAGGGCATTGACACCGTAGGCAAGACAGAAGGCCTCCGACTGGTCTCCGAGAACTTGTTTAATTTCGTCTGGGGTCCAGACCTGGTAGGCCCCTTCAACGCCATCGGCATCTGCATCCTGGCTGGCATAGAAGCCCCCTTCAGGAGAGGTCATTTCGCGTCGAAGGTAAGCCACGGTTTCGCGTATCGGCCAGGCCAATTCATCTCGGCCGCCTCCTCTGCGAATTAACTCGGCATAGAAGCGCAAGAGAAGGCCTTGGTCATACAGCATCTTCTCAAAATGAGGGATCGTCCATTCTGAGTCGACGCAGTATCGATGAAATCCACCGGCCAAATGATCAAACAGCCCCCGGCGCGCCATCTCCTTCGCGGTGAGGAAGAGGTGGCTTGCGAGCGATTTTGCTTCAGCGGCGGGCAGAACATCGAGAGCCGAAAGCTGAAATTCTAGATTGGGAGGCGTCGGGAACTTGGGCGCTCTCCCAAAGCCCCCATTCTCGGTATCGGCTCCGCGCATTAAGAGATGTGAGGCGCGGGTAACCGTTGAGATATCGATGGGAGCCGAAGCACTGGCTTCGAGTGGGGACTGCATGGCCATTAGAATTTTTTGAGCCGCGTCGTCAATTTCGCTCCGCTGATGGTTCCAAGCTTGGTTCATCGCTTCGAGAACCTGAGTAAAGCTGGGCATACCGTGCCGAGGCTCCGGGGGGTAATAAGTTCCCCCAAAAAAAGGACGGCCTTCGGGGGTGCAAAAGACAGTCAGAGGCCAGCCTCCCTGACCTTCATTTAGTCGAGTGACGGCGTCCATGTAGATCTGGTCAAGATCGGGGCGCTCTTCTCGGTCCACCTTGATGTTTATGAAATGCGCGTTCATTATGTCAGCGGTGGTGGAGTCCTCGAAGGATTCATGCTCCATCACGTGGCACCAATGGCAGGCGCTGTAGCCAATGGAAATGAGGAGAGGCCGATTTTCGAGCTTGGCCCGATTTAAAGCTTCAGCTCCCCAGGGATACCAATCCACGGGGTTGTTGGCGTGCTGCAATAAATAGGCGCTGACTTCGTCGCCGAGACGGTTTCGAATCTGGCCTTTTTGCGGTTTTTCACCTTTTGGATTTTGGGTCACACTTTTTCTCCGAATTCATACAGAGTGTAGCCTGCAATTGGCTCACCCTGGGCGGGGTGCCGGAATGATTCTTTCGACCCCCCCTGAGTTCTCGCGTGAGCAGCAATCGGGACAGCGTCAGGCTATACGTCCAAGGCAGACTCGGACCGACTCTTTTGTCTGCGAGCAAAGACGAAAACTCAAAATGGAGAAACGATTTGGCCCCCACCGATGAAGAGATCGAACTCGGTCGCCACCGAGCCGCTTCAGGGCTCGAATCAGCCCTCTCTTTTGTCTCTCAGCATGGATCTGAGATGGCGATTTTGCGAAGTCGTGCGCTCTTAGGGGCGGAGAGTCTTGAAACCTTGACCCAAGCGGTGGGCCGAGGCCAGACTGAAACAGGTGGTTTTCTGTCGCTTGGGCTCTCGTCAGCCGGCGCGATTGGACTCGCGCAAGAATACACATTGGCCGGTCTGACAGAGGAAGTGGCCGGGACGTTAGAGGTCCTCTTGGTCCTCTCGGACCTAGGGGCGCTGAGCGCGCCCTTCGTTGAGCCCGCGGCCGTCTTCCTGGGGCGCGTTCAGAATGAAGATGGAAGTTGGGGGGCCCCAGAGACCGACCCTCCTGCACGACTTTTTACGACCGGGATGATTGCGGGTCTTCTCGGAAGAACCCGGGTGGTGAGACCGGTTGTTTTGTCCGAGGCCTCAGGCTTTTTAGAGCAACTTTGGTCGCCTGAACGCATTGCTGCGCCGGCCTGGCCTGCGCTGACCGCCTTCGCCGTTTTCTTTTCGGGTGTGGATCATGAGGAGGCCGATGGAGCGCTCCAATGGATTGGTCGTGAGCTTGAGACGGGATACCGAAAGCGTTTCTACGATGCAGTCACGACGGTGCGGACGTTGCTGCATTGTCAAGCTGTCGCTGTGCCCGGTGCTTCTCTAGATCCGTTTGCTCTCCTGACCGATCTCCTGAACGAGCAAGGAGAGGATGGAGGCTTCGCGGAACTTACAAGTGACGATGAGCGTCTTCGTGTTGAGCCGACGCTGGATGCGATGTTGGGAATCCTCAGGCTTTGCTCGGTGCTCTAGATTGCAATTAAGGTCAAAAATTTAGAAATAGAAAGAGTCAAAGTAATGAATCTTGCTCAGGTGCATGAGGCCATCTCCGACCGAGTCCCCCATCGCGATTGTATCGTCTATCGCGATCGTCGATTCACTTGGGCTGAAGTCACTGACCGCACTCGAAGATTAGCCGATGTTCTCCGTCGGCATGGACTGGGCTGCCGTGTAGAGAGAGAGGATCTGACCAACTGGGAGTCGGGTCAGGACCACGTGGCTTTATATCTTCATAATGGGAACGAGTATCTGGAAGGGATGCTCGGGGCCTTTAAGGCGCGTTGCGCCCCCTTCAACGTTAACTATCGGTACGTTGAAGAGGAGCTCCTCTATCTCTTTGAGAACTCAAAAGCACGCGCCATTATTTACCATGCGGCCTTTGCTCCGACTCTTCAAAAGATTCGGCATCGATTGCCTGAAGAACTTCTGCTGATTCAAGTGGCCGACGGGAGTGAAAACCCGTTGTTGTCGGGATCCATCGATTATGAAACGGCCTTGGCCCAGGCTTCACCTGTGCCTCCGAAGGGATTGTCCCTCGATGATCTTTATATTCTGTACACAGGCGGGACGACGGGTATGCCGAAGGGTGTGCTTTGGCGCCAAGAAGATGTGTTCTTGGGCGCCCTGACGGCGAAGAAGCCAGATAGCCTAGAGGCCCTGCTGGAGCATATTCAGAGTCGCTCGCCTATCCGGGCGTTACCCACTCCTCCGTTCATGCACGGCGCCGCGCATTGGGTTGCGTTTAACATCTGGCACGTAGGTGGAACCATTGTTGTTCAGGACGAAGTTGAGCGTTTAGATCCCGATGATATTTGGACCACCGTAGAGCGCGAGAAGGTTCACTCATTGGCGATCGTGGGGGATGCCTTTGCGCGCCCGCTCATCGATCAACTGCGTCACAAGACCTACGACCTTTCCAGTCTGACGAGGGTCACGTCGGGGGGGGCTATTTTTACAGCTTCGCTTAAGCAAGAGCTCTTAGATCTCTTGCCGCAGATCCGAATTCTAGATGCCCTGGGTTCGTCGGAGTCGGGCTCTCAGGCCCTGCATACCTCGACTCACAAAGGCGGCGCGAGTACGGGGCGCTTTGATCTAGGCGCGGACAGTGTTGTTCTTTCTGACGAGCTTTCTGAGGTCTTGGAGCCGGGCTCGACTCAGCGAGGTTGGCTCGCTAGATCAGGTTGGGTTCCACTCGGCTACTATCGAGATGAGAAGAAGACTCGTGAGACTTTTCCTTTAATTAAGGGCGTGCGCTATTCGGTTCCAGGAGACCGGGCCATGATTGAGCCGGATGGCCAAGTCCGGTTGCTCGGGAGAGACTCGGTGACCATCAACAGCGGAGGAGAGAAAATCTTCGCCGAAGAGGTCGAGCTTGCACTCAAGCATCATCCGTCCGTTTACGACTGTGTGGTTTGCGGAACGCCCAGCGAGCGTTGGGGCAGTCAGGTGACGGCCATCGTCCAGTTGCGTGAGGGCGTTTCAGTCACTGAGGAAGAACTGAACCAGACTGCAGGAGAGCATATTTCTCGTTATAAGTTGCCAAAGGCTTTTGTGTTCGTGGGCGACATCGTGCGAGCGCCGAGCGGCAAGGCAGATTATCGCTGGGCTCGTGAAACCGCAGCCGACACCATGGAGAGTTAGGCGTTGGCTGCTCTGGATGAGGTCACCGCAAGCAGCGGTGGGTTCAGTGCCTGCAAATGAAAAACTCAAAGCCAACCCCTAAGCCAGCAGCGAGTTAGAGGCGGCTTAGAAAGTCGTTGATTCTTTTTGCGTTGGCGCCCATATCGCCTTGGCCATCTCGTGATTTCGAACGGACATCGATGCGTGAGCCCGTCCCGGAGGCGCTCACTCGAACGGTGAAGTCATCGACGAAGCGAAAGATGGATGTGGTTTGAGTGGCGTCAAAGCGGCCCTCTTCGGCGGACTGCCACACAAGATTGAGACCCATCGCTTTAGCGGTCGCCAGTGCCTGAGCGTAGGCGGCCTTTGGAGCCAGAGGGCTCTCAAAGGGAGCGAGTTCAGGGTAGTGGGTCTTGACCACTGGGATGAATCCGGCGGGATAGCTCATGTCGCGTTCGAGGTAAGCAGATACCTCTTGTGCGGGTGCGAAGGCCGGTGGATTCTTGAGATCGGTGGTGATGTCGTTAATCGGGGGCGCGTTTCCGCCCGTTCCCGCTGCGAGAAGAATAAGGGCGAGCAAGGCCGCGCCCAGGGCCGTGGCTTTGAGGGTGCGCGTCCGGTCGCTCTCGAGAGGCATATGCTTTCTTCGAGCCATGCCGATGCTCCCCAACAGAGTGGCCCCCAAGCCGCCCACAAGGCTTCCGAGAACGAAAAGAGAAAAGCCCACGATGGGCGGGAGAAGTCGAATCTGAATCCCAGTAATCCCTATGAAAACAACGGCGATTCCTGCGCTTCCGAAGAAGTACCCCACTGCAGCGAGGCGAGATCGTTCGGCGGCCATGGGCAATTTCTCCTTGGTTCATCATCGAGGGTTAAAAATAGATGCGGCCTATGATGTGGCGTTTTACGGGTCGTGTAAAGCAAGTTTATTTCATTCCTTTGGATCGCGCTTGAGTTTAAGCTCCTCGCCCACCGAATTTGGCTAGAGTGGAGGCAATGCTTTGCGGACCGGGCATGTGTGTCTCAGAATTGTGGTCATCGAGAATCCATCGAAGAGTAGAGGAGAGTTTTAAAAATGAGCGAAAACATTCGGGTCGAGCGGAAGGGCGAGGTCGAAGTGGTCACCCTAAGTCGACCTGATGTTTTGAATGCCCTGAATCGGGCTACGCTTGAGGACCTTGCGGAAGCCTTTGAGAGGGTTGCGTCGGAAGGCACAGCTCGGGCGTTGGTTGTGACGGGCGATGGGCGCGCGTTTGCAGCAGGGGCCGACATTGCGGAGATGAGAGCGCTTGCGCCGGTGGAGGCTGAGTCTTTCTCCCGACTTGGGCATGCCACCTTCGAAGCGCTCGAGAATCTTCCCATTCCAACGTTGGCTGCCGTCAATGGCTTTGCGCTCGGGGGCGGATGCGAGTTAGCCCTAGCGTGTGACTGGATTTATGCTTCGGAGAAAGCGCGCTTTGGTCAGCCCGAGGTGGCCCTTGGCCTAATTCCAGGATTTGGAGGAACCAGTCGCTTGGTGCGACGCGTGGGCGTGGGCTGGGCGAAAGAGCTGATCCTCACCGGGGATCCCATCGTGGCTTCTGACGCGCTCAGAATTGGGTTGGCCAATCGTGTGTACCCGGTCGAAGAGTTAATGGAGCGAAGTCTGGCGGCAGCGGAGAGTGCCGGGTCGAAAGGCCCTCTCGCCGTAAGTCTCGCCAAGCGTGTTATTCAACAGGGGCAGGACGCCGACGTACGAACCGCTCACGCTCTCGAACAAAGCGGCTTTGGCTTGGTTTTCGGAAGCGATGACCATGCTGAGGGAATGGACGCTTTTCTCGGAAAGCGTGATCCCTCCTTTAAAGGACGTTAATTCAAGACGTTGGTCGATTCAGGCTCCTGGGCGATGAGGCTCGATTGTGCACACCCGTACGAGATTCTGCGTTCTGGGCTGAGTCGACCTATCCTCTTCAACCCGATCACATGGCCTCAATCAAACTCGCTCAGTGAAGTGCGAGTCAGAGACGGTCTCAAAGAACAGGAGAGATACGTATGTCTTCCTCGACTCCCACCTTAAGCCGGCTTTTGGCCGAGACCTACCAAGAGCCATGCCTCGAAGAGGCTCCACAGGGGCCCCAGAGCTCACCGGGTGAGATCATCAACTGGCCCATGCTGAAGCTCGCCTACCGTACGGATCCGGACAAAATCGCGGCCCTTTTGCCGCCTGGTATTTCGCCTGGCTACGAGCCGAATGTCTACGTCACTCTTTATAATTTTCCGGTCCACAACGAGCCCGAATACGGAGTGGTGGTCAACGTTGCGGCCGATTACGACGGCCATGAGGGGGAGTACACGCTCTGTATCGGAATCGATCAGGAGGCGGCGGTCTTCATCAGTCAGGAGCGTTGGGGGCAACCTAAATATCCAGCGCGGATTCATTACTTTCGAATGATGGATCATGTGGAAGGACGAGTGGTTCATCAGGGCCATTCGTTTATCGAATTCCGAGGTGATGTGGTGGGCACCCAGGCTCCACCGGCTGATGCAGATCAGAATGAATGGTGGATTAAGTGTGTGCGAGATGTGGATCTGACGCCGGGGCAATATGATTTCCCCCCCCACGTCGTTCATGTCTACAGTCGCTACGCAACAGCTCACTTGCAGAAGCTTGAGGGCGAAATCATTTTACGTCCCAGCGATTGGGATCCCATCGCGACTCTGCTTCCGCTTCGAGAGCAGGTCTCAGCGCATTTGTGGACGCCCACCTTCCTGGATCGAAAAATCACCTTGGCGGGCGAGTTGGATGGTCAAAAATTCACTCCCTATGCCGATACGATCGGCGGGTCCCGTTGGCCGGGGGAGATGGGGGCGCCGCGCAGATCGGGTTAAATGTCTGCATCATCAGATTCAAGCTACGTGGTTGAGTTCTTTTGGAGTAGAGTGGAGTGATGGCTAAACGCCGTTTCTCCGGACGATCTTTTGCTGGTCGACTGTTTTTGCTCCTTTTGGGCGTGGTGTTGGGCGTGTCCATCGCCGAGGGGCTGCTGCGGCTGAGTGGCTATGAGCCGCGCATCCATGTGGTTTATCGCGAGAATTTTCGGCTCAGTGAAAACCCGAAGCTTCAGTACGAATTGCAGCCCGGTTCGATTGATGGACAAAGTCGAATCAGCCAGGCGGGGCTCCGCGATCGAGAATTCGCCATTGAAAAAGCGCCTGGGACCTATCGCATCATGATTATCGGGGACTCGGTAGCCTATGGGTTGAGGGTTAAAGCGGACCAGGCCTTTCCAAAGCAATTAGAGGGGTTGCTTGGAGATCTCCCTCACGACGACGTTCAATTTGAAGTTCTAAATCTGGGGGTGAGTGGGTACAACACGCAACAGAGTGTTGAACGTCTGCGTGTTCTGGGCTTGAGCTACCGACCCGATCTCATTATTTACGCATATTCCCTCAATGATCCTCAAACCTTCAGCCTTGAATCTCAAGGGCTAGCCGCGATGGAGGAGAGGGCTCGAAGGGAGTTGAGGCCGGGAGAGTCCATTTTGCGTGGGCTCTCTCGCTCACGTCTTTTCTTGCTTCTTTGGCGGTCCTTTCAGGACCCTTGGACACAAGGTGAGGTTCACGCTCAGGGTTCACCTGATTATCAAGCCGTCGTTTCAGGGAGCTACGACGCATATTTCGAAGCCTTGCATCGCGGCGAAACTTGGAACGACGTGAAGGATGGGCTTTTGATCTTAAAAGAGCTTGGCGAAGAAACAGGGGCGCGGACGTGGGTGGCTCTGCTTCCCATTCAACTGGGACGTGGACGAGTGGCCCCCTTGTCCTCGCTTCGCGCCCGTCTGCAGGAAGAGGTGACGGCCTTGGGGCTCTTCACCTTGGATCTAGGTCCTCCTATGATTGAGGCAAATCAGAACGATTCAAAGCAACTTTTTCGAGACCCGTTCCATCCGACTCCGGAGGGGCATCGAATTCTCGCCGAGTCGCTCTACGGGGCCTTGCTCGAGTCTGACTTTTGGGATCAAACGATGAACCCATTGTCTGCCCAGGTGCGCGGGAACAGCAGCGAAGAGTGAGCGACCTATTCTTCAAATAAGCGTGGCCAAAAGACATCAATGGCCGAGCCATCAGCAGAATATCGGCATTCTTCTTCCGTATCGGTGAAAAATATTTCCTTTTACCTATTGAGTTCCCGTGGTCGGTTTTGGCTGGATTCCAACATCTTCAGCTGAAACGGGGAGTTGCAACTCTTTTGGCGACAAAAAAAGTTGGTACGCCATTTGCTTTGTTAGTAGGTCATGCAGCACCGCAAGTGCGGAACTCGATTCGAATCGCGGACTACACGGACGGAGGAATTCCGTTGGGTGTCTATTGAGCCTCTTGAGCTGAGCAGGGCAATGTTCTTTGGGACGTGTCTTGTGAAGACGGGGTTCGGGTTTAGGCCTCAACCGTTTTTCTCTGCCGCTTCGAATCAGAAAGTGGGCGCTGACTCTGGACTGGATGCTAGAGCAATGACGTAGATGCGGAAGCTGCTCATCCCCCAGCTCTCGTCCCCCCCCCATTTTACGAGAGCAGGGGAAGAGCCCCGGCGGTCGATCTGGAT
>NZHD01000026.1 GCA_002691205.1 Deltaproteobacteria bacterium
CATAGAACCCGGTCATCTCATGGGTCTCTCCGGCACAGAAGAGCAACTCTCCACCCGGGCGAAGCGCCCGAAGAGCATCGGGACCCCGTGTGTAGTCCGCTCCCGAACTACAGACCGTGATGGCACTCGCCTCCATGGACACCAAGCCGAGGAATCCAAGAGCGAGAGATAGAAGACTAAACCGAACCCGCATGACCTTCTCCTTTGTCGAATGGGCAGAGCTTCGACGGAACAGGTCTTTTGATCGGTGACCTCGAGCACATTATTAAATCAAAAATGAAAAAAACATGCATGTGAGAGAGCCTCCGGCAAGAATACCAGAGGGGGTCGTCGCCAATTTAAACCCGAGAAAGTGCGTCTCGCCACCCTAAAACGCCGATTCTGAATGTAATTATTCGTTTCAGCAGGGATGCCCGAAAAATCCAATAGGAAAATAAGTGACTTCGGCCGACGGTCCTGAAACCAGCTTGACCGTCGAAGATCAAGTTCAAAGAACATCCCCAGAGGGAAAAGGGATGGGGGTCGGCAAGGAACGAACGGGTTCGCTATTTTACAGCTTCCCCGCGGGCTTTCTGGCTGGGGGGCGACACGCCGCGCAAGGGGCTCAGACTTCCCCTGAGCCCGAAGGAAGAACAATGACTGCCCAACTCGAGCTGAGACCCCGGCGAAAGAAAATCCAGAAACGCCCATCGCTAGACCTCAGTGGGCTCGATTGGGTGGCGCCTTCCCCTGACTGGGCGCAGCCGGTGCTTGGCCTTCCGGCGCCCGACCCTTCAGACCGCCAAAACCGTTCGGCTCTCTATTCTCTTACGCTTCACCTCGCCGTGCTCCTCGGATTGCTCGGAGCAGCGTGGCTCGCGCCCCCCGAAATCATAGAACGCATTATCCCTGTCGCCCTCGTTCGCCCCCCAGAGCCCATCGAGCGCCCCGGCACCAATGCAGAACCGGCGCCATCGGCGCCAAAAGCCGTTGGGGCTCGGCGCTCGGCCAACGCGGCCGCTTTAGCCGCATCTCAGCCAATCACTCCGGACCAAGCCGCGGCGCTTCGACAGGCTGCGCTCGAAGCCGCGCGTCAGGCCGCCCAAACTCTGAGTGTGAAATCTGTTCAAAAAACCACCCTCCCAACAGAAATCAAACGCAGAGAAGTGAGCGCTAACCGAGTGCCCATTCAAGCCGCAGCTGTGGTGGTCCCCACTGCATCTCTGGATGTCAGTCAGATCCAACCCGTCGCCATCGACCCAGCTCGATTGCAAGCTTTAGCCCCCCTCATTGAAGCCCCACAACAAATCGACGCCCCCAGCCTACCCGAAATGTCTGCCACTGAGGCGCTGGCCGTTTTGGAAAACATCTCTCCCAGTGAATACTCAGGCGGAGTTGGAGCGGTAGCCTGGGACCCGGGATCGAGCGTCACTGGATCAGGAACAGCCCTGAATACGGGAACCGGCGGTGCCATAGGATCTGAAGGGGGAGGCCCAGGTGGACAGGGCGGACTTGGCCTTTCTCCCGGAAGTGGAGGCACGGGCCAAGCCATGGGCTCTGTTCGCTGCCTTGAGAGCGCACATGTTCAACGTTATCTGCAAATGGTTCAAACACGCACCCAGCACAGATGGACCATCCCCACCGGCGTGAACCCCAAAGCCCGGGTCATTCTTGGCTTTGGGCTCGATGCCGCTGGAATGGCTTCGGGGATCGAAACCGTCGATGTCGGAGATCCGGCTTTAGGCCTCAGTGCCATGCAAGCCTTGCAAACCGCCTCCCCCTTTCCACCTATGATTGATGCCAACCGATGCCTCTCTGAAAAACGTATCCTTCTGACCTTCACCGTCCCTCAGACCTAACGAACGGAACCGCAGTTGCACCTCCCATTGAGCCTCAACCTCGTTCTCCGTCTAGCTCTTCTCGTTCTCATAGGCAGCGGCCTTTGGTGGACTGCTCCACTTCACGCCGAGGATGGAGAGCCACCCCTGGAAGGCTTGCTTCATTGTCCAGAGCTTGACCTCTTGTACGACGAGAATGAGAAAGTCCGACTAAAGAAAACCGATAGCAACGCAGACTGTCAGTTTGACCAAGTGATCGAATACCGTGCGGGAACAGCTGCCCGGGCCCACCAAGACCGAAACCACGATGGTCGGCAGGATGCATGGAGCCAATTTAACTCCCTTGGACAGCTTTCAGAGGAATCTTTTGACGAGACAGGAGATGGACAAGCCGACACTTGGCAAATTTACAAAGAGGGAGTTCTAAGCCAAAAGAAAATCGATAAAAATGCAGATACACATCCCGACGTAACAACGACCTACACCGAGGGCAAAGCCTCACGCCGAGAGGAAGACACCAACTTCGATGGGGCCCCGAACCGAATCACCTCCATCGCAAACGGCATCCCTCAAGAAGTCACAGAAGATCGGGATCACGACGGACGTATGGACGCCCGAGCTTTCTTTGACGAAGAGAAACGCAAAGAACGCGAACTCCTCGACGAAGATGCCGATGGTGTTTTTGAATTAACCATCCTTTACTCCGATGGAAAAAGAGTTCGAGTGGAAGAGGATACTCGGGGAGACGGAAAAGCAGATCTCATTGTCATTTATGAGGGCGAAGAGGTCGCTCGCAGAGAGATGGATGGAGACGGCGATGGTCGATTCGAAAGCATTGCACAGTTTGAGGGCGGGATTGAAAAGCGAAGAAGCCTCGATGCCAACCATGATGGATTTGATGAAGTTCTGGCCGAACTAGGTCCCTCGGGCCTCATACTCTTTGAAAAAATTGATACTCAAAAAGAGGGTCGCCACGACCTCACGCGCCACTACGAAAACGGAATTCGCGTCCGAGAAGAGTTCGATCAAGATGGGGATGGCCGAATCGAAGCCATCGCTTTTTATGAAGATGATTCACTGGCTCGACGCGAAGTCGACACGAGCGGCGATGGCCTCTACGACACAAAGGCTCACTACGACAAAGAACGGAAGATCTACCAGAGTGAGGACCGAAATGCCGACACTAAACCTGACGCCCGATTTGAATTTGACAAAGACGAAACCATTGCTCTTGAGTCCTTAGACTCAAATTTCGACGGCCGATTTGAAACTCAAATCAAGTATGTGGACGGAAGACCCAGTGTGCGATCCGTCGACTCAACTGGAAAAGGCACACCGGATAAAACCGAATACTACCGCGAAGGACGAATCGTTCGTGTCGAGGACGACTCCGATCAAGATGGACGAGTCGAAACCTGGAACTTCTATGACGATTCCGGGCAATTAAGTCGCAGAGAAGAAGATACAGGAGGCCCGGCAGGCCCTGACCGGTGGCTTACCTTCCACCCTTCAACCTCCGAGGTGCTGCAGCTTGAAGCTGACACTACTGGAGACGGTCTCCGAAACCTACGCCGGACGGGAGACTCCACTGGAACAACGCTTAGTATAGAAGAAGATCGTAACGCGGATGGCAAAACCGATTACAGAGCCACCTTTGAGAACAACCAAGCCGTTCGATACAGCCAAGACCGAGACTTCGATGGAACCTTTGAAGAACAGGGAGACCTCGACCCCGAAGGCAATGTCACGCAAATCGCCACAGACACCACTCAAGATGGACAACTCGATCTGCTCGTTCGCTTCGCGGGCTCCGAAAAGTTTCTAGAAGAGCGTGATACTCGTGGAGATGGCCGGAAAGACGTTCTGATTTACTTCCAAAATAAAAAACGCACGAAACAGGAACGAGACACCACAGGAAACGGGAAGTTCGACTCCCTCCTGATGTTTGTCGACGATAAACCCCATCAAGAACAGCGCGACACTACGGGAGATGGCCGATTCGATCAAAACGTGATTCTGGACTCGGAGGGAAGATCGGTACGCGAAGAGTTTGACACGAATGCCGATGACCGAGCGGACATTGTCAAAATCTACGAAGAGGGGATCCTTTTACGCGAACAATTCGATACCGATTACGATGGACATGACGAACTGGTCTCTTTTTACGTAGACGGACATCTCATTCGCAGCGAAACCGACCAAAACCAGGACAGTGAGGCCGAAGTCGTGGTCGAGTACAAGGAAGGCCGCAAGGTCCGGCAAACGGAAGACTTCGAAAATCAGTTTCCAGCCCAACGGATCACTCTTTTTGATCAAAAAGAAAGGCCGCTACGCATTAAGGAAGACACAAACGGAAGCGGCACACCGGATACCGTGCGCTTTTTCGAAGCGGGCGTCCATAAACGAACCGAACAGGATTCAGATTTCGACGGGAAAACAGATATCTGGATCTACAACGATTCGAAGGGGCAAATCGAGCGCAAAGAAGAAGATCAAAGCGGACAAGGACAACCCGACTTTATCGTGTTTTTTAAAAATGGAGTTGCACGTAAGGTCCAGCAGAAAACTCAAAACACGGACTGCTTTGATGTTCGCAGCTGGCTTGACCCCAAGGGGCGAGTGCTCGCTGAAGAAAAAGACCAAAGTGGAAACTGCCGAATGGACACATGGAACTATTACCGTGGCGGTCGACTGGAGAGACAGGGACGCGACACCTCTAACGATGGCCGGGCAGACCTCCTCCTCAGATTCAACAAAAAAGGGCAAATCGTCGAGCAAGAAATTCGAAGCGAAGGCGCTCAGCCGAACACAAAGATCTTTCTCGACGGAGATTCAAGCCTAGAGAAGCACCGCTGCATCGACAGCAATGGGGACGGACAGCTCGACCTCATGATTCTTCAACGGGATGGCCAAATGAGCCAGACACTTCTTGATCTCGACCAAGACGGCCAAGCCGATCAACGCGATCTTTATGATGATGGGCGTCGAACTCAAATCGAAATCGATACCAATGCCGATGGCCGCCCAGATGTTGTACAAAGACTCGGCACGGACGGTCAAACCGTAAGCCAGCAAGACGAAGACACTGACTACGATGGCCGTATCGATCAGAGATTTATCGCGGATCAGCCCGCCCCCCTGAAGGGGAGCCCAGAGGCCCCGGAAAAACTGCCGAAACTCAAATGCGGCCACTTCGACTCTTTTTGGAAATCGCACTAAATCGCCCCATCGGCGCGGATCTGAGCCTGGCTCTGCGCAAAACGCCGTCACAAAGACATGGGGTGCGAAAAACGTTCCGGAACGGCATCATAGGGGGGACTCCCCCGGTCGTGATGCGTGAGCCCAGCGACGCCCTTTCTCAAGGAATCTTCCAAGCCCATGAGCAACCCCATCATCGAAGTCCAAGAACACGGTCAAAGCATTTGGTATGACTTTATCAGTCGAGACCTGCTCCTTTCAGGTGCCCTAAGACGCCTCGTCGAAACCGAGGGCGTCCGTGGAGTCACCTCAAATCCAGCGATCTTTGAAAAAGCGATCGCAGGGACAATGGACTACGACCCGGCTATCGCCGCTTATGCCGCCGCTGGAGAACACGATCCGAAACTCATCTTTGAGCATCTGGCCATCCATGATATCCAGATGGGCTGCGACGTTCTGCGACCCGTCTTCGACTTGAGTCAAGGCCACGACGGTTTTGTAAGCCTTGAAGTCTCGCCCCGGTTGGCCTTTGACACCGCCGGCACGCTCGAGGAGGCTCATCGACTATGGACCGCTGTGGGACGACCGAACCTTATGATCAAGGTCCCGGCCACCAACGAGGGCATTGCCGCTATCGAGGAACTGATTGCGAGTGGGATTAATGTCAACGCAACCCTCCTCTTCTCGGTGGACTACTACAAAGGTGTCCACGAGGCGTACATCAAAGGCCTTGAAAGATTCGTTGAGGGAGGCGGAAAACCAGATCAGGTGGCGAGCGTGGCGAGTTTCTTTGTCAGCCGCATCGATGCCATGGTGGATAAACACATCTCTCAATCGGCTGACGACGCATCGATCGAGGATGAGGCAAAAAATCGTCTTGCGAAGCTCAGCGGACGCGTTGCCATCGCAAACGCGGTGGACGCCTATGGGGTCTTCAAAACGGAACTCGAGGGCGAACGCTGGCAGGCCCTCGCGAAGCAAGGCGCTCGGCCTCAGCGGGTCCTCTGGGCAAGTACGGGAACCAAGAGCCCCGAACTTCCAAAAACACTGTACGTCGATGCCTTGATCGGACCTCATACAGTCAATACGGTGCCTGCGGCCACTCTCGATGCCTTTCGAGAGGAAGGCTCAGCCAAAAATATCCTTGGGGACGGCGGACAAGAACTTGTGGATCAATCCCGGGCGCTCCTCCAAGAGACACACGACCAAGGAATCGTGTTGAGAGAGATCACGGATATCCTTCTCGAACAAGGCTGCGAAGCTTTCTGTGATGCATTCGACCAACTGCTCGATGCCGTGGCGAAAAAGCGTGACAAACTGGCGACGCGCGCTTGAGTGCCTCAGCAGAAGCCCCCGAGGCATCCGCCGCAGCCGCCCTTCGTTTTGTCCAAGCGGGTCAGACACTGGGCTTAGGGACTGGGCGAGCCGCTGAGGCCTTCGTGCGCGCCCTCGGCCAGAGGGTCAGCGAGGGACTTGAAATCCGCGGCGTGCCCACCTCTGAAAAAACAGAAGCGCTTGCGCGTGAACTTAAAATCCCTCTTGTCACCTTGGCCGAGGCAGGCCAACTCGACGTCACCTTTGACGGCGCAGATGAAGTCGATCCGCATCTAAATGTGATTAAAGGGTACGGCGGCGCTCTGGTGAGAGAAAAAGTTGTGGCCGCTTCGTCCCATCGACTGATCATTCTTATCGGGGAAGAAAAACTCGTCGACCAACTCGGCGACCGAGGCAAACTCCCCGTTGAAGTCATTGGCTTCGGAGAAGCCCTCGCCGAACGTCGACTCCAAGCACTCGGCTTCAAACCGACCCGCCGAATGAATCAAAACGGAGAACCCTTCATTACGGACAACGGTCATTACATCCTGGATTGCGGCACCACAGGCATCCCCCACGCGGCTGATACAGAGCAGGAGATTCGATCGATTCCAGGGGTTCTCGGCACAGGACTCTTCATCGAAATGACCGACGCCGTCATTGTCCAGCGCGGACTCGAAGTCGAAGTTCTCGAAAAAGACTAGAGCCCCACGAGAAAACTCATCCGCCCACGGCCACTCAGAGCCGGTGCTTTCCTTTGACCAGTGGACCGAAGGAGCCTGGAGCGCTCAGGCACAGAGGTCCTGCCGAAACACGGCCTCTCTTTCGGTCTATGCCTCGACCCGCCTGGTCAATGGCCGGCCAAGCGCCACCTTTTGGCCAATCTTCGCCCCTAAAACCGCTTATTTCGGATCGTCGCAGTCAGACGCTTGCTCCGATGCTCTCTCTCCCTCTCACTCTCAGCGGTCGTGGTGACTTTTATTTCGCTGTTCCTTTGAACGGAAGGACTCCTTAAGACTGGCACTTATGTTGCAATCCTCTCGCAGCAAGCCCCAAGGCATGATCGCCCACTTCATTGGTCCTAAAGCTAAACGAGAGGAAACAGTCTATGAACAACATTCAGAGCCTTCTCTGGATCGGAAACGGCCAGGGACTCGCCCACGCAGGAATCACCGAAGCGCCGAGCCTCGATGTCACTTGGATTAAATCCGTCGAAGACGTATTTGCCCTGCCCCCGACAGCTCTAGACGGCATCCTCCTAGAAGGCACAAATGCCCCCGAACTGATCAAAGAACTTAAAGAACTCCAACGAAAACCTCTTTGCCCCCCAATCCTGGTCTATCTGCCCCAGGCCGACAGTCAATCTATTCGGGACCTTCTCAGAGCGGGTGCTCACGAGATCCTCACCCCAAGCGTCAAAGATCATGGCCCATCCCTGCTTCAGGAACTTCTCGACCGACTCCACCGAATCCATGGGACGCCGTCACATCAAAGCTCATCCACCCAAAACACACTCCCCCAGAACCAAAGTCTTGCCATGCAGACACTTGAATCCCTCATCACGAGAGCCGCCCATAGCACCGCTACGGTTCTTATTCAGGGCGAAACGGGAACCGGCAAAGAAGTCACGGCCAAGCAAATCCATACGCGAGGCCCCCGTAAAAAATTCCCATTTGTAGCGCTCAACTGCGCGGCCTTCCCCGAGACACTCCTTGAGAGTGAACTTTTCGGTCATAAACGCGGTGCTTTTACCGGAGCCGATCGGGATAAATCGGGACATTTTGCAGAAGCCCATCAAGGCACACTCTTTTTAGATGAAGTCGCAGAAATGACGCCTGCTCTACAAGCCAAACTTCTCAGAGTGCTTCAGGAAAAAGAGGTTCTCGCCATAGGCGCATCGCGACCTCAACCGATCGATGTGCGGATCATTACAGCGACCAATGAAAACCTTCAAAGCCGCGTGGAGCAGGGGCTATTCCGTCAAGACCTCTATTATCGCCTCGCCGTATTCCCCATGGACGTACCACCATTACGCGAAAGAACCATGGAGATTTTACCCCTCGCTCGACACTTTATGCAGACCTATGGCGCAATTGAAAAAAAATCCGGATGCCAAATATCAGCCGCCGCAGAAAGGCTCCTCGAAAGTTACAATTGGCCAGGTAACGTCCGAGAACTCGAAAACGAAATCCAAAGAGCTCTCACCCTCGCTGAACCCGGAGAGGTCATTGGGCCTGGCATGCTTTCCCCCCGTGTTATCGGCCTCCTTGAAGCTGTACGTCATGCTTCGAATACAGGCGAAACGCTCCGAGAAAAGCTTGAATGCATCGAGGCTTGGCTTATTCGTCGAGCACTCTCTCACAACGGAGGACGCAGAGCCGCCACAGCCCGAAAACTGGGGATAACCCGGGAAGGCCTTTACAAAAAAATGAAAAGGCTTCACGTCGAACACTGAACGCTCAAGCGCAGCTCACCAAAGGGAGCCCCCTGATAGGGTCAAGTCCTGCATGGTGATCCCTCGTGCGTGCTCTGAACAGAGGTAGCGCGCGAGGGCTCCCACCTCCTCCGGCTGTATCAACCTCTGCTGAGGATTCGCAGCACGCGCGTCGTCGATATAAGCTTCGCCACTTCTCGACTCCTGCACCTCAGCAATATTCGTCATCCAATCACGACCAAAGCTGGTCTCGACCCAAGTCGGACTGATCGTATTACACGTGACTCCACGAGAAGCTGATTCCAAAGCGATGCAACGAGACAAGCCCACCACGCCCGCCTTCGACGCACAGTACGCTCCGGAGGTCGCCGCACCCACAGAAGCGGCCGTAGAGGCAATATTAATAATTCGGCCCCAGCCGCGTTCCATCATAGCGGGCAAACAGAGTCTCGACGTACGGTAAGTCCCGTTGAGATTTACATCGATCACCTTATTCCAAAGAGAATGATCGTGGCCGCATAAAGTTTGCTCGGCAGTAATCCCTGCCGCATTCGCCAGGATATCAACTGGACCCAGGCCTTCGGTGGCCTGATTGAAAAAATTTTCTACAGAGGAGTCCGAAGTCACATCTAACCCAGCACAGAAGGCCTTCACTCCGTGCCCCTCGATCTCGCTTTGAACGGCTCGAAGCTCTTCTTCTCCTGGCAAATAAGCCAGTTCCCCCGTCACGCGATCTCCTTCGCTTTCAAGAAGCGAACCCACCGCAATGTCAGCCCCGGCCTCAGCGAGCGACAGAGCCATCGCACGTCCCATCCCCGACGCGCCTCCCGTAACCCAGGCGACACGCCCCTCAAGAAAGCGTTCAGTCATAGCCATCTCCTTTATCTTTTCGCGTTCACTTGACTCAAGAAGCCACTTCACGACGCTAAAAATTTAAGACAAATCTCATCGTCATGAAGTTCTTGAGACCTCGTTTCGTAGAGCCCTGATCAAACTCATAGCGAGCAAACAACCTACTCCTAACAAAGGCAGCGATGCCACTAGAGATGCTGTTCTAAGACTTTGCAAACCCCCAATGCCCATGAGCGACAAAGGCAGAACAGCCACCGCGACAGCCCAAAACCCGCGGTGAAGAGGATCAGGGTCGCCCCCCGAGCCCAACTCACGGCTCGCACCTGATGCGATGGTATAAGCCGCAGAATCAAAAGTGGTAGCCAAGTAGAGGATGGCCACCAGACAAAAGACCGAAAGGGAAACCATCGGCCAGGGCAAGCTCGCGATCACGGCGATAATCGTAGCCGGGCCGCCTCTATCCTCAAGAATCTGAAGGACGGGCAGACTGCCTGTCAATTCAAGAGAAAGCGCATAATTACCCAGAACAATGAAAAAGATCCAGGCTCCAGCGGTACCGAGGAAGAGGGTTCCCAAGATCACTTGGCGAATGGTCCGGCCTCTAGAGATCCGCGCCACAAAAAGTCCGACAAATGGCGCAAACGCAATCCACCAAGCCCAATAAAAGATGGTCCAACTCTCTACGAATCCCGTGTCGAGAACAGGATCCGTCCACAGGTTCATGGCGATAAAGTTCTGAAGAACATGCCCGATCGAGGCGGTCCCCATCTTCAAAATGAAACCCGTATCTCCGACGATCAAAATAAAAGCAATCAGTCCGAGAGCCATCCAAAGGTTGGCATTACTTAGGACTCGAATGCCTCGCTCAAGGCCCACGTAAACGCTGGTCGCGAAAATGACTGAACACAGCAGAACAATCCAGATTTGCATTTCAAAACTTGGGTTGAGTCCTGTGAGCACGCCAATCCCTTCGGCGATCATCGGAGTGCTCAGTCCCAGAGAGGTACTTGCCCCCCCCAGGATCCCCACGATAAACAGAATATCGATGGCACGCCCCCAAGCGCCCTCCACACGGTCCCCGAGTAACGGTCGACATGCGCGGCTCAATCGATAGGAAGTTTCTCCTCCTCTGTGGCACGCATAGGCGACCGCGACGGTCGGCAAAGCATAAAAGGCCCAAGCCGTAAAACCCCAATGAAACAAGGGATAACTTGTGGCCCAAAGGATCGCTTCAGGAGACCCCACTTCGGCACCCCATGGAGGCGCGCTGTAATAATAGGCCCATTCAATCCCGCCCCAATAAAGCAAACCACTGGCAATGCCGGCACAGAACAGCATCGAAAACCAAGACGCATCGCTGAACTCTCGCGACTCTCCCGGCGGGCCGAGCACAATCGAGGCGTAAGGCCCAAAGGCTAAATAGCCCACAAACATCAGACTTCCAGCACCGGCCCAAAGGTAAACGGGCCCCAGATAGAGGGTCAGCCCTGCATAAATGAAATCAATCGCCTCCTTGCTGGACTCGGGCGAAACCACCAACGGCAAAGTCACTAAAATCAAGCCGCCAAAAGCAAGTAAGAACACAGGCCAATCAACGCTCTTCATTTAGACTCTCAATTCTCGTTATCAGATTTACGCAGAGTGAAAGCGTAGCCAAAAACCCCAAGACCGGACGCTTGTTCTAGAACCGACTGCCGCGCCATCAGAATTCAAGAGCCCAGAGTCGGCCGCCTGCGACTTATTCAAAACGACATCCAGCTCAAATGAGCCGCTTCTCAGATGCGATAGGTACGTTCGGCCGTTTCGCCAAATAGCGCCCTCTTCTCGGAATCAGAAAAATCATGCACGATGGTTTTAAAACAATTCCAAAGCACGTTGTACGAACACGAAACCTTATCGACAGGAAAATTGCTCTCAAACATACAGCGATCCACCCCGAATCTCTCTATGCAATAGAGATAATAGGCACGAACGGCTTCGGCCAAATCCATCGATGAGGGGGGCTTGTCTCTGCGATGCCAGCCAAATCCGGAAATCGCCATCTGCAGCCCTCCCAATTTGACCATCACATTTTCACATTGGGCCAAACGCGACATAGAGGGTTTCCAATCCTCAAAAACCTGTTTGCGACGTCCTTCGAAGGGCCCAATACCCAGCGGCCCGCCCATATGATCGATCACAATAAGAGTCTCCGGAAAGGCGAGTGCCAGTGCATAGAGTTCCTCCAACTGTGTGTGAAAGAGCCAGGCATCGAAGCTCAAACCATACTCCGCCAATCTTGCGAACCCTCGCCGAAAACTCGGCAAGCTCAGCATATGAGCAGGAGGAGTAGAATGCGAAGGACGAATCTTTGAGCTCTCATGCCACGCAGCGCAATG
>NZHD01000027.1 GCA_002691205.1 Deltaproteobacteria bacterium
AGCCCAAAGTGCCGAAAGAGCGCCAACGGGCTAAACCCCACGAATGCCCGAAACCGTTGTGCCCCGTCATGCAGCCAGCCTCATCCTCTACAAAAGAACGCGTTCAGGCTTTGCGGTTCTCATGGGGCGTCGGCCCACCGCCTCGAACTTCCTGCCGGATGCCTTCGTTTTCCCTGGGGGAAAACTGGACCCTTCCGATCGAAACCCCGTGAGCCCCACCCCCCTCTCTTTACAGACACGAAGGGCCATGCGATGCATGGACTCCCGTCAGGCCGACCTGGCCTTGGCCCTTGCCCAAACGGCCATCCGTGAGACCTACGAAGAAACGGGGCTGATGGTAGGAAACCCGGGGGAACTCTCCCCCTCCGCACTTCCCCACTGGCCCGATTTCAAGGCAAAGCGACTCTTGCCCAGCCCCTCCGCTCTCCATTTTTTAGCTCGAGCGATCACACCCACCCTCAGCCCAGTCCGCTACCACGCTCGCTTTTTTATCGCGAGTGCCCAAAGTGCACGAGGCCGTGCGACCTCCTCGGATGAACTACACGATCTCGAATGGTACCCCCTTGAAAAAGCGCTCAGCCTTCCCATGATCGATGTGACACACACGGTCCTGATGTATACGCAAAGACACCTTGCTTCCATCGACGGTGGACCTCCCCGGCAGCCAAAAACCACACTGTTCATTCGATATCGGCAAGCCAAACTGATCCTGAGTCATGAGACAAGGAGGGTGCACCCCCAAACTCCCTCCCGCAGTGCACCTTAGCCCTTCAACCCAGGCAAGTACCCTATTCCCTACTTCCAGGAGAGTCTATCGAAAGGCTCCCCGAAGGGAGTTCTCTGTATTTCGCTTTAACCCTTAAATCGTTACCGAAACCGCTTTAAGCCGTGTTATCGTCATACACGTAAATGAGTAATCGAAAAAGTGTCAAACTTTTTCGATTTTTTTCACTTTTTAGAGATGTATCTATTCCTAAAAAAGAACAATTACTTTCTTTAAAAATATAAGTCATTCCAAATAGAGTTGTTCTTCAAACGCTAGGAAACATGTTGATGCTGGATATTGTTGACCGTACTCCCAAAGCAAGAAGGCTATCCGCCCTCGCAAGCTTTCTTCTCGTGACCTTCTCATCGAGCATGTTGATGATCGAAACGGCCCGAGCCTGCACCATGACGTCTGAATTCTTTGATTACGGCGATGGCAGCTTAAATGGAAGGAATGGCGGGAGCGACGGCGTCGGAGCCCTCTGGACAGGCGCCTGGGGGGTCGTCGATGACTCGGCGGGAGGGGGATCGGACACACCCGCCAACACCTTCGAAATCGTCGGAGGCAAAGTCGAGGCCACGGACACGGGCGGGGAACTTTTTCAAATCGCACGGGAGATGGATCTCTCAGGGACCACTCAGCTCGGATACGGCATCGATTCCGAAGGCGAAGTTCCTATCCACAACCCAGGAACAAGCTTCTTCACGACGGAAATGGCCTTCTCAATTCCAACGGGAACCACACGTTCGCTCAGCACACCGGGCGCATGGAATGCCGGCGTCCAGTTCTCCGACAGTTATGGCGACACCGCCGGTTTCGGCATCGATGCCAATGGAACCAATTCTCGTTTTTATGGAAGACTGGGTTCCACCATCGGCTACTCGACGAAGGAAGCCGAGGAGAACACGTCGTATTGGCTCTATGCTGTTCTGGATCATGACTGGGAGGGAACCCAAGATGAGCGCCTTCGAGTCTGGGTCAATCCCACCTACAGTGATATGTACAACGGCTTCAATCCAGATATCGACCTTTACGATGACCTGGAATCAGGCCTAGCGCCCGGCATCGAGCGTACAGAACTGGGAACGGAAGTAGCTCTTACAATCCAGACAAGTTCGGCTCCCGGTGCGAGTGCGCCCATCGTTCTGTGGGACGACCCTCAAGTTGCCCGGGACATCGAATTCCTCAGCGTTCCTCGAATCGATATTGGTTCTGATATCAGCCGCATCCAAGAAGCCTTTGAAGAATGGAACGTCAGTGCTCTGCCTGCGGCACAAGCCACTTTCAGCTTTGATCAGCAGGCGTATTACCCTAGCCTCGATCCCAACACCTACTTGGTTGACATCACGATGGAAAGCGTCAACGCGCTCAATGACCTCGTTTCCCACGATACCGCGCCCACGACCTCGGCCCTAAACGATGACCTTCGCCGCGACGGGCTCACCTCAGAGGAGGGCATCCAGATCACGCTCGATGGCCTCCTCGGCGATCAGTATCTGCTCAAAATCTTCGCCTACCACCCCACGGACGCGACAGACGTCACCGTCTCTATGAGCTACGACGGGCTGGTATGGCACGATAGAGGCTCATACACCACTGCCACAGGCGACCAAAGAGCCCTGGAAACGATGGTCTTTTTCGACAATCATGACCTCAGCGCAGACCCCGCTTATTTGGCTGCTGGGGTTCCCATCTACATCCGATTTTTGGCCGATGACCCCACCGAAACCGTCTCTATTTCAGGCTTACAGTTCGTCCCCGAACCGGGAACAGGCCTTTTACTCGGCATGGGCTTGGGCATCATCGCATGGCGTCGAAGAAAAGGATGAATGAGGGCTCTCTCCATCGACGCCCGGATGCGTTGTTAACCGCCCACCTCATACATCTCGACACGAGAATTCTGTTCGGCGTACTGAATCTGGTCGGATTCAGACATCTGAGTCCTTTCCTCCGAGTACCTGTCCGTGCGCGCACTCCAAATGTCGGCGATCCGGTCTCTAAGGGCCTCGTCTGATCCACCGCTCCGCAAAAGAGTCCTAAGGTCGGTGCCCCCTTTAGCGAAGAGACAAGTCACGAGGCGCCCGTCTGTCGTCAGCCTCGCTCGACTGCAGTCTCCGCAGAAGGGCTTGGAAACCGAGGTGATCAAACCAATTTCACCGCTGCCATCGGTGTATCGATATCTTCGGGCCACTTCACCTGTGTAATTGCTCTCAATGGGCTCAAGTGGAATTTCTTTTTGCAAACGCGTGAGCATTTCTTCAGCCGTCAAAACTTCATCGAGCTTCCAGCCGTTCCGCGTGCCCACATCCATGTATTCGATGAAGCGGACGATATGACCACTCCCACGGAAATGCTTGGCCAAGTCCACCATGGTGTGATCGTTGACCCCTTTCTGGACGACACAATTGATCTTGATTCTTTGGAAGCCAGCGGATTCAGCCGCTTGAATTCCCTCAAGGACCCTCTCCAGTGAGAGCCGATGGCCATTCATCACTGAGAAGACTTCAGCGTCTACACTATCGAGACTCACTGTGAGTCGGGACAAGCCGGCTTGCCGAAGCGAGACCGCTGTTCGTTCGAGCAGGGTTCCGTTCGTCGTGAGCGCGATATCTTCAAGGCCCTGAATCTCACGGGCCCCTCTGATTAAACGATGTAGATCCTTCCTCAGGAGGGGCTCTCCACCGGTGATCCTGAGCTTACGCACACCGAGAGGCACTGTGGCTCGGAGAACTCGCAGAATTTCCTCGAAACGAAGAATCTCGTCCCGCGGCATGAATTCATAATCGTGCCCGAAGATCTCCGCTGGCATGCAATAAGGACAGCGAAAATTGCACCGATCCGTCACCGACACCCGCAAGTCATGAAGAGGCCGTTGCAGTCGATCTGTCACGAGAATAGACATAGGCCTCCTAAGGTAACACCTACCCAGAAGAGCCGCTTAGAGGTTCATGCGATCTCGCTTGCACGCTCAATGATGCGGGAGACGAGGCCATATTCCTGTGCCTCCTCAGCAGTCATCCAAAAGTTCCGATCACTGTCCGTTTGGACCTTCTCGATGGTCTGTCCTGTCTCTTCGGCCAGCATCCCATTTAATCGCTCTCTCAGTTTCAAAATTTCTTCTGCGGCAATTCGAATATCAGTCGCTTGACCGCCCGCTCCACCACTCGGCTGATGCAAAAGAAAGCGCGTATTGGGCAAGCAAAAGCGGGAGTCTTTTTCGCCAGACAGGAGAATGGGAACGCCAATGCTCGCGACCCAACCTGCCCCGATGCTGACAATGGGAGATTCGATAAACTTCAATACGTCGTGAATCGCATACCCAGAGTCCACGTGACCTCCCTGACTCGTCACGAGAAGCCGGATGGGGTCATGGCTCAAACCATTCAGAATCACGGCCTGACTAATCACTCGTTCAGCCAGTTTTTCATCCACTTGGCCAGAGATTACAATCGTTCGAGTTTCAAGCATCTTCGCGGCCAAGCTGGCTTCAGGCGGCGCGGCTTCTTCTTCAGCATCTTGCATAGATATTAGGCTCCCTGTCATGACCCGTGACAGTAGCCGATCCTCCCGGAGGCGCTCAGGCACCTGGCCCTAACGATCCGCCCACGGCCCAGTGCCCACCCCCTTGTCCTGCCGGCCCTCCAATGCCGACGAAGTGCCTCCTCTTCAAAATCCTAGGAATCTCCCCCTCCATCAAAAGACGGACAAAACCAATCAGATCAACTGAGTTAGAATAAAAAAATTCGCAAAAACCACGCACCCTGGAGGGCATTCACATGCAGGTCCCACTCCGCGTCGATGACTTCCTGCGCCGAGCCGTTGACGTCTACCCGCTCAAAACGGCCGTGGTGGATGGGGAGCTTCGCTTTACGTACGCCCAATTCAAAGAGCGCGTCAATCAACTCTCGAGTGCCCTGCTTGAACTGGGCGTCAATCGCGGAGACCGCGTCTGTATCTTGTCGCCAAATTCACATTTCTTCCTTGAGAGCTTTTACGGAACGAGTCAGATTGGTGCCATTCTTGTGCCTCTCAATTTTCGACTGAAAGGCGCAGAGCATGAATTTATTTTAAACCACGCTGGCGTACGCACCGTCTTGGTCGATTTTGAATATACCGAAGTCATTGATCAGATTCGCGACCGACTGCCTTCGGTGAAAGACTTCATCGTCGCTCGGGATGCACCGGTGCAACCGCCCTCGGGATGGATGGACTGGAACCATTGGATCTCCTCGGCTTCAAAAGCCTCCCCTCCCTCTCTAGAGATCGATGAAAACGATCTTGTCTCAATTAACTACACGTCCGGCACAACAGCTCGCCCCAAAGGCGTGATGATGACCCATCGGAATTGCTATCTGAATGCCTACAACCTCATTGCCCATCTCGGCGTTCGTCATGACGATGTTGAACTCTGGACACTCCCTATGTTTCACTGCAACGGCTGGGGAGGCGTGTACGCACTCACGGGAATGGCGGGGACACATGTGGTTTTACGGACCGTCGAAGCCGAACGAATCTATCAGCTCATTGCGGAGGAAGGAGTGACCTTTGCCTGCATGGCCCCCGCCGTCCTACGAACCATTCTTGACTTCGAGGGTCGCAACCGTTTTGACATCACCACGCGTCCCCGCTTCACCGTCGCTGGGGCGCCGCCTCCCGCCGCCTTCATCGAAAGACTTGAATCAGAACTGGGTTGGGAATTTCTGCAGATCTATGGCCTAACAGAAACCTCACCCATCCTGACGGTCAGCGTGCCCGACCACAACACGCCCGCGCTGGATTATGCTCGCCGTTCGCGAGCGGGCGCTCCTGCCATTGGAGTCGAAATAGCAGTCCTCGACGCCAAGGGAGACCCTGTCCCCATGGACAACGAAAGCGTAGGTGAAATCTGCGCCCGTTCGAACGTCGTCTTTGAGGGCTACTACCAACAAGCCGACCAAACTGCCAAAGCCATCCAAAACGGATTTTTTCATACAGGCGACTTAGGGGTGTGGGATGAAACCCAAACAATCCATATCGTGGACCGTGAAAAAGATGTCATCATTTCGGGAGGAGAAAATATCAGCTCGCCTGAGATCGAAGGTGTCCTCTATCAGCATCCAGCGGTCCTTGAATGTGCCGTCATTGGAGTCCCCGATGAAAAATGGGGCGAAACCCCGAAAGCTCTCGTCATCCTGCACGAAGAGGGTTCTACGGATGAAGCCTCTTTAATTGCTTTCTGCCGCGAGCGGCTCGCTCATTTTAAATGCCCCACAAGTATCGACTTTCCGCCCGAATTGCCGCGTACGGCCACAGGCAAACTTCAAAAGTTCAAACTCCGCGAAGCTTTTTGGGGAGATGGAATCCGCAAAGTCAGAGGCGGCTAGACGTGCAGGCCTTTCCGATCCCTCCTCAAATGAGTGCAGAGGGGCCCAAGGGGTAAATAGGGGGGATGTTCCCCCAGACGTCCGCTCAAACTCACCCTATGATATTCATCTGGCGAATCCATACACTCAGGATCGCCCTCCGGTTCGGGGAGAAGTAGCGCTCTGCCCATTTAAAGGAAAAAACAAAACCTCATTTCGGGTAGCCTTAAAAGATGTCCGACGAACCTTCAAACAAAGATGGTGCCAGCCCCCCAAAAACAGACCCGCGTCTGGCCAGGGCCGCACGCTCAATTGCCCTTCTTGCACGGGTCTTTGAGCAAGTCGCCCGCGATTCGGGCGTAAGTCTCCCCCAATATAGGCTACTGGCCTTTCTCCGTGACGGACCCAAGCGCGCCGGGGAACTCGCGGCAAGAGCGGCCATTAAGCGCCCTACCCTCACAGCCCTCGTCGATACCCTCGAAAAAGAAGAACGCCTTCAGCGTATTGCCGATGAATGTGACGGGCGCGGTGTGCAGGCTGAAATAACAGAAAAAGGACACGATGACCTAGAGGCCGTCGAGTCCGCCCTGTGCGCGGTGGTTGAAGAATTGTGTCGTCTCGGAAACTACGAAGAGATGCTTAATATGATTGATCATCTGTCAGAAAGAGTCGAAGTCGAAGTGGAGAGGCGACTCAAAAAAGTCGACTAACAAAAACAGACCCCGGACACCCGGTTAAATATATTTCGACGTCAGAACCCACACTAAGGCGCTCTTCGCAGGACTCGTTGCCCCTAAAACAAAGCGAGCTGCTATCCTGAGCCCATGACACCGTCCATCAGCATCAAAGAAGCCGTAGACCAGCTGCTCGAACTCATCGATCTTGAAGAAATCGACGAGAACATCTACCGCGGCCAAAATGAGAAGGGGCGACCCGGTCGGCTCTTCGGCGGCCAAGTCGCGGCCCAAGCCTTAGCAGCGACTGGGCGAACCGTTTCGAACCAAGTCGCTCACTCTCTTCACGGTTACTTCCTGCGGCCTGGTGACCCAGCCGTTCCCGTCGTCTACACAGTGGACCGGATCCGAGACGGCCGCTCTTTTACGACCCGGCGAGTTGTCGCTCAACAACGGGGGCGAGCCATCTTCAACATGTCCGTTTCGTTTCACACCCCGGAGGAGGGTTACACGCATCAGTTTGATATGCCTGATGTGCCGCCTCCCGAAGCGCTTATGAGCCGAAAAGAGCATTACGAGAAGCTCGCTGACAAGTTGCCCGAGGAAGTCATCCAATGGGCTCGTAGGACCAATCCGATTGAGACTCGAACGGCCCGCCCGCCCGCCTTTCTTTCTTCAGAACCCAACGATGAGCCCGGCATCGTTTGGCTCCGAGCTGGATCCGTATTGCCTGATGATCCTTTTTTGCATCAATGCGTGCTCACATACGCGACCGACCTCTCACTGATTGATTGCATCTTGCAACCCCATGGCCGCATGGGACCTCTCGGCCCCCTCATGCTCGCAAGTCTCGATCACGCCATCTGGTTCCACAAGCCCCTGCGTGCGGACGACTGGCTTCTCTACCATCAAGACAGTCCCTCCGCTTTCGGAGCCCGAGGCCTCGCCCGGGGAAACCTCTACACGATCAAGGGGGAGCTTGTGGCTTCCGTCGTTCAGGAAGCCCTCATTCGGCCCGTGGGCAAGCATCACGACCGAAGCGAATAAACGAAGTCTCGCCCCACCTCGATCAAAAGCACTCGCCTAATGGAGCAATTGACGGAAGAGATGGAGGTTGTCCGCTTCTTCAAGACTTGTCTCGCCGTCAGCCCCGATCACCCCTTCAATGGCCGCAAGGAAGATTTTACGATGCTCCGCGGGAATCGATGTGGGGTCCACCGAGTCCGGAGAGGGCGGAACGTCAAGCCAGCCGTGCACCTGAATTTCTTCCTCAGGGGACAATTGGAGGCGCCGGATCAGTCGTCCGATAAAGACGCGCTCCTCGGGGCGTACCTCTAAGTCCGCCCACGCAAAGGAGCACACGAATTTCATAAGTTGCAGTCGATCAGCACTCGATAGATGATTTAGCATGTCCTGAGAATAGCGCGGTATCATTGGAGTTCGAATGAAAAAGCTTCGACAAATTTGGCTCATCGTCGTTCTTATGGCCAGCGCAATGGGAGTGTCTCCCGCCGCTTCCCGCAGCGAAGGCTCCATCGATATCTTAGGGACTTGGTTTGTCCTGATCCATTATACCGACCCCGACAGCGCCCACCCCAAAGCCACGCGATGGAAAGACCTCGTCTGGGTCTTTGCTGAAAAAGGCAGCCGATTGGAATGGACCGAGTACCCGCTGGTTATTTTTGAGGATCAAACCGGCCGCTTCGAAGCGATTGCCGGCAACCCTCGAAGCCGCGTTCTCCAGGCCTGGAAACCCACTCCTGAACAGCAGCAAACGCTCCAAAAAGGACCCCGGGTCAACGAGCGAGGCGCTCGTAGAAAAACCTTACGTGGATCCAAGGACGGGGGCTGGCAATCGAGTCGGAGACGCGTCCAAACCTCGGCCTCCGTGATGGGCTACCACGAAACCCTCACCATCGAGGGACTCCAAGGGCTCCCCCTCTTTCAACGACAAGATGTGGTGGGCAATGCCGCAACTCGAACGGAAGGTGAATTCACTCGATATCAGGTCACTCAAATTCTTGGTGACGGCCGGCGAATGCAAGGCCGATACGAGAAAGATGGGCGACTGACGGGCACGTTCGAAATGAGACGCACCGGCGCCGCACGAGGACTCAAAAAGCAAGATAAAACCCCAAACGAGAGAGCCGCAGAAGCGCTTCAACGGAGCCTTGAAGCTTCGCCCGACCCATCCTCATAGGAGCCCGACGAACGCCTTGCTCTCGCGACTCTCTCCTTCGTGAGATAGGTCTGCCGAACGCCCCAGAGCAAACTCAAGACGCCCCATGCGATCCAGCCCAGGGCCAGAGTCGTGATCTCCACTTCAGGCGGCCCCAGAGATGGAACACTTCGAAACGGGTGAAGAAACCAACGAATGGCGCCGAATCCCACAAAAAATACACCCGAAGCCAACACGTCTGGAACCCGTTTTAAAACGACCCACAGGATACCCCACCCGATCATCTCGTAAGCCGCCACAGGATGCGAATAGCCCGCTAAAAAAGGCTCCCCCCCACAGCAGCCCATCCACCAGCATCCTCCGCGCGCCAGCGCCAAAGCCGGCAATAGAGCTCGAACGGCGTTGGCCCGCCAGAGCACCGATTGCGCGGCTGACGGAAACGTCAAACTCATTAGCCAAGGACCCAAAGGAAGAGCAAGAACCGTAAACCCGCCCGTTTCACCCCAAAGGCTCAAAGGCGCCTGCAGCCAGACCCGAAAATGAAGCAACGCCCAGCCGCATCGAGAAAAAATCGCCCCCAGCACCAACCCCAAGACGAATCTTCCCCCGGCGTCTCCCCGAAAGCTCCAGACCGCTAGCCAAAAGGAGAACGATAAGAAAAACGTCTGGGTAAATTCGAATGCGCCCCCCGCCATGAATCAAACCATCCAACGAGACCGAGTCGGATGGAAGTCTGGATTCACTCAGGCAAGAGCGAAAGGTCGACAGGCTCAAATTTCCCTTAAAACAGAACGCCGAAGCAAAGCGAGCCTCTAGACGTCCGTCACAGAAATTTCCACCATGAGATCACCGGCGAGCCTCTCGAGATCTTCCCTCAACTGCACCAATGACTCGCTCATGGGGTGATGGAGCAATGCCGAAGCACTGAAAAGGGTCTCTCCAGACATGGGCGCTGGGCTCGCTCGAGTGGAAAGCTCCACCACATTGACACCGCTGGCGGTGAGGCTGGCGGAAATATCACGAATAATGCCCGGCCGGTCTTGGCCCATGAGTTCCAAACGAAGTTCTCGGACATTTTCAGAAGCGGAGGTCCCACTCGCGTCTTCCACGACGACCCGAAGGCCTCGGCCCTCGAGGCTATGAAGAGCCTTAAAAAGTTCCGCGGCTCGATCATCAGCGACCTGAACCTCGAGAATACCCGCAAAGCAACCGCTTAAGCGCGCCATTCGGCTGCTCTCCCAGCTCCCTCCATGCTCAGAGATGGCGCGAGCCAGATCCTCGACCAGTCCGGGCCGGTCGTTTCCGATCAGGGTAAGCACCAAAGATGTGGCCAAGGGAGATCCTCCTGCGACGTAAATGAATGTCTCTAGGCTGACACCAAAACCGATCAGCGTCCACTCATCCCAAACCCTAAGGAACAGTTCCAAAGGCGAGGAGGCTTAGACTCGCCAGCCGGGAGTCACGCGCCCGTCCAAACACCCCGAAAGAAGCTGCAAAACGGCCGAAAGGGATCTGAATCCACCTCAACCCACCACCACAATCAATGACCCTCAGGGGGCTCCGGTTCGGACTGTTCTTTAATTTCATTAAATAATTTGACACCCAATTGGGTCTCAAGGACACATCCTAAACATAAAGCAAATATCCCCTTCCCAGGGAGCCCCGGCTCACAGTTGTGAGTCGGGGCCTATACGACGAGTCTGAGCCACTCGCTCCGATTCAGGGTCGTCGATCCAGAAACTCTCTCCGATCAACCAAGGTGCGCAGTGCGGCAATGGCCCGATGTGCGCTGGGGTAGCAGACTCGTCCGCCCTCTCGAACCGCCGCCGGGCCAGCGTTCTGGGGATCTGAAATAGCCAACTCGCTCACCGAGAGAACGGGCTTGTTGTATGTCCGGGAAGCCTCAATCGCGGCTCGGGCAAAGCGAGCGTCTTGTTTCTCGTGATAACTTGAAATCCGCTCGAGCCCGTGATCAGGATAGAACTCGCCGCCTTTAAAAACCTCCGCCTGCGCGGATTGAATACCCAGTCCAAGATGGATCACAGCATCTACGTCAGGATGCGCGGTGACGAGATCAAGAACCTCAGGAATGGTGTCACGGGTCTCTCCGCTCGCGAGATCAATCGGGTTGCTCCGACTCCATCGCGCCGGCACCATCGTGTCAATTTGAGAGCGAATATCCTCCGGCAAATCAATCAAGTCTAAGCCAGCCGCCTCACACGCATCGGCTGCCAAAACGCCCCAGCCTCCCACGCTCGTAAAAATCAATGTTCGAGTGCCCCTGGGCAAGGGCTGAGTGGCGAGCGAAGCGGCCCACTCAAAAGCTTGTTCCACATTTGGCGCACGAAGAATCCCGAGTTGGCGACAAAGGCCATCAAAGACCCGGTCATCACTGGCCAAAGCCCCTGTGTGACTGGCTGCGGCGCGAGCGCCCTGACCGCTGGCCCCGCCCTTGATCAACACCAATGGCTTCACCGCGGTCAAGCGTCGCGCGGCTCGCTTAAATCGCTCGCCATCCCCAACGCCCTCCACGTAACAGACCGCCACATCCGTGTCCGGATCCACCGCGAAATACTCAAGCATGTCGGGCAGCCCGACTTGAGCTGAATTCCCTAACGAAACAGCTTTGCTCACGCCCACTCCAGTGCTCACTGCGTAATTGAGCAAAGACGAAACGAGATTTCCGCTTTGAGAAGCCACTCCGATCCGCCCTGCAGGAGGGTAAGGGGACACGATCTGAGCGCACATCTGTGCAGGCGTCGAAATCACCCCTTGACCGTTGGGCCCAATGATGACCATGCCCAACTCCTGAGCCGTATCGAAGAGCTCCTGCTGAAGAGCCCGGCCATCTTCACCGGCTTCCGCATATCCCGCACTCGCGATAAAAGCAGCTTTGATTCCTTTCTTTGCACAGTCGCGCAACAGTTGAACGTTGACCCGGGTGGGCGTACACACAAAGACCAGGTCGGCCGCACCATGGGGAACCTCAGAAATGTCGCCCAGCGTGGCACGACCTAAAACTTCCGCGCGATCGGGTTTAACCCCAAATACTTCACCTTCGTATCCAAAGCGAAGCAGGTTATGAAGAGACACAAATCCAAACTTGCCCGGATGCCCAGCCACACCGGCCACGACAACACCTTTCGGATGAAAGAGGGGTCTAAATCGTTCTTGCAGTTCAAAGTCCGAAAGAACGGGCTCCAGGGACTCCTGTGGCTTCACCGACCCCATCTCCACAAGAGCGTCCACGGCCACCGGACGCCCCTCCGAGATAATCACTGGATTTAAATCCACGCTCGCCACGTCACCCCGAGTCTCAGCGAGGCGCGAAAGCCCCAAGAGAAGATCCGCCAGAGCCTCTCGATCAAGCGGAGGCTCACCCCGAAACCCTTTCGTCAAACCCTCGCTCGACGAAAGACCATCCACCAAGCCCTCGGCCTCCGCGCGATTCAGAGGAGCAGCCGCAAAGACCACATCGCCCAGAACCTCGGTCAAGACGCCCCCGAGCCCCAGTACGATGCAAGAACCGAACTGCGGGTCTCGCACCAATCCTGCAATCAACTCTCTCTCACCCGAGACCATCTCTGCCACGAGCAGATCCACATCTCCGTCCTCGGGAACGGCACGGGCCAAAAGTTCTAAAGCGGCTTCGCGCACCGCATCTGCATCTCCGAGCCCAAGACGCACAAGACCTCGCTCTGTCTTATGCGAGATCCCGTCGCCATTGAGCTTCAGCGCTACGGGAAACCCAATGGATTGCGCGGCCTCTACCGCCTCAGCCGCGCTGTGCGAACGTAACTCCTGGGCAAATCGAATATCAAATTCTCCAAGCAAATTCTTTGATTCGGCTTCCGATAGCGTTCTAGAGGATTCTACAGACATGGGCGCACACACTACCTTTCCGGTTCCAGCGACGCCAACGATTCACCATCAGCCCCGCTGACTAAAATTGCTTATATTGTGAACGAGCTCGAAACGGTTTTTCGTGCCTCGCTCGCAAATTCTGTCGATCGCTGATTGGAGAAACGTTGTTAGACCTGCTTCGCACGGGCCTTGTGGCCCTCGACCAAGCCTTCTGGGACTACGTCGTGTCACCGATCGGCGCAGTTCTTTTCTTTGACCTCGCCTTCTGGGACAACGGAGAAGCCGACCAGATTGCCCTTCCCGCCGTCGTGGTCTGGCTTGTGGCCGGCGCCGTTTTCTTCACTCTTCGTTTTCAATTCATCAACCTGCGCGGCTTTCGACATGCGGTCCATTGTGTACAGGGTCGATACACCGGCCCAAATGAAGCCGGCGAAATCTCACACTTCCAAGCTCTTTCCGCCGCACTCTCAGCCACTGTGGGGTTAGGCAACATCGCGGGCGTCGCCGTTGCCGTAGGCGCAGGAGGACCCGGAGCCATCTTTTGGATGGTCGTCGCTGGCCTGCTCGGAATGAGTTCTAAATTTGCCGAATGCACCCTGGGTCAGAAGTACCGAATCCTAGACTCCGGGGGCCGATTGATGGGTGGGCCTATGATCTACCTCCGTGATGGCCTGCGCGAAAAGGGATATCCACGATTAGGAATCGTCCTGTCGGTCATCTTCGCCGTCATGTGCTTGGGCGGCAGTTTTGGAGGGGGCAACATGTTCCAATCCAATCAGTCCTTCGCCATCGTCTCCGCGCAGGTACCGTGGCTTGCGGAACAACAGGAACTTGGCGCGGCTCTGTTCGGATTCGTGCTGGCCATCCTTGTCGGGCTGGTGATCGTCGGCGGGATTCGTCGCATCGGCGAGGTGGCCGGTGTCATTGTCCCGGCCATGTGCATTCTGTATGTGGCCGCAGGAGGCTTGATTCTACTTCTCAATGCAGCCCAAATCCCGGAGGCCATAAGCCTGATTGTAGGTTCCGCCTTTAGTCTAAAGGCGGGCTTCGGCGCATTTCTAGGGGTGCTGATACAAGGTTTCCGACGAGCGGCCTTCAGCAATGAGGCGGGCGTTGGATCCGCCGCTATCGCCCACTCCGCGGCGCGCACCGAGGAGCCCGTGCGCGAGGGCATGGTCTCCCTGCTTGAACCCTTCATTGATACCGTGATCGTCTGCACAATGACCGGACTCGTCATCGTCGTCACAGGCGCCTGGAATAATCCTGAAGCCGGTGAACAAATTGCCATGACGTCCTACGCATTCGCTTCGGTTCTTCCGTGGTACCCCATCGTATTATCCATCACTGCAGTGCTTTTTGCCTTCAGCACGATGATCTCGTGGAGCTACTACGGCGAACAATGCTGGGTCTACCTTTTCGGAACTCGATCGGTCATGGCCTATAAACTGATTTTCCTCGGCTTCTGCTGGGCAGGGGCTGTTTTTAATGCGGATAGCGTCATCGAATTCGGAGACCTCATGATTCTCGGAATGGGTTTTCCAAACATCCTTGGCGTAGTCCTTCTTTCAAGCAGCATTCGTAAGGAGCTTGACCGGTATATGCAAAAGCTTCGCAACGGTGATTTTTTGCGTTATTCCTGAGAGGCGCCGAAGGGCTTATCCCCCTACCCTCTCACCGCAGCCTTTTAACTTTTCATTTTTACCCAATCACACTTCGGAGATTCTGCAATGACTACTCAAATTGGTCGACTTGGCGTCTGGACATGGCTCGATTCCTTTTCGGCCCCCGAAACCGCCGCATTTGCCAAACGATTGGAAGATTGGGGATACGGAACACTTTGGATCCCCGAAGCCGTGGGCCGAGACCCTTTTAGCCTCATCGGATACCTCGCCGCTCAGACCGAATCCATCGTTTTCGCCACTGGGATCGCCAATATCTACGCCCGCGATGCCATGACACTGAAGGCTATCCACAAAACCCTGAGCGAACTCGCGCCGAATCGATTCGTCCTGGGTTTAGGCGTCTCTCACGCGCATCTCGTCAGCAAGGTTCGCGGCCACGAATATACCAAACCTCTCTCGACAATGAGATCTCATCTCGAAGCCATGCAGGGGGCCCTCTACATGGGCAAAGAGCCCGCCGAAGATGCGCCGATTGTCCTCGGGGCACTGCGGGATGGTATGCTCGGTCTCGCCGCCCAGGCGACGCGTGGCGCCCACCCTTACCTCGTTCCTCCCGCCCACACAGCGCATGCCCGCAAAGTCATGGGCCCCGATGCGTGGCTTTGCCCTGAGCAAATGGTCTTGCGTGAAACCGACGCCGACAAAGCGCGCGCCGTGGCCCGCGCCAATCTCCAAGTCTATATCGGACTCCCAAACTACCGAAACAACCTGTTGCAATTCGGATTTGAAGCCGATGATTTCGAAAACGGCGGAAGTGACCGTTTGGTGGACGAAATCGTCACCTGGGGTGATACCGACAAAATCCGCGAACGGATTCAGGCGCACTGGGATGCCGGCGCGGATCATGTCTGTATCCAAGCTTTTCGCGCGGATGGGGCTCCTGGCCCCGATGAAGCACTTTTGGAGGATCTCGCCCCGGGGCGTGACTAGTCTCCTTTCTCTGGGCAGAGTCGGTCTGGTTTGGCAGGTTTCTAGCCTAAAAAGCTGATTCAGAGGCCAGAGTTGTCAATTTTGAAGCCCAAGCCCGAGACAAGTACCCAAGCGCCTTGTTTCAAGGGACTCGGATCGTCTATGTTCTTCGCCCCATGACTCAAATCAACGAGAACTACCAAAAACTACAGGCCGGCTACCTCTTCCCCGAAATTGGACGTAGGGTCGCCGCATTTCAATCCGCCCATCCCGAAGCCGATCTCATTAAACTCGGGATTGGTGACATCACGCTCCCTCTGGCCCCGGCCATTGTCGACGCATTGCATGCCGCTGTGGACGAAATGGGCCATGAGGCCCACGGATACGGCCCCGAGAACGGCTATGCGTTTCTCACGGATATGATCCGAGCACACGACTTTGAGAAACGAGGCGTTTCCATTGCAGCGGATGAAATCTTCGTTTCCGATGGCAGCAAGCAAGACAGCGGAAACATTCAAGAGATTTTTGGAACCGGCTGTTCCCTTTGCGTCACCGACCCCACCTATCCCGTATACGTCGACACCAACGTTATGGCAGGTCGAACAGGAGAAGCCGACGCGGAAGGACGCTACGATGGGATCGTCTATCTCCCAGCCAATGCTGAAAACAACTTCATGCCTGGGCCTCCAGAAGAAAGAGTGGACCTCATCTATCTCTGCTCTCCCAACAACCCCACCGGGGCTGTCGCCAGTCGCGAAAACCTGCAGCAATGGGTTGACTGGGCTCAGAACCACGGGTCCGTCATCCTCTTCGATGCCGCCTACGATGCCTTTATTCAAGACCCCACCCTCCCTCACTCCATCTACGAGATCGAAGGGGCCCGAGAGTGCGCCATTGAGATGCGAAGCTTCTCCAAGAGAGCCGGCTTTACCGGGACACGCTGCGCCTACATGGTGATTCCTCATGAAGCCATGGGACGAACGGCCAGTGGCGAAAAAGTTTCGCTCAACGCGCTGTGGAACCGGCGACATGCGACGAAATTCAACTCTGTTCCCTATATGATTCAGAAGGCGGCGGCGGCCGTCTTCTCGCCCGAAGGCGCAGAGCAAACCGCAGCCCAGGTTGCCTATTACATGGAGAATGCTGGACGTATCCGAGAAGGCCTCGGCTCTGCGGGATTCGAAGTCTTTGGAGGTGAACACGCCCCCTACATCTGGATGGCCACACCCGACAAGCTCACAAGTTGGGATTTCTTTGACCAACTGCTCGACCGTGCGAACGTGGTGGGAACGCCGGGGTCGGGCTTCGGCCCTAGCGGCGAAGGCTTCTTCCGGATCAGCGCCTTCAACTCTCACGAAAACGTCGACACAGCGATTGACCGGATTAAGAAAGCCTTCGGCCGATAACAACGCGAATCAAAATTCGCGTCGCACCATGATTCACTCGGTCTACCGTAAAAGCCGACAGACTGAAAAGATGCCCGTTCGGCTTTTTTATTCCAAAGGCAACAGAGAACTTCAAGCGGAGTCCGGACCTATGAGCACTAAGCCGGTTACAGGTTTTAGATCCCCCCTGCGGGCCTTTAGAGATTCCGGCGGAAGCCCCCATCACTCACAATCAGCCAAAATTCATACAGCACACAGATTCAAGGGAGATTCCATGCCTCGCATCGTTTTACTCGTTGCTTCCATCTGTCTCACTTTTGCCATGGTCGGCTGTAAAACCCTCACAAAAGAACCCGAAACCGTCGCACCTAAGGCGCCGGTTCTCGACCGAGTCTTTCAGACGGGTATCCTTCGCGTGGGCATGTCGGGAGACCAGCCTCCTTTCAACATGACGACCAGCACAGGCCAAATTATCGGGATCGAAGCAGACTTGGCCAACGCTCTCGCGAACAGCATGGGGGTGCGTGCCGAATTTACCCAAAAACCCTTCTCTGAATTGCTCGGGGCTGTTGAATCCGGCGAGGTGGATATCGTGCTTTCGCAGGTCACGATGACGCCCGCGCGCAATACCCGCGTTGCTTTCGTTGGCCCCTATTTTATTTCAGGAAAAGCCATCCTGACCCGTTCAAAATCACTCTCAGAAGCAGATGAACCCAAAGACATCAACATGACGGGAATTCGACTTTCTGCTCTGGCCGGCTCCACCAGCGAATCTTTCATCAGGCAATCCGTTCCCTCAGCCCGACTCTACGCGACACCCACCCCTGACCTCGCCATCCAGGCTGTGATCGACGGGAAAGTGGATGCCATGGTGGCTGACCTCTCTGTCTGCCTAGTCGCCGCATTAAGGCATCCTAACGAAGGCTTAATCACCATCGGCGCCCCCTTCACGTTCGAGCCCATCGGCGCCGCTCTCCCGCCCAATGACCCTCTATTCCTAAATCTCGTTGAAAACTACATCAACATTCTCGAGGGAACGGGAACAATGCAGGAACTCGAAGCCAAGTGGTTTAAAAACCCGGCCTGGCTGAACCAACTCCCCTAGTGGCCTCGGACCGCTTCACCGGATCTCCAAGAAAACTCAACGGCGAACGAAAGAGAAGCTGAAAATCAAACCAGACCTGTGGGTCCCACTTTTCGGCAACGAATCCTTTCAGAATGTGAGGAATGACACGTGAACATATTGGTGATGGGAGGCACTCAATTCAACGGACTCGCCCTTGTTCATGAACTCGTTCGCGCAGGACACACGGTCACGGTTCTCAACCGAGGAAAAACTCAAGCCCACCTACCCGCCGGCGTCCATCGCCTCGTCTGCGATCGCACCAAGCCCTCCGAACTCAAATCGACTCTGGCCAACAGAGATTGGGACTGTGCCTACGACATCAGTGCCTATCGACCCGAAGACGTCAAGCTCATGATCGAAATTCTTGAAGGCCACGTGGGCCATTACATATTCGCCAGCTCCACCGTGATCTACGCACAAACTGACTCTCTTCCTATTCGAGAAGATCATCCCGTGGAACGAGGTTCACGACAAAATGCCTACGGTCTAAACAAATTGCTCTGCGAGGACTTGCTCTTGGAGGCTTACCGTCAACGCCAGTTCCCAGCATCCATAGCGGCGTTTTCCATGGTCTTTGGCCCCCACAACATTATTCCCGAACGTGAGCAGCGTATGTTCATGCGTCTCCTTGCAGGCCGAAAGGTGATGATCCCCGATGCGGGACAAACCGTGGGACAAGTCGGCTATGTGCGAGATGAAGCGCGAGCGCTTCGTGCCATGATCCAGAAGCCTTCGACCTTTGGGCGTCGCTACAACCTCACCGGCGCGGACTGTTTTACTGATTCCGGATACGTAGACACCTTCGCTGAAGTGATGGGAATCAACCCAGAGTCGATCCATAAAGTCTCTATCCCTGCGCGCTTCATGGACAAAATCTATGCAGGTCAGATCTCGCTCGCCGACCAAGCCATGCAGGTGAATGCGGATGTCCGAAGCCAAGGCGACCCACGTGAGCAAGCTCTATTTCAAATCAACCGGATTATCCAAAGAATTGCGCCTAACATTCATCATTGGAATCGAAATGTCTACTTCAGCATCGATCGACTCAAAGAAGATACGGGATGGCTTCCCGAGTACACATTTCGCGGCGCCGTCGAAGAAACTTGGGAATGGATGCAATCAAGCGGGCGAACTAAGAATCTCAAATTCGACTTTGATTTTGAGGACCGATTAGTCACGGAGATTGAGTCGCTCTAAAGCCTGCATCATGGCATCGTTCACCGGCATCACTGGGAAACCTTTTGAATCCGGAAAGCAGAGAGAGAGAGAGAGAGAGAGAGAAAAACTCAGCCCAGCAGATGGCTAAAATTAGATTGCTCTGGCAGTTCCTCTCTTCGCGCAACAGCCCCGAGCACCCCGGCGAAAGCATCAGCGACTGCGCCCCAGGAAAAATGCTCTGCCCATTCGAGGCCGCCCTGGGACAGGACCTGTCTCTCTTTCGAGTCTCCGAGAATACGCGAAAGCGCTCCAGCAAGCGCTGTTGAATCTGATGGAGGAACGAGCAAGCCGCTTTTCTCATGTCTGACTGAGTCCTGCAATCCGGGCACGCGAGTCGCCACCACCGGTGTACCGCAGGCATTTGCTTCAAGTACTGTGAGGCCCCAACCTTCTTTATGAGAAGGCTGTACCAATACTTCTGCGCGCCTCAGCCAATCGATTTTTTCCGACTCAGACACAAAGCCCTGGAAAGATACAGAGGCCTGTTCTCGCTTCTCAGTGAGTCGCGCGCGAAGGGATTCCGCCGCCGAACCCGCTCCCACTAAAACCAGTCGTGCGTCAGGACGCTGGCGGATCACCTGCCTCCATGCCCTCAATAAGACATCGACTCCCTTGTAATACTCGAGCCGTCCCACAAAGAGGACCAAGCCACGCTCTACCGGAACGGACGGATCGAGCCTAAAACGATCATGATCGAGCCCGTTCGGAATGACCCGTATACGCTTCCCCGGCAGAAAACGTTTTTTTAAATCGTCTCGCGTGCTTGGCGAAACCACAACAAAAGGCCATCGACGGTAGAAGATGGGCAGGAGAGCCTCCGAAAAAGCCACATAGGTCGCGATAGGGGCCGGGACTTGTCTAAACGCCGACAAACCAAACAAATGGTGCACTAATGCGAGCCGAGGCACCCCAGGGAGATAGACTTGGGAGAAGAAAAGAAGTTTGCATAGATTTTCCACTACCAGGTCATATTCGCCCGTACGCCAGTGCGATCTTACTCGACTCGGCAGCTGGGCATAATAAGAGAATTTTCCTCCGGAACGCACATACCGGACCCCCCCCTTTGTCTCATCTGGACGAGCTCCTTCATAGGCTGAACAAAGAACGGTCGTTTCGATCCCGTGTCGCGCAAAAAGACAGCGGCTCAGTTCATCCAGATGAACTTCAACCCCACCTGCAAATGGGTGGTCCAAGTCTCGCTCGTTGAGCATCAGAACTTTCATCGCGTTAAACAGACCACGACAAAACAGTCCATGCCTCGACTTCCCCACTGAATCGACCCATTCGTGCAAAAAGCTCCACTTGTGCCCCCTTCGACGACTGCCTCACGAATCGCACAAAGCCTATGCGGCTCCCGTATCCATCTGAATCATCACTTTGGCTCCTGCATCAGGGTCTTGTGCAACAGCCATCCCTTCCAAAAAATGTTCAAGCTCAAAGCGATGAGTAATCATGGGAGACAAATCACATCGGATTAACATCTCAAGCATATCGTCCCAATCCGCTGGCTGAGCGATGGACCCAATGAGTTCAACTTCTTTCATCATGACGCTCAAGAAATTGATCGGAACTTCTTTGCGGTGAAGAGCGACCACGGCGATGCGAGCTCCCGATGACGCTCGACTGATGATTTCAGGAATAACTTGAGGGGCCCCCGAAGCCTCTATAAACACCTCTGTAGCGGCGACTGTACTGCCGTAGACTTCCGACTGTCCGTGAACTTCTTCGATCTTTCGCCAAACTTTCTCGCGCCCAGGATTAAAGCCGTACGAAGCGCCAAGCTCCTGAGCGACAGCCAATCGAGTATCCGAGAAATCAACCGCAACGATCTCTTGGATGCCTCGATCATGGAGGGTCGCCACCGCCGACAAGCCGATGGGCCCAGCCCCAAAAACGACAGCCCTTTCGCCGGCTTTTGCACGGGCCCGGTTGACAGCCTGCATACCCACGCCCAAAGGCTCAGCCAAGGCCGCCAATTCGAACGAAAGAGCATCGGGAATCGGAATCAGAGATCGAGCATCGGATACGTTCCGAACCAAGATCCTCGGCGTGAAGGCGCCCTCGCTACCGCCATTTCCGATCTGGTTGCCGGCTCCCTGGGGATCCACCACGACACGATCTCCGGGGGAGACCCCCGTGACCTCAGAGCCCACTGATTCGATGACACCGGAGAACTCATGACCGATGGGCATCGGCTGATCTGTGGGTCCCATCATGCCCCCCACCTTGACGTACCCCACATCACTCCCACAAATGCCACAAGCCTGAACTCGAACGACGGCGTCCCGTGGGCCGGGGTCGGGCCGGGACACAAAGTCCAACCGAACATCTTCGGGCGCATGAATCTGGACCTGCAGTTGATGAGACACGTCCCCTCCTCGGCTTCGCCCCTATGTCAATGTTTGCCATCGGCGAGCATGCTTCTAAAAGAAAGGCTCCACCGAGCAATCACAAGTCACTGAAGGCCCCCCTATCCGAGGATGTAGATCCCTAAGCAACTCACCAAAAAATAAGGGGCGATCACAGCTGCGTCCGCATAGGCCCGCGCCAAACGCTGACCGGATAGAACCATGAGAAGCGAAACAGCAGAGAGAATCGCCCCCCAATAGGCCAGCAACGAATCCCCAGAGAAGAAAATAACGACGGCCCCAACTGCTGAAAGGGCACCCGCTGCAACCTCAAAAATGGTCACGACGATCAAAAGAGGTAAAACGGGAACCGGCACAGGCGCATTAGCGAACATCCCAGAAATAAACTCTAAGTTTCCCGAAAAGTCGAAAACTTTATCAAGCCCAGATTGGAGAAAAACAATCGCCAGAAAAGCTGCCACGCCGAACGACAGTACAAACTCCGGGTCCAAGAAATTCATGTTTGAAGCTCCTTCTTGCTTTCAAAAGGTTATCACGATCTCTAAGCTCCGAAACTCTAGCAATCCTCTTTCGCTTACGTCGAGCCCACACCCAATCGTTTGAGTGTCGAGGGACTGAATTAGAAGAATGGGCGGTTGCTCGGGGTTATCGATTGAGTAATCGTCTCCCTCAGCCGCTTTGGAGTCGGCATCACTCGTCGCAGCATTGCGATCAAAAAGACCAGGAGCGGGTCTCAATGTTGGATAGCCTAGCTCTCGCCAGATCGTTGAGAACAATCCTGGTAAACCGCGTGCGGAGGAGCAGCCCATAGCGTGAAGCCACCTTCTCCCAAAAAAGAGACAAGCAAGTTCGACTCGACGTTCGATGACGTCCTTCTTGGCCTATGCCTCGCCGCCGCTCTTCTCATCGGACTCAAATTTGTCAATTACGCGTATGACGATGCCTACATCACCTATCGCTACGCACAAAATCTCTCCCTCGGGCACGGCTTCGTCTACAACCTAGGGCAAGACTTCCTTGGGACCACCACCCCTCTCTACAGCCTTATTCTAGCCGCCTCAAGTCTCCTGCTGCCCATCCCCATCGCCAGTGGGATCCTCAGTCTGTGCAGTCTGCTGGGATCGATTCTGCTCATTGAAGTTTTGGGACGCCAATCAAAAATCCGCTTTGCTGGCTCCCTGGCCTCTCTGTTTCTCTTCACAGAACCCCAGATCTACCAGATTTTTGGAGGAGAGACTCTTCTCGTCTACTTCCTACTTGTGCCGGCCGGCTTAACGCTCCATCAAGGGGGGTACCGAGGCTTGGCCGCTATCACGTTTGGACTCGCCATCCTCGGAAGGATGGATGCAGTCATTTTTGTCGCCCTTGTCTATGGCGTCGACACTCTGAGAAGACGCCAGTTACCTATCAAAGAAGGCCTCTTGATCGCGGTTCTTTTATTGCCCTGGTTCCTCTATTCCATGACGGTCTTCGGTCAACTTTTCCCAGCAACCATGGCCACGAAGATGGCTATGGGCGCGTCAGGAGCTTGGAAACTTTTTGGCCCCGGCAGCCAAATCTACCTCTATGAACTGAACCCCTACCAAGGCCTATGGGCTCCCGCCTTCGTACTGCTTCTCCTTCTCGGGGTTTGGAGATCTTTGTTCAAAGAGAGGGTCTGGCTCTTTTTTCTTGGAAACAGCTTACTCTTCGCGGCGATCTACCAATGGATCCTCGCGAGCGCTTTTAGCCACTGGTATCTAGCCCCTCTTTACTTTAGCCATGCCCTGCTACTCGGCGCAGGAATACGGCAAATCTGGACTCTCTTTCAGAATCCGTTTCCTGATGCACGTCGCCGCATTCGAATCAATGGACTCCCCACCCTTGTACGAGTCGTCTTCATCGCTCTCATCATCACAGTGGTGACCCAAGGGTTTAAGGGTACTCGCACTTTTGACACCCAGCCCCCACGCCGAGAACTCTATACTGAAGTCGGACGCTGGCTGAATAACCACACAAGAAGCGACGAGTCTGTCACGTACTATGAGATTGGGTACCTGGGCTGGTTCTCGGATCGAACCATCATCGATCCGGTGGGCCTCGTTACGCCCGGCGGACTCGAATCTATACGCCAAGGCCGTTTACACTGGGTCGTTGACCGTTACTCCCCTGACTATTTCATCCACAACTCTCGAAACGGACGAGACCCCATCCTGTCCACCAGCGCATTTCGATCTCGATACAAGCCCGTCAAGCGCTTTCAAGTCGCTGACTATCCTGGAGAACTCGAAATCTTTCAGAGACTGCGCTGAACACCCGCCAAACCGGATCGACGAAGCATTCCCCGTGGACCTGAGAAACCCCTAGCCCTTTTTAAGTTCACGAACTCGGTTCTGAACTTTTATTTTGGGGCTGCGAGCCTCCTCCGCGGCCCGTTCGGC
>NZHD01000028.1 GCA_002691205.1 Deltaproteobacteria bacterium
AGCCTTGTCCAAAATGTCGCGGATATTGATTGTTCCAGTAGCGATCATAGAAATTCTTCGAGTAAATTAGGCGTTGATTTTATCGGTGGCTGGAACGAGGCCCAGGTCAGCAGCCCGCGAGCGAAAGGCTGCCAAGCCATTGCGTTCACCCGGTCCGAGCCTGAAGTGCAGGTTTTCAGCGAAGTATCGATGCAGGTCTTCCTTGGTGAGACCATGACCAGCTGATTCTTCCATTGCGATTATTTCCATGTGCTCTCTACCTGAGTCACGACTGGCTTCCAGCATCTGCTCCAGCGACTCGCGGTCGATTTGTTTACCGTTACCCAAGCCCCAAATCCCGGGGCGGGCGACCCACATCGCAAACACGAATGGAAGTTCTGTCCAACGACACCAGCGGTCGCCCAAGTCCCAGATTTCCCGGTAGGTGCCGCGAGCCGGGTGCATCGCGCGGTCGCCAATCAGCATGATCGCATCTGCGTCGACATCCTCCGGTTCCTGATCGATCCCAAGCGATACCGTTTCGGGCTGAAGCCCGTGCATTTCGTGGAGCAGGATTCGGACCATTGCGGCGCTGGTTCGGCTACCTTCATCTAACGCCAGACGTTTGATCTGCGGAACGGGAACGCGGCTGAGTAGTCGTACGCTCCATACAGGCCCTCGACAAGCGATTGCGGCGTCCGAGATGACTTCGTAGTCTTGCCCGCGAAAGTACTCCACTGATGGTATCAAAGCCACGTCGAGCTCGCCCGTGCGGAGTCCCTCGGCAAGACGACTCGGAAGGTCAAGCGTTAACGTGCCCTGCCGACCCAAACGCTCTTCGAGCGTGTGGATCAGCGGTTTTGTGTTCAGATAAGAAACAGCACCTATTCGCAACATGATCGCCTACCGTTGTTCTGTCATTTCCGTTTGTCCAAGACCTCAGCGTTTGTTGCGGTAACCGTATTTTATACTCTATCGGCAACTTTAACGTCGCCCCCTGACTCGGCGTTGGGCGGAAGCCCGTGACGAGCTTGCATTCCGTTCAATAGATGTCCTGTTTGGCCCCAAAAACTTCAGGATTCTCCGACGTTGAGCCCTATTACACCCTCTGCGGCAGTTCGTCGGAAGCGGTTACCGTTTGCAGAATGCCGTTGGAAGGATCGTGGAACTTTATTCGTTGTGCTTGCAATAGAATCCGATCGCACTCTTGGGTCCTGCCATCGGTAACAGTCGGCTCAGGCTTCGAAACTCCCGTTTCTGGGTCTGGAACGGGGACTTCGGAGCCGGTTTGGTTGGCTCGTCCTTCACTTGAGGACCCCGCTCTCGAAGTCTCGCTGCTGAACTTAGATCTCGATTTCGGTACTCCGCCCGTTGACTGACCACGGTTTTCATGGATCTCTGTCATTACGCTGCCCGATTCTTCCACCATCTGTCGTCCTTGGTATTGCCAGTCACCGATGATTGGGAAACCTCTGTGGGCGGTTTGGAGCCGTAACTGATGCATGCGACCGGTCAGCGGCGACAGCTCCAAGAGGCTGCGATTTGTCCCTGAGTCGTACATGCGCAGGCTTACCCTGGTCTCAGCGACCCGTGCTCCTTCACAAGCTTGTTCCACGATTTCCGCATGCGAACGGTCTGGCACTTTCCTGAGATGATCGACCCAAAGACCAAGCTGCTGGGATTCGACTTTACCTGTTACCCAAGCAAGGTAGGTTTTGGTGACTTTTCGGCTCGCAAACTGGTCACTGAGCAGTCGGGCCGCGCGTTTCCGCGTGGCGACCAAGACCACGCCGCTCACAGGACGATCCAGCCGATGTGGGAAAGCCACGTAATCCGTGCGTTCAGCCAGTTGCGAGCGGAGGAGCGTTTCAAGACTTTCAATACCGTGGGCTGCCTGTGTTGCGATTCCGGCCGGTTTATGGACGACAAGAGCCGCTTTTCCGTCCCATAGGATCTCGATTTTCTGCTTGTAAGTACGCATCCCTGATAGCCCAACAGTTATCTCAATCGAATTCGAATTGCCAATTTGGCTACAATTCGAGCATGTGTGAACTCGAACCAAGACCAGAGTCCTTCGCGAGCCCTGACTCTTCAGATTCTTCCGAACCGGCTTCTTCCTCGAAGATCAGTGCTGTGACCAAGGGGATGCCGGCTACCTCAGATGATAGCCTGAACCGTTTGGGTGAGTCACGTGGAGCAAGCATCGCGAAAGACGAGAGGTTAGCATCTGCCGACGAGTCAGCCTTGAAAGCATCGCCCATGAGTTTGGTGGAGCATCGAACGCCTCACCCGGTAACGGGGCAATCCAAGGTCGCCCGGTCGGGCAGAGGCCGATGGAGGATCAGTTTGCGGGAATACATGGGACTGGTGACCATTGTCATTCTGTCCATGGGGCTCGTTTTCTCAACCCGTCGGCTGCGGCATTTGGAGTTTGAAGTCAACAAGATGCGGGCAGAAACTGGTTATTTACAGGAGACAGAACCGGGGCAAATCGCCGCAGCCAGAGCACCATCTGATCAGCCGCTGACCTATCGAGTTCGGGTGCGGGTGCCCACGGGGCCGACCAAGTTCCGAGTGGCTTACAGCTCGTTGTGGCCCAAGATGGCGGCGGGACCGCTCTGGTACGGTGCTGTTGCGCTGCCAGCAGGTGAGTCGGTCGTGACCATCCGGATTCTCGAGGACCCACGCGACAAGAAATGGAAGATTGCTTCGCTTGTTTCCGGCGTGCAGGGAAATCAACGCATGGCTACGGTTTTACCTACGCCGCACGTCACTGTTTTCCGAGGCTCGCACGACGTGCTTAGCACAGGGGTGGGACGCGAGACACTGGCTGTCAAGGAAACCGATTCAATTCGCTTGCTTGATGAGAGATGGCTGGTCGGCGAGGGAGCGCTTCTACTGTACGGTGATAGGGCTCCCAAGACGGACCAAATCGGTATCTACGCCGAATTGCAGCCGGATGTGGGTCCACTGTGATTCGGGGTAAGATCTGCATGCCTCGTTGAATTCCTGTACTTTCGTTTTTCGTTGTCATTCTTTTACTGAAACCCCTGATTACTCATGCCCCGTGATTTCTTAAAAGGTGTTGAAGATCAATACGATGTTGTGGTGATCGGTAGCGGTTTGGGAGGTATGACCTCTGCCAATATTCTCGGCCGTGCGGGACATCGTGTTTTGTTGCTTGAGCAGCACTACAAGTTGGGTGGGCTGGCGACTTGGTTCCTTCGACCGGGCGGACATGTTTTTGATATTTCGTTGCATGGTTTTCCGCATGGAATGATTAAGTCCTGCCGCCGCTACTGGAATCGCGATATTGCGGATCGAATTGTTCAGCTGAAAAACATTCGGTTTGACAATCCGCAGTTTTCCTTGACCACGACCTTCAATCGTGAAGATTTTACGAGGTTGTTGACAACGGACTTTGGGATTGCACCCGCTAAGGTCAACGACTTCTTTGATACAGCTCGTGGGATGAATTTCTACGACGATCAGGCGATCACCACGCGGCAGTTGTTTGATCGCTTTTTTCCTGGGCGTGATGATGTCGTTCGGCTTTTGATGGAACCGATTACGTATGCCAACGGATCAACGCTAGAAGATCCAGCCATCACCTATGGAATTGTGTTCAGTAATTTCATGAACAAGGGAGTCTTCATTTATGAAGGTGGAACTGATGATTTGGTCGCTCGGATGAAAAAAGAGCTGCAATCCAACGGGGTGGATATACGAATCAATTGCGGTGTGGACCGGATTCACGTCAAGGATGGAAAGGTTTCTGCAGTTGAGACGCATGGTCGACGGATTGGGTGCCGTGCCGTTGTCAGCAACGCAAACTTGAGGACCACAATTCTAAAAATGATTGGGCCTGAAAAACTTGATCGTGACTACGTCGATCAGACCGAGGCTGTACGCCTGAATAACAGCAGCACACAGGTCTACATGGCGTTGAAGCCTGGCGAAGAAATTGATGAATCATCGGGTGATCTGTTCTTCACAAGTACGGCTGAAGAATTCCGCACGGATCTCCTGTTGAGCCGCGATATCACAAGCCGCACGTTCAGCTTTTATTACCCGAGGACACGGCCCAGCAAGAAAGAACGCTTCGCCATCGTCAGTAGCACAAATGCCAACTGGGCGGATTGGGCTGATCTGAATGAACACGATTACGAGACCAGTAAGCAAGATCTGGTAGAAACAACGATCGAAGCTTTGGAGAAGTACATCCCTGGTATCCGGAATAAAATTGACCGCGCCGAGGCTGCGACGCCACGTACCTTCAATCACTACACGCAGCACGAAATGGGAGCCAGCTTCGGAACCAAATTCGAGGGATTGGGGGTCAGTCGAGCTTTGCCGCAACAGGTGGGTGGTATGTATCACGCGGGAAGTGTTGGTATCATCATGAGTGGCTGGTTGGGGGCGATCAATTACGGTGTGATCGTCAGCAACGAGGTTGATCAACAACTCACCAGCGAGAGTCAACACACTTGAAGCAGGATCCGCGGATATGAGGTTTTGTCGGTATCAGGATGAGCAGGGTAAGCCCCAGTACGCTCTTTATCGTCCCGGAGCTATTTGCCCTCTCGGGAATCTCATTGATGAGCTCCCCGCGGACGGTGAGATTTTTTCATTGGACGCAACTCGCTTGGCGAGTTTGCAGTCCACGGATGAATCGCAATGGTTGCCGGAGCCTGCCCAGTTGCTTCCCGTGGTGGGGCAGCCCAGTAAGGTGATTTGTATTGGCCTGAATTATCGAGATCACGCCATTGAGTCTGGTGCGGAAATTCCGAGTGAGCCTGTCGTTTTCAGTAAGTTCAATACAACTTTGGTAGGCCACGGAGATTCAATCCGTCTACCAGCAGTCTCATCCGAAGTCGACTATGAAGCCGAATTGGTTGTCGTGATTGGAAAGAAAGCGAAGCACGTTCCCGCGGCCGCTGCAATGGATTATGTGTTCGGGTATACCTGTGGGCATGATGTTTCTGCACGCGATTGGCAGAAAGGGCGACCCGGTGGTCAGTGGTTGCTAGGCAAAACCTTTGACACATTTGCCCCCACAGGGCCCTGTATCGTACCTGTCAGTGAGGTTTCTGATCCTGCGAATCTTCGTGTGCGTATGCACCTCAATGGTGAGGTCGTGCAGGATAGCACGACGGCTCAGCTAATTTTTGACATCCCAAGTCTGATCGAACACCTGACAAAGATCGTAACGCTTCTGCCTGGTGATTTGATCTTCACGGGGACGCCGCCGGGCGTGGGGGCCGCTCGTAAACCGCCTGTTTTTCTTAAGCCGGGCGACGAATGCAAAGTTGAGATTGAAGGGATCGGCACCTTGGTAAACCGTTGTATTGCCGATCAGTGACCGAAGGCCGTCATTCTGATTTTTGGTAGGGATCGCACGCCTGTGGGATGACTCTCTTTGCGAATGTCGGGTGGCCTGATGAGTCGGGCTACCAATGGCTTGCCGACTCATAGGCAAAACCGGTTTCCGCGTCATACCAAATTGCGAATCCGGCACCGTTGTCAGCAATCGGTCCTTGATAGAACACCACCTCAGTAGGACGCGGCCATCCCAGTCCACCAAAGTTCTGATCGAAGTCAGCTTGTGTGAGGGTGATGAATTCGGGCGATGTTTTGCCTGATTTGGAATACTCTCCGAATTCTTCCCATACTGCGTCAAACCAGTTTTCTAGGAATTCTGCTTCAATCAGGTAGCGGGCTCGGTATCCATTCGCAGATCGATCAACGGTCAGTTCACGAGCGGCTGGCGGCAGGTAGCGTTCTACCAGTGGATCACCAACCGTCTGTGTCACATCGTATTCAAAAACACCGAACCGCGATTTATCCATGAAGTGCATGATCACGCTACAGGAGGGGATGAAGGCAACAAGCACCATTGGAAATCCCCAAAGGAAAATCTTGGAGCGTTTCTTTTTGATGGAGGGCGCGGCCAGAACGGCGATGCCTAGCAAAATGCCCAACGTCCAAAAGGTGATCTTAAAAGGAAGGACGAGGTGCCAAGGCATCGAGCGTTTGCTCCAAGAAAATAAATAGCAGGTGACGCAAGCATCGTGTGACGTCTTTATCGGGTCACGGCTCCATCGGGCAGACGCTAGTTTGATCCATGCGTCCCCGATCGGAAAGTGCCTGGCTTCGTAGAACGGTCCTCAGGCATTTCTCACCGGTCGGGCATTTCTCACCGGTCGGGCATAGATCACAGGTCGGGCATTTATCACAGGTCGGGCATTTATCACAGGTCGGGAACTTATCACACGTCAAGCGTCGATTGCCCGCGAGGATCAGGAGTCAGGGTAGTCCGCCACGTAGATAGCTTTGAGCTCGGTGTAATCAGTGAACGTTTCTTCACAATTCACCCCGGCTCCGGGCCCCCCTGAAATGCCTTGGCCAGCGTAGGGTAATCCGTATGCAATGGTGTTGTGGCAATTCACTTGGCATGTTCCGTCTCGGAAGCGTTTTGCGAGTTCAACACCACGCGAGATATCTTTGGTCCACACGCTAGCGCCCAAACCGTATGGGGTGCTGTTGGCGAGCTGTAACGCCTGTTCGGTATCTGTGACCGGGCATATGGTCGCAAAAGCATGAAAGACTTCAGCTGGATTGCAGTTCAAATCTGGTGTGGCACGGTAAATCGCGGGCTTGATGTAGTAACCTTCTCGACCTGCAACATCTGCGGTACCGCCATCAAGGATCGGCTGGCCGCCTCGCATGATTGTCTCTCGCTGTGCTGACAGGATGCGTGAACGCTGCGTTGAGTTGATCACGGCACCCAGTTGAGTTCCTTCGTCTGCCTGGTAACCAATTTGCAGGCCGGAGAAGAACTCCCGCTGGGCGTCGATGAAATCATCAGCAATCTTCTCTGCCACGAATACTCGGTGAATCGTACAGCAAGTTTGTCCAAAGTGTTGATTCGTGTGCCGACCAATCATTCGAGCAACTGCCTGTGGGTCGGCATCCTCCAGAACAATGGCGGCTCCGTTACCGCCCATTTCACGTTTCATACGAGTGCCATGTCGGTCGCAGGTTCGCAAGATGTGCTGGCCAACTCCTGGTGAACCGGTGAATGAGATGTAGCGAATGCCCGAGTGTTCAGCCATGAATTGACCGGTCAATTCACCCCGTCCGGGCAAAACATTAATCACCCCAGGAGGGAACCCCGCTTCTTCTGCGAGTTTGCCGATATATAACGCTGACAGAGGTGTGTCCTCGGCAGGTTTGATTAGCACGCAATTACCCGATAGTAAGGCTGGGAAGATGAACCAGGACGTTAAGACAATCGGGTAGTTCCATGGAATAATTCCAGCTACCACACCCCACGGTTCCCGGTAGGTGTAACCTTCAATGTTGTCTGCAACCTGCATCTTCGATCCATCACCCAACTGAATCCGTTTCGCGACATCACAGAAGTATTCTGCGGTTGCCCGAATTTGCGCAAAGTCACCTTCGGCCAACTCGGAGACTTTACCCCCATCACGAATCTCGCATGCCAGCAGGGCATCTCGGTCGCGTTCACAAAGCTCGACCAGTTTCATGACCAGCGCACATTTTTCTTCAACAGGAATGTCTCGCCAGCCATTGACGCCGTTACCATGGAAAGCCTGCTGTCCGGCAGTCACCGCTGCGTCAACTTCGTCCTGACCCATTTCGCAAACGGTCGCGAGAGTCTCGAGGGATCCGGGGTCAATCGTTTCGAACGTCGCGTTCATTGAGCCAAGAACGGATTGTCCATTGATGATGCCGCCATGAGGCTTGCCATCGTTGTGGCAAAATTTCAAAAACTTCTCTGGCGTTGTGAATTGTGTGGCTGTTAACGCTTGGATTTCTTTGCTCGCAGTGGACATGACTTACCTGCTGGTCTGTGCGGGATGGGACTGGCTGTCGCATAAGATAATCGATTCGGTCGATGATGTGTGCTGACCTAGAGTGAGATGCGAGTTACCGGTGTTTGTGCTTCATGCCAAAGAATTGTCAAAGAGTGTAGGGAGTCGTCCTTTTCGTTGGCGTTTATCGATGAGCTCATGGCGGGAGGGAATGTCGTCACTTGTGTTCTTTTGGCACGTTGGCGGCGATGATCAGTATTGGGTCGTCGTTGGCGCCCTGCTCGAGCGCTGTGAATACCGATTTGTTTGGTTCAGGTATGATCATGGCGGGAATGCAAAACGGCCGACACACAAAAATGTGTGCCGGCCGTTTCCATTTGTTTTCAGCGTAAATGAAAGCTGACGGTAAAATCAATCAGGGGCAATTACTGATTCAGCTGCTCTTCGATCGTTTCCTTGGCCGCGCGAGTACCCATTGAACCCCAAAGCCCGTAAGGACTTTGTGAGCCTGGGGCACGCGGGCCAGTGCGGGAACGTCGGACTGTCCCGATGTTCTGGTCTCCGGCCTCAATTGAATCAGTGATGAAGATGACTGCGCCATCGGCCATCAAAATATGGCAACCGCCTTGATGGCGACTGCTAGGCGGGAACATCCCGAGGCCTGTGGCCCCAAAAGCGGTACACACTTCCTTATTGGGTGGGCGTATCGTGTTCATACCAGAGAACAAGGCGTTGCCATTCGCCCAGCGGTAACCGCGGCCTTGACCACTCGAGACGACTCGAGTTCCGTCAAGCCAGAACAGTGGACGCTCCGGATCTAGGTCTGCCTGACAAGCGAGTGGGTTGTCTTGAACGACAGTTGGGCTCAGTCCTGTGCGGGCTTTTGTTCGCACGTCCCGGTCACCAAGATCAGTGGTCAGCTCGCCACACATGATCGTATTGGACAGTCCATCTAGCACATCGCGAAACTTTGTCACTGATCGAGCAACGAATGTTCCTCGCCCAGCGGCGCGGATCTCCTGAGCCCGAAAACTGCTGATTACGAGTCGCGAACTGTATGGGCCCGCGTCGGAATATCGATTGGCATCCCCAAGGCAGGCACCGTAGTTGGTGCGTCCCATTGCGGGTGGGCCGACTCCTGGATCGCTCGGGCAACGCAGCGTCGGGATCTCTGTCATCCAAGGCTTGTAAGATGAGTTGCGAGTCGTTGTTCGAGGAGACCGGTTCGTTTCGTCGGTAGCAGTCGGACCCATCGCTGGCCAAGCCGGAATTCGCAGTGTGCCCGGGTTGCTAAGGTCCTCGCTGTTGGGATTGCTGATCTGCTCCCAGAGGGCCTGCTGTTCGATGAATGCTGTCAAGCTAACCAGATAACTGAGCGACATGTTGTTCGTGCGGTCAGAGGCGCGGTAGTACCGATCCCCTCCCTGCAAATTGCCGCCCGTACCGCCGAGTTGTTGCGGCAACTGTTTGTATGCCGAGTGATAGTTGTGAAGCCCCAACCCAATTTGCTTGAAATTGTTGCTGCAGCTCATCCGTCGTGCCGCCTCACGGGCGGCCTGTACTGCCGGAAGTAAGAGGCCGACAAGAACGCCGATGATCGCGATGACCACCAGCAACTCCACGAGCGTGAATCCAGCTCTCTTACGAGGTGTTCTAAATAACATTGGAAAACCCGAAAAATGAGTAAAAAAGAAAATCTAACGGTGTTCGTTCCGGCATCCGTGCCACGTTTTAGTGGTGCTATTCGCGATCACCACCTGACTCATACTCTTCTCGCATTTGATCGTCTTCCTCCTGGCCTTTTGCCTCCTCGGCCGTCAACTCGTTGTCGGAAGGTGCCACGACGGTGTTGCCCTCTGCCCCGCAGCCCACCAAGACGAGGCTGGACAGAAAAGTGAGAATCAGTAATACGTTTTTCATGCAATCGCTCTTAGATAAGGTTTTTTTGGTGGTTCTGCCCGTGGATGCCATGCAACGAGCACCGTGGTGGAGCTCTCGCTTCGCCTCAACTCTCAATTGCCTGCTGTCTGAGGTTAAGGAAGCCCTTCGATCGACCTCACCTGAAATATAAGGAGGAGGCTAGGCTTTCGGAAACTGGACTCGCCAATTTGTTGTTGAACTGGCAGGAAAGCCACCCTTCTCCGTTTTTACAGGCTTGATATTTGACAGCGCCCGAAACTTTTTTTGGCCAGGATTTCCGCTCAGCTTCTCCGCGTCGCTCATATGCGCTGCGTTGCTCATTCGCGCTGCGTTGCTCATTCGCGCTGCGTTGAGGGTTGGTCAATTCAGGTGCTGCAGTCTCCTTTTGCGGGAGTGTCCTGCTAGTGGGGGGCGAAGCGTCTGCCCGATTGGTGTGTGTGTGATGGCATTTGTGGTTGAAATGCGTATGGGCACCGCCGGTTACGTATGGGCACCGCCGGTTATCAGTGCAATCAAAAAGAAGTACCGTGTTAAACCCTCAGCAGTCAGCTGATCTCGTTGATCAGCCCTGTGCTGTCACCGAGACTCTTCTGCTCGACACCCATTGCTTGGGCAAGAGACTGCCACAGATTTGCAATCGGGGTTCCCTCGGAATAGCGAACGTGCTGGCCGGTCTGGATTGCGCCGCCGCACCGTCCGGCGATCACTGTTGGAAGATTATTGCACACATGATGTTCCCCGCTGCTGAGACCAGATCCCAACAGGAAGGCAGTGTTGTCCAATAACGTGTCATCACCTTCCTTGATCGCCTGCATCTTTTTAACCAGGCTCGCAAACTGTTCGAGGTGAAAGAGGTCCAGTTTTTCGAGTTGCTTCCGAATGCTCTCGTTGTGTTGGCCGTGAGTCCATGAGTGATGTTGGATTGGCTTGTCAAACCAGCCCTCTACATTAAGAGGGGACCCCCAACGTTCAGGACCCGTCATCAACGTTGCAACTCGGGTAAGGTCACTCTGTAAAGCAAGAATCATCAGGTCACCCATGACCTGAATGAACTCATCTCGCCGCATAGCCTGCCACGGTTTGATAGGAGTTGTCGGGTTAAGTTTGGCAATATCATCCTGCCGTCGCCGCACCCTTGTGATTTGCCGCTCAACGGTTCGGACTGCATCGGTGTATTCGGACAGCTTGTGTCGATCCAAAGTGCTCAAGCGAGGTCGCAGGCTTCTTGCGTCTTCCATCACAAGATCCAATACGCTGCTGCTGTTGACATGTTCTTCAACGCGGAACAAACGGTTGAAGACATCCGCGGGGTCACGTAATGATCTGGCAACGTGGCCATGCCCAAACCATGAAATATTATCAAAGTAGATGGATTCCCGATTGTCTTCGTAAGGGTTGCAGCTTAACTCAAGCGATCGGAAACTGGTCTCCAAACCAGTTTTGTCGGCGATGATTTGATCAATGGTGCGTTTTAGCGGATAGCCAGCAGGAGATAGTTCGTCTGGGGCAGCGCTGCTGAGCCAGCAGGTGCTAGCCTGCGCGTGTCCATCCGTGCCAGCGACTTTGATTCGATCAAGATTGCTGACCACCAACATGTGTTCGCGTACCGATTCAATTGGTTTTAAAGTCGGGCTCAATTTGTAGTCTTTTCCGACTTCAGCCAAGTTCCACGCAGTCTGGACGACACCGTTGGGGATGTAAAAAAATGCCACGCGTCGGGGAGCAACGGGTTGGGTTGCTGCCTCGGTCGGTGTGCTGCGATGCATAGCTTCTAGCAATGGCAACGCAATGGCGACACCGGAGCCTCGAAGCACTGACCGACGTGCTAGCTTGTGTTTTCTCATCGGATTTCCTGTGAGCCTGAGTCGTCAACTTGGTAGCGGAAGGCTTGGCTTTGAACGATCTCTCGAATGACAGTTGTGAACTGACCATGGCTCTTCAGTGTGCGCTGCAGGATCGTGTTGACGGTGGGTTCATCGGCCAAGGTTAGTTCGCGACCAAGAGCATACGATAGCATGTGCTCAGAGAAAGCACGCATGAAAAACTCGGGGTGCTGTAGCAAAGCATTTTTGAATTCCACAATGTTTTTAAATTTTAACTCTCCAAATAGTTCCCCGCTGGAATCTATTTCCAAGCCAGATGTGTAAGAAGATCTCCATCGTCCAACGGCATCGTAGTTTTCAAGGACAAAACCCAGTGGGTCGATTTGCGCGTGGCAGGTTGCACACTGGGTGGATTCCTGATGCTGCAACAGACGCTGCCTTAGGGTTAACCCCGAAGACTCAATTTCTCTGTCATCTGTCTCAATGGGCGGCACTGTGTCGGGCGGTGGAGGTGGTGGACGATTCAAAATGACTGTCGCTACCCACGCACCCCGTGTGATGGGACTGGTTCTCAGTGGGGAAGAGGTCATCGTCATGGTCGCCGCCGATGTGATGACACCACCCTCTCGGCGATCTGTTAATTTGCGTTTGGTGTATCGTTGTTGGTTCGTGTTGAAACGATTTCGGTTTTCATGATCACCGAATGGCAGTTCATCGGTGTACCACGACTGAAGTTCGTCCGATCGGTAAGAGTAATTGGAGTCAATCAAAAGCATAATCGACCGATCCTCCATCATGATGCTGTCGAACAGGAGAAGAGGTTCAATCATCATTTGCAAGCCAAATTTCCACTGCTCACAACCGATACGGGAGTAGTAACGGGGGAAGCGGTCGAAATCCGGAACCGCAGTCACGAGTTGATCCAGCCTTAGCCACTGTCTGGCAAAGTTCTGCGTCAATGCATGGCACTTAGGATCGACTAGCATTCGTTGAGTCTGTCTGTCAAGAACCTCGGGGTCGAGTAAGGTACCGTTGCGTGCAGCGGTTAGTAATTCTTCATCTGGAATGCTGCTCCAAAGAAAAATCGATAACCGTGTCGCGATTTCATAACCACTGAGCAACTTGCTGTCGCTTGTGTTTGACGCTTCAGCGATGTAGACAAAGCGTGGTGATGCGAGAATGGCCGCAACAACATCTTTCATTGCTGTTCGAAAAGAATTCGTTTCTTCAAACCTCGATCTAAAATAGGCGTGATAACGTTTGATGGTCGGATCATCGATTGCCGTACGAAAAGCCCGTTCGAGGAGTTTGGCAATGCGTTCTTTTTCGACGTTATGGGTGCGCTTCTGGTTTTGTGGTTCCGGACTTGAAAACAAAGAAGCGGTCAAACCGCAGTAGCCGTCGAACTCAGGACTGTGCACAATCGACCGCCCAAGACGCAGTAAACTCTCAAGCAGAATTGGCGAGACCCCCAGTTCGTCGCCACGGTTGTTGAAGCCTCCTTCTGCTTGAAGATCGATAGCGAAAGGGTTCACTCCCGTGAGGATTTGACGTTCGACCTGGTTTTTGCCAAGAGTTCGATTGCCGACCAGGATCGCTCGCGGGCTATGCCCTGTTGCCGGTTCAAAATAGGGAGTGAATGCACGGAGTGTTTTTTCGGGAAGGGGGAAAATGTCGCCGCGAAGGTGTAACAGGTCCCGGACTGCGTTGTTGTATTCGTAGCGTGTCATGCGTCGCATCGCTGTTGGTGACGCTACCTGATGCGTTCGTAGATAGTCGGACAGCATTGAACTTAACGTTTTTACCATCGCGTTGCGTTGGTCGATGGTTGGCTGTTCCGAGCCGTCAGGTGGCATCTGGTGATCTGCCAGTTCGTCGCGTGCTTGCCGAAGAAGTGTCGGGTCCAGTTGCCACGATTTGCCGTCACTGGGGATCTCAAAGTTGATTTCGGTCTCTTCTGAGGTAGTGTTGTGGCAGTCGATGCAAAAGGTGTTTGTGAACCTGGAAATCTGCTGTAGGTTCAGCTTTTGGTGGGGCGCTGCTGCATTCGTATTTGGGTCATCCGGCTTGTCCTCTTGATCTTGGCTTGTTGGGCTGGGTGTGTTTGGTGTTTCCTGAATTGGGTCGGCAATCGCAGGCTTGGATGAGTTGCGATCTTTTCGGGTCAATTGAAGGTAATCCAAGCCCATCAAGTATCCGCGGTTCTGGAACTTTCGAGCTTTGGTGTTTGCTCCGATTAGCGCGAATTCAATTGTCTGCGGACCTGCTGCAAGTTTGAGGTCTTTAAGAACCACGATCGGAGCTAGCTCAACGCGGTTGCTGTAGAGATCTATCTCTCGAGAGATGGATGACTGCGGCAGAGTCATAAGGAAAATTCCGTAGTCACCTGCTAGCGTGAGTTGGATCGAAACGTCATAGAGTCCAGGTGAATCTACTTGGAACGAACTCTTCATCGAATCGCCAACCACTCCATCCCACAGCAAGTGTGCGTTGTTACTCCACTGAGGGCCGAACGCTGTCATGCCTTGCATGCGAGATTTTCCCAGCAGAGAAAAGTCCAGCTCTCCTTCTCGTTTACCCGACTCGCCGCGCTGTGACTGTCGACCTCTGACCTGGTGGTAGTCAATGATTGTGGACAGCGTTTGTTTTCTCTGCCCCTGCTCTCCTGCCGGGGCTGGCTCGTTCGCTAGGGGCGGTTGCAAATCCAACCCAAGGGCGAAGATCAAAGCAAGAAGACAGATCAGGATGGGGGGGCGGTTGAGATTTGCGGTCATCAGGGCGTGCGGGGATCGATCGGGATAGGAAAGCGAAATGCCTGAATCGACGGGTGGCAATTCGTGCCATCGTCGGATGTGGGGCTCAGCCTTGGTCTAGTGTATCGCGAAAATGGCAGGTTTTGGTATTGGAAAGCAGAGTTTGGATTTCGAAGAGGGAATCAGCATCAGTCCTAGGCGGCTGCCGGTTGTTTTGGCGGCCGGCAGTGCCCGTTCTGCTGTGAAACAGTTTCTTAATTAAACGAGGTCGCAGATCTTTTCTAAACCGCACAGATTGCCGCGTTGGAGGGCTGGAGGAGTGTTTGCGGCGACGTGCCGCGGAAGTGGCGAAATTGCTGGCGAGACTTCTCCCAACCAACTGAGCGCATGTGCGAAACCGTCCGATAGAAAACAGTGAGCTCATCAGGTTGGGGCTCTTTGTTCTCACTCATGGGCTAGGTTATGCGAAATTTAATTACTCTCACTGCTGTATCGCTGCTGCTGGCTGGGTTCAGCCTACATACGAAGTCTCAGGTCTGCGCTCAGTCTACTGCTGCATCCTCTTACGGAGTTCCCATCCCGGGAGCCGGTACGAAAATCGATTACGTGGGTGATGATTTCGAAGCAGATGAGTGGAAGTTTGTGCACAATATGCCAAAGAGTTCACGCGAGTTGAATGATCGGATATCCGGGCCGATGGCATACTCCACCAACAGACGCTGGGCCGAGGGGCCAGAACGTGGGCAGCCAGATGTACTCAAAGTCATCCCGACCCCAAGTAATGGTTTGCCCGGCAGTACGAAAGCATTACAGATCAGCACACTTCGCTCGGGCATTCCCGGACGCAATACCAACGATGTGCAGCAGGATGATCTGATTCTCGGCATCAGCACGCGGATTGGAACAACTTTGCAGGTGCGCGAAGTACCAAGCTGTGTCGTGCGAGTGTATCTCCCGGAGTCTTCGCTCTGGGAAAATCGCAGCGGACCACATTTTGGTATTCGTCTTGGTGCACGGACAACTGCTCGGAAGCCTCGAGAAGGCTTGTTTGCTGTGGGAACCGAAATGCGGAACGAACCTTACTGGCCGGGATTTTGGATTCACTTTCGAAGCGAAACCAGTCGAGGTGTCGAGCAGGACTCTGCTTTTTTGAAGGTCCGCAGTAACTCGCGAGGAATCGATTTTAAAGTAAAGGAAATCCCACTTGAGCAATTTGGCTGGTGGACTTTCGGAATGTCCATGAGCCCGGATGGCCGTGTTCATTACTTTGCAAAGCCTGGAGTCGATGACCTTACCAAGGATGATTATTTGGTCAGCCAATTGCCCTATGGTTATCAAGCGGAGCGATTAAACTCATTCTTTTTCAATATCTGTAACAACAACAATGGACGCACTTGGTCGACTCCGTTTGTAATCGATGATCCATCTGTTTTTGTCATTGATTCAAGGCGTGTTGATCAATTAGTTAAGAAAAAGATCGCTTACCAACAGAGACGCGCACAACGCTCGACGTCTCGCACTCGCAAGTAAACATTGTCGGTAATCTTTGCCGTTGGGGATTGATTCAACATCTGTTGGCTGCCGCAACGCAATTCACAAGTGCTTTTAACGTCGCTAAGTCAACGTACTTGGTGGCGTTTTTTTCGTCGTCAACAGCGGTTGCAGGTTGCTTGCAACTTGCGGGAATACGATGGCTGGGGTGAGATTGCAAAACGAGCTGATCTTGTTTTGCAGTCGCTTGAGCCTCAGTCGCTTGAGCCTCAGTCGCTTGAGCCTCAGTCGCTTGAGCCTCAGTCGCTTGGTTGATTTCTGTTCCTGTTAAGGTCTCAGTCGTGATTTTCTGGTGCTTGCAAAGGTTACCACTGTTCATGCGGCTCCGTGTCACTGAAGATGAGCTAGACGATCCGTTCTACTCTGATCCTGTGTGAAAGTCATGTACGAACCACCGCCCGGTCATGAGGTTGTTTGGGAAACCAGCTACCGTGGTGAAGCTACGGAATTGCGATTTGTTCTTGAGTCGCTTGGGGTCAGATCGAAAATACAGCAGTTCCGGGGCGGCTGGTTGCTTTTAGTATGCAGTGATGACGTGAGTCGGGCGGCAGAGGAAATCGCTTCTTACCAAAGTGAGTCTGCTGAGCAAAATACTGAACGTCCCGTTGTGATTCCCACCTATGATGGGGCTCTCTTTGGGGTGAGTGTTTACGCTGGTGTACTGATGTTGATTGCCGTTTTCATGGGGCGTTCGGTGCTCGGTTTCGATTGGTCGGTGGCAGGCCAAATGCAAGCTGGCTTGGTGATGGAGGGGCAGTGGTGGAGAACCGTCACCGCGTTAACGCTTCATTTTGATCCTGGACACATTGGTTCCAACTTGGTCTTCGGTTGTGTTTTTGGCCTAATGGCAGGTAGAGTGCTTGGAGGAGGTGTGGCATGGTTCGTGATTGTGTTTTCCGGAGCTTTGGGGAATCTAGTCAATGCGATGCTCCAGCCCGCAAGTCACACTTCGATAGGCGCATCGACGGCTGTCTTTTCTGCGTTGGGTGTGCTTGTGTCTCATGCTCTGCAGCCGCGATCTGGGCCGCGTGAGACTTTTCTTAGACGCTGGAGTCCGTTGATCGGTGGATTGGTGATTTTCGGGTTTACCGGAATTGGTGGGGAAAATACTGACGTGACGGCTCATGCGACGGGCCTATTGGCCGGTCTCGCGCTCGGTTGGGGGGGAGCGGCCTTGCCCTCTGACTGGCTCGGCAACCTGCGTTTGCAACAAGCAAGTGGGGCAGCAGCCCTGATGTTGGTGGTGATCGCCTGGGCCGTTGGCTTGGCATTTGCCGGTTGATGATCGAATTGATCGGTTCGGGATTTGATGCAACCGGGGTTTCCTCCCATGCGCTCCGGGTTTGTGGCGTAATGTCCGGCTACGCGAGAGTGACGCTAATCAGTGTGAATCTTCTCCATTAGCTTGTTTGCAGCTTATTTAGCAGTCACGAGTGTCATCTTGAATCTAGCATTTTCAGGTAGCAGGCGGACTGGCGTACGCCGAGGGCGTTGTGTCGTTTATGATGTAGTCGCAGCCATTCAGCGACCCTGAGAGGCGTTTTACTCGATGTCATTGTCCGGAATAAAATAGGTGTTTATCGATGCGCGCAGTCTCTTCCCGTTGCTCTTTACCGTTCTTGCTCCTGCTGGCAGTGTCATTCATTCCCAGCCATGTTTGCGTCCAAGCTGCTGGTAAGCCGAATATCGTTTTGATCATGGCAGACGATATGGGGTACACGGACATCGGTTGTTATGGCAGCGAAATCGAAACTCCTGTCTTGGATCGCTTGGCTGGCAATGGGCTCCGCTTTACCCAGTTCTACAACACGTCGCGGTGCTGTCCAACTCGCGCGTCTTTATTGACAGGGCTTTATTCGCATCAGGCGGGTATTGGTTTGATGACTGGCGATCGAGGCTACGAAGCGTATCGGGGAGACTTGAATCGCCGCTGCGTAACGCTGGCAGAGTCTTTGGGGCTCGCGGGTTACCAGAACTATATGTCGGGAAAATGGCACGTCACGCGACACACGGGGCCCAAGGCCGATCAGTCCAATTGGCCATTGCAGAGAGGGTTTGATCGATTTTACGGAACCATTACCGGGGCAGGCAGTTTTTTTGATCCTGCCACTTTGTGTCGTGGCAATCAGTACATCACACCCGTCAATGATCCCGACTATCAGCCCAAAAGTTTCTATTACACCGATGCGATCAGCGATAACGCGGCTAACTTCGTATCGGATCATTTGAAACAGCAGTCGGATGATCCATTCTTTCTTTACGTGGCGTACACCAGTGCTCACTGGCCAATGCACGCGCCCCAGAAAGAGATCGACAAGTACGAGGGTGTTTACGACAACGGTTATGAACCCATTCGCGAGAAACGCTACAAAAAAGCCATTCATGAAGGTGTTATTGATCAACGTTGGTCGATGTCAGACGGAGCAGTCAGTTGGGAAGGCTTCAAACACAAAGAATGGGATATCCGTTGCATGGAAGTCTACGCTGCGATGGTTGATCGTATGGACCAAGGTATTGGCCGGATCATTAACGTATTGGAAGAAAATGGCGAATTGGAGAATACACTGGTCATCTATCTTCAAGACAATGGCGGCTGCGCAGAGGGGTACGGACGTGCGTCGAATGCTGATAAGAAAGAACGGTTTGATTATAAACCGTTCGGCCCTGACGACTTGCAAACCAAAATCTGGCCACCCATGCAGACACGTGACGGTCGATGGGTCAGAACTGGGCCGGAAACGATGCCAGGCGGTGAGGACACGTTTGTAGCCTATGGCCTCGGGTGGGCGAATGCTTCAAACACTCCCTTTCGAGGATATAAGCATGACGGTTATGAGGGAGGAATCAGTACCCCGTTCGTGGTTCACTGGCCTGCTGCGATCCCGCAGACTCACAGAGGGGGGTTGGTTCATGATCCGACTCATCTGATCGACGTCATGCCAACTTTTTTGCAGGCCGCTCAAAGTGACTATCCTCGTGAGTTCGCAGGCCATCAGATTCAGCCCATGGAAGGCAAAAGCGTGATTCCTGCATTTTCTGGAGAGGTGATTCAGCGTGAGGCACCTGTTGGTTTCGAGCACCATGGAAACCTGGCACTGCGGGATGGCCGCTGGAAAATTGTCTCAGCTTATCGAAGAGATCAGCCTACCCGTTGGGAGTTGTTCGACATGGACGCGGATCGTACTGAGCTCAACGATCTTGCCGATACGCATCCAGATAAACTGAAAGAAATGGTTGGCAAATGGCAGGCGTGGGCGGATCGCGTTGGGGTGCAACCCTGGCCATTCCAGAACAAGCCGGCCAAATGAATCTGTAACTGGCACGGTTATAAATGGCACGGTTATCCCCGTTGGCCACGAAATTTCTGCATGCAGATTGAGGGATTTACCCTCGCTGGGGGGTTTCCAGTCGTAGTGCTGTCGCAGTTCTCTTCGAACGCAGGTAAAATCCCATCATGAAAACGAAGTCTAGACACTGCTCTTTGCCGGGCATCCGAAAACACCAACGGTGATCCATGTTTCAGCGATTTAGCACAGGGTATTCACTCGCCAAGCAGAGCTGGGGAGTACTCAAGGCAGAGAAGCAACTAATCGTGTTTCCAGTCTTGAGTGGTATTTGCTGCCTCATGGTGATGGCAAGTTTTGCAATTCCTCTGTTTGTGGCAGGTGGAGGAGCGGAGTTGGCAGCCGACGTCGAGCAAGACGCGAACGGTGGTGGAGATGATTCAATGCAGAGCGTGTTGTATCTCGCGGTGCTGTTTTTGTTTTACTTTGTGAACTACTTCGTTGTCGTGTTTTTTAATAGCGCTCTGATTGCCTGCGCGATCAAACGCTTTTACGGTGGAAAACCAACGATTGGGGAAGGTCTCAAGGCGTCGATGAATCGCTTGCCTCAGATCGCCGGTTGGGCGTTAGTCAGTGCTTCTGTCGGACTGATTTTGCGCGTGATTGAAAGTCGCAGTGAAAAAGTTGGGGCAATTGTTTCCAGTCTGCTCGGAATGGCTTGGGCCGCGTTGACCTACTTTGTTGTTCCTGTTCTGGTTGTTGAAAAAGTGGGGCCGATTAAAGCCATTAAGCGTTCGGGCGTAATTCTTAAAGAGTCTTGGGGAGAATCGATGGGAGCACATTTTGGAATAGGCTTCATTATCTTCCTCTTCGCTTTGCCAGGCATAGGTCTGATCATGGGTGGGATCGCGGTACTTGGGGCAGTGCCAGCCCTCGGGGTTGCGTTGATTGTGATTGGGCTAATTGCTTTGTTGGTCGTGTCGTTAATCTCGAGTGCGGTATCGGCGATTTCGCAGGCTGCGGTTTATTTGTACGGCGCCAACGGTGATACTCCCGATGGATTCGAAACAGAAAGTCTTGGTGCTGCGTTTGCCCCACGCTCAAGACGCGGCCTGATCTAGTAGATATGTGACAGCGTCTTGAATCCGTTGAGAATAATGACGCCGGAGATCAGTCGTTGCGGGTGTCCCTGAAAGTAAATTGGACAGCTCTATCTGAGCTGAGAAGAGCTTGTGGTGCCCATAGCAGAGGAAAGAACTTCGTAGCTGTTTCGCAGGGCGACGGTTGGTTCATAGCCGGGGCGTTTCCAAACATGAGAGCTGACCTCAACACAGAGCGAACCGGAAAAATTTCCCTCTCGCAATAGTTTGCAAAGCAGTTGGTAGTCGATGCTGCCGGCTGCACCTGGTAGCAAAAAATGCACTCGCCCCTCTTTTTTTATCGCATCTTTTACGGCGCCGCCCGCCATGATGGGAAGGGATTGTTGGAGACTCTGTTTCAGGGGGATATCCCGAAATATGAAGTGGCTGTAGTCGTACCACATTCGTAACATTTTCGTTTGATCAAGTTGTGAGATCAGCCATGCCGCCTCAGATGGCCGCGACATCGCGTGCCCGCGATGTGGCTTTACAGCAACCACAACACCTTGCTCGTCGGCGATGGCGACCCAATCGGCGATCCGGTCCAGACATTGTTGCTTGGAATCAACCCAATCTTTCCCGCCAAGGACGGTCTGTATCACGGGAGGGGCATCTGGAGAAAGTTCGCGGGCCAAGATGCAATCTTGTTTCAAACGACGAGTATCCCGCCTGTGTTGCTCGAGGGAACTCAGGGGTTGCAGATGGGACATCAACGAACTGACGACCATCCCTCGATCTTTCAAACGACTTCGCGCTTCTTTACGCTGGGCGGGTGAGAGTTTCTCGGTAGTGGTTCGTGAGGTTGACGCAACGTTGATTTCAATACCATCGTACCCATGCTTGGAAATTGCATCGATCGCTTGATTCAACGAGTGGTTCGGTAAGCCATAAGTACTGAAGGTCAGTGGAATCGCTTTGGCTTTGGGCGGCCTCGCGGAAGCGGAGTTACCAATTGGACTCAGGGTCGCATATTGTGAACTGCAAGTGCCGGTCAGCAAGCCAATGCCGGCGATCATTGTCCGTCGTGACAATTTAGGAGGTTGCATTTGGAGCCAGGCGAAATGAGGTGGCTAATGGTTTGCGGAAATGAGCAGCTGGACACTTCATAGCTTATCGCACTCGATGGCTTCCGTGTGTTGTGAACAATTTTGTAGAGTGCGTCTGAGATATGCGCAGTGATCGAAGGGATCGTACTGGCGAGTTGTCTCTGTTGGGGCAACTGCTCACCAACATAGACCGATCCACTGAAGTTTTGCTGGGATCGTGTCGAATGACGGGTGATTATCATTTTTGCGTTGCTAGGGCAGTAACTCATCGGTTTTCAGAAAGGCGTCCTACTATTGACTCCAATGCGAGATTACTGCATGGGCACGAATCCAGATCGGTATAGTGAAATTCGGAATCATGACTCTGCTGATGGTCTGCATCGGTATGATTTGCAAGATCGTTATCTAAAATTGGTGCGGCATTCGCTTCCTGCCATCGCTCGACTGAAAGGCTGGGGGTTGAAAGAGGATCACTGCTTCATGCGTGTGATTCTTGACCAACTGTTTCAAGATTGTTGGTATAACCATCTTGATCGACGACTTGCAGCGTATAAACAACTCAACAATGATCAGCTTCGTCGTGCCATTGCCCTTGGCACCGTGATTGAAAACGGAGATGAGAACGCGTTGGCAAGGTGGGACCGTGAAAGTCTGCTTTGGCGTCGGAAAGCTTGCATCCGTGCAGCCGATTAGGATGAATGTTTGGCTTTTAGAGAGAACGCCTTTTAGTGACGGGCTGTGTTGAATAATGTCAGATCGGCAACGAAACTCGTCTAGATACATTTCGGAGTAAAAAGGAATGGAGTTGCAGGCAGCGTTTGATCTTTTGCTTTCATCGGAAAAACCTCTCGATGAGATGGACACGGTTATTTGGCAGAGTCTTACTGCCGGTGCGAGTGGTAATCAACATCCCTGGACGATTGGATGTTTAATGACATTCCAAAAGACGGGTGAACAAGTTAGCTACCCGAGCGGTCGGACGGTCGTGCTCCGCCGATGCGATGCAGCGTCACGTACCCTCGACTTTCACACGGATGTTCGCTCGGCCAAGGTGAAGGAAATGGAAATGAACGCGGGCGCCGTTTGTTGGTTGTTTTATGAACCTTCAACTAAAATCCAATTGCGTGCGCAGGGATTTGCAACTGTTGTAAATGACAAACGGGCGGACGCCGCTTGGGAGGCTGTCAGTTTGCAGGGTCGTTCCGGGTATCTGTCGATGGATCCTCCGGGTCAGCGGAGCTTGAGTCAACAGCCCCCAAGTACTGCGGATCGTTTCGTAAAGCAGTTAGAGTCCGAGAGAGGACGAGAGAACTTTCGTTTGGTTCGGACGGAGGTCCAGTCGCTGGACTGGCTCTACCTGCGTCGGGGAGGGCATGTTCGTGCGTCCATCACTTATGATCAAAAAGGTAGCAGCGAGGTTTCTTGGCTGGTTCCCTGATAGGAAACGGTAGGCCTCGGAGCTCTTTATCTGATTTTCTCGAGCCTGCTGTTCCGAGGGTTGTTGCGTAGGAACTGCGAAGTCACTGCTGTGGATAGAAACTAGCCGCCTGGTTTTCAATATGGGGCTGCACTTGACCCCAATCCGATTTTGAGGCGGCCGGTTGTTTGTATGGGAGGGAATGGAAACTGGCGTGGCTCTTGCTTTTGGTGGGGGGTTGGACGCATTCCTACAATGTTGAAAAACGTGCCAAATCTACATTGAGCACGGCGGAACTTCGATTCCCTTTCAGAGCGAACGCGTTTATGTCGAACCAATCCATGGAATGGCGGGTCGAAGTATTCTTCGATGGGGAATGTCCGCTATGCATGCGGGAAATACGGATGTTGCGGTGGATGGACAGGCGACAACGCATCCGTTTCACAGATATCAGTACTGATGAATTTTCACCGGAGCAGTTCGAGAAGAGCATGCAGGATTTCATGGATGAAATCCATGGACGCTTGCCTGATGGTCGGTGGATCAAGGGCGTCGAGGTATTCCGTCGCCTTTACGCTGCGGTCGGGTTCGGGCCTTTCGTCCTGTTAACTAGGTTGCCTGGAGTCTCTTTTGGGCTTGATGCAGGGTACCGGGTATTCGCAAAAAATCGCTTGCGTCTCACTGGTCGATGCAATACTGCTTCCTGCGGAATTCGGCGGACTTCAGCAGAGGCATCTCAAGCGGTAAAATAGATGGTTCTCCCGGAAAAGATGACTTTCTCGCAAGTAAAGTAAGGCTGGGGACAGATCTTATCCGTTGAACTTAGGGTTCCTGTTCTGGAATTCGGTGCTGAAAATACCTGCGTTTACGGACAGATATCGCTCGTTAGATATCGTCTGGCCGGGTCTGCTGTGTATAAACAACACATTGCTTGCGCCGAAAAAGGGGTGTGATCCAAACGCACAATACCTGTCAGCAACGGCCGCGTCGTTTTTAGCGTCTCTGCTATTCAATATAGGAGTCAGGCGTGTAGCGGTTCATTTTGTCTTGCTAATTGGAGGATTGCCCAAGTTTTTGGACATCCTGTCTTGATTATTTCCCATGGTCAGAGTGCGGAGGCCACGAAATTAAGAACTATGAGTGAATTCTTACCCGTGGTGATACGAGCTGCGGGTGGGGGAGAAGGGAGTTCCTCGCGCGAAAATTGCGTGGATTCGTGACGCGAGTTGCATTGGACCGATAGCAGCGTGGAATCTTGTGAGTTTGCAACGATAAAGCTGACATTTCAGATCGCGTTCGGTCTCAGGATTGCCTAATAAATGACGATCTACTTGATGCACATATGCGAGAAGGTGGTGCTTGACGATTAGAATAGAGATACGGAAAACTCCTATTTGGCCCATCAAGTTTGAGACTCCGTTGCGGGAGTAATTCTGTTTTTAGCGGAGCGGTTTCCAGATCCAGCGGATAAATAGTGCACCACATGTCCAAGCCACGTGCGTCCATAAAGTCTTGGCGTGATTCCGTCAGCAGTTCGTCAACGAAAAGGTGGCGACAGAACAGACGGCGCGTTTTGATTATCAGTACGTTGCTTCTGTTGATAGGAGGACTTTTTTACTTTCTACTTCCGCCTTTTTTTAAGCCGAGGAGCTACTTCTTTGTCGTTGGCACCGGAATCAATGAGAGCTTTCAAACTCCCTTCATACCGTTCGTAAAAGAAGATCACGCATCGTTTGATGAAATCCATGGCATTGTAGTTCGTCAGCGCGCTGACGACTGGAAATCACGAGAGTCGGCAGCGAGCATGGTTGGTAACTTTGTCAGCCAAGGTGTGACTGACAAAGATACTTTGGTGCTTTATCTGACTGCTCATGGTGTTTCTGATGCAAATGGAAATGCCTTTTTATTGTGTGATGACTTCGAGTTGCAGCAAGAGGTAAAGACGCGGATCCTCATTCGAGATTTATTAACGGAGTTCAGTCGGTGTGACGCTGCTGTCAAGGTGTTGATTTTGAACGCTGGAACCATAGATTACGATCCGCGAATCGGCGTATTTGTTAATGACTTTCCCGGATTACTCAAGCGGGAGGTTGAGAGAACAGAAGACCCCTCGCTTTGGGTTCTGTGCTCTCATCAATCTTGTCAGTATTCGCACGCAGCTCATGCAGTAAAACGATCGGTCTTTGGATTGTTCGTTACTGAGGGGTTGAAGGGCGCAGCAGACTTTGATCGAAATGGTTCTGTCGATGTTGGTGAACTTGCTGCTTTTTCCTCCTCATATGTAAGTAGCTGGGTCCAGCAGATGAGTGACGGCCAGGCGTATCAAGAACCACTTCTTTTTTCGGGCTCGCCAGGTCTCGCTCGAAACGAATTTCCTGTACTAGTCAATCTTGATTCGGCGGTTGCACCTTATGATTTTTCGATTGAAAAGTTGCTTTTGCCGTCAGCGGGGAGCGGTGAATCAAGGGAGGTGGGGACTGCATCGCAGGGGCTAACGAATTATCAACCCTTTTCCGGCGTGTTACGGCGTCGCGAGGCTAGGGCTGACTCGCTGGGACCAGCTGATACAGATGATTCTGTCGTAGCCGAATCGACTCGTGCAGCAAATGGCGATGCCGATGCGACACAAAGTAGTGCTATTGCCGCAGACAATAACACAAGTTCTGGCGCAGCAAAAAAGTCAGGAGATGCGGTTGGTGGCCAGGCTAAGTCGGTGCCTCAACGTAGACGTGCGCAGAACTTATTGGCTGCAGCCTGGCGTGATAGAGATCTTTTAATGCAGTCACGAGATAAAGTAAATTCAGCAGACAGCCCGGTCGCAAATTGGCCGCATCTGTGGAAGGAGTATCAGGTTGAATTGGCAGATATTGGCAATAGATTGAGGGGTGGAGTTGGTGTTGATCCATCAACGATTTCAAGACTGTTGTCCGCCGGAGCAGCTGCTTCCAGCAAGCCGGGGGAAGCTTCGAAAAACCAGTTGCCCGATTTCTGGAAGCCGGTTGTTGTCCGCGAGCTTGCGAGTATCAAGAAAAAGCTTCCCACGCTCGGGCTTGCTAGACTTATTTTCGCGGAAAATGACGAAGCATTGGGGATCGATACCGCGGGGTTGCAGCTTGCTTTGAAGCAGAAGGACTCCAAGGAACTGATAGTGTGGCTATCAAGTGGAGTTCCGTCTTGGGCCGAGCATTACCGGGAATTCGTATTCCTGAAGAAACTTGTTGCGAATACTGAGCTTGATTGGGCCTTGGTGCAAAAAGGTGCTACCACTTGTTTATGCGGGGAAAGCGTCGCAGCGTTGGATTGTCTCGCCCCGGGGTGGGCACGTGCCAGACTCTTTCAGGCAGACGAGTGGCGATTCACTGCAGAGTCCCTGTTATTTAATCGAATCGGCCCGGATTGGAGGGGGCGAGTCGCACGTGGCTTGGAAGAGGCGACCGGAGCGTATCATGACGCTGAAATGGAGTTTTTTGAAGTAAGACAAGCTCAGCGTCTTTGTGACCAGCTTATTTTGGAGACACCTTTCTGGATTCAAATGCAGCGGCGGACAGGGGGAATACAAAGCAATCTTGGGATGCACGAAACTTCGATTTTAGTTTCCGTGCTTAGACAGTTAAATCAAGTACTAGAGATTCTCGAAACCCCCGACAAGCCACAAATCAGCACACTGCGAAAAGCGAAAGCCGAACTATTGAGAGCATTGGCAAAGCTCGAGCGTGGGTTGAGCACACAGGTTCTTGATCAATTGGTGCAAACACGGGAGCAACGCTCCGGTTTGGCAAGTAAGTTTGAGTACTATTTACAAACGCCGTTATTGTCTTTTTCTGCTCGCGAATCACTTTTGGCAAAGGTTGGTGTTATTGCGAGGCGAGCTGCCGGTACTTTTGAATCACCAAGCGGTGAATTGGTCAGGGATTGGAATTGCACTCAGGAAACAGCGGTGAAACGAGGGCTGCGATCGAGAGGCTTAACGCGGAGTGCCGAGCTTGAATTGGAGTTCGCAAAACTGTTTTGCGTTACAGCCAACGATCCGGTAAAGTCGGAATGTAACAAGATGCTGGTGGAGATCGAACATTATTGTGATCTGCTTGAGAAGCAAACAGATCTCTGGTCAGAATCACTCGATGCTAAAATTCAGGGCAATGATCTCCTCACGCATCGACGAACTGCTTTGAAGGCAAGCCGAGAAATCGGAGGTGTGGTATCTCGGCTTTACCAACTGTCGTTGGAGGCCTTGCAAAGTGATGCGTCGCAGCAGTCGCCAGATTTTCGGTTCCTGATTCGCTCGTTGCGTTTGTTGGATCCTCGTGATGCTTGGCGATTCGTGGATTTGGATGTCGACGAGATTTCTTTTGCGGCAAACTTAGCGTCGACAATGCAGTTGCAGGATAAGCGAGAAGACATTGCTTCCATTTATCTGGCGACTGACAAATCTTTTGTGCAGGCGGCGGGCACGAATATGGCTAGAGCCATATCTGCACACCCACTCTTGGAACCTCAGAGAAACTTGGTATCCACTGTCAGCTTGGATTTGCCCAATCCAAACGTCGTTGATTTGCAGGATCAGGAGAGCCAGTTACTACCGGTCAGTTTAACAAATCATGGTCAGGAATCACGCCGAGTTCGGCTCGCATTTGATTACGATCCTGAGCTGGTAGAAGTGATAGGTGATGACAAGTTGATGTCGGGTTTAATTCTTGGCACTCCGATTTTTTCGCTTAACAAGGTTGGAGGTCTGAGTACGGATCCCGGCCGTGCGTCCATCTGCATCACGGTGCCGCCAAATGAATCGCAGAATTTCCGTTTTAGAATCAAACGGAAAACGGACGCTGTTCAATCGAATACCATCACCTTGGATATTTACGATGCCTCAAACAAACTGGAGCGGGGTATTACGACGCCGCAGTTGTTGGTTAGAAGAACGCTGCGGATATTGCTACCTGTTGCAACATTCTTTGTCCGTCAATCACAGGCTGACGGTGCCTACACTGATTTCTATGTGACTAACAATAATGACCTGCGTTTAAAAGCATTCCCAAATCGATTGAATGACTTCCGCTTTGGCTTGTCGGGGTTTTCTGGAAACCCCAAGGACGTATCTTTGGCGCTCTATGATCCGCCGAGTTCTTTCGCGACTGCGAGAAAGTCAGACTATTCGACGTTATTAGAAGGGAGGAATCCGTTAGCGGAGTATGAATACAATTTACTTGGCAACCGTGAAATTTGTTTTCCGCAGCCACCGAAACCCGAGGAAAATACTGACTCGGTCGTTGATGACTCGGCTAGCAATACAAACAATAAAACAGCCGCGGAGAGCGCCCAGACGCGTTCGCCATTATCGCATGCAAATTTAAAAAATGGTCTGTTGGCTGCCATGACCGACAACACGACTGGGCAGGTCACCTATCGAAAAATCGATTTTAGAATACTGCGTCCTGAGCGGTATGTCAGTCCGAGTGTCGAGTATGATGCTGGCGGCAACCGGATAGGTATCAGGGTTTCCGCGAGCGATATTGCCGATGTTCCGGTCGGCGGTCCGATTCTGTTGCGAACTCGCGTGCATGGAGCACTTACCGAGCGTGTCAGTGGGAAATTGACCTGTGCTTTAACTAGTCCAACGTACAGTGGCTCCATGTTTGTGACGCTACCAACGCCTCCCCCCTCGACGGTTCGCTTGTCCCTTGATGTCGATGGTTTCCCAAGAGCTTTTATCTACGACGTACCATCTGCTCGGAGTGTTCGTGAGGTTCCGCAATCTACAAATCTCACGGAAGTTAAAATTCAGACGCAGCTTGAGCCGGCCAGTAGCGTAGTAGGCGCGCGAGCTTTTATTCCGGCGTCAGTTCGTGTGAACGCTCCCCGCGGTTCATTTGAATCTAAAGGGGATAACCTAAGCGTTACAGTCAGTACGTTGACTGGTCATGGCTCTTTGACGAAGCGTGGCAAGCTGACTGCTTCACGCGACTTTGATACCGACCGCGAGGTAACACTGGGGTTTGTGAAGGCCTTGCCAGACGGGACCGTTCGAGTGTTGTCAAACGTTACCGATTTTGAAATTGATTTACCTTCGAAGGGTCTGGAGAATGTAAATCTCCTGCTTGCATGCAAGTTGAATTTGCAGGATGGACGCTCTGCCGAAAGCTCTACGAGAATCGCAATTGATACTGAGCCCCCCTTGATCGGGTTAGCGAGGATTCAAGGTCCACTGAACTTTGCAACTGCTCAGAGTAAAGTTGGAATCAAGGCTCTGGTTTGGGATGCAAAATCTGAGATTCAAAAAGTGGAAGCGGCCTTTGACGCCGTTGGTAGCGGTGAATTTCCTTCCAAGGGGCCAGTGACGCTCGCGCAACGGGGTACTCAAAGCGAGTGGGACTTGTTGGTGCCCACGGGGGCGGAACTAGGTGAGCGTACCCTGTTGGTTCGCGCCGTTGACCAGGTTGGAAATACCAGTGATCCTTATCCGCTGAGACTGGAAGTTCTCGCGTCCGGGGCAGCGGAAAGCAGGATTCAGCAGCAGACCGTTGAGATTGTAGGTACGGTGCGGTTTCGAGATGAACTGATATCAAATGCGGAGTTGAGTCTGAATCCGGTCTTCGGTAAAGCCGGCGGCAATCCTATTCAGCCGGTAGCCGGTGCAAAGAGTGATAGCAAAGGCTTTTATTCTATTGCGAACGTGCCACCGGGCAGTTATCAGCTCAAAATCCGCGGAGTCATACGCAATCGGGTTCGACTTTCTAACTTGTCAATTCAGGTAAAACCGGGAGGAGAACGCACGATTCAGGTGGATGTCGCGTTGCCATGAACGCTCGTTCCGGTCGGATCGATTGGCGAAAACGCAAACTAATCAGTAAAGTTGTCCCAATCGCCTCAAGCTACTGGGTCTACTTAACCGAAATATCCCTCAGGGCGGCAGTTTTGTGTAACAAGAGGTTCGATTTGCTGCGCGTCTCCGAATCGAAAATGTCATTTTACTTCTAAACGACGATAGAAAATAATCGCATGCGTTGTCGTTTTCTGGAACAGCAAGTGTCGGCTGGGAATCGGGATCGGGAGTTAAATGGTGTGATTTCGCCCAAATCCCAAGCCTCAACCTCTTTATTGGTGTCTTTCGCCCTTTGTCTCTCCGTCTTGGCGACTGGTTGTGCGTCAGTACCTCCAGCAACTGCCCCGGGCTCACTGCCACCAACCACCGCCCAGAGCGGCGATACGACGATTGTAGCCGTTGCTGCGCCGGCGAGTTCCTGCACGACATTACCCGAGTTCTTGGGTTTGGATCTTGTCTTTGGAGGGCTAAGTGGAATTGGAGAGGGGCTGCGAAACCGATTAGGTACTCGCTTTCCCGGTTTGGAATCTAAACCACCGATGCTTGCGATTACTGATCCCGCAAATATGAGTGAGGAGTCGAGTCCAGCAGTCAAGGCGGCTGCAGAGGCAAAGAAAGAGGAGGATAAGGCTCCTCAGAAGATTAAGGCCGTCAGCTATCTTGCAAGTCTTGGCTGTGGAAAATGTTATCCCGATACTGAGCAGGCCATGTTATCGGCGTTAGATGACTGTAACGAGGCAGTACGCTTTGCTGCCGTAAAGGGATTGCGAAAATCCGTTGGAAATGGGTGTAGTTGTTGCCGCCAAAACAACTGCTGTTCATTGCCGTTGTTGAAAAAGTTAGCAGAAATGGGTTACGACAAAGATGAATCAGGATGTTATGTTGAACCATCGGCTCGTGTGAGGCGTTACGCTCGTTTGGTGGTTTGCGGCTGTGGAGGCCCCTCGCCGAAAACCGAAAAGGGAGAGCCGATGGAGGGACCGCCTGCTGCATCGGTAAGCCTTTCTCCAACGCCGGAAGAACCTGTCAGCGTCTTGCTTAAAGAGCCACAAGCCAAGTAATCAACGTCCGTGGAAGCGGCTTAAATGTCCGAAACGCGAGCCGTTGGCGAGACTGCAAGAAAACGACGTTTCTAAGAGCATGCACGAAGGTTGAAGAAATGGAGAAAATAGCTGCGCGAGGAAGTGCTGGCGCAAAAAGACGCGAACAGCGCCGCTGGCGTGGAAGCTACACCGAGAACGATCTCAACGCCAGATTGCTGACGTTCGTTCGACGGAAATTAGTTCGTATTATTCTTCTTTCTTTGGCGTTGATTCTTTTCGGCCTCTGGATCTGGTTTTTATTGCTCGCACCGATGCGAATACCGCTTGTTGTGTTGACTGCGGCTCCATACTCACAACCCTTGCCACCCAACGCATGGGCGCAAGAGGATGTGCAAAAACTGGCGACGCTTGATGGGCAGAATGTCACCATTGCACAGTCCTCCAGAAGAATAGACTCGGCGCAGGATTTTCAAAATCAGCTCGTTGGAAACCTTCGGATAGCGAAGGCCGTGAATGCTGGGCATCCCATCATTTTGTGGGTGTCGATGCACGGTGTCGCCGGGCAAGATCTGAACACGCAAGTTCTAGCAGGTGAGGTTCATTTACTTCCACCCGCCTCTGTGGAAGGCGGTTGTCGTCAGTGGATTGATGTTAAAGCTCTGCTTGAAACTTTATCTGTTGAAGTGCCACAAAGACAAGTTTTGCTGGTGCTTGATTGTCAACGGATGAACGTCAATTGGAATATCGGGCTGGTGAATAATCCAGTCAGTTGTGCGTTGTCCAAGATGCAATCGGAAATTCCAGAGAATGTTGCCGTGTTGTTGGCTGCAGGGCAGTATCAGCATTCATGTGTCTCGCCTGATTTACAGGGTTCCGTTTTTGGGCACTATTTCCGCCAAGCACTTGCCGGTGCTGCGGATGGTTGTCGAGATGGAGTTGAGGATCATTGGGTAAGTCTGCTGGAGTTGGAGAATTACGTAACAAAGCATGTGAGTTTGTGGGCGATGCACAACCGGGACGTAATTCAGAAGCCTGTTCTCATTCGGCATCATGCAGGCCACGATTTTCGATTGACTCGCTCGCTCAATCAAAGAGTTCTTGACAACATTTTGAGATCCGACCGACTGGTGGAACGCCCGCTGCCATCAGTTTCAGATGACCGCCTTGATGCGTTGTGGGAACAACTGGGAATATTGCGACAGCATTCGCTCTATCAAAACGAGCCTCAGGAATGGGCAAAATTGGAGAGAAGCCTGATGGGACTTGAGCAGATGGTCGTAAGCGGCAGGGGATATCAACAGCCCTCGCAAAATTTGAGCAACCAACTTGAGCAAGATTTTGGACAGATTATCAGGCGTTTAGAAAATGCTCAGGGAGATTCATCGGTCGGCAAGCGTCTCGGAATTCTCTCTGGACGTGTGTTTGAATTTGATGACAAGATTTTGGTGCACACGCGTTCGCTAGCCGACTACTTTGGCTTGCTTCGGTCGATCGAAAAGGATCCTCCAGGAAGTTTTGAACAAAATGGATTTGAAGGGGGGAGGACGGAAGATTTTGCCGCGCATTCTTCGGTTTCGGGTGCTGAGAATCCCAGCTTTGAGGGTCCGCATTACAAAAATATGATTCAACGTTATCAGGTGTACGACGGATTACTGAACGAGAGGACCTCTGATCTGATTCAATCATTGAATAGCTCACAGGAAGTGATTCGTGAGTTGGCAGTTCCTTATGTGCGGTCGGAAATTGATCCAAAAGTAAATCAAGACTTTGCGACAGACGCGATGGGGCGTGTGCATCATTGGACGCGGTCTTGGCTGAACGTTATCAACAGAACAAGACGCTCTGCAGAGGATCGCTTGTTTGTTGATGGACAGCCGGGGATCGACCAACAAATCGACAAACTTGATGAGGCGACTGTGATTGTCGAACGTCTCGGGAAGAAAATACGGCAACGATTAAACACATGTGATCGTGCAATGGCGGAAGCAGCCTATTACGCGCGTTGGGCTACGCATCCCGCTCATTCCCAAACGGACCGCTCAGAGGAAGTAAATGAAGTTCTTTGCCTCGTGGCTGTAAGCCGTCAACTTGCCGCTCAGTTGATTTCGATGCCAATGAATGCCGCAAACCAAGCAAATAATGCCAGCTTCGAACTTGGCGAAGACTACCGGCAGCTAAACCGGTTGTGGGAACAGGATATCCCCAATGATGGTGTAAGTGAGATCCATGCAGCGATTACTGGGAGGCTTACGAGGGTATGTGAGAATCTGCAGCGAGCGGTTCAGGGGCCAGCAGCCCAATCGGTGGGAAAGGTTCAGGCGCTTTTGGACATGCCAGTGATTTCGGTCAAGCAACGTCATCTTTTGAGGACGCGGCTTCGTGAACTGATGATCGCCGCAAGTGATGACTATAAACCTGATCCTTCTGCAACTGCAGGAGTAGAAATGAATGGCAAATCGCACCAGTCAACGATTGAAAATCGGATCGAGTTACTTAGATCCCTCACTGGAGATCTCGTGAGTCAAGTCGGTGAGTGCTGGGTCAAAACACAGGTAAATCAGGGCGAGGTCACGACTCCCGACAAGGTTGATGATCTGACAGCTGAGTTGAAAAAATTGGGAATGCAGTCTTGTGACGTTCGGATTTCCTCGGCGATTGACCCGAGTCTATCAGTGGATGTCTTGCCAAGGCAATTTATTCTCAATCTGCAGGAGTTGCTGCTTTGGCACGCCGCTGGCAGTATCAAAGACTTTTGGGGAGCCGCTGGTACGGGGCAAGCTTTTTTTGATGTGGCTACGTCGGACTACTTGAGCGATCTGCAGTTGGTTGGAGCAGTGTATCCGACGGTGCCTATTGATAAGGTGCGTAGCGAGAAAGAAATCGAGCTGAACAGGAGATTGGAACTGGCTAGAAAAATTGCGGCCGGATGGGGTAACACAGAACTACCCATTGCATGGCAATTTGGCCTTGGTGAGAGTGTCGCGTTTACGGGACAATTTCAAGGCGATTTGGGTATGAAGGGATCGAAAGTTATCGCCGGTGGTCAAGCGGCATTCTTTATCGAATCCTTGGGGATCCGCCAGTGGTCACCTGCTTTGTCGGGTATTCAGGTTCCGACCAAAATTCAACCAGTTGAATTTACGCTGCCAAGTGAGCTTGCTGATCAAACTGAAGGGGTCCTTTTAAAAACTGTTTTTCGTGGCCATGAGATAGAGACGAAATGTCAAATCAAGCGACTTGGTGGTCCAGCTGTAGTTGTCAACGTGGATCCCGTGACTCGAGCCAGCATCACACTTAGTAAGCGTACTGAGAACCTTACGATTGCGTTTGTGCTTGACTGTTCCCAGAGTATGGGCGATTTGGTAAATGCGTCTTCCGAGGGAGTGCAGGTATCAGCTAACAGTAGTCGGCTTCAAATTGCCAAGATTGCTTTGCAGGACTTGTTGTTGCGACTTGGGCAACGTGAGAATACCAAGGTCGGCGTACACTTCCTTGGGCATCGCTTGGGATGGAGTACAGAGCGTCCCATTCGTCCTTTGCTGAATCCAGAATTTGTTGGATTAGTCGACAGAAATCTGACTCCCAGCCAAGATGTGGAAGTCGCGTTTCCGCTTGGCGATTTCAGCTTGCAGGATGCCGGTAAAGTGATTGCCAAAGTGCAGTCCGTTCAACCGTGGGGCCAATCACCGCTATATCTTGCAATGGTTCGGGCGTTGGCAGACTTCGATCGCATTGGTACGGGCTCAGTCCGGCATGTCATTGTGATTACTGATGGGGCGAATTATCAGTATGTGCCTGCAAGCGAAAGCCAGCTAAGTGTCACGACTGTCGGTGATGTGCGGGCGGCTTTGCAAAACCACCGTGTACCTGTGCATATCCTTGGTCTCGGCATGAATGGTACGGACAGTCCAGAAACAGTTAAAGAGTTTACTAATCTTTGTTTGGGTGCAGGTGGTACCTTTCAAACGCTTGATCCCGATGACTTGGGTTCGGTGTTGAGTGACATTATTAATTCGGGTGAATATAAGGTGCAGATATCAGAGGGCCGTGGCATTTTGGGGCCCTCACCGTTGGGTGAAACGATTCAAGTTTCACCCCACAACGGAAATCAAGAGGTAATGCAATTGGCTTACAGAGGACCTGGAAAAATCGACACAGTTGAAGCTGATTGGTCGTCAACTATTGCGGAAGAACTACTGGTTTCGGGGGGCGAGAACTTTCAACTCTATGTTGATGAATTGGGGAAGTCAATCAACGCGTTTCCCTACGACGAGAATGTTGTGGGGATTGCGCCGTTGCTGCAGCCTGACGGCCAAGAAGCGTGCCAGCTAATTAGGATGCATCAGCCGAGATACGCCCGCGAGGGAGATCTCGTATTTCCTGTATCTTGGCAGAGCTACTCTCAGAAAGAACAACCATCAGGAAATTTTGTACCAACTTATTATCCCCAAGAAATCTGGGTCGAAATCCAGCCGCTGGCTTTAGATGGAACTGAGGTCGGTAAGAAGTTCTTTTTTTATGACCCCCAGTTTCAACCGGGCATGCCTGTCCCGGTCATCAATGTTGTTGTCAAGGATTGGCCAACCGCGGCACGTAAGGCGCGTTTGCGTGTTCATTCGAGATCCCACAAATCAGGGGGGGAGGGGAGACACGAACTTGGAGACGGATCCATGCCTGAATTGTTGCCCTCTCCAAAGGAATTTGAGCTGCTGCCTCCCGGTAGCTTCGAACCGTCCTCAATGCCAAACGGTAGTAGGGCCGGTATCGCCCTCGAAGGCTCTTCAGTGGTGGGGCAGCGTTTTCGCATCGACGATGCATTGAAGTTGGGAGTCGAAATAGCGAATCAGGTAACATTGAGAGTGATCCCGGAAACGCAGGTGGATCGTTCAAATTCCAAACGTCAACGGATTCGTTTTCTGATTTCGGCGAACGAAGACGCACAGGCTATCGAGACGTTGAAATTGTTTTTGCCGAAAAGCGATCTCGTGCCTAATACTCGCATTGTAAGGCGGTACGATCAGGAAAAAAAAGTTGCGTTACATACCTATGAATTTCCAGCTGACGCTGAGTTACCCACGGAAGTGGTTGTAGATCGCATTCAGACACGGCTGCAGCGCTTTTCTGCAATTACAGCATCCGGTCTCGTGGTCGATCTTCCGGATGTGGGGCAATTTTTACCCGTGACTACTCAAACAGATGGCGCAGGATTGTCACAGTAGTAGCACCGAGCCTGTTATTTGGCTCGTCTACCAAGTTTTTAGGACGAGGGGGGGCTTCGGGAATCTCCCGGATGGGTATGTTACTGTTCGGTCGGCGTCGTGCCGTGCCCAGCGTGACTAGTAAGGCGGGAACGCTGCTAAAGTTTTTTCACCCAGTGAGTAGAATCATGTTTGGTTGGGTAAAAAGAGTGCTGTCAGGTTCCGCCTCAGGCAAGAACAGTCAAAATGAGGTTGGGCTAAAAAGATCGGCAGGGGCTGATAATAACGGGTCGGATTCACTGTTTGATGATGACCTCGCGTCCAAGACAACTTTGCAATTTGCATCACCTTGGGATGTTGCGGACAAATATCTGCTGAATAATCCGTCCCCAACTCCCTACACAGTCCATGCTTTGGTTGAGGCCGGTGCTGCTGACCTGTTGGACCCAGTGGATTTGACAACTGCATGTCAGAAGATCGCGGAACACGGTTATCAATATCCAATCAATCCTGTTCTGGCAAATGCCTTAACTGAAGCCGAATTGCTGAAGTTTGTGCGATGGCAAGCGCAAGTTGGAGTGGCGAAGGAGTCTTACGCGAACGAAATGAAGCTCCGAGAACTGATGGAAATGTTCCGAGCGAGTCAATGATACATCCGTTTGCCCTCGTTTCGAGCGACATCGACGTTCTTTCATCGTGAACTCGCAAAAATTCGATATTGAAATGTCATTCGTCTCTATTGAGATGGTTTGAGCAAACCCTCTTCGAGCAATGAACGCACGAATGCTAAACCTTGAGTTGTCGCCATTTCCACAGGTATTTCCATGGTCAGCGCAAAACTCTCCAAGACCCGCTGCACGGGCGCCGCGCCGTTAAAACTACTGATGAGCGTTTGCATGGTCTCGTCGATTGAGACTTTAGAGTACAAACCACAAGCATTTTCAATGGTCATGGTATCAAGTGCCCATTGGTTTGTGTCCCAGGACGAAGATGCATAAAGTTGAAGGCCCTCTGGGACACAAAGTTTCGCGCCGAGTAGGGTTTGGTCATTGACATCCGAGTAGAGAAGATCATGGGTTTGAAAGCCCTGTTTGATTTCACTGCTGAGAGATCGAGTTGGCTTTTTCTGTAATGTCGAAATTACTTGCCAGTTTGCTCCGGCACGTCGGCGAAGAAAAATCAGACCTCCACGGATCGCCTCAACGCTCTTGTTGTTGAAATATTTGATGTATTGATCAAGTGCTTCGCTGTCAGCGGATTGATCTGGCGAAGTTTCTTTTAACCGATTGCTCGCGTACGACTCAGGTGCTTGGCAGTTAGCTTCAATGATCCAGGCATCGCAACCATTGTCTTTGAGCCAGTTCTTCAGACGCTCTGTCCATTCTTCACCACGAATTTGAACCCACTCGCATGTCGTTTGAAAGAATCCACCCTCTTCGAGGTGACGAGGTGCTTCACAAAGAATTTTATACAGGAGGTGATCGAGTTCGAACTTGTTATCTCGAAATCCATCAGTGGTCGATGGTGAAATCACAAACGGAGGGTTGCACAAAATGAGGTTGTACTTGTCGGCTGGGATCGCTGCGAACAAATCACCAGTAACTGCCTGGATATTCTCAATCCCATTTAAAGCAGAATTGAAATCAACAAACTGTTTTGCACGAGGATTGGAGTCGGTTGACGTGACGGATTCGCTGAATTGGCCGGCGAAAATTGCATGCGGGCCACAGCCACCGCAAAGGTCAAGCACTTTTTGTCCTGGGTCTGTGATTGCAAACGACAGTAGATGCATTGCGGGTTGGCTTAATGTCGGGACGTACTGATCAGCGTATTTGGTGTTATTGGGATGGAGATCAGAGACCACGTATTGCTGAAGCATTGGTGTCACGAGAACCATCGGGCGCACCAGTACGCCATCGGCGAAGGCGAGTCCACATTCAAATATATTCTGCGCGAATTGAAGGGGTAGTGTGTCGGACTTTACTGGGAGGCCGAGGAAGAAAAGACGCATTAGGTTGTCTGTCAGCGATTCCTCACCTACTTGAGAGGTGAATCGAGATGCTTGCGGGTGGTGGTAGGGAGGTGGGATCGAAAAGCCAAATTTTTCTGTTAGCCGGTCACTTGTAAAATCTGCATGTTTAAATGTCTCAATGATTTGCGAAGCAGTTTTTTTTGCGGGAATGTTGAACATGAAGGTTCCTTGACTATCGAACGCTGGTTTAATGCTGCGGGCTCACCCAGTGGTTAGCCGATTCGAAGCAGAATAGGAGCCCAGAGATGGACCCAAGCGATCCGTGTTTACCGCGTTACTCATCACTGAACAATTTTCTTCGCCATGAGTAAGAGCCCGGTAACGGCATCAGATGCTTCTTGGCGGAGGTCGGTGTGGGTTACCTTTTGACATTGGAATCCCGCTTCAGAGAGCCACCTTGTAATCGCGCTTTCCGAATGTGCGTATCTGCCGGATTCTCTTAAGCAAAAGTCGAGTAATGGTTTTTCTTCTGGGTATTTTTCGACGCTAAATAGAAACTCTCCACCGACAACCAACTTGTCGTAGGCAACCGAAAACAGGGGGCGTAGATTTCCCAGATAGATCAGTGTGTCGGCAGCAATGAGTAGATCAAAGTTCCCATCACTTTGTTGCAGATATTCTGTTAACTCAGATTCCACCAAGTCGTCGTACAGGTCCTTTTCACGTGCTTGGAACAACATCTCGGGTGAAAGATCGACCCCAACTAAATGATTTGCTTGATCCTTCAGCCATGATCCACATAAACCTGTCCCGCAGCCCAAGTCCACCACGTTTCTTCCACCTGAGGACGATTGATAAGTGCTGGTCTCCCGTAACATGGCATGCAGTTTTTCGGGTACTTGGTACCGTAAGCTTGCCAGGCAGTCATCAAATTCAGCTGCAAGACCATCAAACGTTGCTTTGACGTAGCCGCTGGAAGCTTGCTCGGGGACTGCCGCTGCGCCGCAAGCCGCTTGCAGGTGCTGAATGACCGGATCGTTTGGAGACAATGTCGCCAACTCATTATAGATGTTTGCTGCTCTAATCAGGTCTCCCGTTTTTCGAAATACAGCACCGAGTCGGTGGCGCGGTACGAGCGAATCAGGATCAGATTGAGCTGCAGTTTGATATTGAACGATGGCTTTTTGAAACTCCCCAATTCTTTCTAAAACAGCGCCTAACGCCATGCGAGAGTCATTGTCCGCAGAGCTCAATTCGATCGCTCTGTTGTAGCTGGCGATCGCCTCCACAAAACAATCGCGATCTCCATATACATTACCGAGGTTATGAAAAGCTTGTGCGTAGTCCGGAGAGAGTTCAATCGCTCTGGTGTAGCATTTGATCGCGTCCTCATGCTGTCCACCTTCGGCATGAATGTTTCCGAGGTTATTCAAGGCTCGCGGTTGGTCAGGTGCAAGTTCTAGTGACTGCTGGAGGCGGTCTGTGGCTAATTTCGTGTCGCCAAGTTGGTTGGCAATTACGCCTAATAGGTGGAGTGACTCCGCATGGTGGGGATCGATCTCCAGTATTTCGGCGTACTTCCATTCAGCTTTTGTTAATTGACCCTCGCGGTGGAAGGCGATTCCCTCGGCCAATAATTCCGTTGTTTGGTTTGCGGAAGTGTCGTTTTCTTCGGTATTATCGTCCGTCATCAGGTTTCTCCGGTTTTCTTTACGCTTTACGCAACAGTGTGCGACGCATTTTTGTGGGTAACGTATCCGATAGGACACGGTGTTTCATTTGCTGTTGCCAACTCGCGTTCTCTCGACTCAGTGTTTTTGGATGCTTGCCGCAATCACCTAACAGGACTTGACCTAAATGGTAGGGCGTAATCGGGCTATACTTTTGTGACGACTTGGTGTGATGACATGGCATAGACGCTCTAACGAAGCTAAGGCAGATGGGTATGGGGGCAGCTTTGTCGTTGAGACCGCCAGAGGAATCTGGAGGGCTTCGTGATGGCGGATGGTCGCTGGCTTAACGCTCACGTATGATACGACATAAGACGATTCTTTGTGTCGTGGGTGCTGGTTCGTTTTCGAATCCAAAGTACGGGCTCATAGGATTTTCAGTGCAAGCCTCATCTGTGAAAAATCATCATAATGACTTCGCTAAGACGCATGACTCAGCCGAATTCTGCGAAATGCCAGATTTGTGATCGAGTACTATCGGTACATGAGCGGGCTGTAGGTGCAACGTGCCGTCTCCCTCAATGTAAGCACATTGCACTCCGCCGTGAACTAGCAACACAGGCCAAGGTAAAAGCAGATTTGGTGGCGAAAGTCCACAGGTACAGAGATTTTGTCTTTAGGGAACGCAAATGCAGGCAGGAATGCCCTGATGCTGTGATTTTGCCCGCAAATACTCGTGCCATCCAAAGCTTGCAAGGAAAACGAATTCGTCTCTTTCGTGACCGTTTAATGAGGCAGATAAGTGTCGCCATGGTGATGCGGTATAAGGTAAGGGCGTTAAGTAGAAAACAGCAGGTGAACGAGGAGCATGAATCGAACTCTTCGACAATTGTGGCGAGCGCATGCGCGACCTGCCAGGGTGATTGTTGTGCTCAGGGAGAAGAACACGCATTCATACAACCAGAGACAATCTTGCGGTACATGAAAATTTTTCCAGACCTCAGGCCGATTGAAATCCTTGCGAAATATATGGCTTGCCTACCGGCGAAAACTTATACTGGATCTTGTGTCTATCATGGTCAAAAGGGGTGTGGTTTGCCTCGTGAGATGCGTGCGTCCCTGTGTAATGATTATCAATGTGGTGAGCTAAACGGGTTGTGCCACCATGTTGGTAATTCAAGTTGTTCCACTGTTTTTTTAGTTTCGGTCAAGCACGGTAAGATTGTTCGGGGCAGCCTAATTGATTCAGATACTGGAGAGAGTCGTTGGAAATCTAGCTCCATTGAGAAGTCAAGTCTGATGAGTGTAGAATCTCCGGGGTCAACTGAAACGAAGTCGCGGAAGCAAGGTTAATTCAATGCCGAAAAATAAGATTTCAGTGGAGATAGAAGAAATCTTTTCGGCTGGATCGCGTGCTTTAATTCATCTTCTGGAGTTCGCTGTCCTGTCGGTGAATGTCGATCTGCTTTTCGTTTATCTGGTGCGTGATTATCGGTTGAAACCAACCGCCTTGTCAGCAGTCACGATACATGATTTGTTTTGCTCAGAGCGGGCACCCTTGAAGCTTGATCGTGTGGCAAATTTGTTGCAGAGGGATATGCATTTGGCTGGAATTCTGAGTCCGTATCGGGATTCACTTTTATTTCGGGATGGCAACTCGCCACAGCTTTTATCGACAGGTGATGGTAGGGAAATCTCGCCGTGTCATGACTCGGATCCATCAGGCGGATCAGGAAAGCCTTTGTTACCCCCAAGGTACCTTTTTGATCAACTGGTACAGGCCATTAAGTCAAGTGACGCATCTGGAATATCTCGATTGCAAGTGTCTTATGATCCGAGTCTTACGCCCTATGGAAATTTACCAGGTGGAGCGTTGTCGGCGCGGCAGCGGCATTTCGTTGAACAAATCTGGCAACCTGTGGCACGCCCACGCTTGGTGGAGGCTGGCTTTTGGCGTGTGGCGAGCATCGCTTGATGATTGGCGTGCTCTCGGCAATATTCTAACGTTTTGCGCTGTTCCTTTTGATACAAGTTGGTAACGAGTCAAGTTGTGGTGACGTTGTGAATCAAATTGATCTGAAATTAGACAATGCAGGTGCTCGATAATGGCTGACCAATCTCTTGAATCAACGGTGCATCGCATGCTGACCCTCGCTATCAGTTTGCATCAAGAAGAACGACTGGATGAAGCAGAAGATATCTACCGCCGCGTTTTGGATATTGCACCACGCCATTCAGGTGCTTTACATTTTTTTGGAGTGATTCAACATCAACGAGGTGATAGTGAGACAGCAGCTCTTTTAATTAGGCAGGCAGTCAAGTTTGATCCTGACTACCATGACGCTCGCGTAAATCTGGGAAATGTACTTAAGGAGCAAGGTTTATTTGGTGAGGCGGAAAATGAATACCTTAAGGTTGTTGAGGCTCATCCGAACAATGCAACTGCTCGAAATAATCTGGGAGTAGTTTTAAAAGCCCAGAAAAAGTTCGAGGCAGCAGCAACAGAGTTCGAGCAAGCCACTATTCTAGCTCCGGAAAATAGGGACGCTTTTCAAAATTTAGGCAATGCTTTAAAAGCCTGTGGCCGGCAGGAAGAGGCGTTGACCGCGTATCGACGCGCGCTTGAGATCGATCCGAGTCGTTGTGATTCGCACTTGGTTTTAGGACGCACTCTTAATGCATTTGGACGAATGGATGAAGCTTTGTCCGTCTATCAGAAATGGCTGGAATTGGAACCGGACAATCCAGTTGCCCAGCACATGTTGAATGCTTGTGATGGGGCGATCGTTCCAGAAAAGTGCTCGGAGGGGTTTATCCAACAGACCTTCGACTCCTTCGCTGATAGTTTCAACGAAGTCTTAGAGCACTTGAACTACCATGCTCCCGAGTTGGTGGGACGAGCTGTGGCAAGTCTGCTCTCGACACATGAAGAATTGAGCGTTCTGGATGCAGGTTGTGGCACAGGGCTTTGTGGAAAGCTGTTGCGTGATAAGGCTAGTCAGCTGATCGGGGTTGATTTGTCGCCAAAAATGCTCGATCAGGCGAAGGCTGCCAAGTTTTACGACCAACTCATCGTTGCTGAGTTAACACAATATATGCAAGAGCAAACAGCGGCGTTCGATCTCATCGTGAGTGCTGACACCCTGATTTATTTCGGTGCGCTGAGTCCTGTCTTTCAAGCTGCGCGAAAAGCGTTACGGGATGATGGAGCTTTTATTTTTACGCTTGAAAAAGAAGAGCTCGGTTGCGATACGACAAAATTTCGTCTGAATCCGCATGGACGCTACAGCCATGATGAAGATCACGTGAAAGAGCTCCTACTGGAACAGGGCTTCCGAATTGATCTTTTCAAGGTCGTCGTGCTGCGTACCGAAGCGGGGAAGCCTGTCGATGGCTTGTTAATTGGTGCTAGAAAATCAGCCGAAATCGATGCTTGACTTCTTAGTCAAAAATGAATTTTGGCAGATTACGAGCGGAATAGCCTGTTACCTGTGCTGGAATGCTCAAACGGGATATACTCGCCAACACGGCGCGGAGGTATTTCTTGGCTGGCTTTGGACACTCAGAAACTGCGCGGCCATGAGTTATCGGTGGACTCGATTACGGACGTTGTGCGATGACAAAAGCTTCTCAGAAAGACAGAACATTCAAGGTAACGACCTCCTTGGGAAAGGACGTTCTGCTCTTCTACCGTATGAATGCACGGGAAGAGTTGGGAGGTCTGTTCAGCTTTGCGATTGAACTCCTGTCAACCGATTCCGCTCTTGATATTACTCGAGTACTAGGACAGGGGATGACGGTCTCGACTCCCTTGCCGAAGGGCGGAACGCGTGATTTTCATGGAATCGTAAGCAGATTCAAATATGCGGGGACCCAAGGTGGTTTTGCAAAGTACGAAGCGACATTGGTGCCGTGGTTCTGGTGTCTGACGCGAACAGCAGACTGTCGTATCTTTCAAAAAATGACCGCGCCAGAAATTATCAAGAAGGTATTTCGTGATCATGGTTTCACTGACTTCGCGGACAAGTTAAGCGGGAAATACGTTGAACGTGAATATTGCGTGCAGTATCGAGAAAGTGATTTTAGCTTTGTCAGTCGTTTGATGGAGCAGGAAGGGATCTACTATTATTTCCAACATGCAAAGGGAAAGCACTCTCTTTGCCTGTCCGATAATTATGGCTCACATGGTGCGGTGTCAGGCTACGCAAAGATCCCCTATTTCCCACCGGATAGACACGGTCGACGTGAACGTGATCATGTTTACGATTGGGCAGTGACTCAGGAAGTAAGTACCGGAACAGTTGCCTTGAATGACTATGATTTCGAAAATCCAAAAGCCGACCTGCTAGTAAAGTCGGTAGTCAAACAGCGGTACACGCACGGTGATTTTGAAATTTATGATTATCCCGGTGAGTATCTGAAGACCAGCGATGGCGAGAATTATGCGCGGACGAGAATTGAAGAATCCCACGCCAGTTATGAGCGGGTTGAGGGCATAGCTGATGCCGCCGGTCTGCAAGTCGGGGCGTTGTTTAGGCTTGAGGGTTATCCGCGTAGGGATCAAAACCGCGAGTACTTGGTGGTTTCTACGGATTACGAATTGGTGAATAACGAATACGAGACAGGGGTGAATGAAGGAGAGGGAATCAGTCGAAAGGTTCGGTTTAACGCAATGGAGAGCCGCGTTCCCTTTCGCTCTCCGAGGAAAGCTCCCTCACCTATTGTTCAAGGGCCACAGACGGCAATTGTTGTTGGGAAAAAAGGTGAAGAAATATGGACCGACAAATATGGCCGGGTCAAGGTTCAGTTTCACTGGGATCGGCTTGGGAAGAAGGATGAAAATAGCTCCTGTTGGGTGCGAGTTTCTCAAGCATGGGCAGGAAAGACCTGGGGGGCAATGCATATCCCCCGAATCGGTCAAGAAGTCATCGTAGAGTTTCTGGAGGGAGACCCAGACCGGCCTATCATCACGGGAAGAGTTTTCAATGCTGTTGAGATGCCTCCCTACACGTTGCCCAAGAATCAGACGAAAAGTGGTTTCAAGAGTCGTAGCACAAAGAAAGCAAATGAAAAAAACTTCAGTGAACTGAGCTTTGACGATAAAAAAGGCCAGGAGTTGGTCTATTTCCATGCGGAAAAAGATTTTGAACGTGTTGTTGAAAATAATGATTCGCTAAAGGTGGGACTGGACGGTAAAGACGATGGGGACCAGAAAATAGAGATTCACAACAATCAAACTCTGATTGTCGGAAATAAGAAATCCAAAACGGGTACTCAGACCATCACCATCTGGAAAGATCTTAAAGAGACGATCAAGACTGGGGATGAAACGGTTACGATCGAGAAAGGGAGTCGCAAGACAACAATTAAAAATGACGATACGCTGACACTTAAGAGTGGTGATCACACTATTAAAATCAGTGCTGGTAAAAGTTTGATTCAAGCTGCAAAGTCAATCGAATTGAAAGTTGGGCCAAGCAGTATCAAGATTGACCCAAGCGGTATCACGCTCAAATCGACCAAGATACAAATTAAAGGAGACGCGAAGGTTGATGTAGAGGCACCCATGACATCGTGCAAGGGAACTGGACAGCTTACCCTCAAGGGTGGCATCACCATGATTAATTGACTAATCGCTGACGATATCAGAGAACACGGTTTCTGGTTGTGTCTTACTTTGTGATTTTCCTTTACGGCACCGCTACGAAGATGGTGAACGAGAACTTCAAAATATTGGTGTAAAGGCTATGAGAGTTGTTCTGCAAATCGTTGATGGTCCTGCCAAAGGGCGTGAAGTCCCGTTGCAACGAGGGGAAGTTGCAAGAGTTGGTAGCAGCAGCATCGCGGATGTTTCTATCTCTGGTGATCCTTCGATGGCGGCTGTTCACTTTGTCGTTGAATGCACAAATGACAAATGTCGCATCTGTGATTTGAAAAGTGGTCTGCCCACGACTGTTACCGGAAGGCTGTTGGATGATTTTGAGATTCTGGTTGCAGGGGATGTGATCGAGGCCGGGCTGACTCGCTTTTTGGTTAAGCTTGACGAGGCTGATGATTCGGTTGATTACTCTGAGCTTCCGCAGAATCCTGAAAGTCAAGAACCACAACAGTCGGCTCGGCAACTAGGTGAATTGATCGATTTAGACGATGAGTCGCGTGAGTTGTTGTTGACGGAACCTGCGAAGCTTGAATTTGTGGATTTGCTTATCCAAAGATCACAGTTTCTCGATGCAATTCGCTTTCTCACGGTTTGGCTTCGCCCTGAGCAGGCAATTTGGTGGGCTTGGAAATCTGTCCATGATTCAAATGGCGGTTCCCTCGACGTGCACGATCAGAGTGTGCTTGATTCCGTGAGCCGATGGTTAGCAGATCCAACCGACGAACATCGTCGGGCCGCGATGAGTGCCGCCGAATCGAAGGATTTTGAAACACCAGCTGACTGGGTTGCGTTGGCAGCTTTTTGGAGTGGTGGCAGTATCGCGCCGCTTGACCTTGCTGAAGTTCCCGCGGACGATTCCCTAGTGAGCAAGGCGGTTTTCGCTGCGCTTCTGATATTGTCAAGTCAGGATGATCCCGAGTTGTTGGGTGCGAACTATGAGCGTATCACGCGAATGGGACGCGACATTGCAACAGGCGTCTTGAAATTTCAAGAAGCTGATTGTTGAGGAACTTGCCATTAGTTGAATTTCAGTCAGATGTGAGAGCAGCGGCTTGGCTATTTTTTTCTTCTCGATCTTCTGAGTTCTTGCGAATTGGCAGCTCTGTTTTATCTGGCTCTTGTACACCATTGACATTGAGTTCGACCTTTGCAGTGGTGGGGTGAACCCCGCCAGATTTATTTGCCGGTGAGAACCCATTCAGTTCAAATTTGACTTCGATATTCCGTTCGTCGTCAGTTTCATCCTCGCCGGAGTTGCGGCCTTGCAACTTAATCTGAATATTCCTCAGAATCTCTTGAACATCGGAAATCTCTGGGGAAAAATTAACTGCTGTAAAGATAGATTCTGTGTTTTTTTCTTCGTGTTTCCACTTGGCTCTATTACGAAAGTTGGGGTTCAGTCGCACTTCGGTAGCAAAAACGTCGCTAGCTGCGCTTAGGCTCACCACTACGTCTTCGAATGTATGATGTGATGGGGAATGCACTGATATCAAAGGCGCAATGGTTGCATATCTGCTAAGACTGATCTCGCGGTAAGCAGCGACGTCAAGTTGAAGGTTCATCTCCTCACCTTCCTCGATAATAATTCGCCCATCTCGCCCACTCGTAAGTGCAGTCTTTCCATCTGGAGAGAAGGTAACTGTTGTTACTTCACGCGAATGTGGGGTCAGAGCCATGAGTGGGAGTTTCTCATTGACTGTTTTGATTTCAGAATAATCGACGGACCAGATTCGAGGAATGAAGTCCTTTCCACCGGTGAGGACCCGCAGCGAATCACCCGAAATTCCGACACTGCTTATTCTGGAAGATCCCTGCAGCTCATCAAATGGTTTTCTTTCGGTTCTTGAGATAGACCACAGTTCTGCTTTCGTATTCGAAGCAGTGATCAGCACGTCTCCATTTCTTGAGAATGCTAAGCAGTCAACGCTTTCTCCTGTTTTCCAATTCGCCCATTTATCTTGTAGGGCGAGCGAGGATGGTACGAGGTCTGCTATTGAGAATCCATTGTCGTGGCCGACAATCACTTTGATGTGTGCATCATTTGTTTCGACAACATCAAAGCAAGTTGGGATGTTCTTGAGAGCGATTACGTTGCCTGTAGCAGTCCATTCCTTTCGCGTCGTTGCTGTCGACCATTCTCGGAGAATTCCCAAGCGGCTCGTACCAGCAATTTGATTGTTTTGGACTGGTATCTCCAGAGTGATGAGGCGTTCCGGATCTGTTAGCCCAAACTTCGCTGCGATGATCTTTGAAGCACTGTTCGAAATTACGGTAGTCTGTTCCCAGTGCATGCCTTTCCAAGACCAGACGGTAGCCCGTCCGTCAGAACCAACAGTGCATGCTTGAATGCTCTCGGTGTCAAACGTAGCGAAGATAGCTTTGCTCGGCTGACCATACGTTGAAAGGAGTGTGGCTTTGGGTGCCGCTCCATTCAGAATCGACGTGTTGGCGAGGCTCCACCGTCTTGCATACGAGTTACTGAAAGTGAGTAGTTCTGTCGGCATGCTCCCCGATTTGGTTGGGGAAATTGCTATGCTGACTGGTTCACCCAAATTCTTGAAAACACATTCTTCAAGCCTCTTTGAGGCAAAGTCCCATCGAGCGATGAAGTACTTGTCTGATCGTCTCGCCAAAACGATTGCAGAATTTCCCTCGTGACTAAATGCAAGATCCTGCACCTGTAGCGGATCATTGTCGCTTGACCCTGAAGAATACGACGACAAAATCTCCAGTGTGGTCGTGTCGATGAGGATAATGTTGGCGGGTTGTTCGAGTGTTTTCTGGTCGGATGAGTACAGGGCGATTACTGCTTTTTTGCCATTTTGCGAAATGCGAAAGGACTTGATTGCTGACTCAAATGAGAGGTACTCTGAAATGTTTGGTTTGTTATTTCCAGACGGGTGGAAATTCCACTTGATGAGTTCTCCGGTTTTGTCAGTGGTGTACATGAAATGAGTGAGCGGATCGAAGGCTAGCTCACTCACTGCTCCGTCGTGTACCTTGAAAAAATGCAGAGAGGTGAAAGTGTTTCTTTGGCGATCGATTGAGAACAAAAGACAATTTCCGTTTTCGTCACCGAGTAATCCTAACTTGGCATCCATTGATAATGCGAGGCAGGTTACTTTGTCTAAGCCAGCGACTTGTGAAATTAAAGAATCAAATTCTTTCGAGTAATACCAAGGGCTTGCGGTGCTGTCTCTTAACCAGCACCTCACTCTTTTTCTGCTGTCGTCATCGCTTCCTGTCAGGCAGAGTGTTCCGTTTTCCGAGATGCTTGCTAATCCACGAAGTCCGGTGTGCTCAAGCTTTGATGTCTGGGATTCTTTTTCTGTGTCCCAGATCAAAGTGGTATTATCTCCAGCCGATGTCATGAGAGATTTCCCTCCTTTGAAAAACTGGATGCTGCCGGGAAGAAATTGGTGACTACCTCCCAGTAACTGTGTTTTTGTTATTTTTCTCTCTTCCAGATCCCAAAAGTCGATTCGTCCATCTGATCTCGCGGATGCAACCCAACGTCCGTTCGGTGAGCAGGAGAAATGTTCGACACCAGCGGCTGGTAATTCGATCGCTTGTTTTCCAAGATCAGTCGACAGGCTGCTCGCAAGAACAACCGGGTTTTCGTAATCTCGCCAGTTCCAGGTTTTGATTCCGTCAAAGGCACCCGAGACAAGGCATTGGTTGTTTTTGGTGAGGATGCAGGATTGAACCCAGCGACCATGGCCACGTAGGGTCTTGCATGGTAAGGATGTGTTATTGCTGGGATCCCAGACATTGATGACGTTGTCGTTGCCGCCTGAAAAAATTCGGGTTTCGTTGTTGGTGCGAAACACGGCAAGGCAATGAACACTCGCGTTGTGACTGCCTAGGTCACGGCTTTGAATGATGGCGGTGGATTTTCTTTTTACTTCATGGCCAATGGCATTTTGAATGATGCTTCTCGCATTCGCTTGAAATTCTTCAACGTTCTTGGGTACGTCCCACATGCGTATGATTTTGTCATTGCCGGCGGAGACGATACGGTTGCAATCGACGAATGCAGCGGCGTAAACAGGACCGACGTGTCCCGTGTAGTCAGCAATACGGGCAACATTTGTCCAATCGCGGGTTTCCCAAACACGAACCGAGCCATCTTCGGAAGCGGTCGCAATCCTCGTTGATGTGGGTTGTGTCTGTGGAATGGTCGAGTGAGGTTCTATCACGTTAATCGACCACACTTGACTTAAATGATCGACAAGCGACGTTTTCTTGTCCGGTGAGAGGAGAATCTGAATGCTTCCGGAAGAAGTCAGGCGGTAGATCCTGACTTCTCCGTCCTCGCATCCTGCCAGCATGATCATGCCATTGGGGGACCTGGACACGGCCAAGCTGCTGGTCATGCCCCAATCACTGGTTATCTTCATCATGCTTTTTTCTTCAAGTCCAATCTGTCCATCATTGGTCACTTTCATGTCCCAGAATCGTATGCTGCTACCGTTGTCTTTTTCGCGAACACTTCCGATCAGCAGGCTCCCATTCCCTGCAATGGCAACAGCATCGACCGACTGATTGACAGGCAGATTCTCGCCCTTAAATTCCACGGCGGTATAGCTTTTTGCCTTTTCGATCTCGCCCTGAGTGCTTTTCCAACAACTCAGTCCAGTGCTTGTCCCTGCAACCATTACATGCATTGCTTTATCTGATTGTTTACCGTTGTCACGGACTGCGTAATCGTGATGGGCGAGACAATGTACTCGAGTATTTTCTGTAACCAGGGTTAACGATTTCATCGCGTTGTCTTGCAGGATGTGCTGTAGCCTTCCCCACTCCCAGTGTTGAAATTCAGTTAGCCTTTCAACAGCCTTAGGGTCTGTAGTCAGCGCATTACGCGCACCGCGGTAGTTGTCATTCCGGATCGCTTGACTTCCGAAGCCGATGAGACTTCGGTAGGAATTTCGTTTGGCTTCGAGAGTTTTGGCCTTCAGCTCTTTGTTTTTCTTTTCAAGTTCGCTTCTTTTGGCTTCAATTTCGCTTCTTTTATCTTCAAGGCGCTTGTTTGTTTTTTCAAGTTGGGCATTTGTGTCTTCTATTTCGATTTTGTTTTCTAATAGCAGCTTGTTTTGTTCTTTTTGATTAACAAGGGAGTACCGGAACAGAGAACTGGCTCCGGCTAGTATCAGTAAAATCATCAGGCCAAGTAATTTGTTCAGACTTGCTTTTCTGCGTTGTGATTTTTGTTGTCGTCGCAGTTGCTTTAGCAGAGTTTGATGTGATGGATTATGGCTGTCGAGTATTGACAAGCCGAGTGCGTAGTTTCCCTGCTCAAGTGCATTGTCTGCGTATGCCAGCGTAGCAATGTGGTGTCCGGCCTTCGCCCTTGTGTTATTTGGCCATAAGGAAAGGGCTTCTTCAAAAGCGAATCGAGCCCTTGCATATTCATCGCTGTCGCCTGACGCTGCAGCCGCTGACAGGTGCTCTTCCGCGCTCTCGGTCAAAATCCCACTCTCTCGGTGGGATTTGTAATTTTGGAGTGCCTGCTGAAATTCACTCACGGTCTGATAGCGATCCGTGGTGCTTGTTGCCATTGCATGCCTAGCAATGTCGATTAGCTCTCCTGTGATGTTGGTCTGAACGATTTCATTTGAGGCCGCTGCCAACAAGGCCTCGCGCGCACTCGTGTTGGGTGGGTGCGGTGGATGACCGGTGACAATTTCATAAAGTACCGCCCCTAGAAGATAAACATCGCTAATAAAGCCCAGTTCGCCGCTGTTATGTGCGGCCATCTCAGGTGCCATGTACGCAGGCGTGCCCGCTGGACCGTGCGCGACAGCAGCCCAAGCCTGCTTTTTTGACTTGGACATGGAAATGGCGATACCCCAGTCCATGACTGTGACTTCACCATATTCGCCGATGATTATATTCTCAGGTTTGATGTCGCGGTGTAAAAACTCATGGGCATGCGCGAATGCAATTGCATCACAAACCTTCTCCAAGATGCTGATGTTTTCCGTGAGACTTTTCTGCGATATGAGTTCGTCCCATGACTTGCCGTGAACATGCTTCATTGCATAAAAAGGCTGCCCCTTCTTGTCACGTCCGAGTTCGTAGATTGGGACAATGTTAGGGTGCTCGAGCTTGCCGGTTACCACAACTTCAGAAATGAACTGAGTTTCCCCAAGGCTGCCGGCTGCTAGGAGCTCAGGATTGGGATACTTTACGGCAACTGTACGGTCAAGTGATTCTTGTTTCGCTTCCCACACTTTTCCCATTGCACCACCACCAATAAAGCCCTGCAGGCAGTAGTCAGCCGTGTTTTTGCCCTGGGCTTCTCTGAGAACCTCGCGGGATCCGATTTTCAGCAGGCTGCTAGTATCGATGTGGGTGCCTGAGTTGCTTTCTTTATTATTCAGCGTTTCATGAAATCCCTGCGACGGTTCAGCAAGGGTCGCTTGCCATGCACGTTCGATGTGCCTCTGGAATTGTGGTGAGATCTCCCTTGGCTGAATAAATCTTGTGCTATCACTCAGGCTTGGTTCATTATTTTCAGGAAGAGTATTATTGACGCTTACCGCTGCGTTTGTGTCACAGCCCTTATTGGCACCATTTGCGGATTGACTTGGAGTGTTAGTATTTGGCAACGCGAGTATGTCCTCCGGGGCCGCGTTAAGTGATTCTGCCTCGCGGGGAGTTTCATGGCCTGAGTAGAAGCTTCCGCAATTACTGCAGCGTCCATTATCATGATCGCGGCTGGTGCCTTCCTTACCGCAGATATCACAAATCAAGCTCATGATGTGCTTTTCCACTTAATAGTTCAGTTCGGAGTGTGTTGTTGCGACGTTCCCTGCTTTCGCGACGGTGAAAGCGATACGCAGGTAGTGAAACTGAGAAAGTAGCTCACGCCGCAGCGATGTTGCTTGATGGTCTTGGAAAAGAGTCACTTGCTTTAACCAGACACGCGAATGGGGAACGGTTTAAATGCTCAGGTGTAGGCCATTTTAATTAGCGACGTTTTTGTCGTGTTCTTTGAACGCGGTTTTCATGCGATGCTCGGTCAACAGGACGCCGGCAAAAGAGACCACTGGTGTGATGCCTAGCTTTTGTATGGAGCTGTATGAACTGCTGTCATCATTCAATTGCCGTGGTAACTGCTTTGTAGGCTGGTCGCTGTCTTGGGGCTTGCTAGTGGTGCCAGTGGTAATGTCCACCGTATCATCTTTCACTTCTGCTTCGACTTGTCCGTTGCTGTTAGGTTTAGGCGCAAGTTCACTATTTTGCACAGGAAGTTTTCGGAAGTTCACAGGAACATCCCTCGGACTACCATCCTCAATAATAAATCTCAAAATGAATCGTTCAGATGTGCCATCTTTCTGGTGCAATTCATAATAATTGTCTGGCAGCTTGCTAAAGAGCATTGGAAGATCAGCAATTTGAAACGGTTCTTGATCAGTGCCAGTTTGATTTCCGATGCTTTTGATTTCCAAGGTTCTGGAAGATTTGACGTCAAGCCCGTCGACCTTCAAAAAATAGTACGACTCTGGTGGGGATGGGGAAGAAACACTGGGAGTGGTCGTGCTGTATTCGCGGGGGGTGATGCTGATCGCCTGTTGATTTGTGGTAGGTGGTATGACTAGCATAATCAGGGATTTGGAGAGTGATTCCATATCTTTCATGCTAGGCATCGCTACAAAAGTTCCAGCCAAGTCTGGAGTGACCGCGATGACAACTGTTGTGGTAAAACGCGAGGAGAACGTCTCGGTCAGCAAGATGTCCTCGTGGTTTTGCTTTACTTGGATTGTCCCAGACGCAAGATTGCTTGCCGAAAGGACGATCGTGGCCTGGCCATCGACCGCCTCTGGATTGGTTTCATAGCGGTGGGAAATGAAGCCATCAGCTGGCTGGATAAATTCGGTGCTTTCCGGTTCTGTGTAAGTGGTCGCTGTATTGTTTGAGTCTACTTCTGTTATGCCTTGGACTCCATCCTTCCAGTCGATTGAGACCGTTGTAGGGGTTGTTTCAGAGATTTCCGTGTTTGATGTAGTTAACGAAAATAGTGGTCGGAATTTGACGGTGCGTTCACCGGCACTGAGAAGTGCGGGAGTCACTTCGGAGACAATCAAGGATGCCTCTTCATAAAATTCCTTAGTGAGAGTGCCGCTGTTCGTTGTCAACCTAGAATCGATCTGTGTGGCGAGTGACAGGGTTCCTCCATTTGTATTTTGACCTGCAGAAACCTCAATGTTGTTTGTGGCTGATACTAGTGAGGAAATCACAATGTCGTCCGCAGCATTCAGGAATGATGATGATTCCCCCATTACATTTGAGTTGATCAGGATGCTTCCCGATGTTGCTCCGGTCGTAATGCGAATGTCACCAGACGCTTCGGTAATGTTATTGATAATCACATCGTTGCTGCTCTGGAGTGACAGGTTGCCATGCACGTGACTTGCACCTGATATTGTTGTTGAACTTGCCTCGTTGATCGAGACTGATTCGCTCACATTTAAAGTTAGGCTTCCAGCGTTGAACGTACCCTCACCAAGGGTCACGGAGTTCGCCTCGATATCAAGTAGCTCACTGATTTCGGTAGTTGTTGCATTCGTGTCGGAAAGCGACTCGCCTGACTTCAGATGAGCGCTCGCTGCGAAATTGGTTCCCACCAAGTTCATGGCGGTGTTTTCACTTATCGAGACTGAGCCGGCAGAGTTGAAGGTCAATGTCCCAGCGTTGAATGTAGCTTGGCCTAGTAGCATGGAGGCGGCGTTGATATCGAGTAGCCCGCTGATTTCAATACTCGTCGTGTCCGTGTCAGTGAGCGAATTACGGGAATTCAGTACAGCGTTAGCGGCGGTATTGGTTCCCACCAGATTCATGGCCGACTCTTCATTGATGATGACCGAACCGGGGGAGTTGAATGTAATCATTCCTGAATTTATCGTTGCGTCACCCAGCAGTACGTTGCCTGCCTCAACCTCGAGCAGGCCACCGATTTCAATATTCGTTGCATTCGTGGCAGAGATCGATTCGGTTGATTTCAGTGCAACATCTGCGGCAGTATTGGATCCCACCAAATTCATGGCCGAGTCTTCGTTGATCGAAACTGCCCCGGCTGAGTTGAAGTTCAGCGTTCCTGCATTGAACGCAGACTGGCCAAGCAGCACGGAGGCTGCGTTTGCCTCGAGTAGCCCGCTGATCTCTATGCTGGTTGCTTCCGTGTCAGATATCGCTTCATTGGAATGAAGGGTTGCTTCAGCAGCAGTGTTTCTTCCCACCATACTTATGGAAGATACTTCGGAAACCGTGACTGATCCCGTCGAATTGAAGGTTAGGCTGCCAGCATTGAAAACACTCTCGCCAAGCAGTAAAGAGGACGCCTCGACATCGAGTAGACCAGTGATGTCAATGCTCGTTGCCTCCGTGTCAGATATCGATGCCGGTGAATAAAGTTCGGCATTGGCGGCTGTATTGATTCCCACCAAATTCATGGCAGAGGCTTCGTCGATTGAGACTGAGCCAGTCGCGTTGAAGGTGAGGCTGCCAAAATTGCTTGCCATTCCGGAATTATTCCGAAGTGTAATGTCGCTGGAAGAATTGAAGCTTGCAACATCGGTGACCGATACTGACGTATTTGTTTTCTGGCTGATTAAGCCATTCGCAGTGAGAACAAGGGTTGTTGCATCAATGTTCCCGATTTGTATGTCAGTTTGGTCGCGCAAAACAACATTGCTGGAGAATACATTAACTTCGTTTTGGAAGTCATTGAACTCCTGATCCAAGGTGACATCTGTAGCTGAAATTGTGGTGGTTTCCGCAACCGTTACTGCTGCTCCCGCAGTTTGCGTTATGCTGCCACCCGCGTCGAGCATCATCTCGCCGGAAACGGTGAGGTTTGCGTTTAAATCTAGGTCGTTCGCGATGGCGGAAAAATACAAGTGACCTGAGTCGATAGATGCCATTGAGGTTTGAATGACTGATTCTGCCGCAACTGTCAATGCGCCTCCATTTGTGGTAACGGCATTGGTTTGGAAAGTGACTGTGTCAGTTCCATCACCGCCGTCGATTGTCAGTTGGCGTTCAGCAGCCTCAATGAAAATGGTGTCGTTCAAGCCTCCTGTTGTAAGCGTAATCCCATTTGCTCCTGTGACGCTCGCTATCGCCACACTGACTGACGAATCACTGCTGCGATCAACTTCGTTTCCGGTTGCGATGGCACCACTCAACGAAGTGATTACAAGGTTGCTACCTTCGATTGATAGCGTAATCTGGTCAGCTGTGGCCTCCCTTACGTCAGTTATGGAGATATCACCATCACTTATTAGTACTTCTGTTGATGCAATCGTATAGAATTGATCATTGTCGACACTTATTGATTGCTGGGAAAGTTGGTTTCCGAAACTGTCCTTAATATCGTCGATATTCGTTAGGTCCAGTGCGATCGTGCCACTCGTGCTTCCTGTATTGACGGTTACCACATAAATTGATCCGCTTCCAGATACCGAGGAAATCGACGCATCTGATATTGTGGATATGAGTGCAAAATTTGAAGCATCCGGATTGATACCTTCAATTTCCTCACTGAAGTTCAAAGTGAAATCGACCGCGGCAGCATTGGTGTAATCAGCATTTGATCGCAGGATTGATTCGAGGTTCGGGTTTCTGGTGTCAATGGTGACCGTGTCGCTACCCTCAGTTCCAACGTTCCCTGCCAGATCGGTGTATTCGGTTGATACCGTGACAGTGCCACTGTCCTGGTAATCCTGTTCAGCCGTGAACGTGGCCGTATAGGTGGTCGTCCCGGACTGGGTAAGGTCGCTTAGGGTTCCACCCTGCAGTGTGATGTCTGGCTCGCTAAATTCAATTACCGCTTCACTGAACTCAAAGGTGACTGTCGATTCCAAATCCGAATCACTCAGTGATTCATCAACGATGTTGACAACCACGGTTGGGTTTCTGGTGTCAATGGTGATTTCTGCAATGCTTCCTTTTCCAGAGTTGCTAAAATACACATGGTCGGTGTAGGAGTCGTCTGGGAGTTCAACGGATCCTGTGCCCGTGAAGGCGTTTTCTGCCGTGTAGGTTGCGGTCCATGTCGTGTCATTGTCCACGACGTTGGTCAGGTTCCCGCCAGATACGCGAAGGTCATCCACTTCGAAGTCCACAGGTGGTTCACTGAAAAGGATGATGACGCTGGTGGCGTTGTTTTCTTTGTTGAGGAGTATGTTTTGGAAGAGGATTTGCGAGGTCGGGCTTTGGGTATCGATGTCAACCTCGTCCAATGCTCCTGCTCCTGGGGTGTCGTGCTGGTTGGTGTAGCTGCCAGAAATTAGTTCGACGTTTCCAGTTGCATCGACGTTTTCTTTGGCTCTAAACAGCCCGCTCCAGGTGTCTTTCTCTAACCCATATTCTTCGATGATGGTACCGTTTAGTAATGAAAGATCATCCGAGTAGTTGAAGCCATAGGGAATTTCGCTGAAGACTATTTCTATGAGCGTATCTGGGTCATTTGTGGAAAGGTGGTCGGCATCGAGCGAAACCGTTGCTGTGGGCCCCTCATCGCTACTAAGTAGAGTCTTAAGTTCAGATGGGTTGATGTTGCCTTCGGGTATAATCTGTCTTGTATCACCGACGGAATATTCCAATTGCCAATTGCCTCCCAGACTTGCAGGCCCTGTTTTATCTTTGGATGCGGCTACGTCAGCGTCGGTAACATTCGCGACTTCAGACACAAATGCCTCTCCGGACTCGCCCTGGGCGACATCGCAGCCATAGATGATGATGTCACCGTGTTCGGATAACGAATTTTTGAAGCTCGTTAATAAATCAGAGTATTGGTTCAGGTTAGTGGAATTTATTTGATGTGATCCCAGCGAGATTTCACCTGCGCGACCGTGGGATAGGATGTGAATGGCATTGAGGTTACTCATACCATTAAGTGATGCCGTTATTTGGGTTATTGGGTCATGATCTGCTTGCAATGAAATGCTTGTAAAGTCCGCAGGGAGGTTCTGTTTCAGGAGATCAAAACCGTTTACACCTCCGTCAATGAATACCAACTCCGTTGCATGTGAATTGTTTTCCAGCGGGCCCCGTAGTGCATCTTTTGGCTCGAACGCGTCATTGTGGACGCCAGTAGCATGTTGACTAGTTGGGGAACTCTCACTGGTCGGGGCGATCTTCTCTTGTGTGACGACTTCGATGAATCCTGTGCTTTGCGGCGTGCTGTTTGCTTCAAAACGATTTGTTTTGCTCCTCGGCACTGGATCGACGGAAACTATCGCCGAGATGTTGGGGGAGTTAGCGGATTGAGAAGCAAGCAATTTCGGAGCGTTGATGGTGTCATCGTGCATGCGGGCATCAACGTTTGCAAGCTCGCTGCTAAGACCGTCACCGTTGAGAACCCGTCGTGTCTCCAGCGGTCGCACAAAGAGTGGTGTTGTCACATCTCGGGGGGATGCATCGTTGGTAGGGTAGTACCAACGCCATGCTGTCACGAGGCCTTTGAGTATCGTTCGAATTAATTGCATCGCGTTAAAAATTCCCGTCGGCGATGATTTGAGTTAATGAAATGCAGTGGCCCCGACTCTCGGTGCTGACTTCGCAGGATAATGAGGGACGAACATATGCTTTTTGGCTTAGGTGCGCTTTTGCGTATGATTGAATCACGACCCAAGTGCATGCCAAAACTTGGCTGCTTTTCTGGCTAGTCCCTGTTATCGAAAAAATAAATAAGACTGTCGCGGGAAACCTGCGTGTTTGTAAAAACTTGCCTGCTAGATCGAGCGATGGGGGCAATCTTCTGTTCATTGTTCCTCTTTTACCAAATTTGCCGATTGCAAAGATTATACCGATTGTCGGCGTTCTGCTGAGAAAAATTTGAAATTGGATTTGACTGTTATGCCGGTCGAATGAGTTAGAGGAGAAGTTCACATAGCGCAGGCCGCGAGCATCAGGAACCGAGGGTTGCATGGACATTATGTTTATTTTGAGCCTGATCTCCTCGTGCCGGGTTAATTGCCGTGATACATGCATGTTCGGATCAAATTCTGCTGGCCCTCCCTATGCAAGTTGTTGGCATGTTCGGAGGGGATTGCAATGTTTTCGGCCACGTTGGGGATGTGTTTTATTGGCGGCCCAAGTTTCTTTAGGAGCGGTTTTAGCGGAGGATTTTACCTGTAAGAACGTGTGTGACGTAGCGTTGCAGTCACGCAGCGATGGTATTGCGTCGAAAACGCAACAGGTCGAGTTGTTGAGCCAGTTCACAGACCGAACGGAGCGAACTGTTCTGGGTAATGAGGTTGACTCTTTGCAGCAAAGCAGGAAACCACTGCTGAATGGGGGCGGGTCAACCATGCTTAATTCCAGATCTGTTATTGATTCGCTAATCGTGCGTGACGGGACTCAGGCGATAAACGTTCAAAACAGCTGCGATGATGAAGGGCTGCTAGAAACTCAAAGTTCAAGTGATCATGTGCTCGACACTCGAGGCACCACTGTGGGTGAAGCTTCCGACAATTCGCAACGCAATCAATCATCGAAAATGGAGTTTCTGGATATTCGGCCGAGAACGATTGCGTTTAATGGTCATGCTACAAAACTAGTCCCGAAGTCGGCACTTCCGTCGTGCGACGATCTCTCGGAATATATGATGGATCTGAGTCAGGCGAACGAGCTGCCCAGGGTGGATGAGGGGCACTTCAAACTAAGCTTGCGCGATTTCTGTCGAGCGACCCAATTCGTTCATGGGCCACTGTATTTTGAGAACAGAAAGCTGGAATACCAGAGTGCATTTTCGAATCGTGGAAGTAAGTTTGATGCAGCAGATGCTGGGCTTCATTTCATCTGGAATGCTGTCGCATTGCCGCTCCATGTTTTACAGCAACCGCCTTGTGTTCCAGTGCCGAGCGGGTGTATCTCTCGCTGAATGTGTTAGTCTGGGATGGGGCTTTGAGGTGCCTGACTTATCGGTGCCGGGTGTTATCAGACAATGGGTCGAAAGATCTTTGTCAAGAAACGAAACAGCTTCAGGCCAAGAGCTTGGCGGGCAACCTTGATGCGGGCGGTGCCTGATGCATCGGCTAAAAGCATCGTGTTCCCATCGTTGGTCTCTAACGCCACGTCCACTTGGTAACAGGTCGCTGAGCGATCATATTTAGTGTTCTTCGGGGCATCTGCAAGCTTGTTGAACGTGCCTTTGCCAGAGATTGCGGTGATTTTGCCTGTCAGGATGTGTCCCCGATTCATGTCCACATGTAGTTGCACCACCTGATTGAGGCGAATGTATTGAATGTCTGCTTGATCAACGCTTAATACCGCTTTGAAATCGTTTGGTTGTACGATGCTGCAGACGAGAGTTTGTGTTTCAAGTTTCGAACCGAGGTTTGCATGATCGAGTGGCGTTCCACTCCATTGTTCAAGTGCAGCCTCGTTCGTTTGTTTCTTGCTTTTGCTTGGTGGTGCCAAGAGCCATCCACTTTTTGGCGCGATCAAAGTGAGAGAGTTCAGTTGTTCCCGAAGTTGCTCCCGTTGTTGGGCCAAGTCTTCAAGAACAGCTGTTGCTGCCGGCAGATCATTTGCCAAATCGGGAGCTTGGCTACGCAGCACTTCCAGACTCCGCACGCGAATTCGTTGGACCGTTAGACTGGCCTCCATCTTGTCGAATTCTCTTCTTAAGTCCAAGTTTTCAAGGCGGGCGATCGTGTTTCCGCATTCTATGTAATCTCCATTTTGAACTGTCTCCAATAAGCGGCCCGGAATCTTTACATAAATGTGGTCCGGATTTCTTGGTTCAATTGTCAACGGCGTGGTGATCTTACATGGAAGCGGTACAAATAGGAAGAAAACGGTAATCAAGGCAAATGCGGTCAGCGAAATAGCAGTGGTTTGTGGTCTGATTTGTTGTCGAGTTCTGCGGTCGGTCATGTGCTTCCAGCCGATTTTGAGAGGGGAGACTAGCATGCTGGCCACAATCAACGCAGTTATGATTGTGGCCGCTAACGAAAGTCCAAGCGGTGTAAGGACGCGGTAGACGAAGTAAATAATCGAGATGACCACTACTAGCCGGTACGTACGTGATGTGACTGCGTATGCGAACAGGAATGGCGATGGTTCCTGCAGCGTTAATGGATTCCCAGGGTCATAACCGAAGAAGATTCGGGTGTAAAAACGATTCAGTTGTTGGCAGGCATTTTGCCACAGATTGGGCGATTCCAATAAATCAGAAAGGATGTAATATCCGTCATACCTCATTAATGGATTGCCATTTAAGAATATCGTACCGACCGAGCACACAATCATCACATTCAGGCTGATTGAGTTGATGAAGCCGGGTTGCGTGAAGTACCACAGGAACGTACAGAACGAAGCGAGTACAAGCTCAACGTAGATTCCTGCCGCCGTGATCGCCACTCTTTGCCAGTGATTTTGTAGTTTCCATGCGTCGCTCACATTGCAATATAGGCAAGGTGTGAACACTAAAAGCATCAGCCCTATTTCGTTGCATTCGCACCCAAAGTGTTTGCAAGCTAACGCGTGTCCGAGTTCGTGCAGTACTTTTGTCAACGCCAGAGCAACGCTGAGCCAAATTAAATTTTCCGCGCTCAAGAATACATTCATATTGGGCAGACGCTGAACTAGGTCCGAAAAATTGAAACAGACCAGCACTAGTGCAGCAAACGACAATAGAAGACATGCGAGGATTGACGTTGTTGAAATAAACCAAGAAGTCTTGGGATAAAGCCAATTCAACAAGGTTTTCGGGTTCAAGCCCGGAAGTCGCAGCGCAAGTGGGTTCATCAATAACGAAAACCAAAGCTGCTTTTTGTTTCGGGCATTGCGAAGCAGCATTTCATCAGACTGCTTTGGATGATTTGCTATGACGAGTCCGTTGCGATGCAAGCTGACACCAAAAGCATGGAGTCGGTTCATTGTTATTGTCTGTGGCCGATGCCGCCGTTCAAATTCATGCTTGATTGTTTCGAGGTCGCTTTGACCGTCGAATTGACGCATTACCGCATATTCTTCCTCCTTGAACTGGAAATATCGCATCGATAGGGGGTCTTTGATGACCCAAATGCGTTGCTTGCGATAGCGTTGTGGGTAAAATTCAAGATCCTCACGGAGCCTCAGACGAAAAGCCTTGGCTGGTTTTTTGCGCTGCTCCCTTTCCAAAGTGTGGTTTCCTTCAACGCACATGAATCGACGGGGCCTGATGGGTCAAGTGAGTTTTTCAGTAGCTATCTAACGCTGTCGCTCGCCACAGGTTCCGGAATGATTAGTGTCATGCTGCCCCTGAGTCCCGGTGTCAGGTGACCTTTTGTATTGTCAAATTCGGCTGTAATTCGAAGTTGCTCGTTGACGGGATCGATCAGCTGACTAACAAAAATGACTCTTCCTTGATGTGGCCTCTTGGTCTTGCCGTCGATGTTGACAATTAGTCGCACTTCCATGTTATTCAGTGTGTTGATGTCCCGAATGGAGATGTCCAATTTGCTGACTGCAAGAAAGCCTTCTGCGCGTATTTTCTTTGTGCCTACAATGCGAAACATTGAGTCGCCAGGTTTTACCCACTCGCCGCGATTTCGAAGCACACTTTCAACCTTTCCATCCAACGGGGAGGCTATTTTTCTGAGTTGCACTTCATGCTTCGCCTGGTCCAAGAGGTTAGCCGCAACGGAATGTTTCAACAAAGCCAGTTCCTGTTCGCGTTTTGCGCGCTGCAATGCAATTTCGGCTTTTTCCATTTCAAGGCCGGCACGTTCAATCTCAGATGTGGTCACGCTTTGAGGCTGAGCTGCATTTGCACGCATCAGTCGTTGATAATCAGAAGTGAGGAATTGAAGTTGTTTTGTTGCTTCGACGATTGTTAGATCATCGCCTGCCAGATTCTGACTGATTTCGAATTCGTACTGTGCTTTACGCTGTTGAAGTAAAGCATCTGTATCGTCAATTTGTGCTAAATTTTGTCCCTCTCGAACAATGTCCCCCCTTACAGCTGAAATTGTTTTTAGAATCCCAAGGGTCTGCGCTGGCACATCCGCCTGCTCACTTGGCGTGAGTACTATCGACTGGATCTCGACATCTCCAGAGTGGGCTGACGAGTCGGCAAGGACAAAGATCAACAGGCAATGGAATGAAAACAATCGGAAACTGTAACTACTCTTCATTTTGTGCTCGTGGGACTAGGTATTGTTCAATGCCTGATGGATTCTCGCGTTTCTCATCTCATGAGTATCCATGTTTTGATTGTTTCATAGAAGTCATGGAACAGCACGTAGCCAAGCGAGTGCGTTCCGCAGTCAATTTTCGCGAACACTGTCGCATCGGGTCGAAGACCTGCAGTCACTGGGCTCCTGAAACTTGCGTGTATGTTCACCATTGGTTTCTCATCTTTGTCAGCTTCCGTACGGCCAGCTATTCGAGATACCTTGGCTTGATAGGTTGCGCCACGGTTTGTCGCAAGCTGGAAGTTGATTGAGAGCGGTTGTGTTGCTCTGCTTTTTGCGGCCAAGATAGATCCGATATGATGTTCTGGGACCCGCAGTTCCAGTATCCATGGGCCTCCTGTGTCAGCGATGGTGAGCAAACGCTGGCCGGTTTGGACTGGACGATTGGCGAGTATTTCCTCAGGATTCCAGGTTAGCACCTCACCAGCAATGGGGCTCACAATACTCAGGGATTCTCGTTCCGTTTTGATAAGATTCAGTTCTTTCAGGTGACTGTCGGCACGTTGCTGCAACTCTTCCTCCTCAGCAGATAATCTCTGTGATTGAAGCTCGTAAGGATCCTCTCTTTGTTTTGTCTGAATGCGTTCTGCCTGAACGCTTCGCAGCTTTTTTCTGATCGCCAGGTATTCGCCCGTCAGCTTTTGGTGTTTCAAGTCGAGACTGGCGCTGTGCAAAACTAAAAGTAATTGACCCTTTTGGACTTTGTCATTGTGCGAGATTTCAACATGCCTGATTTCACCTTCGGATGCTGCATAAATATTGCGGCGTATTTTTGGTTGAAGTTCACCCTGAGCGCGGACTTCGTACGTGGCAGGTATGAGTAGCATGGCAAGTACGAAACTGAGACCGAGCCCCGAAGCCAAAACAAGCTTCTTTCTCTCAGGTTTGAGTTTGGAGATTGTCCGCCGGGTAAAACGGGCAGCTATCAAAAAAGGTAAACTGTTGTAATCAATCGAATTTCGAAGCGAAATCCTTGCCAGTTTTGCAACCCGTGGAATCATAAGTTCGCGTGCAGAACTTAATTGGCCTTGGAAACACTCGATCACAAGAACACCAAGTATTTCAGCATCTGATCGGTTCGCAGTTGTCGAAAAAAGTGGGATTATATCAATGCTGATCGCGTGAGATTGATCCACGTAATCGCTAAGAGGGTTTTCCAATTGTGGAGGCAGGAATTGGAAATCACCCCGGAATCTAAGCGACTTTTTGGCATGCAGCACGACCTCGGATAGTGTTTCGAGCGTCTGCAACAGCTGACTGCGGCGGTCAAAAGAATCGCAACCACTTATGGCGTAGACTTCCAGACGATTCCGTTTCGGTAGCAACAATGTGAAACGATCGCAATCAAGATAGAAGCGACATTCGTTTACGATCTGCAAGCCAGTATGCCTGAGGTCAAGATCGGAATTTACCTGAGCTACCAGATTCTCATACTTTTGCCATTGAAAAGCAGATTCCTGCATTTCAAGCAACTGCTGTTGACGCAGGTAATCCGCGACCAACTCGCATGCCATCACGAGCAATTTGATATTGCCGTTGATCGTATCATTGTCAATTGAATCGGTTTGAATTATCTCGAAGATTCCAATGACTTCAGTCTGGAAAATCAACGGGCAAGCGATCCAGCAGCAAGCACCGCTGGTGGTGGCTGGTGCTCCGTCTGTCCCGTTAGCGATTTGAGGAGTCTTTGTCTGAATTACATTTTGAAGAAAAAGCGTGTGGTCAAGATTTTCCAGAACCGGAATGCGGGGACTGGCCAATTCCAGATGTTTCTGGTGTTGCAGATGTAATTCAGGTGGAACGCCACAGACCCAAATTGCGCCCCCTGCAGCCTCCAATGTTGGGATTGTCTTTTCGAGCAAATCAATTGTGAACTTTGCAAATCCAATTTCCGATTGCGAAAGGTCTGCGATCTCCTTGAGGTATCGCTCGATTAAATCCAGCCCCGAGATGTTTGCACGTGTTGGGGAATCGTCGCTCATGAAAAGTCGTGGCTCGAAAGACGTGAAACTGGGTGGGAAGGGCTGACTTTTTTGAATATAGCGGAAAAAGGGTTTATTCTGGCAGGGTAATTGCCGATGTTCCTAACGAGGAATCCCGTCGCCGCGACAAGGAATCATCGTGGCAAAAGTAATCATGGCAAATATTTATGAGCTCCCGACAAGGTAACATCGCGATAGCTGGTGTAATGATCCTTGTTGCAGCCGTGGGCTGTGCGAGAAACGCGGGTTTGGTCACCCATTCGCTTGATTCATTTCTGCAAGCTTATCAAACTTTGCCACTGCAAGAGCCTGAGGCAATACCATCAGCAAACGGCTTGAACATTGGGACCGTGGGGGCTGACTCACCTGAATTTGCGACGTCCAGTGAATCTCCTAGCGAACCGTTCCTCTCTGATGAAGGGGGGCATGGCAAGGGCATTGCCATCAACCGAGAGCCCCGTTCTGTCAAAGGAGCCGATTCTGAGGATTGGCAACCGCCCCTTGCACGGAACATGGCCATCGATGAAGCAATTCAGATTGCTTTGAAGAATTCGACAGTGCTGAGGGATTTTGGTGCCCGAGTAGTCGAAGCTCCCGGTGTTTCGAAAACGATTTATGGTCCCTCAATTCGCGCAAACAATGCCGCTGACGGTGTCAACGCAGCCTTAAGTGCTTTTGATGCACAGCTATCGAGCGATTTCCTATTTGAAGACAACCACCAGCTCTTGAATAATCGAATTCTCGGTCTGGGGGCAAATGATTTTCGACAAACACTCTATCGTTCCAAGACGAGTCTTTCCAAGAAGACGGCTGCTGGCACAGAGTTTATCCTTCGGAATAATGTGACTGGCGATCGAAATAGCAGTACCAGCAACTTGGCTCGAGCGCGTGCATGGAATTGGGAGCTTGAAACTGAGATTCGTCAGCCATTGCTTCTCGGGCGTGGGGTCGAGTTCAATCAAATTGCTGGTCCCGATGCGACACTGGGTGGCTACAAAGGGGTAAGGCTTGCAAGGCTCAATGTAGATGTCAGCGTAAGTGAATTGCAGGTTGGGTTGCGCGATTATCTGAGCAACGTGCAAAATGCATATTGGGATTTGTATTTCGCTTACGAGAATCTCGCAATAAAGAGAGAGGCTCGCGATCGTAGCCGAGACACAGCGATGAAACTAATTCGACGCAAAGAAGAAAAAATCAGGGGAGCAGAAATCGATAAAGTTGCGCGTGCTGAGGAACAGTATTTTCTTTTTGAAGAAGAAGTACAAAATGCACTTGCGGGCAAGTTGCTTTTGGGAACGAGGAACTTCAACGGTAGCGGCGGCGGCACCTTTCAAGGCATGGGGGGAGTTTATGCCTGTGAGCGACGATTGAGGATGATTTTGGGGATCAAAATCAACGATGAAAAATTGATTTACACATCGACCAAACCGAGTGTAGCACCGATCAGTCATGCTTGGGCCGATGTTGTCTCAAATGCCTTGACGCGAAGAACTGAGCTCCGCACACAGCAGTTGCGTGTGGAGAAGAAAAGACTGGAATTGATCGCCAGTAAAGCTTTTGCGAAACCACGTCTTGATGCGATTGGTGCGTATCGGTATCGCGGTTTAGGAGACAGAATTTATGGAACGCGGGTGATCTCAGCCGAGGATGGTGAAGCGGTTTATACACCTACACATGAGTGGTGGGGAGGGCTCAGTCTTGCCTATCCAGTCGGTCAGCGACAAGCACATTCCGCGATTCGTGGCGCACAGCTTGAATTCGCTCGCGCGCAAGCACTTCTCGTCGAGGTAGAGCGACGGATTGTGTTGGGTGTCAGTAATGCCAGGGCGGAGTGTGATCGAGCCCAGAAAATTGTGGGCTTGGCGAATAAGCGATGTGCTGCAGCAAAGTTGCAATACGCTACCCTGCAGGCTGATGAGGTGCAGGATGCTCGCGATTTTGATTACAATGGGCTGTTGGATTCGCAGCAGAGATTGTCACAGGCTGAATCTAGCTTTCTTCGGGCACGAGTTCAGCACGAGTTGGCACTAAAGAATCTGCACTTTGAGCAAGGGACACTACTTGACTTTCTAAACATTCATTTAGCAAGCGAGAGTTGGCCAACCAGCACGACCAAGATTCCGCAACAGAAAATTGCACAGGTCCAGCGACATTTGAAGGCTCTTCCGGAAATGATCCGAGCAAGGTTGGGAAAGAGTGGGGTTGTCCACAGTAGCACAGCCGAAACTGAGCAGCAGAAACTGCCGCAGATTCTGGATGCCGTGGAGAACTCTGACTTTCCAGAGTTAAGCGTGGTGCCACCACCAAAATCGGAGGCTCGACCTTCGGGTCGCCAAGAGCCACAAGAAACTTTCTTGGAAAACTCGGTCCTTGTTGTGCCTGATCTCGAATTTTCTGATGCGGGAATTGACAGTGGCAATGATCCTGCTCACAGCAAGACTTCATCCGATATGCCTTAATCTTTGGAGGCGTAAGCAGATTTTATTCGGCTCCTTTATTCGAAATTCGAAGACCAAGTTCAAGCTCGATGAGAGAGACAGCGTGCAAAAAATTTCGCACCTGCAC
>NZHD01000029.1 GCA_002691205.1 Deltaproteobacteria bacterium
ACCCCTTGGAAAAAAATACTCGACTGGAAGCCCCCCTTCGCAAAATGGTTCGTCGGCGCCAAAACAAACGTCAGCTACAACTGCCTTGACCGACATCTCGAAGGTGAAAACGCCTGGCGACGAAACAAAGCGGCCATTATCTGGGAAGGCGAACCCGGAGATTCACGAGTCATCACCTACGCAGAGCTCCACCGTGAAGTTTGCCGCTTCGCCAACGTTCTCAAAGAAAAAGGAGTCAAGAAAAAGGACCGAGTCGTCCTTTACATGCCCATGGTCCCCGAAGCCGCCGTGGCCATGTTGGCCTGTACACGAATTGGAGCCACGCACAGCATTGTCTTCGGTGGCTTCTCCGCTGAGGCTTTGCGGGACCGAATTCTAGACGCGGGCGCAAAAATGGTCATCACGGCCGACGGTGGATATCGAAAAGGCGAAGCATTCGGACTCAAGACTCATGTGGACCAGGCGTTAAAGAAGAAGAATCCGGTGGAGACTGTCATCGTGGTTCAGAGAACGGGTCAGAAAGTGACCATGAAACGAAAGCGAGACTGCTGGTACCATGAGGAACTGGCGCAAGCGAGTTCCGATTGCCCTCCTGCGAAGCTCGATTCCGAACACCCTCTTTTCATCCTCTACACAAGCGGAACCACTGGAAAACCCAAGGGCATCCTCCACACCACAGGCGGCTATTTGACCCATGTGGCCACCACCACAAAAGCTATTTTCGACATCAAAGATACGGATGTCTACTGGTGCACGGCCGATGTCGGCTGGATTACAGGCCACTCCTATGTGGTGTATGGACCCCTCGCCGCAGGCGCCACAACCGTCATGTACGAAGGGACCCCCACTCATCCAGGTCCCGATCGATGGTGGCAACTGATTGAAAAGTGGGGCGTCACGATCTTCTACACCGCACCCACCGCCATTCGCACGTTCATTCGACTCGGAGACCACCTCCCTCAGGCGCACGACCTTTCCTCGCTCCGACTCCTCGGTTCAGTCGGTGAACCCATCAACCCAGAGGCCTGGATTTGGTACAACGACGTTATCGGAGGAAAGCGCTGCCCCATCGTGGATACTTGGTGGCAAACGGAAACCGGTGGAATCATGATCTCGGCCCTCCCCAGTACGGTGGCGACCAAGCCGGGTTCGGCCACATTGCCCTTTCCCGGCATCCATGCAGACATCTTGGACGAAGAGGGGAACCAAGTGAAACCGCCTAACGGTGGCCTTCTCGCGATCCGTCACCCCTGGCCAGGAATGCTTAGAGGCATCTGGGGAGACCCTAAACGATATCGAGAAACGTATTGGAGCAAATGGAAAAACACCTATTTCCCGGGCGACGGGGCTCACCGAGACCGCCAATCCTATTACTGGATCATGGGAAGAATCGATGATGTCATGAACGTCTCGGGCCACCGCATCGGCACCATGGAGGTCGAAAGCGCTCTCGTCTCCCACAAGGATGTCGCCGAGGCCGCCGTGGTCGGAAGACCCGATCCCATTAGCGGCACTGCGGTCGTAGCCTTTGTGACCCCTCGGATTGGGGTCCGGGACGGAGCAGCCCTCGAGAAAAGCCTCAAATCTCATGTGACTCGTGAGATTGGAGCCATTGCGCGGCCGGCCGATATTCGATTGACCCAGGCCTTGCCCAAAACACGCTCGGGGAAAATCATGCGACGCCTCTTGCGGAACATTGCTTCAGGGGAGAAGCCTAAAGGCGACACGAGTACGCTTGAGGATTTCAGTGTTCTCGCCTCACTGAGCGAGGCGGACGAAAATTAGCCCATATCCAAAACGGAGCCGATCTCGTTCTGCACTCGATTTGATGGAAGCTTAACGGCCGGAGAAATCCTCTCGCATACTCCAAGAACCGTTTGGTTTCCGCTGAACCGAAATCAACTCTCCTAGGTCTGGAACGGCATCCGGAAGGGTTTCGTGGGTGAGTGTCTCAGCGAGATGGCGAACAACACCCTTATGAGCCACGACAAGAACAGATTCAGCCGAAAGGGCCAGTAGCCGCTCAAGACCCTCTCGAATGCGCCTTTGGAAATCATCCTGAGGCTCGCCTTCTGGGAACTCAAATCCAGGCGCTCGGGCCTGCCAATCGGAATGGAGGTCTGGGTCGCATGCCTCGATCTCCTCTCGCGTGAGCCCCTCCCAGCGACCAAAATGAATTTCTTTGAACGCCGGTTCAATCTCAATCGAAGCCCGAGGAAGCAGAACCGTCGCCGTCTGCCAGGCCCTACACAAAGGGCTCGAAACCACACAATCGACTTCGAAGGGCAAAGTCCCCACGAGCCTTTCCGCCTGAACTCGACCTGCTCGGGAGAGAGCCACATCATTATTTCCATGATATCGAATACTTGAATCGCCCACCGTCTCACCGTGGCGAACCAATATGAAGCGAGAAACGTCTGACATAAGAAATGATCTCCATCTGTATCAAAAGAGCATCGAAGAGAGAGATCCAAACGTCAACGTGAGTTGTCTAAATTTTGAAGTGAACTCAAAACCGGCTGCGACTTTTCCCAGCCGTCCATCTAAACCTCTAAGCCTTGAGGATTCGACGTCAAATGAGACGAATTTTGTTAAGCTCCACCGAACGTAAACAGGGGGTACTGTGAAGACAAGCTTTTGGCTTTCTATGATTGGACTGGCCATCGCGGCTGTCGCAGTCTGGTTCGTTCTACATCGATTTGAAGGCCAACCCCCGTTCGTCGAGACCCCAGACCAGATCATTCTGGGACAGAGCCCTCAATCGATTCAGATTCGCCTTCAGGATGAGGAGTCAGGCATCCGCAGCGCCAGTATCCGTCTCCTCCATGGGGCCGGCTCGGTGAGTCTGCTTGAAGAGGCTTACCCGGGCGATCTCCTCCAAGGCGGACTCAAATCAAGTAAAGACCGTACGCTTTCTTTAGACCTTGAATCATCCAGCGGATTAGCACCGGACGGACAGGCCACTCTCGTCCTCCAAATCCGAGACTGGTCTTGGAGGGACGGATTTGCGGGCAACCGCACCGAAATCAGCATTCCCGTGCTCATTGATACCCGTCCGCCCACCATCGATATAGAGAGCGGAATCACTTATGTGAGACGAGGAGGTTCTGGAGCCGCAGTCTACCGAATTGAAGAAGCCGATACCCTTGATGGAGTCCGAGTCGGAGCTTCTTTCTTCCCAGGCTACCCACATCCATCCGGCGAACCCGGTCAGAGGGTCTCTATTTTCGCAGTGCCTGTACAAACACAAGACGCCTCGAACATCGAAGTCGTCGCCTGGGATCTAGCGGGCAATGAAGGCGTCGCGCGTTTCCCCGCCAAAATTCTTAATCGCGCGTTTCGCGAGAGCAGCATCTCCATCGATAAAAATTTCATCCAAAGAGTGGCGTTCCCTCTTGCTCAAGAAGCCGGTCTTGGCGACAGCGATCCAGCGGAAACCTTTCGGCAGGTGAATGAAAAACTTCGGTCACTCAATGAAGTTCAAATTCGGGAAAGTGTGGTGGAGTCTGGTCAATCCGCGCCTCTTTGGGAAGGTGCCTTCAAACAACTTAGAGGTTCGAAGGTCACTAGCCGCTTCGCTGAAGACCGGAGTTACACCCTCAACGGCGAGACGATCTCAAAGGCTCGCCATTATGGATTCGATCTTGCTTCCACCGCGAGGGCACCCATTACCGCCTCAGCAGCGGGCGTCGTCGCCTATGCGAGCCCATTGGGCATCTATGGAGATTGCGTCATCATCGACCACGGCTTAGGGGTGGCTTCCCTTTATGGGCACCTCTCCAGCCTTGACGTCAAAGTGGGAGAATTCGTCGAAGCCGGACAAATTCTGGGGCGATCGGGAAGTACGGGGTTAGCCGGGGGCGACCACCTGCACTTTGCCATTCTCGTTGGTAACGAATACGTCGACCCCCTCGAATGGTGGGATCCCAAATGGCTGCGCAGCCACATCGACGTTCGGCTCGAGAATTAAAAACAGCGAGCGTTCCGTTAAAGGCAGATCTTTGTGGGCGGCTCATTCGGCGCTACAAACGATTTTTGGCCGACGTTGAATTGACGTCCGGGAAAATCATCACGGTCCACTGCCCCAACCCTGGATCGATGCGAGGTACAAATCGACCCGGGTCCCTGGTGCGCTGTTCAACCAGCGACAATCCAAAGAGAAAGTTGAAGCACACCCTCGAAATGATTCGCGTGGGCCGAATCTGGGTGGGGCTGCATACGCTTCGAGCTAATCAAATCGCAGCTCGCGCCCTTGCTCTGGGTGTGATCCCAAGTCTTGAGGGCTACTCTCACATTGAGCCTGAAGTCGTAGCGGGGGCCGGCTCGCGACTCGATTTCAGACTCACTGATCATCCAAAAGATCCTCGGCCAACGTGGGTTGAAGTGAAGAGTGTGACCATGTCACAGGGAACCACAGGCTTGTTTCCAGATTCAGTCAGCAAAAGAGCCAAACGACATCTCGAAACACTGGCCCAGAAGGTGAGCGACGGTGATCGAGCCATTCTGCTCTACGTTGTCCAACGTGCGGACTGCGTCACTGTAAAAGCGGCACATGAAATCGACCCGGCTTATGCCGAAGCCCTCAAGAACGCAGCTTCATTAGGAGTTGAAATTCAAGCTGTGAGCGCGCGGGTGCGGTCCACAGAAATACGGTTGGAAAAAACTCTACCCGTCGTGGTATGAACCCTATATGCCGTCTCTTTCGGAAATCTCAGATGCGCGCGTCTCAACAGTCCGTAGACGTCTTTTGTCATGGTATGACGAGTACAGACGCGACCTCCCATGGAGAAAAACAAAAGACCCTTTTGCCATTTGGATCTCCGAATCCATGTTGCAACAAACTCGAGTGGACACCGTTATCCCCTACTACGAACGGTTTCTCGATCGATTTCCCACTGTCGATCAACTGGCTGATGCCGAACTTGAAGACGTCTACGGTCTATGGACTGGACTCGGCTACTACTCGAGGGCCCGCAACCTACATTCGGCTGCTCAAACCATCGTAAATGAACATGCGGGACAACTTCCCAATACGGTGAAAGACCTTCGGAAGCTCAAGGGAATCGGCCCCTATACAGCCGGCGCGGTGGCCTCAATCGCATTCAACAAAGAGGAACCCCTGGTCGACGGAAACGTGATCCGAGTGCTCACGCGTTGGCTAGATTGGCGCGAAGACGTCAGTACGAAGCCTGTTTTAGATACGCTCTGGAAATGGGCTGGTCGACTCGTTAAAGGGGAGAGACCCGGCGATTTCAATCAAGCTCTCATGGAATTAGGAGCAACCGTCTGCACACCGAGAGCGCCTCGATGCTTGATCTGTCCGATCCAGCGAAGTTGTCTCGGCCGACAAGCCGGCGATCCTGAATCGATCCCTTTCAAACCTAAAAAAAAGCGTGCTCAATCTGTACAAGGTGTGGCCGTATGGATTGAACGCAAGGGGAAAGGTTTAGCCGTGCGAAGGCCGGAAGGAGGCCTTCTGGGTGGCATGTGGGAACTGCCCGGCGGAACCCTCGAAACGAACGAGAACATTGAAGCGGGTCTCCGAAGATGTCTCCATGAGTCACTTTCACTCAAGTTGGGCCACCTAAAGGCCATGGGACAAATCGAACACCTCTTTAGCCATCGCCGCCTCAAGCTCCATATTTTTCAAGCACACGCATTCGAGGGCCGGATTCGGCGTCATGAAATTGCCGAACACCGTTGGCTGTCTCCAGAACGCATGGCGGAACTCCCTCAGGGCGGCCCCACCCGAAAGGCTCTCGCCCTTTTGGGCAAGACCTCGCATGAAAGTCCTCGATCTCGCCTGAAATCAGAGCGCCAAAATCAGAAAAGTCTTGAGCCATGACTGTTCCGCCTAAAAAAGAAAACGGGAGAACCCCATCCAAAAAATCTTCCCAAGACAAACCGCCTAATAGCGATTCATTTGCCCACCACACCGAGAAAATGGGCGATGTCACTCCGCTTGGCCCTGATAACCGACGCAACCCATCCCAACATCGAACTTCTTTCACACAAAAGCCCAGCTCCCAAAAGCCAAATCCAGCCCCTCTAAACTTTCCTGAAGAAGAAGAGCCACTGCTCGCTCGTCGATCCCATGTCCGACGGAATCGTTTCAAACATCTCAGAGCGGGGAAAATACGACCGCAACGAGAACTCGATTTACACGGCTCCGAACGTGGCTTGGCTAAGACACTTTTAATCTCCAGTATCAAAGACGCCGCTCATTCAGGCGTTGAATGCATACTTGTGATTCACGGACAGGGAAGGCATTCCCAAGGAGGCGAAGCTATTTTGCGGACGGCCCTTCCGTCCTGGCTCACGAATCCCGAACTCCAAGAGTACGTCCTCGCCATCTCGCCCGCACAGCCTGAAGACGGTGGCCGAGGGGCCGTCTATATTCTTCTTGCACAAAATCAAAACCCCAATCTGATAAAATAGACCCGAGCTAAAGAGTCGCCCCACCGCGAATAGAGCAGGTTCCCACGATGCCGGAATCCAATGCCCAGGAAGATGAAGCAAAGATTCAAAAAATCGCTGCGGCCGTTCAAACGGCCGGCGGGCGCGCACTCATTGTTGGAGGCTCTGTCCGTGACCAACAACTGGGACGCCCCTCACGAGACATTGATATCGAGGTGCTTGGCCTCGACCTGAACCAACTCGAAAAGGCCCTCTCCGACCTTGGTCGAACACATCGTGTCGGACGGGATTTTAAGGTCCTTAAACTCTCAGGACTCGAAATTGATCTCTCCGTTGCAGAGCAAACCGATCTCAGTTTTGAGGAGGCCGCCCTTCGAAGAGACTTAACGATCAACAGTATGGGGTTGGACCCCATCACCGGAGAACTCCTCGACCCTCACTCCGGTCAATCGGATCTTAAAAAAGGGATCCTTCGCGCGACTGACCCCAAGCGATTTGGTGAAGATCCGCTCCGAATTCTTCGCGTGGCTCGAATGGCCTCCGAATTCAAAATGACTGTGGACCACGACCTTCGTCGTCTCTGCGAAAAACAAGATTTAAAAGACGTCGCGGTTGAACGTATCTTTTCTGAACTCTCAAAACTCCTGATTGAGACCGGAGAGCCTTCGCGAGGACTCCATTTTCTTGAAGAAACGAAAGCCTTACGTTTCTTCCCCGAACTCGATGCCTTGCGAGGAGTCCCCCAAGATCCTGAGTGGCATCCAGAAGGAGACGTCTGGATTCACACAACACTGAGTGTCGATTGCGCTGCCCAAATCGATAAAAATGAGCGTGAAGCGCCTCCCCTAATGTGGTCCGCACTTTGTCATGACCTCGGAAAATCCGAACAAACAACAGAGGTTGATGGTCGAATTCGGTCTATTGGGCACGATCGTAAAAGCGCAGAAATCAGTCAAAGGTTCCTGGAGCGATTGTGCGCGCCCAACGAACTCAACCGCCAGGTGGCCGCCCTTGTCCGTGACCACCTGGCGCCCGCTCTTTTCGTCTCAAACCCAGCGGGACCCCGAGGCTACCGACGCCTGGCACGCCGACTGGGCTCCTCCGGTGTGAATTTGCAGTTGCTTGAAAAACTCGCTCGTGCCGATCACTGGGGGCGGACCACAAACGACGCTCAAAAGCGCATATTCCCGGCCGGGGATCAATTCCTTGAGCAGGCCCACACTTTCTCTGTCGCACTGCAACCCATTCCGGATGCAGTGCACGGTCGGCACCTCATCGCCCACGGCTTACAGCCTGGGAAAAAATTTGGGGAAATTCTAGACCGTTGCCGTGCCATCCAAGATGAAACAGGAGAAACGGACCCTCAGGTCATTCTCAATCAAGTCTTGCCTTCATGATCTATGAATCCATGAGTCAATTACGCCCATTCTAAGCCGTAATCAATCATAATCTCGGAGCCCGGCTGAATGTTGCGGATCGCATAGAGATCGAAGCCCCAGAATTCTGCATTCGGGTCCTGTGCATGATTCAAGAACCGAAAAAGATTTTGACCTCTGACCCCCACTTCCCGTCCGGCTTCATCAGTCACCCATAAAACATGCATTCCATCTTGCTTCGTTTCTGTCCCTTCGAAAGTTCCTATATAAGCGCCTTTTCGAAAACGACACCGGGCATAGACACCCCGGCCATGGACAGGACTCCGCCTGACTTCGACTCGAAGGGGGTCAACCATGATCGAAAGAAAAGAGACCGTCAAAAAATAAATACATTTTAAAACTCCACTTCAACTATCCAGATCCAAAATAGACGGTCACGACTAAGACAACGAGACCATTCAATCTCGGCTCCCTCTGCAAATCATTCAGGCTCGTTGGACATCAATCTAGGGTGCTCTCGGCGTTGGCCGGCTGAACACGAGCCAACTTCAAAACATCTTCAAAATCGCGAGGCAACGGGGACTCAGCCTGAATTTCCTCGAAGCAAACTTTTTGCGCATGAAGCATTTGCCGCTCAGCCCCTAAAAGTCGAGGGATCGCGCCGTAACGCGTATCGCCAACAACGGGATGACCGAGATGAGCCAGGGTCGCTCGAATCTGATGAAGAAATCCCGTCAACGGGCGAACCTCAACCAGACTGGTCTCTGCCAGTCGCTCCAAGACGACGACGTGCTGATGAGTTTCACGAGCTCGGCCTCGGGCCCGGTCCGCGTCCGTGGCGACGCGCACACGAGCCGGTCGATGCCGAGACACCGAGAGCCAAAGGTCCATCTCCTCTCCGCTCAAGTCCCAGTCGGGCCGGCCTTGAACCAGAGCCAAATACACCTTTTCAACGCGATGCTCATGAAAGGCCGTCCTTAATCTCTGCCAAGGCGCCTCCTCGGTAGCGATCAAAAGAGCCCCCGAGGTGTCCACATCCAGGCGGTGGACGATACCGCTCCGAAGCCCTCCCTCTCCCACGCCATGAATGCCCGGCGAAAGGGCCGCGACGTGCGAAAGGGCCGTCCCGGGCTCGCCTTCATCCAGGGGGTGAACCGGCATCCCAGCAGGCTTGTCCAGGGCCACCCAACCTGGCCCTTTTGCCAAAATAGCCGGGGGGGACTCCTCCGGTGAAGCCAAAACAGCTCTCTGGTCGGCCACAGCGCGAAAAGCACCGACTTCCAAGATGCCGGCCGATGGAAGAGACATCCCTTTGTCCCCCAGAGAAAGCGCGCGGCCATCCAAACTTACGGCTCCGGATTCAAGCAGCCGGCGCACCTGAGCCCTTGAAAGCGCCAATTCAGTGGCCAAATAGAGATCCAAGCGCGAGCCAACGCCTGCCCCCCCCAGACGCAAAAGCCGAGATTTTCCAGCCTCCTGAGACTGAACTCCATCCGGCCCGCCGGGTTCTTTCTTCACGTGGTCTCCTCAAATTTCGTGGGAGCCCCGAGTGTAGCGGGCCCCGCTCGACAGCCGATCCGCCTCTCGGTTACCCTACCGGTTCTGTTCATGCCCCAGGCCATCTGGACGAAAAGCTGACAAAAACCGTGCGTGAACAAGGCGAAAGGCGAGAAAGTGCCCGGCCATAGGTCAAAACCATGAGTCAAAAAAACACAGCCCCCAACCAAATCGCCATTATGGATACCACACTCCGAGATGGTGAACAGACACCCGACGTCTCCTACACGCCGGCCGAGAAACTTCAGCTGGCGCGCATTCTCTTGCTCGAAGCCGAGGTGGACCGAATCGAAATCGCTTCCACCCGAGTTTCAGAAGGCGAGCGTGAAGCGGCACGAAATATCACACGTTGGGCACGCAAAACGCGACTCATCCGACGTATCGAAATGCTTGGGTACTGCGACGGCAAAACATCGGTCGATTGGATCAGTGATGTGGGCGGCAAGGCCATGAACTTGCTCGCCAAAGGTTCTGAAAAACACTGTCGAGGACAACTCGGAATCACACCCGAGGAGCACAGAGCCCGCATCGAGCAAACCATCCGTTACGCCAGTCGAAAGCGAATCACGGTGAACGTTTACCTCGAGGACTGGTCCAGTGGTGTTCGTGAATCCTTTGATTATGTATTCGCCATGGTACAAGCTCTTCGCGAGCTTCGCGTGGCCAGAATTTATCTCGCGGACACACTGGGCACGTTGGCACCCAATGACGTGACGAGATACGTGGGCCTTATGACGTCCACGTGGCCCAATATCGATTTTGAGTATCACGGCCATAATGACTACGGACTCGCCACCGCGAACTGCCTTGCCGCGCTTGGTGCAGGTGCAAGAGGAATTCACACCAGCGTAAACAGCATGGGAGAACGTGCAGGAAACTCCTCCCTCACCGAGGTTGTCACGGCCATTCATGATCACACAGAGATGCGAACGGGTCTAAACGAAAGTCGACTCACGGATCTCTCTCGAATCGTAGAAACCTTTAGTGGAAAAGATGTCGCAGCGAATGCCCCCATCGTAGGTCGAGATGTTTTCACACAAACGGCCGGTATCCATGCAGATGGAGACGCCAAAGGGGGTCTCTACCACAGCCGCCTTGAGCACACGCGATTTGGGCGCGCCCGACGTTACGCCCTGGGAAAACTCTCCGGAAAAGCCTCCTTGGACCATAACCTCCAACGGCTGGGAATCGAACTTCCCACTGCTGATCGTGCGCTCGTGCTTCAACGCATCATCGAACTTGGGGATAAAAAACACGTCGTCTCACCTGAAGATCTTCCGTACATCATTGCGGACGTCTTAAAAACGCCCACAGACCAGATGATCAAGGTCAAGCAGTACCGGGTCTTGGTAGGCACCGACGAAACACCTGAAGCCTCAGTCACTTTGAGTTATTTGGGGAGAGACGAAGAAGCCGAAGCCACGGGCGACGGAGGCTATGACGCCTTCATGAATGCATTAAAAAAAGCAGCCAAAAAGCTCGAAATCTCTGTACCGAAGCTCGATGACTTCAAGGTGCGCATTCCACCGGGAGGCCGAACCGGCGCGTTGGTCGAAACGCAAGTCACTTGGCGCAGCGGACGAGAACGCTCGTCTGCGGCGGCCTCAAGCTCAGACACGTTCACGACCATAGGCGTGGACTCGGATCAACTTGCAGCCGCGGTCATCGCCACTGAGAAAATGCTGAATCTCGTCACGCAAAATCTTAAGCCTAATCGAAAGCGGCCCGCGAAACGAAGTTCGAAAAAATCATCTCGAAAAACTAGCTAAAACCCCATGATGCACTCTGCCCGCCTTTGGACCGCCTTTACCATTAGCTTTTCGCTTATCCTCCTCCTCCTCACCGGTTGCAAAACACCTGCCAAGAAAAAGGTCGAAGCGACGTATGGACCCACGGAAAGCGTTTTAGAAGTCGTGGCTGTTCTCCGCAGGCACATCCCTGACGACACTTACCGATTTCCGCCTGCCACCGATTTCACCGGACGAAATGTTTATCGATCAAGTTTATTGCGCATGGAAAGCATTCAGCGTATCCACGCCAATGCTTTGCGAAGTGGATACATGGATCCCGTCATCCATTTTTCTAAGGGACGATCTCTCGAACGACTCAGAGGCTATGATCTGGCCGCGCTGCAATATCGCACCGCGGAAGACCGAGATTCACCTTTAAAAGATCAAGCTAAAAAAAGTGCGCGCGTCTGCGAGCGAATCCATCATGCGGTGGGGATCGGTATTCAAAGTGTCAACCCATTAGGCGACGACGCGAATGGCGCCGATGAGGGCCTTCATCAAACGCCAGAGGAGGTCACGCAAGCACTGGATGAGCGAGTTGCTCTGCTGTCCTTTCTGTATGACGAAGAGGAAGACTCTCACTACCAGTACGTTATTTCCGAAGAAATCGAACATGCTGATACAGTTCGAGCCGCGTGGTTTGTGAGTCACCGATATCAAATTCCGGATGGGCAGCTTCGAGCTCTCGCCGAACTCCAACGAGTTGTGCAGCGCCATCCCGGCAGTAAAAACAAACTAGACCATATGTTGCAACTGGCCGACCTTTATGATGATCTCGCTCATGAATATGTGGACGCCGTTCCGCCTGCGAATCTAGACTTTGATCCTGCGCTGTTCCAAGACTTAGTTGATCCTGCTACTCAAATCTACGAAGCCGTGGCCTCATACGATGGAACTGCTCAAAAACTTGAAGCGTCTCGCAGGCTTGAAGCCTTTCTTGCATTCACGTTAACGGTAGACAATGACCGATTCTCTCACTGAATATTACGCGCGAGCGAGACATGCCTTGCTCGCCCTATCTCTGTGCGCGGCAGCGCTCGGCCTCTCTGTAGGCTGCGCTCAACACGTGCCGCCTCCCAAGGGTGCTGTCCTCATGCCCCTCAAGCGCCCTCCGACTTGGCTGCCTGAGCCCTCGGACCAGATTGCTGCTAAAGCAGCCGCGGCGGCTCTTGCAAACAACCAAAAACTGCTCGACGAGCAGGTCAAGAAGATTTACAAAGTCCAAGACACGCACAAAGGAGAAGACCTAGAGGTTCTGACTCAGGATCTCGCTCATTCAACCCTCAATGATCCCCGAGCCTATCGCAAAGCCAGCAAGAACCTCACAAGCGGGTACGGAACTGACCCCGCAGTGCAAGCCAGGCTCGACTTGGCTGTCAAAAATGATCCTCTCGCTCTGGCATGGCGACGCCGGTTAGACACCTGGGAAACCTACTGGGCACGCACATTCAATGCCGTCGCAAAAACGGTAGGCCAATCCGTACTTAGCGGCTTTGTCCTTGCGCCGGTTCAACTCGCCACCACTGTGGGACATTATCTCGCTTCATTTTCGAATGACGAAAAGATCTCTACGTCCGGCCGCCAAGAACTCGTCCTCCACAAGGAATACTTGGCACGACACGGCAACGCAGAGAATGCAGAAGCGGTTCAGAAGCGAATCGAAACGAACGAAAAAAGACTTGCGACCACCATGCAAAAACGAAGACTAAAAGCCGCAAAGGCCGCCACGAAAGCTCAACGACACCGTGTCGCCATTGTCGAATCCAAGCGAGCACTCGCCTGGGGTCACCATGACGACGCCGTCGAAATTAAGGAATCTTCAGAAGAAAGCCTAAGAGAGCAACTTCATATTCTCGGGCTCTCTCTCGTAGCAGCCAATCAAGAGGGGTTTAAGCATGGCGATGAATGGGATGTCACTCTAGCGACCGAACTTTTGCTCACCTCATCCCATGGCGAAGTGCTTTCAGAGGAAACCATCGAAGTCCTTCGGGAGCAGGCCTACAGCGATGGGCCTCGAAGCGGTGAATCCCTTTATATCTTTGCCATGGTACAAGAAGAGTCCGGATATCCTGACCAAAGCTGGGCCACGCTCAAACACCTTGCTCTACAAAAGCAAGGTCAGACCCCGATGGCCAGGCATGCCCACCACCTCATCAACGACCCTTGGCAAAACCCATACGGCGCCTACCGGTCCATGCTGAGCCAGCGTACGGCCGAGAAGTGGCGCTGGAGAGTTCTCGGGGGGTACGCAAACGGAACGCGCTACCCCAACCTACCTCGCCCTGTCGCCTACACGCTCGAGGGACCTGGTATTGCCAGCACAGTCGCCACCTCACCGCTGAGAATGGTTTTTGGCAGCTTCAGTCAGGAACCCAATTTTCAGAGACCCGCAGCGCTTTTGGCATACCGCTACCTCGGCCTACATCCCAAAGGCGAACACAAGCAAGAGGTCCTTCACTGGCTTTTTGAGTACGAGGAAAAACGCAAAAACTACAACGCCGCCCTACGGCTCGCGGACTTCATCCCGAACCTCAGTTCGCACACGAGAAAGAAGCTGGCTGAAGAGGCCTCCGCACAGGCTCTTGCGGCCGCTCAACGCTCAAAGCGAATCGACCGGAGAATCCAAATCCTTCGACAAGCATCCAAAGAGTTTCCGGATACGGAATCAGGAATGCTGGCCGGCAAACAAGTGCGAAGTGAGCTCGTACATTCTTCCCCTCAAAAAATTAGAATGACGCGGGACTTTTTGAAGCAAAACCCAAGCGTATCTGGGGACTCGGGTCTTGGGTTAAACCCCGAATTAATCAACGGCGAACTAAATGACGGCGAGCTGCACCCAAGCGGTGTCAGCATGCTCGGGGGCCGAAAAATTCAGATCAACATGGTGGCTCACGGCGCCGACGAAGACACACCCCCTCACAAAATCAAAAAACAAATCTCTCAAGAACGTCTAGCCAAACTCGCTTCCTCTCTTGAAGAAACTACACATAGAAACCAATTAATCGATCAAGACGACTCCCTTGAAGCTGATGCTGACCGTGATCGCTTCCTAGAGCGGGCACGAGTCGGCCTCACTGGTAAAACAGACCACCGACCAAGTGCGCAAAGCACATACGTCTACAAAAGCATGCGCGAGCGTTATGGCCTTGTCCGGGGTAGAGAGTCAATCCTTCCCTTCGATCTCGTCTTTCAAGGGAACTTTCAAGATCTAGGATTAGGCGCGTTCCCTCGCTGGCGACTGCCCGAGGAGACCCCCGACGCCTTTCTCTATAAGTAGCTTAGGGTTCACTCATCATTAAACTCAAGAACGAACAATCTCACCGAGGAAAGCCACACCTCGGCCATCTCATGCATCCATTTCCCAGTCACTCCCGCTGAGAGAGCGATCAAGTAGTTCTACCGGGTGGACTACCTTTGCCTTCAACCCACGAGAGCTGACACCTGCTTGAAGCTGCATCAAGCAACCCGGGTTCCCGCTCGCGATCCACTCGGGATCAGCTGCCTCAAGATCATCCATCTTCTTTTCAAGTACAGCTTGGGCCATGGCGGGCTGCATGAGGTTGTAGGTACCCGCCGCCCCGCAGCAATGATCCGCATTCGCATGCTGAACAATCTGAAGTTCAGGAATCATCTCAAGAAGTCGCCGCGGCGCCTTCGCAATCCCTTGAGCGTGAATTAAATGACATGGATCGTCATAGCAAACGCGAGCAGAGAAGCTTGAAAGTTCCTCGCGCCAGCCCACCTCATCAAGAAACTCAGTGACGTCTCGCGCTTTTTCCGCCAAACCACCCGAACCCTCTGGCAACCAATGATCCATTTCACGCAGAGCCGCACCGCAGCCTGCAGAGTTACTGATCCAGGCATCGAACGGCTCATGGTCCCCCGGCTCAAACGCAGATTTGTTCTGACGCGCCAGTTCTCGGGCTGAGTCAAGGTCGCCGGCATGCGCATGCAAGGCCCCACAACACACCTGTTCATCCGGGACCCAAACATCAAAACCATTCGCCGCGAGTACGCGAACGCTCGCTCGATTTACCCGTCCAAAAAGCTCAGGCATCACGCATCCCTCGAGAAAAGCGACGCGTCCTCGGCGAGGGGCCTTCCCTGGAGTGAATGTAGGGAGACGCTCACGTTCCTTACGCCCAGCAATCCGAGGCAGCATCCGGCTCCCCCGGGCCAACGCTTGAGGCAAAAGAGGAGCAAAAAGTCGATCGAGACCTAACCTTTGAACGCCAGCGAGGAAAGCCACCAAAAACTTTAGACGCCTCCGACGCGCCAGTACTTGACGAAGCGCCACGCCCTCTACTCTCTGAGCCAGACGATTACGAAGACCAGCCTCAGCCACAGCAGCGCGCCCCTGCTCGAGCAAAGCTCCGTACTGAACGCCGGAGGGACAAGCGGTCTCACATGCACGACACCCCAGGCAAAGATGCATCTCATCCGCGACGACATCTGAGAGCGAGATATGCCCCTCTGCGACACCCCTCAAAAGATGCACACGGCCTCGCGGAGAGCTTGTTTCTCGACCCGTCAGCCGATAAGTAGGACAGGCCGTCAAACACAATCCACACTGAACGCAATCCAGCGTTCCGGCATAGAGATCCGAATCCGTTGCCGGCAAGCCCCGCGAAACATTCTCTTCAGTCTGCACTCCTGAAGCCCTCTCTCAAATAACGACTTTGTTGAACGAAAATCCACGAATGATTTTCATCTGCCCAGAGTAGGGCGTCCCGGGATCAATCTCTAGGTCCAGCGAAGTTCATACGATGAAGGCTCTGGCCAGGATGTAAATCTGAAACGCTTCATTTGTTGACCATCGAGGCCGAATCAAAAAAGCAGCCTCTATTAAGAATTAATTGGGGGTCAAACCTTAGTTTTAAAGCATTCATCAACGGTACTCCAGACGCCATTTCAAATTTATCGCGTGCAAAAGGAGACGCTTCGGGCATCGACTCGATCACCCAAGTGGCCTTCGTTTGCTCAACCACTGTTTCAAGAGCGGAAAAACCAAACCCAAGACACTCGGATTCCCTTCCTTCGCGATCATCGAGGAAGCCATAGATCACAGCCGGCTCGGGATAAGCCAAAACACGAAACCCGGCGTCGCGCAGGAGGCCACACGCTTTCGGCAAGGCCGAAGGCAGCAAATGCAAGCGAACTCGAAAGCCGCGCTTCTGATCCAGTCCTTGTACTCGACCCAGGGCCTCAATCGCCTCATGGCCCACTGAATCACTTTTAGTCCTTTGTCCCAACCAATCTGTGTCGTTACGGGTAGCCGCGCGATCCCCCGAAAACTCAACCAAAAGACGCCACGATGAATTCGACCTTGTCGCTTCTCCAAAGGCCGGTTCTTCCCGCGCTAAATCCTCAGACAAGAGCGCAACTGATCGCGCAGACGAACGACGAGATGCCGCCAAAGCCAACCCATGCGGATCATCTGAGTCATTCAAGGACGACGACCATTGAACGACGGAGTTGGGCTTGGGTTTCAGCCTTAACCAAGCGCCTTCTATCACAGCAAGAGTTCCAAAAGAACCCACATAAAGTTTAGCCATGTCATACCCAGTGACGTTCTTCACCACACGGGCGCCACACCGAGTTCTATCGCCGTTGGCTAAAACTGTCTCGAGTCCCAATACACTGTCGCGCACCGCCCCAAAACCGAGCCTGCGCGGACCACACATCCCCGTGGCAAGCACTCCACCCACGGTGCCTTCATCGCCAGGAGGATCAAAAGGAAGAACCCAACCGGACTCCTCCGTGGCTTTCACCAAATCGCGAAGGGGCGTACCCGCCCGGGCCAACAAAACACCGTCTGCCGCATCACACTCATCGATTCCAGAAAGCCCGCAACAGGACAACTGAAAGCGAGTCTCTTTAACCGCATTCAAGCCTCTTAGCTTAGTCATTCCCCCAGTCACCAACACAGACTCTTCAAAGGCAGAGAGAACCCGCATGACCTCGGAAAGCTTCTCGCCCGAATCCGGCTCAAGTCTGTAGGGAAGAGCAGAGCCAAGAACGCTTTGGCCTGCAGGCATAGGGCTCATCGAGGCACCCAGTACGTCCGAGAGCTTTTCCAACACAAGAGATTCAGACAAACCGCTTACCTAATAGGCACAGCGTCATAGCCATGCGCCTTGGGGTTCGCCTCCATACAAGCCCGCGTAGTTGGAATAAGCTTGCCCGGGTTACACAAACCCTCCGGATTAAAGGCGTCACGGAGCTTCATCATCGCATCTAAATCTTTATCGCTGAAAAGAAGCCCCATGTAGTCCCGTTTCTCAATTCCCACGCCATGTTCGCCCGTCAAAACACCACCGACTTTTAAGCAGAGTTCCAACATCTCTCGCCCGGCGGCCAACACCCGCGCTAATTCATCTTCATCACGACGATCAAAAGAGATATTGGGATGAAGATTGCCATCTCCCGCATGAAACACATTTGAAAGCTTCAAAGAGTAACGGTCTCCAATCTCACAAATACCTTCGAGTACCTCTGGAAGATGCGCTCGGGGCACCACAGCATCGTGAACATATAAATCGGGGGCGAGTCGACCCATCGCTCCAAAGGCCCCTTTTCGAGCTCGCCAGAAAAAAGCTCTCTCTTCCGCATCGCGAGCGACTGAAACTTCGCGTGCTCCCTCCTCGATGGCTAACTCACGAATCCGGTCCAGCTGATCCGGGAGCTCGCACTCTGCTCCATCCAACTCCGTAATTAAGACTGCCCCGGCATCCAATGGCAAGCCCGCGGCATAAACGCTGGCTTCGACAGCGGCCACCGTTCGCTGGTCTACCACTTCAAGGGCTGCGGGAACCATCCCGGCCTGAATGATCCGACCCACCAAACGGCACGCGGAAGGAACATCATCGAAAATCACCAGGGCGGTCTCTGTCGCTTCAGGAATTTCAGTCAGACGCACCGTCATCTCGGTCACAATTCCCAGTGTCCCTTCGCTGCCCACGAAGGCGCCCACAAGATCGTACCCAGGCGAAAACCCCGATGCGGACCCTAACCGACTCACCGAGCCGTCCGGTAAAACCAACTCGAGAGATAGAACATGATTTGTGGTCGTTCCGTATTTTAAGGTATGCGGACCCCCTGAATTTTCGGCCACGTTTCCGCCGACGGTGCATGCCTGTTGACTTGAGGGATCGGGAGCATAAAAAAGACCGAGATGCTCAACGGCCCGCGAAAGGTCTGCATTCACAACGCCTGGCTGAACCACTGCAAACCGATTGATCTCATCGATTTCAAGAACTTGAGCCATGCGCATACAACTAATCACCACATCGTTGTTCAGAGGATGCGCCCCCCCTGAGAGTCCGGTTCCGGCTCCGCGGGGGACAAAGCTCTTTCCCACTGACCGACAAATACGCACAACTTCCGCAACTTCTTCTGTGCATCCAGGGAGAACCACCAGGCTGGGCTCCTGGGGATCGAGAGGCAGCCCATCGGTCGCATAAATGAACAGCTCAGCCGGGCTTGAGAGGCAATTCTCTTGGCCTACGACCCTTTCGATCTGTCGAATCCACTTGCGCGAGTCCTTAATCGAAGTCATTGCAGTCGCCTAGCCACCCAAAACGGTCTTTCTTCCCATTAAGCAAGTCCAAGACGTTCTAAGTCATCTTCATCGAGTCCAAGGTAGTGCCCGATTTCATGCCGCACCGTAATTTGAATCTGATCGATTAATTCATCTCGCGTACGACAGTGCTTTTCCAGATTTCGCTTAAACAAAAGGACTCTATCTAAGTCGGGCACCTGTTCGGTCAAGATGGCCTCGGTCCTCGGTATGCCCATAAATAAGCCTAGGATCTGAGGAGACACTCTCTCATTTTTAACCATCTCCACCGTTGGAAAATCCTCGACGACCAACGGAACGTTTTCAATATAAGCCCGAACAGAGGCTGGGAGATTTTTAACAGCTGCGTCCACCGCTTCGGAAAAAAAGGTATCGGATACTTCTAAGGGCATGGGAAACTGGATCGGGTCTAGCGAGCATGCACGTTGAAACGAAGCTTCGGAGGCGACCCGAGCTTCGTCAGACATCATGGGCGAAACATCAGCCTCTTCTCCGTAAGCAATTCTCTCCAACACAAGACCCAGGCTGTACGCCACATGGGATGAATCCGGATCAACCATTGAGGTTCTTTCGAGCACCCGACGAGCCGTTCGGTACTCCCCCATTTCAAAAAGAACATGGCCCTCAAAGGCACTGTAGGTTGGGTGATCCCCCATAGCCTTAAGAGAGCGACGAATCAAAAAGACGGCCCCCTGAAGGTCATCCTGATAAAACAGCGCCTTGCTCTTGAGGTAACAAATTTCAGCCTGAAAGGTGCTGTCCAACCGTGGGAGTAGAGCGCGTCCGGCCAAAAGCTCATCACAAGCCTCAAGCGCCAACCGATACTCAGCCAGCTCCTCGATCAAAATCTCAAGCCGGTTCATGTGCGCGGAGCTGAACTTTGGATCGGCCTCAATCGCACATTCAAACTCATAGAGAGACTCGTCCACGCGACCTTCGTCCCAAAGAATCTCGCCACGGCCGTTGTGAGCTTCCGCACCCCCGGGATGAGCCTTCAGAGCTTCTTCAAGCCACGCCAAAGCCTCCTCGACTCGGCCGCTGTGGGAGGCGTCCATTGCCTGATCGAGGCAATCCCAATATCGATCTTTATCGTTTTGCATTGAATAATCCGTACATTGGCGGCCCAGCAACATAGCAAAGCAGGAAGGCCTTCCCCCGGCACGAAACAGCGCGCTAGAATTGGGTCCCGTCGGAAATCACCTGATCCTTGATGTCCTTAAAGATTGGAAAAAATATGCCCCGCATCCTCCTTCAGGCTTGCTTCTTTCTCTTCAGCGTTTTTCTTTTGGGATGCGCCCCAACGGTTCCGCAAGGGGCCGCGTTCAAACCTCTAGCGGCTCCAGACGCGGCGGACACGCTCGTCTATGTGTATCGGCAGGACTCCCTACGGGGACTCAGTGCGGTGGACCTTGAACTCGATGGAGAGAATCTCGGCCCCTTGCTGAACGGCGAATACCTCGCCTTCCTCTTAGATCCAGGTTCCCACGAGCTGCGGGCCCGGATGAAGTGGCTGCAGATGATTCCCCGCTCCTGGAATAGCCTTGAATTCAAAAGTCGCCCTGGGCAAACGATCTATCTTCGAGTCTGGGGAGCCTACGAAAAGGGGGCCAAGCCTATCCCAACGGGCTTAGACATCGCCCAGCCGAGCAACGAAAACGCAAAAGTCGGCCTTTTCCTAGGAATCCAAAAGCCTGAAATCGCCGAAACAGAACTCAAGACCATGCGAAGGGCTACCGGTCGATAGGGAAGCCTCCGAAGCTCACCCGAGAGCCCACGGCTCTTCAAGCGTCTAAGGCGCCAAAGGCGCGCCCACCGAAAAAGACCGCCTAGGCGGCCTAACGCGGGGGAGAGGGAATATGGTGGGCCCTCTCGGATTTGAACCGAGGACCATCCAGTTATGAGCCGGGTGCTCTAACCACTGAGCTAAGGGCCCCGGACCTCATACTACCTCATTAAGAGCGAGATCCGAGTCGCCGAATTCGAATTCTCCTCAAGCCTCCCACTGATTGCGAATCGGCCATTGTCTACGACCCCTCTTCCTGTAAGAATTCCGGTATGACTGAATCTCAACCGAAAGCAACAGTAGCGATCGTTGGAGGCGCAACAGCCGGGGCTGAAGTCGCCGCCCGGTTAGCGGAACGAGGGATCCAAGTCGTGGTCTTCGACCAAAACGCCAAACCGTTTGGAAAAATCGAAGATGGTCTTCCGCGATGGCACGAAGGTCTCCGCAACAAGGAATATGCAAATATTCAGAAGAAGCTCTCTCTTCCTCTGGTCGAGTTTGTCCCGAATACTCGCATCGGAGAAGACATCGCTTTCAGTGACCTTGTTCAAGAATGGGGCTTTACGTCAGTTGTCCTCGCCAACGGTGCCTGGCGAGACCGTCCTCTCCCCATCGAAGGATCGGAGCGCTACATCAACAAAGGCTTGGTGTATCAAAATCCTTTTGTCATTGCTTTCAACCACCAAGACGACTCAAGTTGGTCCGGTGAGATACCGGAGATCATCGACGGAAGCATTGTCGTCGGCGGTGGACTGGCCTCCATTGATGTCGCCAAAATCGTCACTCTGACCTGCACCCAAAGAGCACTGGCTGAACGAAATATCCATGTGGATATCGTCAAACTTGAAATCAAGGGGATTCCTAAAACTCTTGCCGCCCACGATTTAAACTGGGAAGAACTTGGACTTGAAGGATGCACTATCTACTACAGAAGACGCCTTGAAGACATGCCTCTCATTGAGATTCCAGGTGATGCCGATGAGGCTCGGGTGGAAAAGATTCGGAAATCTCGATTGACCATGCTCAATAAAGCCAGTGAAAAATTTAAGCTGAAGGTCGAACCGCTCTCTGCTCCCGATGAATTGTTAATCGAAAATGAATCCGTCGCTGGAATTCGTTTTCGAAGAACTCAGATCGAAGGCAAGCGAGTGATTTCTACAGATGAAACCTATGAACGGCGTGGACCCGTAGTCCTCAGCTCCATCGGAAGCATTCCCGAGCCCATCGAGGGAATCTCGATGAAAGGGGAACTCATCGACTATTCAGACTGGGACTATGGACGACTTGAGGATTACCCAACGGTTTTCTCAGTTGGAAATATTGTTACTGGAAAGGGCAACATTGTTGCCTCACGCAAACATGCCAGCAGCGTGTCTCAGCAGGCCATCGAAGTTTATCTTGGAATTGCCGATGAGGAGGAAGGCCAAGACGGCCCCCCTCTGGCGGCAGACTCCTTCACTGAAGAGTTGGCTGCCTCTGTGAGCGAACATGCTCAAGGTCAACCTCCCATCAGCGAAGCAGGATATGAATCCCTTATGAATCGTGTCACCCGGCGACAACAAGAAGTCAGCTATACCGGAAGTCTCGATTCCTGGCTTCAGGGCCTCACTGCATCCTAAAGAGCTGGGGCTCGCGTAAGGCCACACGCAAGGGGAAACCTTGGCGCGCTTTCCCTCAGCGCCTCATTGCGAAGCTCTGAAAACGCTCGTCAGTCGGTGCATTGCCTTAGCGCCTGACTAGCGGTCTAAAAACCCTTTCAATGCGCGGCTTCGAGAAGGGTGCCTCAATTTTCGAAGAGCCTTGGCTTCAATTTGCCGGACCCGTTCCCGGGTCACTTCAAAGCCCTGTCCCACTTCTTCTAAAGTACGGTTCGAGTCGCCTGTCAAACCAAAGCGTAACTCCAACACGCGGGCTTCTCGAGGGGCCAAGGTCGCAAGGAGTTCCTTGGTCTGAGCCGCAAGGTTCGAATGAATGACCGCGTCCTGAGGACTCACCGCATTGGGATCCTCGATCAAGTCGGCCAAGGAGCTGTCTTCTTCCTCTCCCACTGGCGTTTCAAGACTAATGGGCTCGCGTGCAATCTTGAGAACCGTTCTCACTTTTTCAATCGGAATTTCTAACTTTTCAGAAAGCTCTTCTGGGTCCGGTTCACGACCTAACGCTTGGACAAGATGACGCGTGGTTCGAACTAGTTTATTAATTGTTTCGATCATGTGGACCGGAATCCGAATCGTGCGTGACTGATCCGCGATCGCTCGCGTAATGGCTTGACGGATCCACCAAGTCGCATACGTCGAGAACTTATAGCCCCGTTGATACTCAAACTTATCAACGGCCTTCATCAAACCAATGTTGCCTTCCTGAATCAAGTCGAGGAACTGCAAACCACGATTTGTGTATTTCTTAGCAATGGAGACCACAAGACGAAGGTTCGCTTCAATCATCTCGCTCTTCGCCTTCTGAGTCACGACTTCTAATCGACTCGAAGTCTCCAGAGCCTGGGCGACTTCATCCGCAGACATCCGCAAATCTGATTCCAAAGCGGTGCGCAATTTCTGAATTTCGATCAGTTCTAAGCGAACAGACTCGATGGCAACCTTATCACCCCCCAGATCTTCAAGACACTTTTTGCCCTGACTGCTCTGCTTCTGAGCGCGCTCCGCAGCTTTGAAAAACTCTTTTTCCTCCATCTCATATTCGGCACACAAGGAATGGCTTCTATCCTTCATGATCAAGAAGGACTCATGGGCTTCTTCAAGGCATTTCTTGATCTCTTGAACCCGCCTGCTTGAAAAGCGAGCCGTCCTCAAAGCCAAAACACATTCTCGAGCCTTTTCCTCAATCTCTCCGGAGAGCCGATCCCGAGTGGCCTTCTTCGATCGAGGGTTCATCAAAGAATCTCGACGGCGAACCAACTCAGGTTCAATGCTCCGGACAACCTCGATCGCCGCTTCAAACTTCGCTTGCATTTCTTCGACGGGAGGCGCCTCGTCTCCCTCCTGTAGATCCACGGCATCTTGAAGCTGGATCTCCTCCTGATTCAACCGTATGCCCAGGTCAAGAATGGCACTCAAGCCCGAATTACTCGCCAGAATCGCAACCTCCTGAGCGATGACCCCAGACTCAATTCGCTTCGCAATTTCCACCTCTCCCTCGCGGGTTAAGAGAGAGACTTGACCCATATCACGCAAATAGACACGGACCGGGTCACTCGAAGCAGTCGATTTTTCAGAACTGGCTTCAGTTCTAGACTTTCGAGTCGAGCGAGCTTTTCTCGCTCCTGGGCGAGAGGGCGCTCCGGCTTCGTCTAACTTGGCACCGGAGGTGTCTTCGACTTCACCAGCAGCTTTTTTTTCAGCCGCTTTCTCTGTCTTCGTTGAACCAACGATTTTAAGGGACGTTCTTGCGTTTGAGGCCATGGGGGGGGGTCTCCTAGAAATTCAGCATGGAACTGAGCTCAGCAACAAAATCAGACTGGAACTTCAATTCCTCGATCAGGGTGGATATTGCAGTACTTCTCGATTTTTCAATGCCTTCCGGCGTTCAATCAGTTCCTGCCTTTCGGTGAGGAGCTGCACATGGTTTGCATCGGGTTCCGATAGTCTTCTCTTGAGTTCCTGTTCACGAACTTCCAAATCTTTCATTTGGTAACGATCCAGCAGTTGGGTAAAAACGGTTTCAGCCGGAGTTTCAGTTGAAATCACTGATTCCTCGACCATCACCTCTCTTAACATGCCCATCTGCTCGGATGAAAGACGATGCTCCATGGCATCAAAATCAATAAACCCTCTTTCATCCAAGATCCCTGCGGACACTGCGTCCACGAGTTCAAGTATGAGTGCCTTCCAAGTGCCCTCAGGTAACACACGATTAATTTCAGAAACCCGATCTTCTGTCAAAAACGTAGGGTGATGACACAAGATAGCTCCGAGCATCCTTAGATGCCTATCCTCTGGGGAATTCTGTCGTGATGGGAACTTTTCAACTGGAGAATTCCGCTGCTTTTCGGAGGCTTGCCCCCTGCGTTCCTCTCGAACCACGGCTTCCACGGCCCCTGCATCAGTCGCGGTCGCCATCGCCAGGCGACGCGTATATTCGCTTCGCTCCACCGGGTCACTGATTCTCGAAATCAACTGAGCCACATGGCGTACGGCGTCTGCTTTGTCTCCAGGGGAAGACCCCACTGATCGCATCACCCGGTGTATCACGACTTCCACCGCATCTCTTGCACCGTCCACTACTTGCCTAAGAGACTCCGCACCGTGATCCATTAAGAAATCATCGGGATCAAAACCCTTCGGCAACACCACCGCCCGTACCCGAAGGCCCGACGGGAGTAGAATCTCTAAGGCTCTTTCCATAGCTTTCTGACCAGCAGCATCCCCGTCGAAGAGCAAACTCACTTGTTTCGTTCGACGTTTTAGATCTTGGGCATGATCAGGCGTGAGCGCCGTACCGCAAGTCGCGACAGACTCTCCTAGGTCGGCTCGGGCGAGGGCGATCGCGTCGAAATAGCCTTCGCATACAATCGCTCGACCTGCGCGACGAATTGGTTCAAGGGCGTGCGGATACCCGTAAAAAACGCGACGTTTTTGATAAACGAGACTCTCCGTCGTGTTGAGATACTTTGGCTCTTGATCAGGGAGTAAGGACCGACCACCGAAAGCAATCACTCGACCTCGAACATCTTGAATCGGAAAGGTCACTCGTCCGCGCAAACGGTCGTAATGCCCTCCAGAGGACCGAACCGACAATAGCCCCGCCGCCACTCCAAACTCAGGACGGATGTGGGCGCGCTCAAAGGCCAAAGCCAGCGTGTCCCAAGTATCGGGCGCATAGCCCAGTCCAAATCGCTCAATCGTGCCCGCATCCAGGCCTCTGCGCTGAAGGTACTCCATCGCTGTCTTGCCAGTCGGAAGCAACAGTTGCTCGCGATAACAGCGCTGAGCCTCTTCCAAGGCTCCCAAAAGGCCTTCCGTCTCGCCTCGATCATGACGATCTGATTCGGGGACTTCGACGCCGTTTTCAGCCGCAAGCGTACGGACCGCTTCTGGAAACGTCAGGTTCTCGTGCTTCACGAGAAAGGTGATCGCGTTGCCCCCTTCTCCACAGCCAAAGCAATGAAAAATTTGGCGATCCATGTTGACGTTAAACGAGGGCGTCTTTTCCTGGTGAAAAGGACACAAGCCTTTCCAGTTCCGCCCAGCAGGCTTCAGTTCAACGTATCGCCCGATGAGGCCGACAATGTCGGCCCGATCACGGACTTCTTGGATCGTCGCTTCCGGGATGAGACCCAATTACTTCCTCATTCCGATACAGCTGCCGTCATCCGCTAAGGAACTTGGCGCCTGATCTTCTTGATTGCACGTTTTCGAGCGGCGGCCGCCTTCTTCTTCTTACGAATGCTGGGCTTGTCGTAATACTCACGGCGCCGTAGCTCCGTGAGGATTCCAGCCTTTTCGCAAGCCTTCTTAAAACGGCGCAACGCTTGTTCAATGGACTCGTTATCTTTGACCTTAATGACCGACATGTACCCTGTTGACTCCCAGCAATCGCTGTTTTCCTGAACGAAAAACAACTTTGAATGCGACGATGAATTTAAAAATAGAACGAAGGTTCAAGCCTTGTTGATTTTCTAACAGCTTGCCCAACCCGCCCTTACAGCCAAACCCGACCTATCTCGACGGCCGCGTTTCTCTGCTTAATCCCTTAGATCCACTTAGATCGTATGATGCTTTTGAGTATCTCGCTCGGATCACAGACTCCTCTTTATCGATGCGAACCAAAGAGACCCTCCGTTCTTCCGTCCCCCGCCGCTCAGTACTCATGCAGAGGACTCGCTAACGTAGCGCACGCCGACAGGCGACTCAAGATAATGGCAATTGAGCCTCGGCCTCGGAAGACGGAGACCTCACCCCAATCCCCTGTTCAATCAGCTCTTTTTTGACTCGGGCCACAGTGGTTTCGCCAAAATGGAAAATAGAGGCCGCTAGAGCCGCCTGCGCTCCCCCTTCCCCGGGGCCTTCGCCTAGGGCGGAGGCTAAATCCACTGCACTTCCTCCCCCGCCGGATGCGATCACGGGTACGCCCACACGGTCTGAAACAGCCCGGAGCAAGCCTAGATCATAGCCGCTCTTGGTTCCGTCCCGATCCATACTGGTGAGAAGGATCTCTCCGGCCCCAGCCAGAGACATCTGCTCCGCCCAATCCACCGCGTCAATCCCAGTGGGTCTTCGACCGCCATGCGTGTAGACCTCCCAGCTCTTTGGAGGACCCAATTCCCCGTCGGCCTTCACACCACGAGCATCAATGGCCAAGACGAGGTTTGCACTACCGATTTTCGCGGCCGCTTCAGCGACCAAATCTGGGTTGTAAATCGCAGCCGTCATAATGGAGACCTTATCGGCACCCGCGTTCAATAGATCACGAATATCTTGGATGGACCTCACGCCTCCACCCACCGTGAGGGGCATAAAAACCGTCTCGGCTGTTCGAGAAACCACGTCCATCAAGATCCCCCGCTCTTCATGCGAGGCTGTGATATCGAGAAACGTAATCTCGTCCGCCTCCTGACGATCATAAACCTGCGCGACTTGAACAGGATCTCCGCAGTCCACATGATCCACGTACTGCACACCTTTGACGACTCGGCCCTGATCTACATCTAAACAGGGAATAATTCTTTTAAAAAGTGTCATCGACTCTGCTCCACCCAGTTGCAGTACGCATCTAACAACCGCTTTCCGGCTTGCTGACTTTTTTCTGGATGGAACTGAACCGCAAACACCGAACCCTTTGCCACCGCCGCTGTAAATTCAGAACCATACTCACAAACACCCGCCACCACGGAAGGGTCAGAAGGGACCGGACGATACGAATGCACGAAATAAAAATCATCCGACTCTGGCAGGTCGACCAACATCGGGTGGTCACCCATAAAACGAACGCGGTTCCAGCCAATATGCGGAACCAAAAGACGAGAACCGTCGTCGGCTTGCTCCTCAAACCTCTCAACACGCCCTTCAAAGTGCCCAAAACCAGGGATCGGGCCGTGTTCGTCGCCCTCTTCAAATAACACCTGCAGACCTAGGCAAAGCCCTAAGTAGGGCCTTCCGCTCGCCACAGCCCGGAGAACCGCTTCCTGAAGACCGCTCTCACGAAGATGAGTCAACGCATCTTTAAAGGCACCTGCTCCGGGAAGCACGACACCGTCCGCCCCATCAATCCTTTCTGGTGAATCACCCGGCACAACGATCAGACCGCTGCGCTCCAAGGCCTTAGCCACACTCCGAAGGTTTCCTGCACCATAGTCAACAAGCGCCACTCGAGCCTTGGAAGTCAAAACGCAACGACCTCGGCTTCACGCTCATCAAAGCAAACTTTTGACCACAAGAGGAAAGACATTCGAATTAAAGAGCCCCTTTCACAGTGGGAAGACCGCCTTCACGCGGATCGATGGCCACACCCACCCGAAGAGCCCGAGCCACCCCCTTGAAAACTCCTTCAACCACGTGATGCGGACTACGCCCATAGACCTTTACGATGTGAAGATCGATCCCGGCATTCTGAGAAAATGCATAAAAAAAGTCCTCACTCAGGCTGGCATCAAACTCACCAATTCGGTGGTTGGTCAACTCGACGTCGTAACAGAAATAAGGTCGATTCGAAATGTCGAGAGCCACCTCAATTTTACTCTCGGCCATGGGAAGCACGAAGTGGCCAAACCGATAAATCCCCTCTGCCGACCCGAGCGCTTCACGAAAAACCTGGCCTAGAGTAATTCCCACATCCTCAACAGTGTGGTGGTCATCGATTTCAATATCGCCCTTCGCTTCAATCTCTAAATCAAAAAGGGCATGCCGTGCAAAGGACTCCAACATGTGATCGAGGAAAGGAACCCCCGTGGAAATCTGGTACTGGCCCGAGCCATCTAGATCGAGTTGGACCCGAATCTCGGTCTCCTTGGTCTTTCTTTGAAGCGTGGCGGTCCTTCGACGCGTCAAAAGATCACTCATGACCCAATTCCCCCTCTTAAAATGCCCCTCGGGGCATTTGCCCTCATGCCGAGTGGCTGTTCTTAAAGCTCTGCCTAGCGGACGGCCTTGCGTGCTCCGAACGCTTAAATCCTGCTGGAGCGTAGCTCGATCGACGTGCACGGGGCCACACCTGCCTCGGTCTCGGCCTGTCGAATAGCCCCGGGGCTCCATTCACGCAACTTCGGAGGTCCAGATCTCATAAAAGACCTCCTCCTTAATCTGCCCTGACTTAAAAAATGCACGACGTCTAAGGCCCCTGGGCTTTTGCAAATCCAGAATCGGGAAGTCAGTCGAGACCGCCCCCTTTTCTCAAGCGTCCTCTCCGGCCGCCGCTGCTCCGAGGCGCTGGACTCTATTGCGGCCGGCGGCACGCCACAACTCTCTCGCGACCCGCCAAATCTTTCAAGGGTTCAACGGAATCCATCCCCTGCTCAAGAAGCCAACCCGACACCGTCTTCACTTGACCCGGGTCCATCTCCACCAAAAACCATCCGCCCGGTTTTATTCGGTGAAAAACCTGCTCTGATAAAGGCTTCAAAACGCTGTAGCCGTCTTCGCCCCCAAATAAAGCCACTTCGGGCTCGTGCCCGAGCTCCGGAGGCAGATCAAGTTGGTCTTGCCTGGCTAGGTAGGGCGGGTTAGAGACAACCAAATCAAAGCATCTTTCGCTGACCGGCCCGAAGAGGTCCCCCTCAAGAAACTCGATGCGAGCTTCCATCTTGAGATTTTGAGCATTTTGGCGCGCCACCGATAGGGCCGCCGGAGAAAGGTCTGTGGCTGTGACTCTTGCTTCCGGTCTCTCCACCGCCAAAGAAACAGCGATGGCACCACTTCCAGTTCCGAGATCCAATACTCTATAGCCCCGATCCAGATCGGGCATCCTCACCAAGGCCCCTTCAACCAAAGTCTCTGTATCTGGGCGGGGCGTGAGAACCTCCGAACTCACCCGAAAGGAATGGGACCAAAATTCTTTTTCACCCACCAAAATAGAGACGGGAGCACGTTCGCTGACCCGACGGCGAATCATTTCTCGGTAACGCGCCCGCTCCTCGGGCATCACCGGACGCTCAAACTCCAGGTACAGTTCAAGTCTCTTGATACCTAGGGCATACGTGAGCAAAACCTCAGCGTCTAATCGAGGGCTCTCGATTCCATGCTGCCGAAAGTGGTCCGTCGTCCAACGGAGTAGTTCAAGTACCGTCCACGTTCGAGATCGGGAGTCTTCTGGGCGACTGGAATCCTCGGTCATCCAGCCTCTCGGTCCGCCTCTTCTTGCGCAGCGACCTGTGATGCCACCGCGTCAAGTAATGGCGCCAACTCGCCTTCCATAATCGATTCAAGTTTATGAAGCGTCACGCCGGCGCGATGATCCGTCACTCGACTCTGAGGAAAATTGTAAGTACGGATCTTCTCGCTTCGTTCCCCGCTGCCTACCTGAGAGCGACGTTGGCTCGCTCGCTCATCTGCAGCCCGTTGAATCTCAAAATCCAACAGCCGCGAACGAAGAACTGTCATCGCTTTAGCCTTGTTTTTGTGCTGAGATTTCTCGTCTTGACATTGAACCACGACGCCTGTCGGTATGTGTACAATTCGAACTGCGGAATCAGTCGTGTTCACACTCTGCCCACCCGGCCCACCGGCGCGCATGACATCAATTCGGAGATCATTCGGATGTATCTCTAAATCAACTTCTTCAGCTTCCGGCATCACGGCCACCGTCACCGTCGACGTATGGATCCGACCTTGTGCCTCCGTGGTCGGAACCCGCTGAACTCGGTGAACACCTCGCTCGCACTTCAAGCGTGCCCAAGCTCCATCGCCAGAAACCAGAGCAATCATCTCCTTAAAGCCCCCACCCGGAGTTTCAGAAGACGAAAGAGGATCCACTTTCCAGCCGAGTTGATCAGCATACCGGCCATACATCCTAAAAAGATCAGCCGCAAAAAGAGCGGCCTCATCGCCCCCTGTCCCAGCCCTAATCTCCAAGACCACATTCTTATCATCGTTTGGGTCTTTGGGACGAAGAAGTTCAGCCAATTGCCCATCGAGCTCTTGGAGTTCCGCCTCAAGCTCAGCCACCTCAGCCCGTGCCAACTCTGCGAGCTCCGCGTCCCCTTCGTCCAAAATGCCGCGAGAGTCCTCAAGATCAACCTTGACCTGCTTGTAGCGAGCGCCTGTTTCAAGCATGGGCCGCAAAGCACCCAAGGCTTTCGCGACCTTCTGATACTGTCCCGGCTGACGAGCAAGCTCCGGATCTAGAAGCTGCGCCTCCAATTCTCGTGCTCGCTCTTCGGTTTCAGCTATGCGATCTAAATAATCCGCCATTGCGCCCATCCCCTGAAGTGGCTCCTAAACTTGTGAGCAGACTCCGTCCACACACATCCGTCACGAAGCCTTCAGGAATTCATTGACTCTAAGAACTCTTCGTTCGTATCCGTCGCCTTAATCTTACCTAATAAGAACTCCATCGAATCGACCGAAGACAGAGGTGCCAGCAGCTTTCGCAGAATATACATCCGGTTAAGACTGTTCTCTTGTAGGAGAAGCTCTTCGCGACGAGTCGCTGACCGATTGATATCAATCGCTGGAAAAGTCCTTCGATCAGCAAGCTTACGATCCAAAACGAGTTCACTGTTTCCTGTACCCTTAAACTCTTCAAAAATCACTTCATCCATCCGCGAACCCGTCTCAATCAAGGCCGTACCCACAATCGTTAAACTTCCACCTTCTTCGACGTTACGGGCAGCTCCGAAGAACCGTTTTGGCTTCTGAAGGGCATTTGAATCGACCCCACCGGAGAGGATTTTTCCCGAATGTGGAACCACTGTATTATGGGCTCGAGCTAACCGGGTAATTGAATCAAGCAAAATCACTACGTCGCGACCGTGTTCGACCAGGCGCTTCGCCTTGGCGATGACCATCTCCGCCACCTGCACATGGCGCGTCGCCGGTTCATCGAACGTAGAAGAAATTACCTCGGCTTTTACCGTACGCTGCATATCGGTCACTTCTTCCGGCCGCTCATCAATCAAAAGCACGATGAGATAAACCTCGGGATGATTCTCAGCAATGGCATTCGCCATATCTTTAAGCACCATCGTCTTTCCCGCTTTAGGGGGAGATGTAATAAGTGCCCGCTGACCCATTCCTATGGGAGCCACTAAATCGATGATTCGAGGCGTCAGCCCGCCGGACTTCGACTCCAAGATGAACTTGGACTCCGGATAGAGGGGCGTTAAGTCATCAAATGGAATCTTGTCTCGGCTCTTCTTCGGTTCCTCAAAGTTAACCTTCTCGACCTTCAGAAGTGCAAAGTACCGCTCATTTTCTCTAGGTTGCCGGACCTGCCCTTCAACCGTATCTCCTTTGCGCAAATTGAAGCGGCGAATTTGAGAAGGAGATATATAGATATCGTCTGGACCCGCTTGATAGCTCTGGTCGGGCGAACGAAGAAAGCCGAAGCCATCCTGCAAAACCTCAAGGACTCCCTCTGAAAAGATTCTCACCTTTCGCTCTGTCTCGCATCTGAGGATGGCGAAAATCAAGTCGTGCTTGCGCAGAGTAGATGCATTTTCCACCTCAAGCTCAACGGCTCTCTCGGTCAGCTCCGCGATAGATTTGCGCTTAAGATCCTGGACATTGATGCGCTCTGCATTTTCGTCGTCAATAACGTTGGCTTCCTCTGCAGCCAGAGCTTCATCCGAAGGCAAATAATCTTTTTTTCCAGTCCCGGATTCAGAATGGCCACCTCCGCGCTGTCCGCCGGAGCGAGAGCGACGCGAGCGAGGACGACGACCTCTTCCGGCCCCCTGCCGCTGAGCATTTGAACCGTTGGACTTTTCCCTAGAACTGCTTTGTTCGGTACTCACAAAAATCATCTCTCTCTTGAGCCGTGAACGCTTTGAGCAAGAATGAGTACGCAAAGCGGTCCGTCGGTCTCAGCTGTGTTGGCTATGTCAGATTCTGTCTTGAAGGCCAACTCAATCGGCCCTCTGCCAAATCATTCAATGAAACTAAATAGGATCGATCGGGGAATACACTTTATTTGAGAAAGGTCTACTCGTTCAGGGTAGGCACTGAATCGAAAGGTCAGTAACTTTTTACACGAGGCGCCTGAGCAAGCTCGTGACGCCCTAGAAGGCCAAAGCCTCGTTGAACATTTCAAGTACTGTGCGCTGCATGCGCGCATTTGATTTACGGATTCTATTGCGGGAGGCGTAACATGTGAAGAAAATTGGCCCGAGGCCGATTCAAAAACGGTTTCCGATCGAGAATTCGAATTTGAACCCGATCAGGCAAACGCATGTTTTTGAGAAGATGGGATGTTGGAAGGGATGATTCATTGGCAACGTAGATCTCGGATACTCAACTGTCAAGCTAGATCGCAAGCCGAAATGTGATGCAGCATCCGCCCTGCACGAGAGCCCTCTCTGCGAAAAGAAGGATACTCTTGAGCGCAGCAAAAAGTGCAGCTGTCAGGGAAACGACCTATCTGAGTCGATTGAAACCCTGAGGCTTCCAGAACCTCCGTCACCAGTTTTCCAAGGTCGAGCCAAAAATGTCCCGGTCGGGAAGGCCGAGTCGAACCCTCGACCCCATGCGAGTATCGCTGGGACAGAGCCTCAATCACCGGAGCATCCACCTCATAGCAACAGGCACCGATATGTGGACCAATAACCGCCACACGATCCTCATCCAAGGAAGCCCCGTCTAAAAGAGCCCCGACCCCTCGCTCCACAACACCCGAAGCCAACCCTCGCCAACCTGCGTGGATAGCCACCACCGACTTCCCTTCGTTTCGAGCCGCCAACACAGGAACGCAGTCCGCCGTGACGATTCCCACATGAACGCCCGGCTCATCGCACATCACGGCGTCGGCCTGGGAAGGACGTAACTCCCCTTGCGTGTTGCACAAGGCCACATCCACCCCGTGGACCTGCTCAGGACAAGCCGCACCGGGGAACGGAAGCACACCGAACACCGCCAGTCCGTGATCGATTCCTCGCTCTGAAAGTAAAGGATGCTTTAATGAAGGTAGACTCAACGCTGGCCCTCACCAATCTCCGACCGTAAAACCTTCAACCAGTCTTGCAAATCCGGCGGGAAGGGCGCCTCAAAACGAAGAAGCTCACTTGTTCTTGGATGAGTAAAACCTAAAACACGTGCATGGAGGGCGGGGCGACCCAATGACGGCAAACCAAGGAGACGTCCTTTGCGAGCCCGCCCGTACACCTCATCGCAATGAATCGGAAGACCCACCGAAGCAAGATGAACCCGAATCTGATGAGTCCGGCCCGTTTCAGGTCGCACTTCAAGCAGGGTTGTTGCCTTATCCGGAAATTTTTCCAAACTTCTCCAACGTGTGAGAGCGCGACGACCCGAGCGAGACCTCGTTGACATTTTTTTACGATCGCGAAGATGTCGACCGATGGGCTGGTCGACGACGCCCTCATCTGTTTGCGGCGCCCCACGAACAAAAGCATTGTAAATGCGCTCGATGGAGTGGTCATGAAATTGAACGGACAGGCCGTTGTGCGTCAGGTCATTCTTAGCCGCCACCATCACGCCAGAGGTGCCCCGATCAAGTCGATGAACAATCCCCGGACGCAAAACGCCCCCCACGCCTGCGAGATCACCGCAATGGTGAAGCAACCCATGCACAAGCGTCCCCGTGGAGTGACCGGGGCCCGGATGGACAACCAGTCCCGCGGCTTTGTCGATAACAATCAAATCCTTGTCCTCATAAAGAACGTCTAGGTCCATGGGCTCAGGAATCAACTCCGGCTCAACAGGCTCGGGCGGCGAGATCGATACGCGAGAGCCCTCCCGAACCTTCTGACTGGGCCTCCGCGCCGGTTCCTCATCGATGTAAATTCGACCTTGCATAATCCAACTGGCGACCCGGGATCTCGGGATATCGAGAGCCTCGGCTAAAGCGCGATCCATGCGTTGGCCGGAATGGGACTCGCTCACGATCAAAGAGATCGGATCGGGGTTCCTGTCAGATTCTGAACCCTCCGTCACGAAGTCGGAGCCATCCCTGAGCGGACTTGACGGTCCACGATCCCCAATCTTCAGCGCCGCCCGAGGAATCGGCCTCGACTTTGGGCAGACCGACTGGCTTCAACCCGCTCCATATACGCCGCCGCAACCCGTTCAGCATCAAGTTCAATGGTTTTTGCATAGGCCATTACGAAGCCTCGAACGTACACACTCGCAGGCAGATCTTCAAAGTTCTCTTGCTCGATATTTCGAAGATTCGTCATGCTGATCTTCGTTACATCAGACACCTTCTGCAGATCTATATCAGATCGAATTCGGGCGCTTCGTAAGCCTGCTCCATCGACGGGCAAGAAGTCGTCAAGAGGAGAACCGGCCGCTTTTTCAAATTCATCTAAGACATCGGCCTCTTCTCTAAACTCGGTGTTCGGGTGAGCCAAAGACAAAGACTGGCCCATATCGTCCACGACTGAAGCGAAGGCATCTACATTCGCATCGATAGAAGCTTCTTCTTTTGACTCCTCTTTCTCTTGACACAAAAGGTCGTAGGCTTCTCTGGCCGAGGAGTCCGACAAGATCTGATAGGCTTCGTCAATTCTTTCAAGGATCGCTCCGGCTTCGGTCTCACCGAATACCGAATAAAGCGCCAAAGAATCGCCCTCGTAGGCACTCCGAACCACCCTGTAGCCCCGGTCGATCTCTTTACTCGAGGCGTCTCGGCTGACCTCCAGCACTTCATAATGATCTTGTTCAAGCAATTCTTTCATGATTGAACTCCAGAGGATGAGGTTTCCGTCATGGACTGCACAAGCTTATGAGCGATACGTTTTATATAGGAGGCTGCATCGGAGGACTCGCGATAGTCCACCAAAGGACGCCCCTGCATGACGGACTTGCGTACTGATTCGTCATGGTTCACGTAGCCTAAGTATTCAGCTTCAAAGCCAAAGTACTTACGACAGACGCTCGCTACCGCAAAGCCCAGCTTGATGTCTTCTTTTCTCTCGACATCGTTGATAATGATCCTAGGTCGAAACTGGGACATGATCTCCACGAGCCGACGACCCTCTACAGGGTCTAGACTCTCAATCTCACGCAACAAGTCCAAAGGACTGCGAATGCCCAATTCATTGCGTTGATCCACCGCTTCTCGAATTAAACTACGCACATCTTGCCCCAACACCGCGAGCCTAAGTCGTCGATAAAAAGCGGCTCGTAAAAAAGCATACGCATTCTCCACAGAGGTGGGTTCGGGCTGGAGCACCATCAACCCTTCGTCGGCCACGAGGAAATAATCAAGGGTCGCGGCTTGGCTCCCCGCACCCAGATCGATCAGCACGAAGTCGGTATCCAACTGGCGAAGGCCCCTTAAAAATTCGACTCGACGCAGATGTCCGGGTTGGGGCTGATCGAGATTGGCGTACGTCCCAGCAATGAGTTGTAAACCATGCTCAGGAGTTTCTAAAAGAAGCTTGCCGAGGTCGTCCTCGCGGCCCGCCACAAAATCAGCGAGGCCCACACGAGTATTTCGGACTCCGAGACATGTGTGAAGATTAGGGCCCTCCAAATCGGCATCCACTGCCACCACTCGATAACCAGCCCGAGCGAGCGTGTAGGACAAATTCGCGGCTACGAAGCTTTTCCCGACTCCTCCCTTGCCGCCTCCAATGGCGAGGATTCGTGTGCGACCTCCGAACGGAACTTCGGAACTCCGGCGTCCAGGTCGTGAGGTATCAAGCGCCAAAAAGGTCCCTCTCGTATCTTCGATTGAGCACAGCCGAACGACGGATTCACTTTATCCATGCGCCCCAGTCTCTTGAAAAGCTAGGCCCTCGGGGAGGAACAGCCTGTCTCCTATAGGCTACCGAATGGAACTCCTAGCTTCAACGCAGTGAATCGAGCAGGCCCTCTTGCAGATCTGTTTCATCCGCTGGCAAAACAGCGCGAAGATCGATCATCACCCGACCCTCGCGAATGCGGGGAAGAATCGGCACACTAGCCCCTCGCAAACGAGCCGCCAAATCCTCTGCGGACCGCTCACTCTGAATCGTGAGGACACAACTGTGAATATCAAAACCGGGCAAGGAGCCCCCTCCCACCGGTACGGTCTCCTTCTTCTGCCTGACCACCGCTTCAAGACCTTGCTGATCAATTGCGTCCGTTAAGACATCCGCAAAACGCTGTGTTCGAGCCTCGTGCTCGCTGGCTGAAAGAAAAATCTGGCGAAGAACCGGGATCTCCCGCTCGGCCGAACCATCCAACATCCGGCTCAGTGTGAAATCCAGAGCCGCTAGCGCCATCTTGTCCAACCGGAGAGCTCTGGCGAGGGGGTTTTTTTTCATTAATTCCACAGAATCTTTCTTCCCTAGGATCAATCCGGCCTGGGGCCCTCCGAAGAGCTTATCGCCAGAAAAGCAAACCAAGTCAGGCCCTAGCTCTAGGCGGCTGGGAACAAAAGATTCGCTTGGGACCCCCAACCGCGATAGATCGAGCAAAGAACCACTTCCCAGATCCTCCATCACGGGAACGCCGTGACGCTGACCCATTCGCACAAGTTCTCCAAGCGAGACCTCGGTCACAAAACCGGTCTGCTGAAAATTGCTTCGATGCACCTTCAGGAGAAGGGCTGTCTTGGGTCCGATGGCCTGCTCGAAATCGTGTGGATGAGTCCGATTCGTGGACCCCACCTCCACCAGCTCAACACCCGCTTTCTTCATAATCTCTGGAACGCGGAATGAACCTCCGATTTCAACCAATTCGCCCCGAGAAACTAAGACCTGCCGGCCCGCCGCCAAGCTATTTAGAGCCAGGAGAACCGCCGCCGCATTGTTGTTGCACGCATAGGCGTCCTCGGCCTTGGCCAAAAGGCAAAGCTTCTCTCTGACCGAAGCCAAACGGTCCCCACGCCCCCCTGTTTCCAAGTCAAGCTCGAGGTTCGTGTATCCGAGGCCGGCGGCCGAAGCGGCTTCCACAGCACCCAGCGCAAGGGGAGCTCGGCCCAAGTTGGTGTGTAAGGTGACCCCCGTGGCATTGATCACTTTCCGGGGCCAGTCGGCCTTCAAACGAGTGGCCGAATCCATCGCCAACTCCAGACATCGCGCCTTAATTACAGAAAGATCACCCTTCTTTGGTGCCCCGGGGGGTAGCTCGATTTCTGAACGCACGGCCTCGATGGCCAACTGAGCGGCCGTAGCCGGGATCCAACTCGGCAAATGAGGCATATTTTCAGACAAATCAGTGGCCAATCGCGTCACCGAAGGCAGTGCCCGGCGGGGGTCGGAGTTGACGTTTTCGTTAAGATCCATGACTTTCCCTTAATACAGAATTACACGGAGGAGAAGGGTCTTTCGTCCGGCTAAGCAAATTGCGAGCCGGCTCACAAAATCAGGCATGTTAGAGCTGTAGCTCGACCAAGCCCTCATCATTGGCACAACCCGATGAATCGGAATCATTGGAAAATGCTGTTCAGATGGAGAGAGTGACATCCACAGTAACAGTCTTCCAGTCCCGAGAGGGGTATTGATAGGAATGATTTCCTACTGCCCTTCCTTTAAACGCCAAGATGAAGGTGGTCACAAACCCGGAGCCGGGAAGGACTCCAGCAACAACTCAACATGCAGGAGTGAGACCAGCGAGGCGGACGACTTTGATCAGAGAATGGTGACAGTATGTCACTGAGGGGTCTTTTGAAGTTTTTGATTCCCGATCCAACGTGAAAGTAGAAACTAAATTTTTAATCACACTGTGCGAGTCGCCTTTTATGGTTCATTCCAGAATCCAAGATCCACTTCCCATTTATGCGCAGCGGCCGACAACCGCCTCGCTTCCCCACTAGAAGAAAAAAGAGTCGGTATCGTGACCGATATAGACTCGGATTAAAAGACCTGGAAGAACTCGCCAACGCCGGAACATAGAAACCTGATCCCCTTGTGATCCTTCACTTGGGAGAAAAGAGCCTTCTTGCTCCGTTGCGAGCAGACATGCAAAATCAAATTGTCATCAACGTCGACCCCGGCGAAACCCGGGTTGCGTTACTTGAAAACTCCAATTTTTCCGAGCTCCACGTTGAACGAAAAGAAAGTGTCAGTGTTGTAGGAAATGTCGTGAAGGGGCGAGTCAGTCGGGTATTGCCCGGCATGCAAGCTGCCTTCGTCGACATCGGGCTTGAAAAAGCCGCTTTCCTCTATGTCGGAGATTACTTCGACAACACTGACCCCGATGCCAGCGAAGGGCCAAGAGGTCGAGGGCGTCACCAAAACCGTCGGAGCCAGCCTCCTGGAATCGACACCGTCCTGTCTGAGGGTCAAGAAATCGTCGTTCAGATCGCGAAAGCGCCCATTGGATCAAAGGGTGCGCGCATCACCTCCAACATCTCCATTCCTGGCCGCCATCTGGTCCTTACACCTTGGTCGAAAAGAATCGGAGTTTCCCGGAGAATCGGATCGGACAAAGAAAGAAAGCGCCTGCGCGAAATCGTACATCGGCTTAAGCCTGACAATCTTGGGTTTATCATTCGAACCGCCGGAGATGGCGTTCGAGAGGCCGATCTTGAAGCGGATATCCGATACTTGGAAAGTGCTTGGAAGAATATCCAGTTACGGAATGCTGAGAGTGTCGTACCGAATGTACTCCACGCTGAACCCGACCTCCCTCTTCGTATCATTCGAGATGCGGCTGGCCCCGAGACCAAGCGTATCTTGACCGATGAAATCGAGACACATCGTGCGCTTGAACACTTCGTTACAGAGTTCGTTGCCGAGCCTCGACCCACCGTTGAACACTACACAGGGCCGAAGCCTTTGTTCGATGAGATGAACCTTGAGGCTCAAATACACGCCAATCTGGAAAGAAAGGTGCCTCTGAAATCGGGCGGATCTCTAGTCATTGACCAGTGTGAAGCGCTGACGGCAATCGATGTGAATACGGGGGGTTTTGTTGGAAAACGAGACCTTGAAGAAACGGTCTTCAAAGCCAACCTCGAAGCGGTTAAAGAAGTCGTTCACCAACTTCGATTTAGAAACATCGGTGGCCTGATCATCATCGACCTCATCGATATGGAATCCGCAGATCATCGAGAAAAGGTTTATCGCGCACTTCGCGATGCTCTGCGAGCCGACAAGTCGAGAACCAATATTCTTAAAATCTCTGAACTTGGCCTCGTCGAGATGACCCGTAAAAGAACCCGAGAGAACCTCGTTCAGGCTCTCTGCGAGCCGTGCCCCAATTGTGAGGGACGTGGCTTTCTGCTCTCCGGTCAGACCGTCGCTCACAACATCTTGCGAGAGATCCGAAACGACCTTCCCAAAATTAGCGGGCGTAAAATTGCCATCGCGGTGAGCCCGCGGGTTGCGGAGGAACTGCTTCGGATCGAAGAAGAACCGTTGGCCAAGCTGGCCGCTGACCTGGGTCGTGAAATTGAAATTAGAGCCAGGCCAGGGCTCCACCAAGAGCAGTTCGAAGTCGAAGCTCTCGACGATGGCCCGCCGGTGGAGACAGAACTCCGCTGGTTACGCGATCCAGCCGAAATCGCAGCCGAAGAAGAAAATTTGGCCAAAACAAAGGCCGAATCAAAACAGGCCACGAAGTCACGTAGAACCCGCGGTGGGCGTCAGCGCGGCAAGGGAAATCGAGGAACGTCTGAGAAAGAGAAGGGCAGTGACTCCCCCGAAGAAAAAAAAGGGGCCGCTCCTCAAGAAAACGAGGCCGCAACGACGGACTTAGCTCCGGTCGTCCCAGAGACCGAAACCAGCCTCGAATCGCCATCGACTCGGCCCGAAGCTCAAAAAGTGGAAGTTTTGGACGCCACTCCAGAAATCAAGGCGCCAGAGTCCAATGAGGCTTCCGATGACTCGGAGAGCACTCAAAACGCGAAAGCCCCGGAGGGCAGCACCGAGGGGCCTCCGGATCAAGATCAGGCCACGAAAATATCGACGGCCAGTGATTCGAATTCGCCAGAACTTGAGCTCGAGACGCCGAAAGCCACAGAGACAACGGCGCAAGCGCTTGACGACACTAAAGAATCGCGGATACTTCCGCGCTCCTGAAGAAACAATGAGGCTTTGAATAGGTATGTACGCGGTCATTAAAACAGGCGGTAAACAGGTCCGAGTTGAACCGGGTCTCCATGTGCGGGTCGAGCAGCTAGAGGGCGATCCGGGCCATGAAATCGAACTCGGCGAGGTTTTGCTCGTGGGAGATGGCGAGGACGTCACGGTCGGCACTCCCATCGTCGATGGAGCCAGTGTGCGGGGTACCATTACCGCTCAAGCTCGGCACCCAAAGATTCGAGTCTTCAAGATGAAGCGTCGAAAGGGATACCGGCGGACACAGGGTCATCGACAGTCATACACTGAAGTTCGAGTGGACTCGATCCAAGGCTAACCTGATCTCACATTTGTAGGTGGATAAAAAGATCCACTCAAAAGAAAGTGAAAAACCAATGGCACATAAAAAGGGACAGGGCAGTTCACGCAACGGACGCGACAGCAATGGTCAGCGGCGTGGCGTAAAAGTCTTTGCCGGTCAAACCGTGAACGCAGGCTCGATTCTGGTGCGTCAACTCGGAACCCGCATTCACCCAGGCAAGAACGTTGGCCTCGGAAAAGACTACACCCTTTTTGCACTGACCCCCGGCATCGTCCGATACGACAAGGCCCGCGGTCGGAAGCTCGCCCACATCGATCTCGCCGAATAGAACTCGGTGAAAACAGGGGTCTCGCCAGTATGGGTGCATCGCTCATACGCGCTGTACCCTGTGCACCTTGACTCTTTCTCCACGCCTTAGCGAGTTCCAACACTCGACATTTCATTCGTGTAGATATGCTCGCCCCTAATTTGTGGGCGCAAGGAGCGAATTCGTGAAGAGCGCTCAAGCTTTTGTCGACGAAGCCCTGATCACGGTAGAATCGGGTGCCGGCGGAAATGGAATGGTGGGCTTCCGACGTGAAAAGTTCGTGGCGCACGGCGGGCCCAATGGCGGAGACGGCGGACATGGCGGAAACGTCATCCTGATTGCTGATAGCAACCTCAGCACATTGCTGGAATTTCAAAGCCGACGAATTCTGACCGCAGGACGGGGACAGAACGGAGGTCCCAACGGAAGGACCGGGGCCCGGGGTGAGGACCTCGAAATCAGATTGCCCATCGGGACGATCGTACGCGACGCCGAGGAAGACGTTGAAGCTGAACCTCTGATTGATCTTTCCAAGGACGGGCAATGCTTCACCATCGCCCGGGGCGGGAACGGCGGGTTCGGAAATCAGCGCTTTAAAACTTCGACCCGTCAAGCCCCCGATTTCGCACTCGATGGGCGACCCGGACAAACTTGTCAGCTCCGTCTTTCACTGAAGCTTCTCGCCGATGTAGGACTGGTAGGATTCCCCAATGCTGGAAAATCGACTCTCCTCACCCATATCTCCTCAGCACATCCAAAGATCGCCTCTTACCCCTTCACGACTCTGACACCATCGCTGGGCGTTGTTGAATTAGATCACGTTCGATTTGTCGTGGCGGACATTCCTGGGCTCATTGAAGGAGCCAGTGAGGGGGCCGGGCTCGGTCATCAATTCCTACGCCATGTCGAGAGAACGCGAGTGATCGTTCATCTCCTTGATCTCGGTGCATTTCTACTCGAAAAGAGAGACCTGCTCGCCGACTACGACGCCATCCGACAGGAACTTGGACTTTACCGGCCGGACCTTCTTGAACGACAAGAGATCGTCGTCCTCTCAAAACTAGACTTGGTCACTGACCTCAAAGAAGTCGATGACCTTGAGGAGAAATTGAAAGCCCGTGGAATTACACCCATGCGACTCTCAGCTGCATCCCGAGTAGGTACAAGCGAACTCATCCGCACTATGCTCACTGCTGTGGAAAACGCTCGAAAGAAAGAGGCCGAACCCGAGGACGGGCAAGAAAGAAGCGATCCATGAAGTCTCAGAATGTGCGTGAATGTCAAACGAAAGCGAAGAAGATTGTCGTTAAGGTCGGCACCAGTACGCTGACCCGAGACGGTAAACCCCGTGCTCAAAAATTTGGCAAATTGGCTGAGTCCATCTCGCGGCTCCTTGAGGCTGACCGTGAAGTCGTGCTTGTTTCGTCGGGTGCCGTCGCTATGGGAAGTCAAACTCTCGGCTGGTCCGGCCCTGGAAAGTCAATCCCAGAAAAACAAGCTGCAGCCGCCATTGGACAAATTGAACTTGTCGAAGTTTACCGACGCCGTTTTGCAAAGTTCAACAAACATGTTGGGCAGGTACTCTTAACTCGTTCGGGCCTCGAAGATCGCGAGCGCTTTCTAAACGCACGACACACACTCCAAACACTTCTTCGACTGGGAACCATTCCCATCGTAAACGAGAATGACACCGTGGCTACCGAGGAAATTCGATTTGGAGACAACGACAATCTCTCCTCCGCCATTGTTAACCTGGTCGGAGCTGATTTGCTTGTCATCTTGACTGACGTTGACGGCTTGTATGAACGTCGACCCGTCCCCGGTCAAAAAAAATCGAAACTGATTAGCCTCGTAGAGCATGTCACGCCTGAAATTGAAGCGGCGGCCAAGGGCTCGGCCAGCGCATTCGCGCAAGGCGGAATGATTACGAAGCTTGAAGCGGCTAAAAGTGCAGCCCGCTCCGGAGCCGCCACCGTCCTCTGCAATGGGCGCAGCGACGATATCCTTGAGCGCATTGTCGCGGGCGACGAGGTGGGCACTCTTTTTCTTCCTGGGCCAAAGATGTCCAGCCGCAAGCACTGGCTCGCGTTCACAGCCAGCACCCACGGCACTCTGGTGATCGACTCAGGCGCTGCCACGGCGTTGAGAACGACTGGCTCGAGTCTTCTGCCTAAGGGAGTGCTGTCCGTTGAGGGACAATTCGGGATCGGAGAGCCCATTGTTTGCACGAGTCAAAACGGCGAGGAGATCGCCAGAGGACTCCCCGCCTACGGGGCCGACGAAATCCGGAGGATAAAAGGGTGTCCTACGGGAGAGATCACAGGGGTGCTAGGCTATTCCAATGGAGATGAGATCATCCATCGTGACGACCTTGTCACTCTTGACCACTGACCGAATTCGTAAATCGGATGGACGAACTCGACGATGATTGGAATTTTCGGAGGGACATTTAATCCGGTTCACTTGGGCCATATGCGCGCAGCCGAAGAGGTTGTGGAAAAGCTTAATCTCGACCATATGATCTTTGTACCGAGTGCACGGCCTCCCCACAAAAGCCGCAACGAGGAGGTGGTCGCGCCTGCAGCCGACCGCTTGTCCTGGCTAGAATCCGCTACCCAAGAAAACGTACGATTTAAAGCTGACCCCATCGAAGTCATGAGGCCGGGGCCTTCATATCTTGTGGATACGCTCGATGCCTTTCTCCTTCGATACAAGAAAAAAGATCTCGTTTTCGTAGTGGGACAAGATGCTTTTCGTGAAATGGACAGCTGGAAAGAACCTGAAAGACTTTTTTCCATGATCAACATTGCGGTTATGACGCGACCCCCCGAAGCCTCGGCGAGTCTGGAACGATGGCTCCCCAAAAAAGTACAAGGGGACTTCAGAGTTTCCGATGATGGACTTTCGGCTCAACATCTTGAAAGTGATTCCTGGATACAGCAGGTGCCTATCACGCCGCTCGATATCTCTTCGACCCGCATTCGGCGAAGAATCCGTGATGGCTCTACGATCCGGTATCTCGTCCCTGAAAGCGTCCGCGAGACGATTGAAAAGAACAACCGCTATAAAGGTCTCAAATAGATTGAGATTTTTTGATTTCCATATGTGAATCAACACCATTTGCGTCTGAAGAAGGGAATATGTTCGTGCAGGATCAGAAGTTTGAAACAACCGATTTTATGTTGAAAACGCAGGCCGTTGTCGAATCTGCGCGTGAGCTCAAGGCAGAAAATATTTTGGCGCTGGACATGAGAAAGATCAGCTCCTTTGCAGACTCATGCGTCATCACATCCGGGCGATCGAATCGACATGTTCGCTCGATTGCAACCGCGATTATCAAATCTGTCGAGCAACAGGGCGAGCGCCCCATTGGAGTCGAGGGACTCGACGAGGGACACTGGGTCTTGATTGACGCGAATGATGTGATCATTCATGTGTTCTCATCCGACTCCCGGGAGGACTTTTCACTGGAGCGTCTCTGGAGTGATGCTCCGATTATCGAACTCGCCCCCTCTGAGGCCGTGCCTGACTGAGTACTCCCGGCCTCGCTTGCGCCCTCTCTAAAATCAAGGACTCTTCTGGGCCCGATTCGCCGGTGAGTCCATATGAGCTTCAAAGCCATTCTCGATTTTCTGATTCCGCGATGTTGCGCGGCCTGCGCAGCTCCGAGCCAGAATGCTCTCTGTCATCCCTGTTTAATGGCTCTCCCCTGGCTCGATCCCACTCATTCGCATCGTTCTAAACACCCCGCGCTGAGTGCAACGTTTGCCCCATTGGCCTTTTCAGAGGAAGTCCGAAAATGGATCCTCAGATTTAAATACCCTGCGCCTGGAATCACAAACCTCGACTCAGAAGCGAAAGCGGTCGCTCTCTTTCTTGCCCGCACCACGTCCGACCGAGTCGGACCGCCAGCCCCTGACTACGTTATTCCTATTCCTAGCCACCCCGGGCGCTTTCGAGAACGTGGATTTGATCCCACCTACCCCCTCGCCTCTGAAATGGCGAACCGAAAAGGAGCGCGACTTCAACCCGGCGCGATCAAACGTATTCGGTACACGGAGCCGCAGGCAGATCTCGATGCTCAGAAACGAATCGCGAACGTTTCGGGCGCCTTTATCACCTCTCCACGGCACCTTCCCAAAGAAGGGCACATCTGGCTCGTGGACGACGTCATCACAACTGGAGCCACTTTGGCCGAAGCCGCCCGCTGCCTCTACCGAGCGGGACTCAAGGACATTCGCGGGGTCTGCGTGGCCAGAACTGTTTATCGAAACGACTCTTGAAAATCGTCCCCTCTTAGTACAGCTAGCGTTCTCGACGCGACGTCACAGACTCAACGATCACCTCACGCAAACGCGCAGGATCCACGGGCTTTTTGAAGATCACGCCCTCTAACCCTTTCATTCGACTTTGCTTGATAATGTGGTCCTTGTCGTAATGGAAGGCCGTCATCATTAAAACCGGCATTTCCGGGTACTTCTCTTGAGTCTTCAAATAGAGTTGATGGCCGTCCATCTTCGGCATCACGACATCGGAGAGCATGAGATCAAAGCCCTCCACTTCCATACGTTCGAGAGCTTCATCGCCATCATGAGCAATCTGAACACTGCACCCATCCGCTTGAAGAATTTCTCGGAGTGAGTTGCAGATGCCTCGATCGTCATCCACCACCAAAATTCTCAAACCGGCGAGCTGAGGGTCCGTGTTGGTTGGACGAGAGTCCTTACTTCGGAGGTCGACCATCCGAGCCGGTCCTACATACGTAATCGTTTCATAGGAGTCCGTTTGAACCATCTCACCAAGTCGTCCTAAAATCTCGCTGATACGAGCGACTTCTCGACGAATCGAATCTAAGCGTTCGTCCTCAACCGAACAATCCCGCTCCCCAGCTAAACGCGAAACATCGCTCTCAAGCATCTCCAACTGATTCAGGATGACGGCCAGGGGATTGTTAATCTCATGCGAAAGTCCAATGGCCACTTCGCCTAAAACAGCCAGTTGGTCCTTGTGTAGGATTTCACGAAGATCTTTCGCATACCCAATGGTTCCAGACTCATCACCGGCATCATCAAAAAGGAGCGTTCCGGAAATGGCCACCGGAATTTCTTCACCCGATCGGGCAAGAAAAGTGGTACTGAAACTTTCAAGAACATTCGTGCCGGATTGATTCGGATCCCTCATGGCGTTGGCGACTCGCCTCGCCTCATCCACACTGGGATAAAGTGTGCCAACAAATCCCCCCAGTACCTCGCTTGAGTCATATCCGAGACTCTTAGAAGCACCGTCGTTGTAATAGACCACTCGACCCTTCCGGTCGGTCGCCACCACGATATCCGTCGAGCGATCTGTGAGTCGCTCCAGCATCTCACGAGTCAGAGGCATCAGTCTTCAAGTGGCTCCCATTTAAACTCATTTTCAAAATGGGCTCTTTCTTTCAAAGGCTTGGGCCCGATTTTCGACAGTACACTCATGACCGAGGCACCTACTCCAAACCTTTTTCAGCTAACCAGCGCTCTGAGTCGATGGCTGCCATGCAGCCTGTGCCCGCCGCAGTCACGGCCTGTCGGTAGGTGGGGTCAGCCACATCGCCACATGCAAAAACGCCCTCGATGGAAGTTCGCGTTGTACCCGGCAGAATATCTATATACCCATTCTCATCGAGCTTTAACTGCTCGGTAAAGAGATGCGTGTTGGGCTGATGGCCGATCGCAATAAACAAACCTTCCACCTCAAGGTCGCGCTTCTCGCCTGTCTCTCGATCCGACAAACGTACGCCTGTCACAAACTCGTCTCCAAGAACTTCGTCCACCTCGGAGTTCCAAGCAAAATCAATCTTTTCATGAGCCAGTGCACGCTCTTGCATGATCTTAGAGGCTCGCAGTTCTGCGCGACGATGGATCACCGTCACACGAGTCGCGAAGCGAGTGAGAAAGAGAGCCTCCTCCATCGCAGTATCGCCTCCACCAACGACAGCCAGAGGCTTATCCCTAAAAAGAGCCCCATCACAGGTCGCACAGGCGGAAACACCAAGGTTGGTCAACCGCTTTTCGGAATCTAGGCCCAGCCAACGAGCGGAAGCGCCCGTCGCAATTACGAGTGCATCACCCGTAAACGTCTCTTCATCGGTTTCAACCCGAAACGGACGTGCCGAACAGTCCACCCGAACCGCATCTTCAAAAATCAGTCGGGTGCCAAACCGCTCCGCCTGCTTCTGAAGATCTTCCATCATGCCCGGACCCGTAATGCCCTCAGGATAACCCGGGTAATTCTCGACATCCGTCGTAATCATCAATTGTCCACCAAAAGCAAAACCAGCCAGAACAATCGGCTCTAATCCCGCGCGAGCCGCGTAAATGGCGGCCGTGTAGCCCGCCGGACCACTCCCTACAATCAAAACTCGAGTGTGATTGCTCTTTGCGTCCGAAGGTGCGTTTGGCGTCATGATCTAGCTACTCCATATCAAGGCATGAGAATACACGAATCCGTTGATTCGAAGTCGACAAAGACTCAGAACATTGTCACAAAATCTTTGCTCGACCGTCTGCGATTCTACGGGCGGCTCGTCATGATTGCCAGACCCGAGGGTTGGTATCCGACCCTGTCTGAGCGTCAGTACTGAGCATATTCGATCAACCGGTCGACTGAACCCTGCCAATCCGTCCTCCATCGCTCAAGAACGGCCTCTCCCGGGCTTAAGCCCCCTTCAAGGATTTGAACCAGAGGATCGAGAAAGTTCCGTTCGTCCTTGGGCAAATCGCAACGCACTGCAATTCTCGCGAGGCCCGCTGAAGAGAGTTCGACCAACTGCTCCGCCAAAGTTCTCACATTTTGTCCGGCGATTTGTGCCGCCAGACCCCGTCTCGACACTGATTCGTGAGCGGCGGTCCGCTCTTCCAAAGAGTAAGCGGAAACCAGTGACCAAGCCGCCTCACACGCCTGAGCATCATAAAGCAGCCCTTTCCAAAGAGCGGGCAAAGCGCACGTGAGTTCCCGGGGCACCGCATCGGCCCCTCTCACTTCAATAATCTTCTTCAGGCGTACCTCGGGGAAAAGAGTCGTTAGATGCATATCCCAATCGGAGAGACGGGCCTCGTGACCTTGAAGCCCCTCCGCCATGAAAGTTCTAAAAGTGCAGCCGTTCGCAGAGATGTACTGGCCATCCCGAATCAGAAAAAAGAGAGGGACATCAAGAGCCCAATCAGCGTAACGCTCGTAACCAAAATCTGACTCGAAAACAAAGGGCAATAGACCGCAACGATCAGGGTCTGTGTCCTCCCAGATCCGAAGCCTCTTTGTAATGAACCCGTTTTCGGTTCCATAAGAGAAAGGCGAGTTGGCAAACAGTGCCGAGACCACGGGGGTGCACCCCATAGCGGTCCGCATCTTCCTCACCATATCGGCCTCGTCGCTGAAATCAAAATTAGCTTGAACCGTGGCACTCAAATGCATCATCTCAAGACCCAGTGCGCCCCGGGTAGGAAGATAATCTCGCATGATCTGATAACGATGTTTCGGCATCACAGGAACATCCACGACCGAGTGAAGAGGGTCGACACCCAGGGAAAGCCAAATGATCCCAAAGTCACGCGAAATCTCTTTCACCATATCGACGTGTGAATTGAACTCCCTGCAGGTCTCCCGAATCGTGGCCAAGGGAGCTCCAGAGAGTTCAAACTGACCCCCTGGCTCAAGGGTGATGCTCGCCCCGTCCTGCAAGAGACCAATAATATTCTCGCCCTCATAGATCGGGTCCCAGCCGTGTTGCGTAGAAATACGCTTGAGCAAAGCCGCAATGCCTCGGTCGCCCTCATAGGGAACTCGGGCGTAGCTCTCTTCATACACAGCGATTTTCTCGTGCTCGGTGCCAATCACCCAATCCGCTTGGGTCGTCTCTCCAGACACAAAGTATGAGACGCAATCCTCAAGGGACCGTACCGGGGGGCTGACTTCAACCAATTTTGCTCTCCTCGATATCAGCTTGAGTTCCAGTGAGAGCCGCCGGTGAACCAATCGACTGCGGATACATTTCAGGATGAAGAAAACGAACAAGAGCACAGACAACAGCCTGTCGACCATACTCACTTCGAGGCAAGGCCCCAAGGCTCAGGCGCCCAATATTACCCACCGACAGTCCACTCGGACCGTCCTCAGAACTTTGACCCGATTGCTGCCAATACCGATCAAACACCCCCCCGATCGGTTCTCGTTTTTTTAAAGCAGGCTCTAGACACTCGGGGGGATAAGCAAAGCCTGAAGACAAACCCACTGATTCTCTCTTTCCATCCGTCAAAATCGCTACACCGATATTGAGCACCTCATGGCCGAGCTCAGAGAGAGGGACTAAGCCGTCCTCAATCCCTGCTGCGAGGTCGCAAGCTCCGGACGCGTAAGCGGCCCGAGCTCGATTTCGCGCACCCAAAGCGATCTCTTCGAATCCCACCGGCTGTTCAGAAACGCCGCTCTCCACGGCGCGACCCACAACCTCAAGCTCGGTCACAAAAGGGTCAAAAGCGCTTCGAACTGCTTCCAGCTTAGGCCCATTGAGGCTGCCTACATATATACGCTGCGCTTTTAACATAGACCCTCAGTCTATCCCTAAAGAATCACGGCGTCGCCGCTTGATCGACAAAGGCCACGACAAAGTCCTCAAGCGCTTTTTCAATCTCGTCAGCGGAGCTGAAAGAAAAAGAACGGCATGGCCCTTCGGTTTTGCCGGCACGAAAAGGCCCAACGAAGGTCACCTCACCTCGACTCTTCACGATAAACACCGCACGGTGGCGACCTCGTTCAAGCTGAAATTGTACCGAGTGTAAATGCTTCTCATCCACCTCGACCTCGCTCAATGTCAAGGCCAACTGAGGGGCATCCTCCATCACTTGAGCGTGAAAAACATCTAGGGCCGATGCGAGTCGGTCGTGCAGTTTATGCGCGTAACCGAAAGCACGATCCATATCGGAGGACAGGTCCCGCTCTCGCTCCGCCAGTACTTGGCCCAGTTTTTCTAAACGCTCATTCAGCGCCACCCGTCACCTCCTTACATCCCAAAATCGAAGGCGCGCACATCGATTCGTTTCCTTATGCCGACTTTCACAACCCGAGACTCACTGGAATTAAAAAGGCTTCTTCGCCTTCAAGGCGGGCCGCTCCAGCTAAGAAGTCCCGCACGAAAGGCGGGGCTCGAACGCAAGACTCGTTAATGACCCCAAGCCGTTCCGTCTTATAGAGCTTCCTCGGCCGCCAGAAGATTAATAATCCCCAAATGAGACATCAGCTGATCCCTCTGTGATGAAAACGCGGTCCAATCAGTTCGGGCGATGGGGTCACCCGCCGGACTCGTGATGTCCAGTGGATTCACGTAACTCCCTTTTTTCTGGACCCGGAAACAAACATGAGGTCCCGTGGCTAGACCTGTCTGGCCCACATATCCAATCACCTGTTTTTGGCTCACGCGGTCGCCGACCTTCAACCCTGACTCAAAGCGTGAGAGATGAGCGTAAAAGGAAACGTATCCATTGCTGTGCTTGACTTTCACGAGATTCCCAGAGGCGCCCGCACGATCTCTATAAATCACCTCACCGGAAGCCACAGACCAAACCGGAGTTCCTGAAGGTGCTGCGTAATCGATCCCACGATGGGGCCTCACCACCTTGAGAATCGGATGACGTCGAGCCTTGCTGAAAGACGAGCTAATGCGGTTGAACTCAAGAGGCGCCATCAAAAAAGCACGTTCGATGGCCGTGCCGTCAGGTCTGTAATAGCCGCCGCGGGAGGACTCCTCAGGTTCAAAGAAGATCGCCGAATACTCACCGATCCCCCCTCGATAGCGAGCAGCAAGAATCCTTCCAGGCTTCACGTAGACCTCAAGTCCGTCTTCATCCGTTCGATAGAGACGCTCAAAAAGAACCTGAAAATCATCGCCGGGTCTCACATTGCGGCTGAAGTCGATATCCCATGCAAAAATATCTGCGAAGTCATTGGCCAGTTGAGCCCTCTCGCCCAATCGAGAGATCGCTTCGTACAGCGAGGAATCCACTTGGCCTGAAATTTTGGCCAACTTGGCACGAAGTTCAGCACTCTCTGTGCTCACCGCATAACGCTCTCCGTCCCAAACCAACAGGTAACTTTTCTCTGGGCTCACCGAATAACGAAAACTCAAAACCTGACCATCGGGGTCTTGGGCCAGGCGATAGCGATGCCCTGGGCGAGCGTGTCGAAAGTTAAATACCCGCGATAGCTGAGAGGCCACCAAATGAATCTTGCTTGGGTGTATTCCTTGACTCTGAAGTGCAATCGACAGCGACTCGCCGGAATCAAGCATCCCTTTGGTCACCACTGTGAGGGGTTGCGTCCCGTTCAATCCATTCAGCCGAAGGCCCGCGGAACGAACGGGAAGGGCGCTGCTCGCCCCCGGATCGTACCCATCAGGATGACCCGAAGCCTCCGTCGACAAGTTGGAAGCGGGGACAGAAGAAGCCTCAAGATCAGACACCACACCCAGATTCCCAGTGCGCACCATAGGCAAAGGCAAATCGCGTCCCGTTGCGACGGAACACCAAAGCAAAACCATCGCACCGGCCCATAGGCCGAACGAAGTATGAAGAAATGTCCTGCCGGAGGGGGGCATGACTGGGGGGTCTCCTGTTTTTATAGATGGGGCCTATAATTAGCATCTCGGACGTTCCTGTTACATGGTGAAGTGACTTCTGGTCACAAACCCTCCAAAACCCTTCAAGAACAAGGAAATGTGGTGAAAAAGACCCTTTCTACCTCAGGGAGGCTCCTCCCGGTGTTTTGGACCTGGCCCACAGCCTTCGCTGTGGGTTGCCTGATCGCTGTGCTTAGCCCCAGCCTCGCCGCACAGGCCATTTGGCCCTTTGAGGCCCCACAGAAGCCCCTCAGCACCGCCGAGAGCGCCGCTCAACTTCTCTCTGAGATGATTCAAACCCCCACCGTCAACCCACCTGGCGATGAGCGACCTCTCGCTGAATGGCTAGCCGATACTTTGACATCACGAGGCATCGAAGCCCGAGTCATCGCCACCCCGGCCTATCCGGGACAAAACCCCAATGAATCTGAAACCAAGCGAGGGGCGCTCTGGGCCCGACTCAAGGGCAACGGATCAAAACGGCCTCTGATCCTCCTCTCTCACCTCGATGTCGTGCCTGCGGACCCGACGGCGTGGGAAACCGATCCTTTCTCAGGAGAAATTCGAGGCGGTTGGGTGTACGGACGGGGAGCCCTGGATGCCAAGGGGGTCACCGCTGTTCACGTCATGACCCTCATCGAACTAGCACGCCGAAACACATCCCTCGACCGAGATATTATTCTGCTCGCGACCCCCGATGAAGAAACCGGTGGAATCAACGGCTCGGGTTATCTCATTCATAACCACAGCGAATTGCTTCAGGATGCCGAGTTCTTGCTCACCGAAGGAGGCGGGGTCCGCAGCGCACAGCTTGACCTAGATGGAAACCCAACCACGCCCGCAATTTGGGGAATCACCATCACCGAAAAGAACCCCTGCTGGATCGAACTCACGACACGGGGCCAAGCAGGACACGGCTCTGTCCCTAAAAAAAATGCCGCCGTCCCCAGGCTGATTGCTGCTTTGGACCGAGTTCGTAGAATCGAAACCCCCATTGAAGTCTTGCCCCAAGTCGAATTCATGTTCCGCAGCTTTGCCACCACAGCGCCCGAGGAAGATCAAGCCGGGTTCGCTGCGCTCACAAAGTCCATCGCTGAAGACTCTTCTTTCAAAAGAAGGTTTCTGGCCGAGCCCAGCTACAACGCTCTCGTACGCAATACCATCTCAGTCACCGTCTTGGAAGGAAGTTCACGCACAAACGTAGTGCCGACTTCGGCCCGCGCAGAAATCGATGTTCGCCTTTTGCCCGGTCAACGTTGTGAAGACTTTCGCGGCGTACTCAATCGAGTGATCGCTGACCCCCAGGTCGAAACAAAAGTCCTTCTTTCTTTTCCGTCTGTCAGCTCGCCAAGCGATACAGCTCTCTTTAAAGCCATCGAACGAGTCGCCCACACACAAGATCCGACAGCCCTGATCGTACCTCGAATGATCAGTGGCTTTACCGATGCCCATTACTTTCGAGAAAAGGGCATCGTCGCCTACGGTTTCGTTCCTCGCTGGCTAGAACCCGGCGAAGCCAGTGGCGTCCACGGAGTGAACGAACGCATTTCAATCGAGAATCTTGGTCGCGGGGTTGAAACCCTAATTCAGATCATCGATGAAATCGCAGCCCCCAGGAACCAAGAACTCGACTAAAGGTTATCGAAGCTCTGTCACAGCCTGATGAACGCTCTTAAAAAGAGGCTCGATCTCTTCAAGCTCGAGGCACGAAAAAGCCACTCGAACATCGCTCGGAGTCGTCGCAATCAAACCAATGCCATACTCATCCAAGAGATGAAGCCGCAGCTTCTCAGCGTCCACACCCTTAATCTCTAAGCACATAAAGTATCCGCTGTTGAAGGGGTAAACGGCCCAACTGTCCGAGAAATGAGGCGCGGAGGCGACTCGGTAGACCTCTTCGGCGCGTTTACGCAGAATTTCGTACTTCTCTTTCCGCTGGACTTCAATCTCCTCTGAGACGAGCGCCTTCTCAATCAACGACTGCGAAAGCTGAGAAACATTCGAGATACCAGCGCGGATCGCCCCCTTGAGTTTGGCCTCAATGACCTCACAGACCACCTCAGCCGATTCAGGCGTACCGGGACCCAGAGTGATAAATCCACAGCGAAGGCCCCAGACAAAATACTCTTTGGTGGCCCCATCTAGTTTCACAGCAAGCAGGTTTTCGTGAAGACCGGTCAACAAACCAAACAAGGATTCCGACATACACGAACCACCGAGGTCGTAGAAAAGACCAAAATAAGCGTCGTCGACGATCACAACGAGACGAGTCCCTCGTTCTGCCTGCCTGTGCAGGGCTTCGACGATCCGCTCAGACTCTTCTCGCGTCGGCATGTAACCCGTTGGGTTGTTCGGAAAGTTCAAGACCACGACTAACTTATCGCGACCCTCAGCATTCTCGCGAAGCGCCGACTCAAAGGCATCACAATTGAAACCGGCTCCCTCATAAAAAGGAAACGTCGCGATCTCTCCGCCCAAACGAACTTCGAAATTCAAGCGGTAATTTCCCCAAAGCTTATCGGGCAGTAAAATTCGATCCCCCGGGTCCACGAAAAGATCTCCCGCCAAACCGAGACCATGCGTGATCGCCGCCGTCACTACAGGCAATCCAAAGCTTCGGTTTTCAAGGGTTGGATTTTCCGAAATCAACTTGTCTCGCCAAGCCTCTCGTAGCTTCGGTCGACCCGCAGCGGGCGCATAGGGGTAAGCATCTTTGGGCTCAACGGACTTCAACTGCTCTTGCACCGTCGCCAGATGCATGGGGCCACCGCCCTCCGTCGCGATTCCTATTGTGGCATTGTAGAGATGCGCCTTGGCTCCAGCTTCGGCGGACTGGGTCAAGATGCCTTTTGGGAAGTAGATCCTACGGCCGTAAGCCGAAAGCATTTCCAAGACCTGCGGCGATGCGCTCGAAAGCTTTTCATTTAGTTTTTCAGCGAGTGGGTTCAATCGAGTGCTTTCTATTTTTTGATGATGCCTGACTTTAACCGAGCCTCTTGTTGAGCCCCGGAATTTACAGACGTTTGTGCATAACGTCCATCAGATCGCCAAAACCCTGGCTTCGCCAGAAGGCTTGACCCTCATGATTTCCTTTGGCCACCTCGATTTCCACCCGGCGAGCGCCTGAGGCACGCGCCCACGAAAGCGCTTCTTCAACCAGCGCACGGCCAATTCCCGAACGCCGAAGCCCCTGACGAACACCCAGATCTGTAATTTCCGCTCGACTCGTCTCAACCATGATGGGAGGTGAATGGTCGAGGCGTACGATACAAATTCCGGGCAAGTCTCCCGCATCGTCGTAGACAAAAATCTGCGCACTGGGATCACGGAAAAGCCCCAAGATCAAATTCTTGACCTCGGAGTCCGCATTGGGTCGCATCTCAAAAACGGAATCGATGGCCTCGTGGTGATGGGTAATCGACGTCCAAAGCGCAGCTACGCGGTCGAGGTCTCGCGGTTGGGCCAAGCGAACATGCCCACTCATGGAGCGTCTCCTTGACCGGCACCCACATCCATTCGCGTCATCCAAAATTGCCCCTTGAAATCTGTGCCTTTCTGATAGGTCCCGGACATCCGGTGCCCGTTCGTGTCTATTTGGTCCGTCGAGAAACGCGTTGTGGCCTCAAGAACCTCTGTGCGAGCCGACCCCATCCTGTCGCTTCGGCTGAAAACCGGAAACCCATCACGCAAGCGTATCTCCCAGAGTTCGTGGTAACCCACCATCGAAGCCGAACCTGAGCGAAGCGCTCCGGCCGACTGCCATCCTTTCGACGGAGAGCCTCGCAAAGATTTTGAACGAGCCGAATAGGAATCGACCTTCAATCCCGCTTTAATCTCTGCGATCTGATCCGCACTCGGCGACCACACGCCCGGGGAACGAGCCCGTAACCCATCCTCCCTGGACTCATAGCGGCCTTCATTTCGTTTGAATTCCACGTGGGGAAACAGCGTCCACCGAAAGCTCTTCCCCACGGATTCAATCTCCCAAATTTGGTCTTCCCATCGGGGTTCGGCGGGGTCGAGATCCGACTCCGGATCCAAGTGAACCAAGACGTACCATCGACCCAAAAATGGCTCTTGAGCGGACGCCGGGGCACTCTGAGCGTCCACAGGTTGCGCGGTCGAGGTGGCGGCCCAGAGCACAAGACTCATCACTCCCACAACACACAGATTCAACGTGAGACCTAAGCCCATGAGACCCACCGCGGACTCAGGGGTCCCAAGGCTCGACTTTTCCCAGCGGTAAAACGGCAAAAATTTTCCTCATTTGAGACGATCAGGGTCGTTTGACTCACTTTATCCAGAGACCGTCAGGCTAACGAGTAAAAAATGAATCTTCCATTTTTGGCCGAAAGAGCGGATAATTGGGAGATCTTCTGCCGGTCTAGTGACAAATCTTTGGACCCGAGCTGGATTGGCACATGAATTGCGCTTGTCTCCGGGTGTAGACTTGTGTCTACAAGCGCACCCCGAAAGAGAACGAAGCCACCCCCCGAAACTATGCTGACCATTTGGATCGTCCACCGAGATGCCAAACACCGCGCTGCGCTGACCCGAATGGTCGGTGCGGGAGACGGAACCATTTTGGGTGGACCCATGGATCCTATCTTCCAATCCGCGACGCCCCCCAACGTCGTCTTGCTGGGTCTCTCCGGAGACTTCGAGGAAGAACTCGATTTCGTTCAACGGTTTGGAAACCACTGGCCTGAGGCGGCTTGGATTCTGCTGACTTCGCCCCAAGACCGAACGGACTCGCAACGCCTTTTCGATACATTGAAGGCCACCCACCTTTCTTATCCACCCGACCCCCTTGAGCTTCGGCGAGCGGTTCGCGTTGGGCTTCGCAAACGTCGAATCGAACCTCTTTCAAGCCGCTCCACCCGAAAAGGTCTGGGCCAAAAATTTCGGCGATGGTTTAAGAATATCGAGCTCCCCGAATTGGGGCGCAGTCTCGATCCGAGACTCTCACAAGTTTCGGTGCTCATTCGTGGCGAGCGGGGCACCGGTCGAAGTCTCCTCGCCCGATACATCCACGCTTTTGGAGGCCGGGCAAACGCTGACTTCATCACAATCCCAACCGAAGGAATTCTGTCCGCCGAAGGCCTCCTCGGCCGGATCAGCGCCATTGCCCAAACCACCCAGTCTGACTCCGCGGTCCTTTGGCTTGAAGAGGCTGACCAACTGCCCGTTCACGTTCAACGAACACTCAGAGACTGGGTCGAATTCGGCCTTCCTCCAGGATCCACTCATTTTTTGAGCCTTCGTTGGATCGCGGGCGCCGGACCCGAAACCGACTTCGATCGAGAACCCGGACTGGATCTGCAACTCACCGAAGTTCTCTCCGCTCTTTCCATGCAAGTTCCCGCGCTTCGCGACAGACATGGGCACATCCCCGAACTCATCTCCGAGGCGGCCCAAGTCTGGTGTCAAAAACACGGCGAAACCACTCGCCATTTCAGTCCGGAAAGTTTGGACTTGCTGTCCTCCTACCCCTGGCCAGGGAACCTGCATGAGCTTGAATCCGTGGTCGGACGGAGCCTCGCTTTTTCAGCCGCAGACCCCATGCAACCCATTCATCTCCGCTTCCCCAGCGACAGCCACTGGCTCGACCGATTGGAAGGCGAAATCGAGCCCAATCAGTCTCTACGCTCTGAGCCTGAGCCCCTTGAGACGTACGAAACTCTCTCTGAAGCCACTCTGATCGAGGAGAACGAAGCGATCATCATGGGTGAGCCCGTTCTTGAACCGGAGACCATCACCGAAGAACCCCACACCCCGGTGGAAGAACCCCTAGCGGCCGAAGAAGTAGTTCCCGAACCCACCCTCAGCGGTTTCCGATCCACGGCGAATGAAAAGACCGAAGCCGACCCTAACGAATCAGAGCCTTCTGATTTTCGACGCTTGGTCAATGCCGTGGCCCATGAGGTCCGCAACCCCCTGGTGTCCATCCGCACATTCTCAGAGCTTTTGCCCGAGCAATACGAAGATCCGGAGTTCAGGGATCAGTTCAGCCAACTGGTCAGGCAAGATGTCAACCGAATTGATGCCGCCGTATCTCGTCTCCAAAATATGGTTGAACTCCCAGCCATTCAGTCTGAATCTGTCGATATGGCCCATTTGCTCGACAAACTGCTCGAGGAGCACAACGATCAGATCCGAGAGCGCCGATTACTGATCCTGAAAGAATTAGACCACCGATCGCCTCATGTGGTGGGCGACCCTCTGCTTTTGCGAGATGCCTTCAGCGGCCTCCTCACGCGGACCCTGAACCAAGTCAGTGACGGTGGAGACGTTTACATCGCCTCAAAACACAGCGACAGTCGCCTGGGCGCGAGCCCGTCTCTTCGGGTGCTCCTGCGATACGCCGTCAGCCACCCCGAAGCCCTCAATCCGAGAGCAAGTCACGAAGATTTAGACGGCATCATGGCTCAAACCATCATTCAATCCCTCGGCGGCCGCTTCACCCTCGATACCACCGATGGCGAGGAATGCGTGATCGTCATCGACCTCCCCGCCCCCGCCACAGACTGAAAAACGCTCAATTCCAGCCGAGCCCTTCTTTCTAACCCGGATCCCATCGGCCAAGTGGCGGCGGTCGTGATACATTCGCAGCATGCCGTCCGTCCTAGTCGTCGATGACGAGCCCGCTGTCCGTGAATCGTTGCGCATGCTTCTTAAGAAGGAGTGCGACGTGGAAACGGCGGGCAGTGTGGATGCTGCCCTTGAAAAAGTGAGCGGCGCGGTCCCCGATCTTGTCTTGCTCGATGTCGTCATGCCGGGTCGCAACGGGCTGGAATTTATTCCGGAGCTCCGAAATCTCGGGATCGACTGTCCTGTGATCGTACTCACCGCCACAAATACAGTCAGTGTCGCGGTGGAAGCCATGAAGCTCGGCGCCGCCGACTTCGTAACCAAGCCCTTCGAACTCGATGCGCTCCGGCTCAAAATTCGACAACTGCTTGAACACCAGAGCCTCGCGCAAGAAGTCGTCCGACTCCGAGATGAAGTCGCACAAAGACAACAACTCGGAAAAATGATCGGTCGCAGTTCTGTCATGCAGGAAGTGTTTCGGACCATTGAACGATTGGTGGAATCCTCGGCCACTGTTCTGATTACCGGTGAAAGTGGCACCGGCAAAGAACTGGCTGCTCGAGCGATTCACGACCTCTCCGAGCGTAACTCAGGAGCCTTTGTCCCCATCAACTGCGGTGCTATTCCCAGAGAACTCATCGAAAGTGAGCTCTTCGGCCACGAAGCCGGCGCTTTCACGGGAGCTAAAGAACGCCGAATCGGCCGCTTTCAAGCCGCTTCAGGAGGCACTCTTTTTCTCGATGAGATCGGCGAACTGGAGCCAAGCCTCCAAGTCAAACTTCTGCGAGTACTACAAGAGCGAACCATCGAGCCCTTAGGGAGTTCAAAATCGATCCCCGTGGATGTCCGTGTTCTCGCAGCCACGAACCGCGACCTTGAAGCTGAGATCGAAACCGGCAATTTTCGGTCGGATCTTTATTACCGAATCAACGTCGTGCCCTTAAGTCTCCCACCGCTTCGAGAAAGGCGAGAAGATGTGCGCCCCCTCGTCGCCACATTTCTAGCCCGGGTGTTTGAACGAAATAAAGGCTCGGCCTCGGAACATCCTCCTATTTCTGATCGGGCTCTCGCCGCTCTGACCGAATATGCGTGGCCCGGAAATGTCAGAGAACTCGAAAATGCCATTGAACATGGACTCGCTATGTGTGCGGGGGATGAAATCGAAATCGAACATCTTCCCGTTTCGGTGCGACGCTCTGGACGCGCCGAGGCCCTTCGCGAAGATTGGCGAGCGGGTAAACTCGACTTCGACGAAGTTCTCGCTCGATTTGAGCGAGAACTTCTACGAGAAGCCCTTGAGCGAGAAGATGGAAATCAAACTCGAGCCTCAGCGGCTCTTGGAATTACCCGACGCGTTTTGAAGCTCAAAATGGACAAATTCGGGCTTAGCTGAGCCGGTCCCGAGACAGAAACCCATCGCTTGAGCGACTTAAGAACTCTGTACGTGTTGGAACGCCGGCACGTCGACGCGCACTTTTGGGAACACTTCAAATATCCCTGTTTTTTCAATGAGTTACACGTGTTCCTTGGAAGCACTGTTCCCGAACGTACGTGGGCCGGGCCCTTCCGGCACAGGTTGAGTTGACCAGAGGGGCAGAAAAGTCAACGAATTCAATAGATTAAAAGGACCCCTGGTCTCCGCTCCAAGCTGGCACGGCCTTTGCTTTATCAAGCGCTATGGAGACTTCAACCCTATCCCTCGAAGATCAGAATATCCCAACCCACACCCCTCTCGATGAGTGCCTTGTGGCGCCCCGATTGAGACCCCAATTCGCACCCGAAGAGGATCATGACCTCGAAGCCGACTTTCCTCCGCGCAAAGAAAAGAGAGAGCACGTTTTCCGCGTCGCGGAATACAGCCTTTACCCGCGCAGCCGTCGAGAGCAACGTCGACTCTCGGGCTTCATTCGAAACGAGTCCAGATCCGGACTTTGCTTGGTTTCAAAACAAACGGAAGGTGTGGGGAGCTGTCTTCGAATCGGGCTTCAGGGCGTCGATGGAATTCCGACTCGGGATGTCCTGGCTCGCGTCGTTTGGGCCCAGCCTCAAACCGACGGGAGACACTGGTTGGGGCTGACTCTTCTCGATCAGGTGCCGTCTACCCAAACCGAGGCCATTCGAACTCCTTTCAGCCGAGGGGACCAAAACGAAGCGTCTCGGCCCGAGTTTCAACCATGGCCACGCAAGCAGCTTCGGGCCGCTTGTTAAAAGTATCCGCGGGGGAGAGTAAGGATTCATGAAGGACCCATTGGGTCAAGACCGAATCCGAATCCGTGGGGTGGGACCGGTGAATGTATCCTGGGGGGAACATCGCCGGTCTCACTCCAATTTCTCAGCCTCTCAACGCTTCAAAGCCGGCCTTCTACCCACCTGGCTTGTTCTAAGAACAAAACTTTCTCCGTGAAAGAAGTCTCCCGCGCCGTAGACGAAAAAGCGGGCTAGATTCCCTCTATGTTCGGCATCGGAATGTGGGAACTGATGATCATCTTCGTGGTGGCGCTTCTGATCTTCGGACCCAAGCGCTTGCCGGAGTTGGCGCGTACGCTTGGGAAGGGAATGGCGGAGTTTCGCCGGGCCTCCTATGACCTTCGAAATTCATTTAACTTTGACGCCGAACCCCCGCCCACGCCCCCTCGGCCCCCTGAGGCCGGGTCTCCAGACCCCACCTCCCTTGAGGCTGATCCGGGAAGGCCCGATCAAGTAGTGGACAGCGCGGACCCCTCGGTCAGTTCACCAGAGACCCAAAGCCCCTCTCTGGCCAAAACAGGCGCCGAGTCTCCCTCCGAAACCTCAAACCCCACCCCTCCCGATGCGACCCAGGATCAGGAAGCAAAAATAAGTTGATCGACGAGCCCGCCCCGATCACAGATCACCTGGCCGAATTGCGTCGACGTCTCTTCCGCATTTTGCTGGCCTTAATGGTCTTCACCATTGCCGCCTTTGGGTACGCGGAAGAAGTTTTTCTTTTTCTCGTCGAGCCCGTTGTTCAGTCCGTTGAAGGAACCGGCACACACCTACAAGCTATTTCACCCACTGAAACTTTTTTTACATATCTCAAATGCGCACTGCTCGCGGGCTTTGTTCTCTCACTCCCGGTGACCTTCTGGCAGGTCTGGGCGTTCATCGCTCCTGGCCTCTATGAAAGTGAACGACGAACCGTCATCCCGTTCGTTCTCATATCCTCACTTCTCTTCGCCGGAGGAGCCATCTTTGGTTACACGCAGGTTTTTCCACTTGTCTTCGACTTCTTGAGTAGCTTCGACGACAGCCCCATCATCGAGCAAAACTGGACGATGTCCGCGGTCTTCTCCACCACATCGCGTCTTTTCCTTGCCTTCGGAACCGCCTTTGAACTGCCCGTGGTCGTCTTCTTCCTCTCCGTTTCAGGCCTCGTCAGTACGCGCAAGTTGCTCTCGGGCACACCCTATGCGCTATTGGCCATCTTCGTGGTCGCGGCGGTCCTTACCCCACCAGACCCCATGAGCCAGGTTTTGTTGGCGCTGCCCATGTTCATTCTTTATGTGGTGGGCGTCGCCGTGGCCTGGGTTTTTGAACCCAAGCGCAAGCGAAAAGAAATTCAATCGTCCCAAGACGAATAGGGCCGAGTACTGAGTTCGCTGTTGCGATAACGAGGATCAAAACTCAACTCTTCCCCTAGCCAATCGGGTCGAAAAAAGTCCTGGCTCTCACTCGCTAACTCAATCTCCGCAACGACGAGACCTTGGTTCGCCCCTTCAAAAACATCCACTTCAAAAACGGAGCCCTGCTCAAGGAGGCGATACCGGGTTTTCTGAATCACGCCGTCGCCGCACAACTCCAAAAGCGATTCAGCGTCGGAACGAGGAATGGAGTACTCAAACTCATCGCGAGAAATACCGCGTGTCGGGCCCTTGACCGTGAGCCAAGCTTCGTCTCCCGCCACCCGAATTCGGACGGTGGTGTTTTCATTCTTGGACAAGTACGCTTGGCGAATCGAAACGCCCATGCCCACCTGCTCCCAGGGGCGTCCAATCACACTGAACTTGCGTTCAATCTCCACAGGCATCACCCGTTCAGAGTCCTCTGAGTTGGGGATCTCTTCGCTGACTATAGATCGGCGATATCACCAACGCGGTGCATGAGCGCTTGCTCATACTCTCTAAAATCGATGGGCACACGGGCTACGCCGGACTCGGAGGCCGCCAAGGCCACAGCGGGTGGGACGTAAAGAAGCACACGTGGATCGAAAGGCTTTGGGATAATGTACTCAGGACCAAAGTCAAACGACTCACCCGGGTAAGCCCTCTTCACCACGTCCGGCAGCGCTTCGCCTCGACGGGCCAGCTCGGCCAACGCATGTACGGCCGCTTTCTTCATCTCTTCATTGATTGCACTCGCACGAACGTCAAGCGCGCCGCGGAAGATAAAAGGAAACCCAAGAACGTTATTGACCTGATTCGGATAATCGGAGCGACCCGTCGCGACAATGGCGTCTTTGCGTACGGCCTTCACTTCAGGAGGAGTGATCTCTGGGTCTGGGTTCGCCATCGCAAAAATAATCGGATTAGGCGCCATCTTCTTCACCATCTCGGGACTCACAAGGCCCCCCATGGACAGACCCACGAATACGTCAGCGCCCTCAAGCGCATCAGACAAGGTCCGTGCCGAGGTATCAACGGCAAACTCGGTCTTGTACTCGTTCATGCCCAATTCGCGGCCCTTGTAGATCACGCCGCGGCTATCGGTCATCAAGATATTGTCGGCCGAGGCCCCCAAGTCCTTATACAACTTCATGCACGCGATGGATGCGGCCCCCGCTCCCGAGACAACAACTCGAATGTCTTCAATTTTCTTGCCTGTAATTTCAAGGGCATTGATAAGCGCCGCCGCTGAGATAATCGCTGTCCCATGTTGATCGTCATGAAAAACAGGAATGTCTAGACTCTTCTTCAGTCTCTCCTCGATCACGAAACACTCAGGGGCTCGAATATCTTCAAGGTTAATCCCCCCAAAAGTGGGCGCGATTAACTCGCAGGTTCGGATGATCTCTTCGGGGTCAGCGCTATCAATTTCAATATCAAAGACGTCGATGTCGGCGAAGCGCTTAAAGAGAACGCCCTTGCCCTCCATCACAGGCTTGCCCGCTAAGGCACCAATGTTTCCAAGACCGAGCACCGCGCTGCCGTTGGTAATCACTGCGACCAGATTGCTCTTGGCGGTGTACCGGTAGGCATCATCCGGGTTGCGTTGAATTTCAAGACAAGGGGCCGCCACGCCCGGGGTATAAGCCAGAGAAAGATCCTCAGCCGTCACCGTGGGCTTGGTGGGAACCACCTTCAGCTTACCCGGCCGCCCTTCTCCATGATAAGCGAGCGCCTTGTCCTTAAGACTCACTGAAAGTTCCCCTGAAAATCCGCACTAAACGGTAGAAGGCTCCAAAAACATCGGAACTCGCTCAAAAAGAGATGAGCGAGCCGGATCCATATCCTATCAAATCAAACCATCGTTCGCCCAGGGGGATTGCGTGAGGTCACCCATTGGGGGCGTGAGCCTCAGCGGCTCAAGAGCTCCCGCGCAATCACCACTCTCTGGATCTGATTGGTCCCCTCATAGATTTGCATCAATTTCGCATCTCGCATGAGCTTTTCCACCGGGTATTCCCGCGTATAGCCATTCCCACCAAAGATCTGGACGGCGTCCACCGTCGCTTTCATCGCGGCATCGGTGCTGAAGCACTTCGCCATTGAGGACTGTTTGGAGGCCGGTATCCCCTGATCAATCATCCAGGAGCATTGCAGGGTCAACAACCGACTCGCTTCGATGTCTTTGGCCATATCAGCGAGCATAAATTGCACAGCCTGAAACTCGGCGATGGGCGCGCCAAAGGCCTGCCTCTCACGGGCGTATCCCAAGCATTCCTGGAGGGCTCGTTCGGCAATTCCAATGGCGACAGAACCAATGGAGGGCCGAGTCCGGTCCAGGGTCTGCATCGCAATCCGAAAACCTTCTCCCTCCTCCCCCAGGCGTTGACTTGAGGGAACCCGAACACCATCAAAATGGATCACCCGCGTATCGCTGGCCCTCTGGCCCAGCTTGTCCTCTTTCTTGCCCGGCTCGAGGCCATCTGCGTCTCGAGGAACCACAAAAGCGCAAATGCCTTTGTGACGACTCGCCCGATCCAATGTGGCAAAAACCGTATAAAAATCAGCTTCGCCTCCATTCGTGATCCAAGCCTTAGTGCCGTTCAGAATATAATCGTCGCCTTCTTTAACAGCGTGAAGCTGTAATCCCGCCACGTCGGAACCCGCCCCGGGCTCCGACAAGCAAAAAGAACCCAACTTGAACTCTTTAGCGCAGAGCCCCAACCACTCCTCTTTCTGAGCTTCGTTGCCGCCCACAAGTATCGGCGACAGGGCCAGGTCATTGCACATCATCGAAGTCGCAAACCCTGAGCATCCCCGTGCGATCTCTTCACTCACGACACATGCACCGAGAACAGAGAGGTTGACACCGCCATATTCTTCGGGAACGCAGGTCGAGACGAGGCCTAGATCCCAAGCTTTCTTAATCACTGACCGCGGGAACTCACCCGACCGGTCATACTCGGCCGCGACGGGGATAATCTCTTCATCGGCAAATCGACGAGAAGTGTCCTGCAGCAAAGTAAGTTCGTCATCTAGAGCAAAATCCACAACATCTCTCCCTCAATCCTCCGCGCAGACACAGAAGATTTGTTCATTCAACCGTCTATCGATCGTGGCCTTAAGACTAGTTGAAAAAAGGAAGAACTGCCGAAAAAGCAGAGGAAGCCTGGTCGATTTTAACCGATCCAGAAGCCCTCAATGCGGGCTCAAAGTCTTGTCAAACGGCGCCGGCGCCGGCGCCCAATTCCAACGACAACCGATCGGCCGCAGCCAAAACCTGATGAGAGAGCTTGGCGTGCATGGCTTCTTTAGGCAACCTGAAGGCTGGGCCCGAAATCGAAATGGCGCCAATCGTCTGCCCTGAGCCGTCTCGTACGGGAGCGGCCAAACAATGCAGACCGTCCTCGCACTCCGATTCGTCCACAGCAAACCCTTGTCCCGCTACGGTTCGCAGTTCATTGAAGAGCTTCTGTAGATCTACGAGAGTCGAGGCCGTCCTTGGCTCAAGAACAAAGCCTCCCTTCACTTTCTGACCCATGGACTCCTGAATCGTCACGTCACCGCAACCCAGAAGAACTTTGCCCAATGCGGTGCAATGAGCCGGCAATCTTTCGCCTGATCTTGAAGAAGTCACCAACATTTGATGAGATTGAACACCATCGAGATGAACGACTTCATGATCGCGCAACACCGCTAAGTGACTGGTCTCGCCGACTTCTGCCGACAATCTTTCCAAAATGGGTCGAGCCCGTCGAAGCATCTCGTCATGACCCGAGAAAGAACGCCCAAGTTCTAGGCATCGAACGCCCAGACGATACTGATCGCTCTTATCACTCTGCTCGATGTATCCGTGATACTCAAGTGTCGCGAGCAAGCGAAAAACATTGTTTTTGTGAAGACGCAGCCGCCGAGAAAGCTCGCTGACGCCTAATTCAGCTTCTCCTTGAAAGGCTTCAAGCATATGAAGCGCGTTGCTCACCGTCTGGATCGTGTAGTCACTCTTCGGTTTTGATGCCATGATAAGCTCTGCCCCGGTATTCAGTTTGCGTTGGCTTGTGTGGCCAAAAGAAAGAAGACTCACCGACGATCCGTCACAAAGAACTCGGATCCCATTTCTTGCCTTTTCAGTCTTTTCTCCACGGCGTCCGATCCCCCCACGGCATCGGTCACGCCTTTTTTGAGAAGACATGGATAATGTCTACCTCGTTCCGCTCTCCTGATTTTGTCTTCCTTTTCTTTTTTGTCTCTTTTTTGTCTTTTGTCCTGTCCCGCTTTAATTTCCAGCCAGCCAAATCATTGAGACGTCGCTCTTCGAAAAACCCAAGTGAGGGTTTTATCTCTCATTTTTCCAGCACACCCAATCCTTTTAACCGAGTGAACGATATAAAATCGACCCAGGGGCTCCATTCATACATTCATACAAAAGTGCGAAGCACAGGAATCCATAGGTCGGCAAAACGAAGTGCCTGAAGCAACGGGAAATCAACTATCTCCCCGTACGGATTCTCGAATTCGGTCTAAGGATCAATCACGCTCTGTAAAATAAAACGCAATCAACTGGATCCGAAACGCCTGGGGAGAACTCATTGTTAACCCAGTCTTCGGAGAGGTGTCAACGCTCAAATGCATCTATCGCTCGGAATTTTTGAATAACACAATAATATGTATTCGAAGTTCCTCGCAGCATACCGACCCTCAACGACTTTTCGGTTCGCCTACGAGTCAGTATTTTTTTCTTCAGGCGTGCGACCCTCAGCGCGCGGACGAGTCGAACTCAAGGCTTCGGAGTCTAAACGACCTTGAAGTCCGAGCGCTCTCCGATTTCCCTCGCCCACCACCAACTCAAACACGAGAATCCCCACACCCACTCCAATAAACAAGTCAGCGAGATTTAACGCGAAATTCGAAGCGTTAGCATCCGACCAAAGGGAAAAGCGGAAAAGATCCACCGAGCCGCCTAGGCGAAGCCGGTCAACGACGTTTGAGAGCGCCCCCCCCACAACACATCCCAGCGCGAATGCGCTCAACCACTCCCCTAGGGCCAAACCTCGATAGAGGCTCAAAGCCAAGGCCGAGGCTAAAACAAAGGCCAAACAAAACACCGCGAGCCGAAGCGGCTCAGGCCAGTCCCCCATCCAACCGAAAATGGCGGCCCGATTCAGCGTATGCACCAAATAAAAAGGGGGAGAAAAGCCATCCGTTGCCTCAAAACCCGAAGGCCAACGCGAAGCCACCCAAAGTTTCAGAAACTGATCCAACGAAAAGGTGGAGAGGAGGGTGATTGTCACCACATGTCTCTTGGTGATCCACCTGGACATCAGAGCAATTCACCCGCTTGAAGTTGCCCGTCTCCCCAGACCAAGGGCGCCAGCGTTTGAGCTCTTTCAATGTACAGCTGTGCTTCCGTATCCTGCCCAAGGGACCCATACGCCCCTCCCCTCAGGCCGATCAGATGAACCCCCACACGCGGCTCCCGGAGGCCTTCGGCTTCAAAAAGAGCCGCCGACTGATCTAAAAGGGGACCGACTCGCTGAGCCTCTCCCTGTTCGAGGTAATAACGAGCCAAAGCCAAATACGACCAAGGGTTTGTGGCGTCTACCTGGATCGAACGCTCGTAACTTGCGCGCGCCGAGGGAAAATCTTTTCGCTCATCCGCGTCCAGTCCCTGCACCACTAGCCGCATAGAGGCCCGGCGCGCCGCATCCCCTTGCATCACGAAGTCAGTCGCCCGAACAGGCGTCACCCAGGAGACCTTGGGGGGCGGGGAAGGCGTCTGGCAGGCCAGCATCGAGACTCCAAGTCCGACAAGCCAGATGAGAGCGTGCCTGAACGAGAAGCTCAAGCCCCTAGAAGCCCCATTCCGACTAAGCGGAGAGCCGCCTCCAAATCTCATCACAACGCCCCCCCGCTAGCGACCAAATAACCTCCCCAAGGTACGGCGGAAGAGGCCCGGCTGCTCGTCTGATTGCTTTGATACGGGGCACGTTTGCTCAGGCGATGTCCCTCGGATGAAGAATTCGTCGTGCCGCGCAGGACAACCGGCCAAGGCCCGCGCTCCTGTTTTCGGGTCCACCGAGACCACTTCCACCGAGGAGGGCCGGGGGAAAGCGCCCCGCACCTGCTTGCCCACAACCTCCATCATAAAATCGGTCCATATGGGCAAAGCGCCCGCACTGCTGGGAACCCCCACCGGGGCAGGCTCGTCAAACCCCACCCAGACAACCGCGACCAATTCAGGGGTGAAGCCCACGAACCAAAGGTCGTGTTCGTCATCGGTTGTTCCCGTCTTCCCCGCGATAGGGCCTCTCATCCCGGAACGGCGAACTCGAGCCGCCGTCCCTCGATCCACGACGCCCTCAAGCAAAGATACCGCCAGAAAAGCTGTAGCGGGGTCGATGGCACGTTCGGCTCCCTCGAGGGGCTGAACTTCCCCCACCACACCATCCGCTTCAACCAAGTCGACAAAGGTACGCGGTGTCGGGCGACGGCCCCCGTTGGCCAGGGTCGCATACGCACGAGCCACCTCAAGCGGAGCCACCTCTGCGGTCCCCAAGGACAAACTGGGCACCTCGGGCAAGGCGCTTGTCACACCTAGCCGTCGAGCCGTCTCAGCCACCCTTGAAATCCCCACCTGCTGTCCAAGGCGAGCCGCGGGAACGTTCAAAGAACGTTCGAGAGCCTCTCGCACCTTCACTGTTCCACGAAACTGGTGGTCGTAATTTTGTGGTTGCCAAGGGGCTTCGGTCTCTCTCGTCTCCACCTCAAATGGGGTGTCCTCCAACGTATCCGCCAAAGTCAAAACCGGGCCATATTCCGGATCGAGCGCAGCCACATAGACAAAAGGCTTGAAAACACTTCCCACGGGACGTCTGGCCTGGATACACCGGTTCCACTGACTCGAGCCATAATCCCGACCCCCAACAAGCGCCAAAATTTCACCGGTCTGAGGCCTCATCGCAATTAAGCACCCTTGGAGACCCGAGATCGGACGCCCACGAGCCGAAGAATTCGCCTCAATTCTTGCAAGCCCGCCTCGCAAGGCTTTCACGGCCGCTCGCTGCACACGCGGTTCCAAGGTCGAGTAAATCTGCAGACCTCGAGTGGACAACACGTCCGAATCGTAAACCCCGGGCAGCTGCTGGCTGAGTGCGTCTAGGAAGTAGCGAACGTCTCGAGCGTCTGGATTCACGGCCGAGACCCGCAAGGGCTCCCGGCGAGCCATCTCAAACTCCTCCCAACTGATTCGCTCCTGCTCAAACATGAGTTCAAGCACCATGTTTCGTCGTGCCTGCGCCTTTTCAGGTCTTTTAAAAGGCGAAATCCCATTGGGGCTCTGAATAATCGCAGCGAGCAGCGCCGACTCTGAAACGCTCAGAGAGGTCGCAGACTTCCCGAAATACAGCCGAGAAGCCTCCCCCACACCATGGATCTCGGTGGACCCTCTCTGGCCGAAATAAATTTCATTCAAATAGGCCTGAAGGATCTCAGGCTTTGAATATCGGGCCTCGATGATCAAAGCCATGATGGCTTCGCGGAGCTTACGCTCAAAAGTCCGCTCGGGGGTCAAAAAGAAATTCTTGACCAACTGCTGAGTCAGGGTGCTCGCTCCCTGTTCAATCTGACCCGCCCGAAGATTTGCCAATACAGCGCCCACGACTCGGCGCAGATCAATGCCATGATGCTCTTCGAACCGTTTGTCTTCCACGGCGTAAATGGCCGAAACCAGAGAAGGCGGCAATTCGTCCAGACGGACAAGGTCGCGCTGCTCTCCATCTTGACCCAAAAAGGCACTCACGGGCTCGGGTTCCAAAACCACCACATCGAGCGGATTGCCCGAAAAAGCATCTGAAATGAACTCGATCTCACCTCCTTTCAGCCTAAATTCGAGATCTCGAGCGGGCTCAGGTCGAAGCGGATGCTCAAAAGCTCTGAGATGGACTCGGAGCCGACTCGGGGCCCACACGTAACGACCCGGACGTAACGACCCGCCCTCGGGCTGTTCACGATATCCGGAACGAACCAGCCACCCCGCAAGGTCCATGCGTTGCCAATCAGAGCCCGGGTAGACGATGAGAGGCGCGGAATAGACCTTAGAAGGCACCTCAAATCGTTTGCCCTCAAAGCGAGCCACGACAATGCGGTCCTGCTCAAGCACCCAATGGGCGCCCCAAAGACCCGCCACAAAGCCCAGAGCGGCGCCGACCGCCGCCATCAAACGCCCAAAAGCGCGTCTGCCCGACCTTCCACCCTGAGGTGCCCGCCTGCCTTTTGAGCGTGCGCCTCCCTTAGGCGCTCGACGCCCTTTACTTTTCGCCGAACCTCGGCTCACCACTGCCCGCCCCCCCCCGAATTCACCCCGAAACCAAAGGTCAGAACCTCTCAAGACACCATCGGTTTCCTCAAATCTGCCCAGCAGACTGCCGAAGGCGAATTTTCACCCACAAGATAGGGCTGAAACTTGTCGAACCCACACTAAACGGCGAGATTACCAGTCATGGCTAAAACGAAAACGAATCAACCCGGGTCCGAGTCCAATTCTGAAAAACTGTGGGGCGGGCGCTTTGATGGGGCCACCGACCCCACCGTGGAACGCTTCAGCGCATCCGTCCACTTTGACCGCGCGCTGGCCCGTTACGATATCAGGGGGTCCATCGCCCACGCACAGATGCTGGCTGCCAGCGATCTCATCCCGAATGAAGACGCTGAGGCGCTGGTCGCCGGCCTCACCTCCATTCAGAATCAAATCGATGCGGATGAATTTGAGTTTGACCCCGCCCTTGAAGACGTTCACATGAACATCGAAACGCGACTCCACGAACAAATCGGAGCCGTTGCGGGACGGCTTCACACGGGACGCTCTCGCAACGATCAAGTGGCCACCGACTTGGCCCTCTATTTAAAGGACGCGTGCCAAGCTGCGCAGCTCGGGGTGCTTGAGCTTCAACTCATTCTCATTGAGCGTGCCAAAGAGCACATTGACACAATCCTCCCCGGGTATACCCACCTCCAACGAGCTCAACCTGTTCGACTCGCCCACCACTGGCTCGCATACGTAGAGCTCCTTTCGCGAGATCGTCAGAGATTCTTTGACGCTCGGAATCGTCTCAGTCACTGCCCCCTTGGCGCCGGCGCCATCGCCGGATCCACCCTTCCTCTTGATCGTTCCCATACCGCGGAAGCCCTGGGATTTACGGCCCCCACCCGAAACAGTATGGACAGCGTTTCTTCGCGGGATATGGCTCTTGAAATCATGGCTGACACGGCCATCTGTATGATCAACCTTTCACGCATGGCAGAGGAATGGGTGATCTGGTCAAGCACAGAATTCAGCTTCATGGAACTCGCCGACGCTTACTCGACGGGTTCAAGCCTGATGCCCCAGAAGAAAAACCCAGATGTACCGGAACTGGTACGCGGAAAATCCGGACGGACGGTTGGAAATCTGGTCTCTTTGCTCACGACCATGAAAGGCTTGCCTCTCTCCTACAATCGAGACATGCAAGAGGATAAAGAGCCTCTCTTTGATTCCGTCTCGACCTTAAGAGACTGCCTTGAAGTCATGAGCGGAGCCTTGGCCACAGCCCACATTAACGTGGAACGCATGGCTGAAGCCGCCCAAGATCCCATGCTTCTCGCCACCGACCTGGCCGAGGCCTTGGTGCGAGAGGGCGTGCCCTTTCGCGAAGCGCACGAGGTCGTGGGCCGCATTGTCGCTCATTGCGTCAAGACCGGCGCGGACCTTCAGCATTTGTCGCACGCCGATCTGTCCGAATTCCACTCGGCTTTTTCGTCGGGCGCAGAGACCCTCCTCGACCTTGAAAGAAGTTTCGCCGAACGGACTCTTGTCGGGGGAACGGCTCGTGAGCGGGTCCAACAGGCCATCTCAGAAACAGAATCTGAACTGATCGAGGCCCGCAAAGCCGTTGAGGACATGGCGTGATCCGTTTGCGCGTTCGATTGAGCGTCCTGGCGCTGGCTGGCCTCGTTCTAGCGAGCGGTTCTAGCTGTGGGCGCTACGGTCCTCCCCTGAGAGGTCCCGATCCAAGAAACTTAAATCCACCCGAAGAAAATGTCATCCGCCCAGAACCGGTGGAGGAGGAAGACAAATCTCCGATGGAGAAAGATCCATGAACTCAAACCCAAAATCCCTGCCTTTCACAAAAATGCATGGGGCCGGCAACGACTTCGTCGTTCTCGACGGCCTTCGCGACGCTTTGCCCAAGGACCTGCGCCCTCTCGCTCAACGAATCGCGCACCGAAACCTGGGCGTGGGATTTGACCAATTGCTGGTCGTTCGCGAATCAAGCATGGCCGACTTCCGGATGGAAATCTTTAACCCCGATGGCAGTCAAGTTGAAATGTGTGCCAACGGGATCCGCGCATTCTTCAAATACCTAAGAGATGCCGGGCACACAGACGCTGAGGAACTCGGCGTCGAGACCCTATCGGGAGTCGTTCGGCCGCGCTGGGCCGGGCAAGACCGAGTCACCGTCGACATGGCTCGCCCCGTTCTCGCGCCCGCCCAGATTCCGACCCATCTCGGACAGGGCGATGGGCCTGTCCTGGATGTCGAACTAGAAGTGCCTCCGAATTTATCGCTCGACGGAAGCGGGCGGATCCGAATCTCGTCGATTTCTATGGGCAACCCCCACGCCATCATTGAAGTGGATGACGTTGAAACCGCGCCCGTCGCGGAGCTGGGCTCGTATGTTGAAAATCACGCCATGTTTCCCAACCGAGTCAACGTCGAGTTCATCACGCCCCTCACACGAAATCGAATTCGACAACGCACCTGGGAGCGAGGCACGGGCGAAACCTTGGCGTGCGGGAGCGGTGCCTGCGCGGTAGCGGTGAGCGCCATGCTCCGTGATGCCATTGATCGCAGCGTCACCATTGAGCTTAGGGGCGGAGAGCTCGAAATTGAATGGGCCCATAACGATGCCCACGTCTTTATGACCGGCCCAGCCGCCGAAGTTTTTACCGGGGAATTCCCCTTAACCGACCTTCACGAGGAATAACGAGGGAGAGCGCGAAATGTTCGAGGGTATCCTCACCGCTCTGATCACCCCATTTAAAAAGGGCGAGATCGATGAATCGGCTCTGCGCGATCTAGTGGAACGCCAGATCGCCGCGGGCGCAAACGGTGTTGTGCCATGCGGATCCACAGGGGAGTCCGCGACTCTCTCCCACGAGGAGCACCGGCGGGTGATCGATGTTGTGATCGAGGCGGCAGCGGGTCGAATCCCTGTGGTTCCCGGAACCGGCTCAAACTCCACCAAAGAAGCCATCGACCTCACCTCGCATGCACGAGAGGCCGGGGCCGACGGGGCACTCTTGCTTTCCCCTTACTACAACAAGCCCACCCAAGAGGGAATCCACGACCACTATGCGGCCATCGCCCAGGCCACGGGCTTTCCGCTCATCGTCTATAACATTCCAGGACGAACGGCCTCAAACATTCATCCTAAAACATTGGCTCGATTGGCCGAACTCCCAGAGGTGGTGGGTGTAAAAGAAGCCTGTGGCGATGTAGACCAAATTGCCCACGTGATCGCTCACTGCCCCGAATCCTTTCGGGTCCTTTCGGGCGACGATGCACTGACCCTGCCTGTTCTCGCCTTGGGCGGACACGGCTGCATCTCAACCACCGCGAATCTGATACCGGAGCAGATGGTCGCACTCTATCAAGCGTGGCGGGAGGGCGATCCCCAAAAAGCACTCGCCCTCCATCAGCAAATGCTTCCTCTCTTTGACGTCTTGTTTTCCGAGACCAACCCCATTCCAGTCAAGGCGGCCCTCGCTCTCATGGGAGAAGTGGACGAAGAAATTCGCTTGCCCCTCACTCCCATGACGGAACCCAATAAAGCCCAACTCAGCGCAGTCATGAAAGAAGCGGGGATCCTCTGATGAATCACGGTCGAGTCCTGGTTGTAGGGGCATGTGGTCGAATGGGCGAGCAGGTTCGAAAATGGGTGGGGGCACACGAAGCCCTGGTCTTAGGAGCCGCCCTCGAAGTCGCGGGCCATCCTCGCATTGGTGACCCCCTTGAAGATGACATCACGCTTCAAGGCGAGATCGAGGAGGCCCTCCAATCGGCGGATGTCGTCATCGACTTCACCGTCCCTGAAGCCACCCTGCATAACCTGCGCGCGGCGGCAGAGGCCGGAGTGGCCTACGTGACAGGCACCACGGGGCTGAGCTCCGAGCAGAAAGCCGAATTAAAGGCTTTGTCTAAAAAGGTCCCGATCATCCACGCCCCCAACTTTTCACTCTCCGTCAACGTCATGGGGTGGCTGGCCCGGGAAGCCACCCGGCGACTGGGGGACGCTTTCGACCCCGAAATATTCGAACTTCATCACAGCGCGAAACGAGATGCCCCCAGTGGAACCGCTCTTTTCCTGGCCGAAGCGGTGGCCGAGGGACAGAACCAGAATCTCGCCGAGCATCTCGTTCTTGAACGTTCAGGAGACACCGGGCCACGCCCGAAAGGCGCCATTGGCGTTCAAACCCTTCGTGGGGGTGACAACCCCGGCGAGCACACCCTCTACTTAATCGGAGAAGGTGAACGCCTTGAGATCTCCCACCGCTCCTCGACACGGGATCATTTCGCGCGCGGCGCCGTTGAGTGTGCGGCTTGGCTCATAGGCAAAAAGCCCGGGCTGTATCCCATCGAGACCGTTTACCACCTCGAATAGAAACTGGTTGACCGTTTTCCGAAACGCCTTCCTGACCCGATGGGTTTAAAGAGCGCTTTCCCCTGTTTCGCCAGTCCGTATCCGCACCGACTCTCCGAGGGGAAGAACAAAAATCTTTCCGTCCCCGATCCGGTCGGTGCTTGCCGACCCCACGATGGCCTCGATCACGCTGTCGACTTGGTCGTCGGAAATCACGATTTCGAGCTTGATCTTCGGCAAAAAGTCCACCACATACTCGGCGCCCCGATAAAGCTCAGTATGACCTCGCTGGCGGCCGAAGCCCTTCACCTCACTCGCGGTCAAACCCTGAATCCCGAGTTCCTGTAAAGCAAACTTCACATCATCGAGCTTAAATGGCTTGATGATGGCCTCAATTTTCTTCATCGAATGGCTCCTTCTTCGCCTCTTTTCATCGAAACGCCTGAGGCGAGCCCAGCGACTGTAACGCCTTCCCGTCGCTTACGGCTAGACCCCAAAACCGATTTTGCCCACGAGGTGAGCAAGAACTGCCCAGCGAACCAGCATTGGGAGGAAAACAAGCGGACAGAGCCAACCGCTTCTTGAAGGTCAAGGCCGCTCTCCTGCTCTCTAAAGGGCTTTAAAGCATTTTTCTGCTCAAGATCTGAAGCAAATCCAAGAAACGGCACGGGATTCGCAATGACCTAGAGACAGTTCCCCCGAATGGGCTGCAGAAAAACCTGTGACCAAAATAGAAAAGAAAGTGAACCATGATCGAGAGAAGCATGAAAGTTCCATACGAAAACATCGAGATGGCTAAATTTCCGTCCGCGGTCACTCAGCTCTCCCCGGAAAAAAATCGACGAGAACGCGAATTTGAGAAGTTCCTACAACAAGCGGAAGAACTCATGGGCCCAGATGCGAAGAGCGGCTCCCTCCGCGAGTGGGTGGACCTGGCCGAGGCCTGGCGAATCACTCAAATTCTGAAGGAATGCAATGGGAACCGTTCAGCGGCCGCGCGTCAGCTCGGAATCGGGCGCAGAACCCTCTACGCCAAAATGGAAAAACTTAAAATTTCACCCAGCTGGAACTTCTAAACCCCCAGCGGACTCTCACTCTGTGCCCTACCCAAGAGGCGAGCGGAGCAAGGAGCCCGTTCCGACTTGCCCAAACGAAAAGGGGGCGCGACGTCGCCAAACCGTCGCGCCCCTAATTCATTTCCACCCCGGGCGAGACATCGGTGTTCAAGAAGCCCAATCACCCTCTTTCAACCACCTTTGGGTTCACCCCGCCAGGGCTCTGGATCGTCGAAAAATCGTCTCCCGAGATCCAGCCTAGAACTCGTAAATCCATTGAAAGAAAATGCCGTTGACCTTGATGGTGTTGAGCCCGTCTTTCTGTTGCTCCCCATAGCGATACTCAAACTTGCCGGTGAGCGAATCCGTCGCCTTGTGACTGATGGTGGCGGTAAAAGTCTGAAAGCGTTCTTGTTCAAGGTTGTCTCGCCCAATCCATTCGTACCGGAACGCGAAGTCCACGGTCTCGGTGGCTCCGAGGCGAAGCGCCAGCGCGATGGCTTTGGTGCCGGGAATTGAATCGCCGTTGGACTGCTCGCCAAAGAGGTAATCAAAATTCGCCCAAAACCCGAGATTCTCCAAGGGATCCCAGGTGAAAACAAAATCGTAGATTCCCGCTCGGTGCTCGGCAGGCAAAACAAAGGGCGGCAAATACGGGTCAAAGGGCTGAAGGGACCGGCCCCCGGTGCGTCCATAGTTGGC
>NZHD01000030.1 GCA_002691205.1 Deltaproteobacteria bacterium
ACGATCGGATCGTGGACTGTGACGAGTTTTGTGCCATCAGGGAAAGTGGCTTCCACTTGAACTTCCGGAATCATCTCGGCGACACCGTCCATGACATCTTCTCGCGTGAGCAGCGTGGCCCCGTAATCCATCAGTTCAGAGACGGTTCGGCCGTCGCGGGCTCCTTCAAGGATAGCGGCCGAGATATAAGCCACGGCTTCTGGATAATTCAGTTTAAGGCCGCGCTCTTTCCTGCGCTCGGCGACCAAGCCGGCTGTGAAGACCAGCAGTTTGTCTTTTTCTCGCGGACTCAAATCCATTTTGCTCTCTCCTTTTGGCTGCATTTTCTGCAACCCGTTTGAGCAGTCTCCTGCTTCTCCCCGTTCAGCCTCAGGTCGCCCAGATCCGTGCGGCGGGAGAAGCCGAAGGAAGCAGATGCTCGCGCAGCGAAGAAAAGCAATCGAGGAGGGTGCGTGTTTGGGAAGCCAACCCGCGCACAATCATCAAATCTGCGCGGAGCGTGGCGGCGAGTCTGACTCGCTGGCCGGTCAGGGACTCAATCCGGCCCCTGACCTTGGCCAGTGATTCCGTCCCGCAACCTGTACATACAAGCGTTCCTGTGGTCGTGTAGCCGGCCAATCCCCAGGCTGCATCGAGACTTTCTCCTCCTCCTTGATACTGGTTTCGCTCGATCCATAGGGGACGTCCCGATCGGAAGAGGGAAAAACTCTGCTCGCAACGACCGTGGCTGAAATGCGATTTGGCGGCCGGTCGCCCCAAGCCGTAGATGTCCCAGCCAAGGAAGCGTGAATCGCTTTCCATGTGCACCTGAGTTGAGATCCGACTCTCGCTGGCATCGTAGAGCAGGGTCTCTTGAGGAGTCCACTCGAGACAGGCCCCTTGGGCCAGACGTAGGTCAGCGTGTTGGCTCGCCTGAGGACCCGCGCTCTTGTAGAAGCGAGTCGCACCGGGCGTCGTGATCAGGGCGTGGGCCATTTCACCTACTTCAACATCAATCTTCAGTCGATCCCCCCCCACGATGCCGCCGGGTGGATGTACGAGGATGATCTGGCAGCTGTCGTGCCCGCGCGGATAAAAAGGCTTCTGGATCAAAAGCGGACCTTCGTGTCTTCGGGCCATGATCCGGCTTCGCCCATGCCTTCGGCCCACTTTAACCGAGAGGTGAGCTTTCCATCCTTTTTGAAGGAGGTTCTGACCCTCGCGGAGAGGGCGTGATGTCGGCGGATCCGTGCTCTCGCCTTCGATGTTTGTCAGAGGCATAGAGTGATCCGCATCCATCTCACTGGAGTGCGGTCCGGTTGGGGGAACTCTCATTGAAGTGTCATCTGCATTGTCTCAAGAGCATACCAACGCCAAGTCAATCTGGGTCCAAGGATTCCGTATACGAGAAGAGTGAAAGCAAAAGTGTGCATACAGAATCAAGCGATCGGATACGCGTGGCGGGCCGGCCGTGTTTCGGGGCCCGATTCATGGCAAGGTTCAAGCTACCTGCCCGGCGCCCAATCCTGCACTCGGTTCAAGGGCTAGGCGACCTGTGGCTGCTCAACATGAGGACAGAAGCGGAGCAATCATTGGGCGGAAACTGAAACACGGAGAGCCAAACAGGGCCTTTGTGTGCATATAAAAACCCCAACGGGCCATTTTGAATACATCTCTCCAGTGGTACAAATTTTGCTTTTTACAAAGCCTCATGGCGATGGGTCAAACAAAGACGAATCATGCATCCGGATACTCAACCCGCACACCCTCTGAACGAAGCAGTCCCTGACACGTCAGCACCCAGCCTTCCGCGACTTGACTGTCATCGAGTCCTCCGTCGTTCTCACGCATCTCCACGGTGCCGCCTTTAACCAGGGCCATGCAAGCTCCACAGTACCCCTCCAGGCAGGCACAGGGAGCATCGAGACCGGCTCGATGGCAAGCCTCAAGGATCGTCTCGCCTTCCCCAACGACCAGTTCGGTCTCCTGCCCATCGAGGTAAATCACCACCTTCGATGATGCTTCGCCCTCCTCGCGCTCCGCGGGATGATCCAGCGCTTCGAGTTCGGGGGAAAGGAATCGCTCAATAAAAATTCTATCCGAGGGGACGCCGGCCGTGGCTAAGGCCGCTTCGACTACGTCCATGTAGGCGCCTGGCCCACACACATAAAAATCAGCCGATAACGCGTTTGAAATGAGGGCTCCTGCCGCAGTCACATCTAGGAAACCATCGACTTCATCGAGACGGTGAACCACCTCCAGCCGATCGGCGTGCGCACTCGCCAACTCATCGAGCTCCTTGCGAAAGATAATCGACCCCTCGTCTCGATTGGCGTACACCAATTGAATGGAGCGCTGAGTTGTCGCTAACGCCGATTTCACCAATGAGATCACAGGCGTGATCCCGCTTCCCCCGGCAAACAGAACAAGCTGCGTGGAGCGGTCCTGAAGGCAAAAGTTCCCGGCGGGCTTCATGACCTTCAGAACGTCTCCCACGGTCACATGATCGTTAAACCAGTTCGATGCTCGCCCTTCGGCAACACGTTTCACCGTGACTTTTTTTTCAGCATCGACGTCAGGCGAACTGGCTAAGGAATAACACCGCACAAGTGGATGCTCTTCGACCGTTACGCCAAAGGTTAAAAATTGACCCGCCCGATACTTAAAAGTCTCCTTGAGACCATCGGGCACACCAAAAACGAGAGATCTTGCGTCGGCTGTCTCTTCGATAATCCGTACCACTTCCAACTCATAGTAAGGTCCGCTCTGCTCTGTCGTCACTTGGTTCCGCGCTCCTCAATCGCTTCAAGACCCACCTCGATCTCGGGCTTTCGCCCTTCGAGTGGAATCAGCTGCACAAAAATATCCTCGGGCTGAAGGTGGGCGTGTCCCTCCCATTCTCGACTCACCAACACCACTTGCTGGCTTCGGTATCCCTCTTTCTCAAACTGAAAAACATGCCCCCGGTTCGCCTTCAGCTCCACCGTCTGACGGCCGGCTTCTGGAAGCCTCCGCCCATCGACAAAAATCGTAACAGGGACCGGCTCTACCGTAATCGGCACTCGCTGAACGGGCGCGCAGGCCATAAACCCACACACCAAAACCCCAAGGGCCCAAAATCCGTATTTTCCGATCACCCGATCCTCCCCCAACAACATCGACACTCTTGGCCAGGGATCCACAGGATCCACTGGCTCGAGAGGGGACGATGATTCTAACCCGGCTGGCTGTGCTCTGCCCACGCGATAGACTCCGCGCCCGAGACCAATCCAAAGTCAATCAAAGGAAACCCATGAAGCCCGAAAAACGACCCGCACGTCCCTATTTTTCGTCAGGCCCCTGCGCCAAGCGACCCGGCTGGTCTTTGGACGGTCTTGAGGGGGCTCTTCTGGGTCGCTCCCATCGAGCGGCCCCAACCCGAGCCCGGCTACAGGCCGTCATCGACCTGTCTCGCTCCATCCTGAATCTGCCCGACGACTATCGACTGGGCATCGTTCCGGCCTCAGATACGGGTGCCCTTGAAATGGCCCTGTGGTCCCTCCTGGGCGAACGAGGAGTCGATGTCTTGGCTTGGGAAAGTTTCGGCCGTGACTGGCTCACAGACGCAGAGAAACAGCTTGGACTGAGCGATCTGCGGGGTCTCACCGCCGACTATGGAAAACTCCCGGACCTCAGCGAAGTCGACTTTAGCCGAGATGTGGTTTTCACTTGGAACGGGACCACCTCAGGAGTGCGCGTTCCAAACGCAGATTGGATTCCAGCGGAACGAGAGGGTTTGGTGATCTGTGACGCGACCTCGGCCGTCTTCGCCATGGACATTCCCATCGAAAAGCTCGATGTGGTCACATGGTCGTGGCAGAAAGTGCTAGGGGGAGAGGCCGCGCATGGCATGCTGGCTCTGTCTCCGAAGGCCGTCGAGCGACTCGAAAATTATGTCCCGGACCGCCCTCTCCCCAAGATCTTTCGCATGACCAAGGGGGGAGAAATCAACGAGGGGCTTTTCAAAGCCGCCACCATCAATACTCCTTCCATGCTGGCCGTCGAGGACGCCGTGGACGCACTCCAATGGGCGGAGGAGATCGGTGGCTTGCCCGCTCTCATCGAGCGCTCGGAGGCCAACTTGGCGTCCATTGCCCAGTGGGTGGAGCGAACCGATTGGGTGGACTTTTTGGCCGAAGAGACCCCAACGCGCTCCTGCACTTCGATCTGTCTGCAAATTGTGGATGAATGGTTCGTCGCCCAATCCGAAGCGGATCGAAGCAGCTTTGCAAAAGACCTTGGACGGCTGCTGGACGGAGAAGGCATCGCCTTCGACATTAATTCCTATGCCAAAGCCCCTCCCGGACTCCGAATATGGGGGGGCGCTACAGTCGACAACAGCGACATCCAGGCCTTGTTGCCCTGGCTGGATTGGGCTTTCGAAAAACTCAAGAAGAGCTAGCCGCTGCTTCTTGGGCCTTCAACAGGGGTATTTCAGGCGTTTGGATCCACCGAAGCGGACTCGGACGCTGCACGCGTATCCGAATCCTCGGGATCGAGCATGGCGACCCGGAGTGCTCTGAGTCGCTCCACTTCTTCTTGCTGAGTCCGCAGTCGATCTTTCTTAGCATCCAACTCGCTGCGCATTGAGACATACAGCAGCTCCTGGGTGGACAGCTTGCGTTTCAAGCGAGCGACTGTTTTTGCATGATCTACAGACTCCGCACGAGCTTTTCCAGCCAGAGCTTCTGCGGCTTCGACGCGGGCCTCCAATTTTTCAATCACGGCCCCGTCGAGTTGCGTTTTCTCTACGGGCGCCGAAGGCTGAGCGCTCGACTTACGCAGCCGGCTCAACTCTTGAGATAAACCCAATGACTCCTCTCGAGCTTCATCTCTCTCGCGCCGCGACTGCTCAAGCGTCTTCTCTAGGTCTGCGAGAGCGGATGCTGCGACTGCTGTTCCTCCTGAAGCGTTCTGCTTAACGGATTTGCGTTTTGCTTTTTCGAGTCGCTTGCGCAGTTCTGCAAGCTCACCCGCGTGGTTTGAGATTTTTTTTGCATCCTTCTCACGCTGGGCCCGCGCTTCGTCAAGTTGTCCCTCAAGTTTTTGTACCAAACCAAGCGCATCCGTCGACTTCACCTGAGCGGCTCTCGCCCGTACAAAGAAAAAGATACCGATCGCAATACCAGTGGCTGATAACAGAAATGGACCTGTTTCCTGCATGTTTTCTACTCCGTGATAAGACTGAATTCAGTCTACTCAAGTTCTCTCGTTCTCGTTAGCAACGCCATTCCCAAAATCAGAAAAATCATGCATGTCGACGAGACGAGAAGTGTAGTGTGCAACCCCACCGCAGTCACCGAAAACCCGACCCATAAAGACCCCAGCGGAGCCCCCCCCGTGAACCCGAGTTGATAAATCGAAAGAACCCTCCCGCGTTCAAGGGCGGGCGCGGCCTCTTGAAAGAGAGTTCGGGTCGAATTGATGAAAACAGCTCCACAGAGCCCCCAGAACAAGGTCAAGAGAACCATCAGAAGAAAGGGCACTCCCGTGGAGATCACGATTTGTGCCGTAGCTCCAAGACCCAGCGCCCAGAGCGCGGCCAAGCCTTTCCGCCGAACCCCTCGTCGACGTAGAATCAGTGAACCCAAGATCGTTCCTAATGGAAACATCATGAGCACCAGGGAAAGAGAGGCCACACCGCCATGGTAATAATCACGCACGAGCAGTGGGAAAACGACGGTGTACGGGCCGAGAAAGAGAATGCCCACCGCTACGACCATCACGACAGGTAGCCTGAGCGATGGATTTTTAGCCACAATGCTCACACCCGCGCGCATTTCACTCCACCGGATGCGACCGCCTGACGGACGTTGCGGTTCAGATCTCGGCAAGAAGCGAGCTCCAAACGCTCCAGCCGCAACAATCAGAGCTTGAAGAACCAGCATGGGCGCGCTGCCCACGAAGCGAGCTCCGGCTGCAAGCAGTGTCCCCACCGCCTGCATCCCAAATTGCACGGCCGTCATCGCAGTCACGGATCGCATCATATTCTCGCCAGCCACTCGGGAAAGCAGAAGATCTCGAGCCGGCATGGTAAAGGCCTGCAACGTTCCAATCGAAAACGCGTAAAGAATCAGCAGCCCCATATCCAGGTGCCCTAGGGCTGACAATGCGGCTAAGGCCAACATCGGAATGGCCGCGAGGAGATGTAAAAGCATGAGAACTCGACGTGGATCGGTTCGATCCGCCACGGCGCCGCCGGCCATGAGTAAAACGAGCGAAGGAAGCATGATCGAGGTCTGAGCTAAGCCCACCCAATCCCCGCTCGCTTGCAATTCACCCACCACAATCCAACTAAACAGGACCTGCTGCATGCCCCAAGCCCCGAACCAGCTGCCGGTATTCATCAGAAACCAACGGAATCCCGTCGCTCGATCAGCATTTTCTCTCATATTGGGCATAGCGGACGAAGTGGGCTCATCCAAAATCAAAGCTCCGTGTGGCCGTTGCGAGTCGGTGTAAACAGACCACAATACGACCTAAGGGTGACCCGGTGAGACAGTACCCGATTCATCACACGGCGCACCGCAAGACAAAAGCTTAAACTCAGGAGTCCGCTGTCATGCCCGTCGCCGATCGTTTAATCAAAGCCACCCGTGCTCTCTCCAAAGAGGTCGAAGGCCTTCACTTCAGCGGGGCCGTCAGCCACATTTACAATCCCACCGCGTATGCCAAAAGACCGCATTACCAGTACATCCGACGATACGGCAATACCCCCAAGCGGGTCATCTTACTGGGAATGAACCCGGGCCCTTTCGGGATGGCCCAAACCGGAGTTCCATTCGGAGAGGTCTCTTACGTACGTGATTGGCTAGGGATCGAAGCACCGGTGGGTCAACCCGTTCAACCCAACCCAAAACGCCCCATTCAAGGCTTCGCCTGTGAACGAAGCGAGGTGAGCGGCGCCCGACTCTGGGGAGCCATCTCAAAACACTACGCCCACCCGAACGCGTTTTTCAAAGATCACTTCGTAGCCAACTACTGCCCCCTTATTTTCATGGAGCAAAGCGGAAGAAACATCACGCCCGATAAGCTGCGCCCTGAAGAACGCACCCCCCTGTTCGAGGCCTGCGATCGCTTTCTCATTCGCCTCAATCAAATTTTGGAGCCCGCATGGGTCATCGGCGTCGGGCGATTTTCGACGCTTCGAGCGGAAACCGTCCTGGGCTCCCAAGGCCCCAAAATTGGCCAAATCCTTCACCCTAGCCCCGCCAATCCCAGGGCCAATCGAAACTGGGAAGGTGAAGTCAAACAACAACTTCTCGATCAAGGACTGTGCAAACCGAGATCGGAAACAAAAAGAAAATGAGTTGCAGGTGGTGGAGCTGAAATCTGGAGGTACCCTAGGCCATCTTCGTTATTGGAGATCTAATATCATGACACTAAAAATACCCCGAAGAGTTCAACTCAGTGTAGTTCTTGTGTGTGTACTCTTTCTATTCGGTTGTTCCGACGGAAACGCAACGTCTCAGACGAGCCCTGTCAAAAACGCCGAGAACACTCAAACATCACAGAGCCAAGGAGAAAAAGTGGGCCTTACCGCAATCGACGCCTTCATCGAATCGCAGAACATCGACCAGACCAAGAGCAACTGGAAAACCAGTCTGCCCAAGCCACCCCAAGTTGAGTTTGAATCCGACAAGACGTACTACTGGAACTTGGAGACCAATGTCGGAACCATCAAGATCAAGCTCGACCCTGAAGTCGCTCCCATGCATGTGACGAGCACGGCTTACCTGACTCGACTTGGTTTCTACGACGACGTCGTTTTTCACAGAGTCATCGATGGTTTTATGGCGCAAGGGGGAGATCCTCTCGGACGCGGCACAGGAGGCCCCGGCTACAATTATGATGGTGAGTTCTCACCCAGCGCGCGCCACGATCGTCCAGGACTGCTGAGTATGGCGAACGCCGGCCCCGGGACAGACGGGAGCCAATTCTTCATCACCTTCGTTCCCACGCCCCACCTCGACGGGAAGCACACTCTCTTCGGAGAAGTCGTAGAGGGCATGGACACCGTCTCAGCCCTCGAAAAAAAGGGCAGCCGCAGCGGTCAAACCAGCGAGCCCCTTTTCATCGAAAAGGCCACCATAGAGGTGGAATAGAGCCCTTTTCGCGCAACCGGATTCAAAGAGCAAGGAAATTGGGCCCCATCGGTTGATGCCGATTCGGGCCCTTTTTTTTTCCGGTCAAGCAAAATCATTGAGCCACGGGACCGAGAAGGAGTCCATGTCGAGAAATTGAAAACCGACTTCCTGTGCCCACATAAAGCACGGGCCGGAGACTTTCAACCACGGCCTCTGGGTTCAACGTAGGAACTGAAATCAGTTGCAGCTCAAGCGAGGGATGGAAGCGGCCTCGCGGATCGAGGCCCGCTTCTTTCGGACTCAAAGAATGAAGTTTTACACCCGAAAACCCCTGGGCAAGAGCAGCCTCTACCGCTCTCGCTTTGAGACGAGAGGCATCGCTCGCCTGGTCGATGGCGGCCACATACATACAAAGCCTTTTTGAAGGGCGCCCCTTCGCAACCTTTTCGAAAAACGCCCGCCCGTCTTCAAGGCGTCCATGCAACTCCCTCTGCAACAGCGGAGCGTCCGGAACGGACGTGGCTTCATCTAGAAAACTCAGATCGTCGTGCCAAAGGCACATGAAAAGACGCCCCTGAGTCGTGATGTAGCGAGAATGAGTGCCTTGAGTGCGATCGCTCAATGCGAGTTCAATCCGCGAGCCCCAATTCACCGCAAAACGGCTTCCCGACTGATCCGCCGAAAGAGCGCGTGAGGTCTTAGGGGGGTCCAGCACCTGGACGTGATAACGGAGCCCCGGACATCCTTCAGCCCATGGGTCGTAGCCCTCCGGTTCACTGTAGAGCACATCCCCAAGCTCGAAACGGCAGGCTCCCACGGCCCCCGAAAGCGCCCTGGGTACGGCCCACTTAAAATTCTGAAAAAAGTCCAAACGCCCCTGCTCCCTCCTGGGTTCCGAGGGAGCCTATAGAAATCTCGGCCCGATCCCCAACCCTGCGAGGGCCTCTTCACAGGCGGCTTCATCGAGCCCCTGCCGGATCTCCGGGAACGTCATTGGCCTTTCAAACGGCCCCCTTTCGAGGCCCATTTTCTCGGTCTCTATGCGAAAACTATCGTACATCCCAGGAGACAAGAGCCCTCCAGGGAGGGCTCTCTGCGGACATCCAAAAATAAGCGTTAGTCTCATCTAATCAGGCAGTTACGTGATTTTTTCATATAGGACTCAAAGGGTCCGGCTTGACAAATGGGCTGTAAAATGGCCTTATAAAAGTTCGTTCGGGTCCCGAACGAATTGAAGTCGCCCCCCAACCCTGGAGGATAAAGAACGTGTCTGCGGAAGCCCACGGCCCCGCGCAAGTATTGCCCCCCAACTCCGCTGATTTCAGGTTGTCCGAGCAAGAAATTGAAAAAGGACAGAAGGCTGCTGAGGCCTTCCTGAGCACTGTGAAACCTGGCGATAGCCAGCGTAACGCAACTGAGGCCCTGGATACGCTCGCTGCCGTCATCAGTGACGGGAAGTGTGATCACCGGAGTTTTCCCTGGCAGCAACTGCGCGCTCACCACTCTGCTCTTGCCCTATCCATCATGAAAGAACCTGGAGCGCCCGCACGCATCGAAGCCATGCGCTGTCGAGCGGACGATACGCGTAAATTCCAGCAGGTTCCGGATAGCTACACAACCAAAGTGTTGCAACGAATGCGAAGTTCGCTGGTTCGCGTGATTGAGACCTGCTCGGATTTGGGTTTTCTCGATCAAGAGCAACTCGAATTGGCCGTCCCGCCAAAGCGAGCCGCCAATGCGGTCACGAAATCCAAGCGAGAACGCTTGCTCACCGAAGGTGAAGTCCGTGCCCTGCTCTCGGCCTGCGACATGGCCAATGCCGCCTCCGCGCCTCGAGATGCACTGATGATTTCACTGGCGTACAGCGGTGGGTTCAAAACGGTTGATCTCATCAATCTCAGCCTAGATTCGCTGCTGTTCGATGACAAAAATGGCATGGTCAACATCCGGTTCAAAGCGCCGGGTGCAAAGCGGGCCCGAAAGATTCCGCTTCAAAATGAGGATCTAATCTCGCTTGAAGACTGGCTCGATATCCGTGGGCGTGAGCCAGGCCCTCTCTTCTGTCCGATTAAACCAAGGACACGCCAAGTCGAAATTAAACGAATCAGCGCAGCTGCGATGCGAGAGATCTGCAACCAAAGGGCGGAGGAAGCCGGCGTTCTGCCTTTCTCCCCCAACGACCTCTCGCGAAGTGCCTTGCCCCATGCCGAGAATGGGCGTGGTAAAAAAGCTCCGAGCAAAAGGGACTCCGCAGGCGTATCCGTCCTGTTCTCCGACCAAGATGGAGACGACGCCGATTCAGACGAACTTGAGGATCTGGTATTCCCTTACCGAAGTGTCAGAACGGGTGGCCAGTAACCCTTCCAGCCTCGTTCAAGGCGGCCCTCTCCGACCTAGTGAACCCATGGCCATATGTGCCGGTCTCGAGAAAACACAAAACCTCGAGATCGGCCGGCCAGACGGGTTTAAAGCGAAAGAACCAGCAGCGCCTCAAAAGAGAAGCTGATAAGAAGGCACTTTTTAGCCCCGTGAGATGAAAGGGAAATTCGCATCTTTTCCTTCCTTCGAATGACCCTAATTGTGGTTTTTTGCTTCGCTCCCATTCGAAGCGGCGGAGCGAGTGAAGAGTTTTGGCCAGTCGATGAATATATCGGCTCCGACAATCTCACCGGACTCGCTCTGTGTGAAAAAATTCTTCAAAATCGATTTCAGGCTTTCACACAGACCATGTCCATGCGCTCTGGAGATGAAAGCGGAAATTTCCAACGCGTCAAAGTCCGACTCAAGTACAAGCGTTTCGACCCTACCCAAAAAGGCATCATCTCGAAAACCATTACAAAGTACTCAGAACCCAACGATGTCCGACACCTCGGGTATCTCATTATCAACAAAGAGAAGGGGCAAGACGACCAGTTTGTCTACAGACCCAGCACTCGAAAGGTACGGCGAATTAACGTACGAGGAGAATCTGTGGCCGGCACCGATTTCGCCTTTGAAGACCTCGTCCCTTTTGAATGTGAAGATGCCACTCACCACCGATTAAAAGATGAAACTCTTGAAGGAGTCGACACATTCGTCATCACCATGGTGCCAAAACCATCTACCGAGAGTGAGTATTCCAAAATCGTATCCTACGTTGACAAAGAAACGTTCATTCCGGTTCAAACTTGGTATTGGGACAACAAACGAGTCAAGGTCAAACGTATGGACGCAGACAGAGGCAGTTTTTCCAAATTCGAAGGCGTCGAGGGACCAGACGAAGAAAGGCGAACCGTGTGGATCGCCCAAAAATCACAGATGACTCATCTGCAGTCGGAAAGCTTTACGGAACTACTCATCGAGGACCTTGAAGCTGATCCAACGCTTCGCAGCCGGGACTTTTCACAGAGACAGCTTACGTCATCCCGTTAAACCCAGCGCTCGGCGTAAGGCCACACTCTATGACTTGAGATTTGAGAGATCCCGAACCGCGCCTCGAGAGGCGCTCGTCGTCATCAGTGCGTAGGCTTGCAAAGCAACCGACACATGGCGGTCCCGATTCTCGGGCATAAAAGATCGCTCGCCGCGCGCTTCCATCACCTGCCTCCGATGAAGCAAGACCTCGTCCTCAACAAGGAGACTAATCTCTCGACTGGGGATGTCGATTCGAATCCGGTCCCCTTCTTCAACTAAGCCGATTAGCCCTCCCTCCTCCGCTTCAGGAGAAACATGTCCTATCGAAAGCCCTGAAGTCCCTCCGCTGAATCGCCCATCGGTGATCAACGCGCAGGCCTTTCCGAGCTTTTTCGACTTGAGGTAAGTGGTCGGATAGAGCATTTCCTGCATTCCTGGCCCACCACGGGGTCCTTCGTAGCGAATCACGACCACGTCCCCTGCAACGATTTTATCAGTCAGGATCGCATCGCACGCTGCCTCTTGAGACTCAAAGATTCGAGCCGGCCCCTCAAAATGCCAAATCGACTCATCTACGCCTGCCGTCTTCACGATGCAGCCTTCTTCGGCAAGATTGCCAAACAGGACCGCCAAGCCGCCGTCCAAGGTATGCGCAAATTCGACCTCTCGGATGCACCCATTTTCGGGATCCAAATCAGGTGTCTCGAAGTACTTGTCCTGCGAAAAGGCGACGGTTGTGCGGACTCCCCCCGGCGCCGATAACGCGCGAAGGCGTGCCCAGTCCGTCGCCTCAGACTGACGAACATCCTCCCGTTCAATCGCATCGCCCAGACGAGCCGAATGGACCGTCCCCGCATCCAGATTCAACTTCCCGGCCCTCGCGAGCGAGCCCAAGATCGTAAACACCCCACCGGCCCGTCCAACGTCTTCGATATGATCGCTTGATGAAGGAGCCACCTTGCAAATACAAGGAGTGCTTCGAGAAATGCGGTCAATTTCCTTCATGCTGAACTCGACGCCGGCCTCGTGAGCCGCCGCCAACAGATGGAGAACCGTGTTGGTTGACCCCCCCATGGCGACATCCAGTGTAATGGCATTTTCAAAAGCTTCGAACGAAGCCACATTGCGAGGCAGAACCGACTCATCGCCTTCCTCGTAGTAACGCCGACACAAATCGACGATCAAGCCGCCCGCCTGCTCGAAAAGCTGCCAACGCAAAGCATGGGTGGCCAGCAATGTCCCATTGCCCGGCAAGGAAAGTCCAAGAGCTTCGGTCAGGCAGTTCATACTATTGGCCGTAAACATTCCCGAGCAGGAGCCGCACGTGGGGCAAGCGGACCTCTCAATAATGTCCACAACTTCATCCGAGACGTCATCATTTTCGGACTGGATCATCGCATCGATAAGATCGATTTTATCCGAGCTTGACAGAGGGTTCCCATTTCGATCCACCGTGCCGACGGCCTTCCCCGCTTCCATAGGCCCTCCGGAGATAAAGATTGTCGGGATGTTTAACCTGAGGGCCGCCATCAACATTCCAGGCGTAATTTTGTCACAATTTGAAATGCAAATTAAGCCGTCGGCCACATGCGCTTCAACCATGTACTCGAGACTGTCTGCGATGAGATCTCGGCTGGGCAGCGAATAAAGCATGCCCGCATGCCCCATCGCGATACCGTCGTCCACGGCGATGGAGTTAAATTCTTTGCCCACCCCACCCGCGGCCTCGATCACCTTCTTAATGCGCTGCCCCACATCATGCAGATGAACGTGCCCAGGTACGAACTCAGTAAAACTGTTCGCAATCGCAATAATGGGCTTCTCAAAATCGCCATCCGTCATTCCGGTAGCGCGCCAAAGGGCTCTGGCCCCGGCCATATTGCGCCCATGTGTTGTCGTACCGCTTCTATATTTTTTCATATAAAATACTTTACTCCGCGAGGAAGTATACACGCCTCGACCTTGGCCAGCATAGGCAACCGGTTTTCAAATTTATCGGACAAATCACACTCAACCTTACGAAATAGAACCAACCGTCGCGCGTAAACGATCTGACGCGGACTTGCGCAAATCGGCTTTCGTCCGACGATGTGCCTTTGCGTTCAATTTTTCCGACAAAACACGTGCATGACGGACGGCCGCCTCCGTCACATCTCCTTCGTCAACGACCCAATCAAGATAACCGACTTCAGTCGCGCTCTCGGGGTCAAAAATTTCGGCGTGAGCCGTGGCGCGCGTGAGATACCGGCGACTTATACGCTCTTCCGCGAGAATCATGGCAAAGGGCGGCAGCGCCATCCCGATCGCGACTTCATTGAGACCCAGTTTATAGTCGCCACGAGCTCCAATCCGCACATCCGCCGCCAAGCAGAGAACAGCGCCCATGGCCAACGCGTGGCCGGTCACACCAAAGACCACCGGCACAGACGAATCAAAGATTCGGGCGCCGATATGAGCCCCTTTTTGCGCGAGCAACTGAACCGCTTCACGCCCACCCCCCTGCATGACCGACAAATCAAAGCCGGCTGAGAACCGACCGGGCCGCCCTGCCACCACCACCGCCCCAGCCTTATCTCGCTCTGACTGATCCAGCGCTTCTCCGAACGCGTCCAAAACTTCGTGAGAAAGAGCATTGGCCTTCCCATCGTCGAGGACAATCAAAGCAACGCCCGATTCGAGCTCATATTTTACTTTTTCAGACATCATGACCCTTTCAACTAAAAACGAGGCTCAGGCCTCCTTCAAAGACAATGCATCAGTTCGCACTCTCATCCTCTGCAGCTCTTGCCAGATCTTCGCCCGGCTTCGCCAAAAAGAAAAGGCGGCGACCCCTTTCAGGATCGTCACCTTTAAATGATCCGATCGGCTGATCTCACTCAGGCGAAATGTTTGTCGCCTCGGGGCCCTTGCGTCCTTCCGCGGCTTCGAAAGATACTCGCTGACCTTCACTGAGAGATTTAAAGCCTTCTCCCAAAATATTTGAATGATGTACAAACAGATCTTTCGAACCGTCATCCGGAACGATAAATCCATATCCCTTGTCGTCACTGAACCACTTCACAGAACCACTTGCCATTTATTCTCTTTCTCCTGCCCTCTCCGAATCCCGACACTCATATTTGAGAATGAGTTTTTACAAACGGAACACGCGAGGACCTATTCGTCCACCAGAACCCAGACCCCACCGTGGGGTCAGCCCATAGAAAAGAAGCGTTTCAATGAACCCGACTGGCGACCCGCAAAGACTAGATCACCCAACTCGGCCATGCCTACCCCTAGGGGGGGGGGGACCTAATCCAAGCGATACTCCGACATTGGAATCGACTCAAGTTGTTCTAGATCAAGAAAGGCATTCACACTGTTCATCATGCGCTCGAGTCGCCTTTTGTATTCGGCCTCTTCCTGACAGTTGTACCAAACATGCGGATCGGTCAACGCTTCGATGGGAAAACTCTCTTCGACGATGCCATCACATTGAGGTGTTCCGGGGGTCAGCGTCCGCAAAACTTCGTTACGCACGTAGGCGAAAGTGGATTGTGTTTCAACCGCGACCTGACGATGTTCGATCGTCCAGCAATCAATAAATTCCTCGTGGGAAATATCGAATTTTTTATGAATGCGAGTCACCAAGTTAGCCCCTTGAGACCGCTCACCCGGTACAGGGTCCGACACTAAGGGCCTCGACTCGGCGACTAAATATCCTGCGATCAGCTTCTGGTCCTGCCGGAGAGCCTCTTCACAAGGCTTTCGGTCGTCTGAATTTTCCATCCAAAACGAAACCATGGCTCGAATAGGAGGGGTCCCTCTCGAAATTCGAACCCCATCCCCCATTTTTACCGCCGAATCGTCCACATTAACGCTCACGCGGAGCCCACCGGATCGATGAATCACCGGCACCGCTATTTCAATCAACCCTTCGCGCAAGGCATCCCCTGACGCTTCTCGATTTGCTGAAATCAAGTAGACAAGCTTTTCCATTGGGCCCCTCTTTCTGGTCAAATCACTCGCCTCCAAGGTAGCCCAAAGCTGACTTTTACGTCTCTGAGGGTCGGCACACCCGAAAGTTTGACCTACGCTTTATTGTCCTTAAATCATCGAGCCCTCAAAGCGCCGACCCGCGCCCAGCGAGAAGCCGATCAACGGTCTCAAAGGAGTGCCTAGAATGACCTTGCTTGATCTCTCGGCAGAAGAACTCTTACTCACGACCCGCGCTGTGCGAAAACGGCTCGATTTCGAAAAGCCCTTGGATCCAAGCCTGATCCACGAATGTCTTGAAGTCGCACTCCAAGCACCAAGTGGTTCAAATGCACAAGGCTGGCACTTCGTCGTGGTCACCGATTCCAAAAAGCGAAAAGCCATCGGCGATCTCTATGCTAAAGGCTTTGCACTGTATCGAGAGATGAATGAATCTGCGCATGCGCTTCGCGACAAAGCCTCCGACGAACTCGATACTCAGCAAATGGAACGCGTGGTCGACTCCGCAGAATATTTGGCCTCGAACCTGCACCGCGCACCGGCTCTGGTGATTCCCTGTGTCGAGGGACGTACCGATGAAGTCACCGGGCGAGCCTCCACGATGGCGAACGCCAGCCAATTCGGCTCCGTGCTTCCGGCTTTCTGGAGTTTTATGCTCGCCGCCAGGCTGCGTGGACTGGGGACAGCCTGGACCACGATCCATTTAATGTTTGAGAAACAAGTCGCCGAGCTTCTTGATATCCCTTTTGACCGCATCACCCAGGCAGGCCTGTCTCCGGTGGCGTACACAAAAGGCACAGACTTCAAGTTGGCTCGCCGAAAACCCTTAGCCTCTGTGCTCCACGAGAATGGCTGGTAAATCGGTTCCACGGCCTCTCAGGGATACAAATTTCCGCATGGATTCCCAGGGCCCTCTGCGCAGTAAAGAAGAACGCTCGACTGCTGGCCGACGCATTCAGGAAAGTTGTCGTTTTGCAAAACGGTATAGAGACCGGAGAGGGTCGCCGGAGGCGCTGCACCCACAAAGCCATCTAGGTCGGCCCTCACCTGAGTCACCATGCCAAGAGTTTCTTGTTTCAGGAAAAGTGTGATCCGAGAACCTGACATGGTCCCGGAGTAGCCTCCAGTCGAACCCGCAGCGAAGCAAGGGTCTCCACCCGATTGCCACTGACCGCTGACGAACGACGACTCAGGCTGCGTCGGTCCTTGAATCTCTAAATACAAAACTACATCCACTTGGGTTCCCGGCAGGATCTGTGTGGCCCAAGTTCCAGTGGGGTCAAAGGTCGGCGGCTCGGACGAACCACTACTGAGTTCGGTACACCCCAACAGACCCGCGCACAGCAACGCTGCCCAAAACGAATGTCGTTTCATCAAAAATTCTCTCCTTTACACTTTTCGAATTCTGCACGCTCGCCAGAGAATTCCCATCTTTTGATTGGGCCCTTGGAGCCCCGATAAAGACTGGCGTTTCCATGCCCCACTGAGAATCGATCTAAGTCCGCAATCCAACCTCGTCCCTGTACTCATCGGAAACTTGCCCAAGACCTTGAATACCCTCGTGTTCCCCGAGGGACACAATCAGCCGTTCATGCGAATATCGCGACTCAGAAGATGGGCAAAAGCTCGACTTTCGGAGTGCTTTCGTGGCACCTTAATCATCATGGATGCACTCCAAGCGCTCCCCCCTCGCCTCCCTTCTCGATTCCCTTCTCGGCTCTTTGGCCGGGAGAGACATCCTCGACTCCAGCCCTCCGCCCGCCTGTGGATTTTGGTCCGATGAGGCTCGGGTACGCGAGTGTCCTGGGAGTGGCAGCGCTCGCACTCGCTTTCGCTTTCCTCGCGTTACGGGATCAGCCCCCGCCCGACCTCGACTCGAACCATGCCCCAGATTTTGGCGAAACCGTTCGAGCGAAAAACGACCGCCCTTCACCTCCCACTCAAAACTCTGGCAGGGTCGAAGCAGCCCTCATAGCCCCACCGACTGCAAGCCCAACCTCAAGCGAGCCCCCCCTTGAATCTAAACGTCAGGCCGCTCGTCTTTATCAGGGGGGACGCGTGAGACCTGTCTATGACTTAACGAGCAACGCCGTCGAGGGCGTCCGCGTGCTTGACGTACAGCCAGACAGCTTTTGGGCCGAACTGGGAATTCAAAGCGGCGACCTCATTCTCGAACTGGATGGCGAACCAATTAACCCCCCCGCCGCGACGGTGAGGCTTATGGACTCCGTTTCGAAGGGGGAAATTCTCACCCTGCGTGTGCAAAGAACAGATAACCAAGTTCAGTTCATCGAATATCGAGACCCAAAATAAGAGCTTCAAGAAGTTCCTTGACACATTTCCCGTAAGCCCAAGGCACCAACTCCCTCTCCACGCCAAAGGCTTCAGGGGCAACTCAACCGCGGCCTTGCCAAAACCCTCCCCCAACGGCACAACCGAGGAACCGAAAGCAGGCTGAAAAACAGGCGAGCATCACTAAAAACATGAGTTACGCTTATATGTAAGAAGGAAGAAAGGCAGGGAATGAGCGTGAAAGGTCAAGCGGTCAGGCGCCTGCAGGCAAACCAAATGTGGGGAGAAGATTTGCCGGTGATCCACGATATCACGGGACGAGTCCTGCCATGAGCCGGATACTATCGCTCTACACCAGCGTCATCGGGAAAAAAGCGATTGTGGCCGTAACCGGCTCCCTGATGGTGGGCTTTATTTTCTTGCACGCCTGGGGAAACCTGAAGCTCTTTGCAGCCGATACAGCAGCCGGCGTTCCTGAAATTGATCTCTACGCCGAGTATCTGCGCACGATCGGTGAGCCTATCTTTCCATACTCATCGATCCTCTGGATCATCCGGATCGTGATCCTTGTCAGTTTGGTCCTACACGTCATTTGCGTCATCCAGCTCGCTCAACACAATCGACGCGCTCGCCCGGTTCGATATCAGCATGCTCGGAAATTCGGAGAAGCCACCATTCCAGCAAGAGCCATGCTGTATACAGGTTTCATTATCCTCGCCTTCATTGCCGTGCACCTGCTGCAGTTCACATTCGGGGTGCTCGACCCGTCCCGGTTCGCGCAAGGTGCTGTCTATGGCAACCTCTACCGGACCTTCCAGCTTCCTGCTTTTGTCGCTTTTTACGTGGGGGTCATGGGCATGATCGCCGTCCATCTCTACCACGGAATTTGGAGTCTTTTCCAAACTCTCGGCTCGGATAACCCCGATCGCAACAAAGGGCTCCGAGCTCTCGCCATCATCGTTTCAGCTGGACTCTTTATCGCTTTTAGCTCTGTCCCCGTATCGCTCTTCGCGGGCGGGATGAGTCAACCCCCCTCTCAGGCGAAAAACGTCCTCACTTCAGACAGTAGGTAAAACATGGATCTCGACCCAAAAATTCCGGAAGCCCCCATCGAGTCAATGTGGGACACTCACAAAGAGCACATGCGGCTTGTGGGACCCCGAAACCGTCCTAATTACAAAGTGATTGTGGTGGGCACGGGGCTAGCGGGTGCATCGGCCGCCTCTTCCATGGCCGCCATGGGCTATCAAGTCGATGCTTTCTGTTTTCAAGACAGCCCACGTAGGGCCCACAGCATCGCGGCTCAAGGGGGCATCAATGCCTCCAAGGATTACCGTAACGACGGGGACTCCACCTACAGACTCTTCTACGACACTCAAAAAGGAGGAGACTACCGGTCCCGCGAAGCGAACGTATGGCGGCTAGCGCAGTTGAGCACCGACATCATCGATCAAGCCGTGGCCCAGGGCGTGCCTTTCGCAAGAGAGTATGGGGGCATGTTGGCTAATCGATCGTTTGGCGGAGTCCTCGTTGAGCGGACGTTCTATTGCCGAGGAGAAACCGGGCAACAGCTTCTTCTGGGCGCCTGCTCGGCACTGGCTAATCAAATCCATGCAGGGGGTGTCACCCTGCACGCTCGAAAAGAGCTTCTTGACGTGGTTGTGATCGATGATCGCGCGCGAGGCATCGTGACACGAGACTTAGTCACAGGAGCCATTGAATCTCACGCCGCCGACGCAGTCGTACTCGCCACGGGTGGATACTCAAACGTCTACTACCTCTCCACCAACGCAAAGGGCTGCAACGTAACGGCGACATGGCGTGCCCACAAACGCGGCGCGGGCTTTGCCAATCCTTGCTACAACCAAATTCACCCAACCTGCATTCCTGTGGCGGGCGAGCATCAAGCCAAACTCACCCTGATGAGCGAATCGCTCAGAAACGACGGGCGGATCTGGGTCCCTCGAAAGCCTGCAGACCAACGAAATCCAGCCGACATCCCAGAGGCCGATCGATATTACTATCTTGAAGAGCGATATCCACGCTTTGGAAACCTGGTCCCACGCGACGTGGCCAGCCGGAACGCGAAAGAGGTCTGCGACGAAAAACTTGGAGTGGGTCCTTCTGGGTTAGGCGTCTACTTAGACTTCCGGGATGCCATCCAAGACAAAGGGAAGACGGTCATCGGCGGACGCTACGAAAACCTATTTACCATGTATGAGAAGATCACGGGGGATAACCCATGGCAAAGTCCCATGAGAATCTTCCCAGCCCCGCACTACACAATGGGTGGACTTTGGGTGGACTACAACCTGATGAGCAACCTGTCTGGTCTCTTTGCCATTGGGGAAGCCAACTTCTCTGACCACGGGGCCAACCGCTTAGGCGCGAGTTCCATGATGCAATGCCTTGCCGATGGGTACTTTATCATTCCATTGACCATCGGTGACTACTTGAGTCGATACCCCTACGGCGATGTGGACACCAGCCACCCCGCCTTCGCGGATGCCGAAAGAGAAGTCAAAGGACGCATGGATCACCTCATGTCGATCCAAGGCAGCGAAACCGTAGAATCACTACACCGAGAGCTTGGCCGCGTCATGTGGGACAAATGCGGCATTGCTCGTAATGCCGACGGTCTTCAAGAGGCCTTGAAAAAAATTCCCGAAATACGGGATCGTTTTTGGAACGACTTAAGAATCACAGGCTCGGGCCAAAAGCTCAATCAAACCCTTGAGCACGCGGGACGTCTGGCTGACTTCCTCGAGTTTTCTGAATTAATGTGTCGCGATGCGCTCGCCCGAGATGAGTCATGCGGTTGTCACTTTCGCGATGAGCACCAAACAGAAGAGGGTGAGGCTTTGCGGGACGACGACAATTTCTCCCATGTATCGGTATGGGAACACCAGGGAACAGACAAAGAGCCGATCATGCATAAAGAACCGCTCTCTTTCGAAGCCCTTCCTCTCGCACAACGGAATTACAAGACATGAACTTCACTCTCAAAGTATGGCGACAAGACGACGCAAAAGACGGCGGACACCTCGAGAAGTATCAAATTGAGGATATTGAACCCACATGTTCATTCCTAGAGATGATGGACATCCTCAACGAACAGTTGACGGAACAAAATCATGAACCGGTCGCGTTTGACTCCGATTGCCGAGAGGGCATTTGCGGGATGTGTTCCATGGTCATCAATGGCCAGCCCCATGGGCCCAACGACGGCACAACTACTTGCCAGTTGTACATGCGCCATTTTAACGACGGAGACCAGATCACCATCGAACCGTGGCGCTCTGTCGCATTTCCCGTCGTACGGGATCTGGTTGTCGACCGGAGTGCTTTTGACCGCATCACTCAGGCCGGCGGCTACATCAACGTACATTCCGGCCCAAAGCCCGACCCCAACTCAGTTCCCATCGAGCCCGACATAGCCGAAGAAGCATTGGATGCGGCCTGCTGCATTGGCTGCGGGGCCTGCGTGGCCGCATGTCCAAACGGAGCCGCCATGCTCTACACCTCGGCTAAAGTGGCCCACCTCGGGCTTCTGCCACAGGGGCAGCCGGAGCGTTTTGAACGCGTTCAAAACATGGTTCACCAAATGGAGGACGAAGGTTTCGGGTCATGCCGAAACTACGCAGAATGCGAAGCCGCTTGCCCTAAAGAGATATCCATTAAGTTTATCGGTAAGATGAATCGGGACTATCTCCGCTCAACCCTACTCTTGCCTGTCGATCGAAGAGGTCGAATGGATTCTCAGTAGCGCTTGAGGTTTAAAGTCAGCAGCCAGGAGAATGAGATGAACTTGAAAACTTTCAAGAGAGATGACGTGGAGGCGGCTATGGCCGCAGCCCGAACGTGTTGGGCCGAATTGCAAATTGAAGATACGGAAAGTATCTGCCAAGACGTTCTGAGCCTTGACCCCACGAACCAAGAAGCGGTGGAACTCTTATTCCGAAGTCGGGTGAGCCTCCTCAGTAAAGGCCTCCCCCGAGGAGTAGAACGGGCCCAAGAGCTTGTCCCTCAATTCGACGGCGATTTTGAAAAGGCTTTTTTCTCGGGCCTACTTCGTGAGAATCAGGCTCGATACCTACTCGATCGGCGCGGAAGGCAAGCCAGTTCTGTGGCCTACAATTGGTTCCGCCACGCTATGGATGACTTTGAAGAGGCCAATCGGCAAGATTCGACACGAATTGAAGCCACCCTGCATTGGAACGCTTGTTTACGTACACTCCAAGCGAATCCACACTGTGCACCGAACCCAGAAGACGCCGAAGAACACGGCATCGAGTAACGGGGCTGCTCTTGAGCGAGCAAACACCGAGCCGAACGTATGGTCTGTCCCATTCGATTCGGACAGTGGCACTCAGCCCTGGACGTTGGCTGAGAATCGTTTTCGTTGTTGTCGTCTTAGGAGCCGTTGCTCTTCTCTTCTCCTCTTTCGGACAATGGCTAGGCGAGGAACTCCCTCTTCTCGAACAATCGATTAAAAGTCTGGGTTGGTGGGGTCCGGCCGCATTTGTCATCATCTTTGTCGCCCTCACCATGCTTCAGCTTCCAGAATCCTTCCTTGCTTTGGCGGGAGGCATGATCTTCGGCCTCTGGGAAGGCACGGCCATAGTGCTCTCCGCCAATGTCCTTGCGGCCACCTTTGCGTTTTACTTCTACCGCACCTTGTTCAGAGACCGGCTTGAAAAACTTCTCAAAAAGCATCCAAAGACCTATGCGGTGGAATCGGCCATCTCTTCCGAAGGTTTCAAGCTCATGGTTCTTCTCAGACTCGGGCCATTCAACTATTCCGTCCTAAATGCCATCCTCGGAGCCAGTCGAGTTAAATACTCAGCCTTTCTGTTTTCTTTAGTTGGCGCCTTCCCAGGGAATTTTGCCTCCGTTTATTTCGGTGCGGTCGCAAAGCATATGGCCCAACGGAGTGCCGGCACCGACAGCCTGGATACCGATCACGAAATTGTGTTAGTCGTTGGCTTCATGGTGACACTAATTGTCTTTCTTTTTGTCGGCCACGTGGCAAAGCATGCACTCGACCAAGCAAATACGGAATCCTCGAGTTGACCCTGCTAACTCTCACAGAAGAACCCCAAAAAATAGATTAAGCCTGAGATAACGTATTCTAATCTGTTGTTCTCTCAGTTTATCCGTAAAGAAAGCGTTCCAGATGAAGCTCGACCGAGACGAAAAACATGCCGGCTATTGGCCCTCCGCGTGGCCGGTGGAATGCGGAGGCAACCGAAGACAAAAATCGGCTTCGGGCCGTTTGGACGCGCGCTTGAGAACGCCACAAGTCATTCAAAGAAGCAACGGCCGGTGGAATGTCATGGTCGTCGAACGAGAGCCCCAAGAGCTATTCCTACAAGGGACGATGGCGGCCTTTCAAGGCCCGGAGCCCTTTGGCTGGGTCGAGCGAATTGACCCTCAGACTCTCGAGCCTCTCGCACGAACACCCGATCTGCCCTGCGGAGGTCACGTGTGGTGCGGTGCTCTCCTCGCTCATGCGGACGGTTTTCTCTACTCCGTCAACGGAGCTTATCTTCATCAAATTTCACCGGCCTGCGAGGTCGTATCCGAGCGCAAACTCCCCCTGGACCGAGCCCACAATGGCCTGCTCTCGCTATCCGATGGAACGCTGGTCACAAAAGATCTCCGGCTCGAGGGCCAGGGGCCCTCATCGCTCACATTGCTTTCTCCTGGGTCCCTGGAAATTATGGGCGAGCCCATGGAACTCCCAGAGGGATCCATGGGTCGTATCGCGGCCGACCGAAACCCATCGGGGGACACCATTTACATTCCGGGAACCGAGCATCTCTGGCGACTTCACTGGGACGGAACACGTCTTGAACTTGATCAAAGCTGGTCGCCTAAATACCGAACGGCTGGCGGAGACCAGGGGCTCGCCTGGGACGGCTGCCTCTCTGGCGATGCTCTTTGGATCATGGACAACGGCGACATTCCCTCGGTTCGAAAAATCTTCGCTCAAATGCCCAATGGACGCTTCGAAAATCACCCGGGGAAAGAGTTGAGTTGGCAACAGAAAACACCATGGAAAGGCCGACAACGAATTCTCCGAGTCAATCTCAAAGACTCACCCCAGATTGTCAGCGCGACTCCTTTCGATGATCCCGGCGGAGGGATTATTGCCCCCCCCGTACACATCCCCGAGTACGACCGGGTCATCGCTTGGGATAGCGTGGGAGGCGGGCTCGCCGGACTCCAATCCAAACCGGAGCGCCTCGAAACAGTGTGGAAGGCGAATCTCAGACCCACCATGCAGCCCGTCGTCTTCCCTGAAAGCGGAGAACTGATCATTAATCATTTTGAATCCGGCCGAGATGGCTTAGTTGTCGTGGATATTGAAAGCGGGGACATCCTCCACCGTGTCGATACCGGTGCAAAGCTGGCGAACGGCATGTTCCTCACAGCCACGTCTCAAGGCGACGTCTACTACTGCACCACCGGACACTTAGCCCGACTCACCTTTAGCTAGACATCCGACAGACCTCTGAATCCACCGCCTCCAACAGCGAGTCGCTTCACTCCGAGGCATCGTACGAAAAGAGTTCCCTCAACTCTCTTTTTAGGATCTTCCCACTGGGATTCCTCGGAATTTCATCGACGAATTCAACGGCCTTCACCACCTTAAAGGGAGCCAGCTTTCCCTTGCAGTGATCCATGACGTCCTGGGCGGTGAGTTCAGAATCAGATCGAACCAACACCGCCAAAGGTGACTCTCCCCATTTTTTTGACGGAATCCCGATTACGCCCGCATCGCTCACTCCAGGATGACCGAGCAGAACATTCTCGATTTCAGCGGGATAGACATTCTCTCCCCCAGAGATCAACATATCTTTCACGCGATCCACGATGGTGATAAAACCGCCTTCATCCACCGTGGCAACATCGCCCGTATGAAGCCAGCCGTCCACAATAGTCTCGGCCGTGGCTTCCGGGCGATTCCAGTAGCCCACCATGACATGAGGACCAGCGACCAACACCTCGCCCGCTTCGCCTGGAGCAACTTCATGCCCCTGGGCATTCACCACTTTCGCCTCTGTGAAAAAGAAAGCATGACCCGTAGAGCCCGCCTTCCGAACCGCATCTGCCCCCGTGATCAAACAAGCTGGACCGCAGGTCTCCGTAAGCCCGTAGACCTGTTGAATTTCAACACCTAGATCGAGGTAAGCCTGAATCAGAGTGACTGGCACAGGGGCCGCTCCGCTCATGATCCATCGCAAGCTACTAAAATCGTGCTTGGCCTTATCGAGCACACCCAACATAAACTGCAGCATCGCCGGGACCATCAGCGTAGAGGTAATCTTCTCCGCCTCGATAAGTTCCCAAGACTGAACCGGATCAAATGCCCTCATGATCACCAAGGCACCTCCCATATGGACACTGCCTAAAGCGGGAGCCAACGCACCGACATGAAAAAGAGGCATGCTATTGAGGTAGCGATCCTGACGATGCATGTCGGACGTGGAGATCATCGTAAAAATCATCCACATCACGGTGTCGTGCGAATGCATGACACCCTTCGGGAGACCTGTCGTACCCGATGTGTACATAATAAAGACAAGATCGTCTCCATCGACTTCGGTCACACACGGGTCCGGCGAAGCCGAAGTGCGAAATGATTCATAGGCCAGACAGCCGTCAGCCGGCGCACCTCCCACCTGAATCCATTGCTCCACTGAAGTCGTCCCACGAGCCCGTAAGTCGGAAACGATCTCCGCAAAGTCATGACTGAAGACGAGCACGCTGACTCCTGAGTCAGAGAGAATGAACTCCAACTCATCTGCGACCAACCGCCAATTGAGCGGCACGTTCACGAATCCGCCCTTGGCGGCGCCGAAGAAGCACTCGACAAACTCAACGCCGTTCATCAGCAAAAGACCGACTCGATCCCCTTTTTTCGCTCCAGAATCAAGCAAGGCATTGGCCAGGCGATTTGATCGATCATCGAGTTCCGAATATGTGAGCCGCAGCCCCGCAGCCACATCCACCAAACTTTCAAGTTCCGGATCTCGCCGAGCTCTACGTGTCAAGATGCTGCCAATATTCACTGTCAAAACAAATTCCTTTTCTAAAAATCGGCGGAGCCGCGTCAACGATGTAACGCCGTTAAAGATAAGTCAAAAAAAAAGACATCTCCATCTAGGCGACCGGAAGGTTTACATCTTGCTTCTCGTGACCTCGATGGGCACTCGCCTGGAGAGCCCAAAACCCAAATAACCACAAAAATGCGTCCCAGGCATCAACCCAAAGACCTAAAAGAAGCCAATAGGCCGCGTTCAAAAAAAGGACCACATAGAAAAGTTTTTGACCAACACTTAAAAAACGCAGCCAGCCCACCCGCCTAGGCCAAAGCCTCTCCGCCAAAAGTCCCATCTGAGCAAAGCCAACCACCACCAACCACGCCAAGGCATTAAAGACTTCGACCAAAGCAAGCCAAATACCTTCATTCAAGTTTAGTGCGGAGATCAAAACCGGATCATTCTTATGCCGAAACACGTCGCCCCCAGATAGAGCTTCACAATTTTCGGCCGTAAGGGATTGATAAAGCTGCCAGTCGTCTAGGTAGTACGTCTCTACGTCAGCTAAAGAACAAACCTGACTTGAGGCGTAGCGTTCAAAATCGTCATAATAGAAATACCCGAGGACGTAGAGATAGAAAGCCAGAGAAAGAGCCACCGCCCCGAGAGTCGCCAACGTACCCAAAAGAACTGTCCGACGTTGACCAATCTGATCGACCTCTCGCCAACGAGCCAGAAAATAGAGAACCCCCATGGTCATCAGCCAGCCCATGTAATCAATGGTGACAGCGAAAGTCTGCACCTTTTGAATCAGAGGCGTTTCGGGCAGCAATATCTGAAAGTTTGAAAAATCAAGAAACACGTAAAAGAAGGTGTTGGCAAGCACACCCAGATAGATGAGAAGACGAACTCCCTTGAGCCAAACGTCTCTCTTAGGAGTCATGGCTCCCGCCTCCGCATTCATTCGGCTCACCTCGCACTCACTCAGAAGCCTCTTTGATCCGTGCCTGGCCGACCTCGCAGGGCCTATTCATATACCGCGTCGCGCCGACTTCTCTTAGAGCGACGTTGCCGTCAACTCTTAATTCGCTCTCCCTTGGGATCGTAAAGGGGACGAAGAGAGGCACGGGCACGATGTTTCTGAAGCGCCAATTCCACTTCCCACTCACCCGAGTCGAGATAGGCTTTTGTCACAGGCTCGTCGGCCTCCACGTAACCGAGCCCCACAGAGGCTCCAAGCGTGTGCCCGTAGGCGCCGGCCCGGATGTATCCCACTGCAACTCCATTGCGCCAGATCACTTCACCGTGAAGGAGTAAAGGTTCGGGATCCTCAAGAATAAATTGCACCAACCGTCGATGAGGCACGCCCGCCTCTTTCTGCTTCGCGAGAACGTCACGACCAATAAAACCACCCGGCTTGTCGAGCTTCACCGCGAAGCCCAGTCCAGCCTCAATGGGCGTGTCGGTATTCACTACGTCATGACCGAAATCGCGGTAGGCTTTTTCTAAACGGAGGCTGCTCAGCGCCTGAAGGCCTGCGTGTCGCAATCCGAATTCCGGCCCCACCTCAACCAGGCGTTCATACACATCCTGTGCGTGCTCAGTCGCGATATACAATTCCCAGCCGAGTTCGCCGAGGTAAGTCACTCGAATAGCGTACACCCGAGCGTACCCCATCTCGATTTCGCGGCCCGACATATAGGGAAAATCATCGTTCTCCAACGAGTCGGGCGTAAGGCGACTCAGCAGGGCTCGAGACTTGGGCCCTTGGACCGTCATCATGGCATAGGCCGAGGTCAAATCCGTAATCGTCACGTGCGCGTCCGGATCGAAATGACGTTGCATCCAGGTCTCGATATGACGATGAACCGTATCGGAACAAACCACCACGAATTCATCCTCGGACCGGCGCGAGATGGTCAAGTCCGCCTCAATGCCCCCGCCGTGATTAGTCCATTGGGTGTACACAATACGACCCACGGGCACGTCGAGTTCGTTACAGCTAATGCGATTCAGCTGGGCCAGTGCGTCTCGGCCTCGAACGCTGAACTTAGACATGAAGGACATGTCCATCAGGACAACGTCCTCACGACAAGCCCGATGCTCGGCCGCTACATTTTCGAAGGAGTTCTGACGATCCCACGTATACTCTTCGACTTCGGGCTTCTCGCCCTCGTTCGCATACCAATCCGCGATCTCCCAGCCCGCAGACTGAACAAAGCAAGCACCGGCTGAGGCCAAACGGTCGTGCAAGATATGACGTTTGACATTTCGAGCCGTCTCAAATGTTTCATTGGGGTGATGAATTTTATACATCTCACCCACGATTTCGACGGTGCGGTCCTTCCGGTACTGCCGGTTCGTCTGATACTTTTGAAAACGATCAATATTCAGCTCGGTCACATCGATATCGGGCTCGCCTTCAATAATCCAATGAGCCAGAAGGCGGCCGATCCCGCCCCCCTGCAGAATCCCCAAGGAATTCAAACCCGCGGCCACATAAAAATTCTTGAGTTCGGGGGCTTCACCCACCAAGGGAGCCAGATCCGGCGTAAAACTCTCGGGCCCACAGAAAAATTGACGCACCGTCGCGTCCTGGGCGGACGGAATACGCTCAAGGGCATTGGTCAAATAAGGCATCATTCGGTCCAGATCTGGATCAAGGACCGTAAAGGCAGACTTCTCGGGGATACCATCCAGTGACCAAGGAGCGGCGACGGGCTCAAAAAGTCCCGCCATCAAGCCACTGCCTTCTTCGCGGAAATAGCCATAGACAGACGGGTCTTCCAAAATGGGCATATTGCGATCCATGCCTTCAACTCCGTCCAGGATGACGTAGTAATGTTCGGCCGCCTGAAGAGGACAGCTCACTCCCGCCATCTCGCCGACCTGCCGCCCCCACATCCCCGCGCAGTTCACCACGATCTCGGATTCGATGGGACCTTGGTCGGTCATCACTCCAGTCACTCGGCCGTTCTGACTGTGCACATCGGTGACTTCAACGCCCTCAATGAGTCGAACGCCCAAAGCCTTGGCCCCTTTGGATAAGGAAATTGTGACATCCACAGGATTGGCTCGACCGTCCGCCTCAGTAAAGAAGCCTCCAAGAAGATCCTCCGTCCGAGCCATGGGCCACAGCTTTCGAATATCATCGACAGACACTTCTTGAGAGTCGACTCCCATGAGTCGACTAAAGCTGGCTTTTCGCTTCAGATCACCAAAGACCTCTTTGTCGGCCGCCACTTGTAATAACCCCACAGGTCGAAAACCGGTGGCAAAGCCCGTCTCGTTTTCAAGCTCCGCATACAGATCGCGCGTGTAGCGAGCAATCTTCATCAAAGTCTCTGTCGTAAACCCCGAGGTCACAACCAATCCCGCGGCGTGCCAAGTCGTTCCTGAAGTGAGCTTATGGCGCTCAAGCAGAACCACGTCGTTCCAGCCCGCTTTCCCGAGGTGGTACGCGAGGCTGCACCCGATCACACCTCCTCCGATAATGGTCACTCGGGCGCGGTCGGGGATCTCTATCTGTTCGCTTGCAGTCTGAGTCTGTGTCACTGCTTACTCTCTCCAATTACATGTCGGCCGAACACGCCGCGAAAAAAACGCCAATCCCTGAAAAACGGTTCACCCCAAGACAAGAAACGAATACACCTCTAAGACCAAATACGGCAGGTATACTCACGCCTCCATAAGTTCAAAAGCCGAATCCGGCATTCCACGACAATCGAACCCCAATTGCCCCTCGTACGGAGAAGTCTTTGGGCTGATACGTGAAGGTCGTAGTCCCGATCTCTCCGTTCGGAAACTCGGATTCAACCACCCGGATCAAAGGAGAAGTATCTAGATTCCATAAGAACTGCGCCTGTCCATAGAGGCTCAACCCGAGGCGAGCTCCGGAAACCAGAACCATCTCGGCTTCACCGATGGGACCCAGAAAATGATACGTCTGATTTTCAGACGCCAATCGGCTTCGCACCGTGAAATAGCCATCGGCTCCGCCGCCCGGGTTTTGAGGATCTGGAATAAAACCGTATCCCACCAAGGCCATCCGGGAAGTGATCGCCACTCGTTCCCGCATGTAATTGACGCCCACCTTAAATCGAAACATGGAATCCCGGTAAGGCACTTCAAAAACAGAGCCCACTCCCACGAACCACCCCGACTCTAGATATCGCGAATCGGTTTGGGCCGCGACGCCTTTAAAGGGCGGATCGAATCCCTGATCGACCAGCTGCTCAGGCATTCGAGGCACGAACTTGCCATCCTCAGGCCGCGTCACCACCGGGTGAGATTGGATCGGGTTAATCAACGCTCCCCCGAAGACCCAACCTCGCGGCAGCTTCATTGACCCGACTTGATAACGAGGAGTCATTAAATCAAGACCCACTCGATATTGCACCGAACTCACTTCGGGCGAAGCTGAGCCGGACAGATTTGGACCACACACGTAGGTCACGGGGTTGGTGTTCGGCACTGGAATGCCCACAGAGCAATCCTGAGCAAAGGTGTCCACCGTGCCCGTCTCGTTCCAATCGGACAGGAGCACATCAAAAGTCAGAGACGGAATCCAGCGCCCTTGCAAGTCCTGGGCGCTCGGAGCTTCTTCGGCACCGGCGACATGAACGACCCCAAACAACCAAACAAAAAGCCAAGTCAGACATAGACGGCGCTTCTGCATATCGAGGACTCTCCTTGATGTAATTCTCAAACTCAAGCAACACTCCCAAAACGCGGTCGAACAAGAAGCATCGCCAAGCCCACCGCCCGTACTCTATCCCAGAAAGCCCATCTTAGCCCCGCGGGTTTGGCTCCCGCCAAATCGCCCCGTCCCAGGCTTCCACCACATAGTCGTCGCCTTCACGGCCGCGCGCGAAGGGATAATCCAGGGGCACTTTCCCATGTGGCGTATCTAAAACGTATTGGGGAATAGCAAACCCGCTGGTCCTGCCCCGCATCCCTCGAAAAAGACTCATGCCCTCCTCGATGGGCACCCGAAAATGCTCGGTGCCCTCAAGCAACTGCGCCTGATACACATAATACGGACGCACCCGCATCCGGACCAAGGTCTCGCAGAGCCTCTGCATCACCTCAAGCGAATCGTTGATTCCCTGAAGCAACACGCTCTGATTCCCAACCGGGATCCCCGCTCGCAGAAGTCGATCGCACGCCGCAGCCGCGTCGGCGGTGAGCTCGGACGGATGATTGAAATGCGTATTGACCCAAATCGGATGATATTGCTCAAGCATGGAACACAATTCATCAGTCACCCTAAAGGGCAGCGTCACGGGCAGGCGCGTCCCGAGACGAATCAACTCAACGTGAGGAATCGATCGAAGACGTTTCAGAAGCCATTCCAATCGACGGTCCGAAAAAATCAGAGGGTCTCCGCCCGTCAACAAAACATCTCGAATCTCAGGGGTTGCTGCAATCCATTCAAGAGCCATCTCAAGCTCACGCTTGCGCATGGTCCAGTCCTCATCTCCCACCATCCTCTTCCGCAGACAGTAGCGACAATAAAGAGCGCACTCGTTATTCACGCAGAAGGCGATGCGGTCCGGGTAGACCCGAATCACATTTTTAACAGGCGAGTGCTCTACTTCATTGAGTGGATCAGACAGCCCGGCCGCGTCGGCGAGTTCAACGGGACGCGGGACCACTTGGCGCCGCATGGGGCAATTGGGATCATCCGGATCCATCAAGGAAGCGTAGTAAGGCGTAATCACAAAACGAAAATGAGTGGACAGTTCTTCGATGGCCGAGACTTCTTCCGGCGTCGGCTGAATCCACCTCGACAGCTCATCCGCGCTACGAATCCGGTTTCGCATCTGCCAACCCGGATCCTGCCAATCCTCAAGAGAGACATGGGGCGGCGGGGTCGTGGCCCGTAAAGGCCAGGCCGGCTGGGAGAACCCCTCTTTGATCGCTTCACTCATGGTGCCCTTCCCTTTTTGCGCTCCAAATACCGCGTTGCGCCGTCACCCGGAAGAAACCTTTCGGCGGATCGGCCCCTTCAGAATGGCGAAGCTCAGGACTCCTGCCAAACCCGTCGCCTTCTCAGGCCTCACACCCCGTCCCACAAGAGACCGAAAGCCGGTGACAAAATCCCTTCAAGCCAGTTCAAAAAGCCAGAGTGGCGTTCCTGGGAATCCCATCCAAACACCGAATCGGTCTCTTTGCGACACACGGAATACAAATCCAAGCTCGCACCCTCGGGTGATTTCGAGGCCCGAAACTCAACGGCTCTTCGCCCCATTCGCACTTCCTAAAAAGGTGCGGCATTGTTGGCAAAATGAAACAAAATCAATTTCTACTCATTGGACTCGGGGTCGCTTTATTGTTCGTGGGCGCGGCCTTTGTGATTCTCTCCCCCTCTCCTGAAGAACGCCTGGCTCAAGCCGTCTCCGAGGGACGCTGGTCCGATGTCGAGCAACAAGCCCAGGTCGAACTCGAGAAAACCCAAGACGTAGAGAAGCAAGCCGACTTTTACGACCTCCTCGGGCGTGCCTACAGAGAACAGGGGAAAAACCGCCTCGCTTTCGACGCCTACATGGCCGCGAGCGAGCGACGAACGAGCGAGCCCGAACTCCGGCGACGCGCGGCGATCGAACTTGTCAAAGTGGGCCACAAAAAGTCTGAACGAGGCGAGCCGGAAGCGGGAATTGAGACCTACCGAGAAGCCATCGAACTCGCCCCTCTGATTCCTCAGGGCCACCGTGCCCTCGTGGCCGCCCTGCGAGAACAGTACAACCTCGAGGAGGCCATCGTCGCACTCGAAGCTGCGATGCAAACGATTCCTCAAGACGTCAAGCTTCGACTCCAGTTAGCGTGGCTTCTCGGTAGCCACCCCGATCCAGACATCCGAAACCCCTACCGAGCCGTGGAACTCGCCAACGACATCCTGCTGCATGACCGCACCCCAGAAACCCTCGACACATTTGCCGTAGCGTTAGCGTCTGCAGGGGACTTCAAGCAAGCCATCCGCTTTGAGCTCGACGCCATCGACCTCGCCGGCGGCGAGGAGGCTCCCTTATTTGAAGACCGGCGCAAACGCGTTGGCCGTTTCCTCAAAGATGAGCCCTACATTGAGCAGCCCGCGCCGATCACACCCTAGGGTCCGTTCAGCCCATTCCGTTCACGAGAACCGCGAAGTGGTTCGACGTCGCTCCGAGCCGAAGTCCGAGTACGGATTGATAATCGCCGGATTCGTAAATCTCCCGGGCCTTCTCTTTCGACTCAAACTTCAACACCACCGTCTGATGCCCCGCCGTGTCTCCTTCAACTCGCTCACTTTCGGTATCAAAGACAAGGATCTCGCACTCTGATCCGATTTTCAGAGCCGGACCCGCTCCCGATTGATACTCGCCATACTTGGCCGCGTCTTGAACAGAATAATTCACAATGAGATACCCGGGCATGAAAACAATCCTCCTAAAAGATGAACTCCAAACCATAACCCAATCGGTCAAGCTCGAAATTCAAACCTGTTGAGCGTCAGCCATGACGAAGACACGGTCCCCAGCATCCCCGAGGAAACTTCTTTGCTCTAGGGAAAAGACGGACAAATCTCGGATCTCTAGGGTCGCACGCGCCAAGGCTTCGGCTTTCTTATCTCAGAGAGCGATGCTCTATTTCACCCGTGAAGTCGAATCGGGCCCCACGCCTCCAGCCAACACCTCGCGATAGCGCTCTTCCAGCGCGGCGGTTTCCGTCTCCACAGACTCGAGGGTCCAGTCTTCGGTGGGGATGGGTTCGAGGACTTCGACCCGGACTTCACCGCGGCGCATAATGAGGCCTCTTTGCGGCAGGATCTCCCGGGCATTGTGGATCACGATGGGGATGAGGGGCGCGCCCGTAGCCACGGCCACGTGGGCGGCTCCTTTCTTGAAGCGGCCCACCGCCTGGCCTTCGCTGCGGGTGCCTTCGGGCGCGAGAGCCAGTGCCAGACCCTGTTCACAGGCTTCCACCGCCGGCCGCATGGCTCGCTCGGGATCATGGCCCCGATCGCGCTCCACGAACACCGTCCCCACAAAGGCGAAGGCGGGGCCCAGAAACGGATTCTTTAGAATTTCACTTTTGGCCACAGCCACGAAATCCTCACGCAGGAGCTCACAAAGAAGGATGGGGTCGATGCCACTCTGGTGATTGATCGTAAAAATAGCGGGCCTCACACGAAGTCGTTCGGCGCCTTTCACACTCAACCGAATGCCGGCCGCCCGGGTGCCCTGACTCCCCCAAAGCCGGGTGGCCCGGTTGAAGGCTCGCCTGCGGTCGCCGCTCCAGAGAGCCGTCCAGACCCCGGCCAAAAGGCCCGGGCCGATGGCCAACACCGCCAGCACCGTGCGCAGCACGTCGCCGAGAGTTGGAGGCGGCGCGCCGGGATTGTCTTTCATACGAATTGGCCAAACAGTCTGGGCTAGGCTTGAGTCGGTGAGCCCGCACGGATTCGAACCGTGAACCTAGAGATTAAAAGTCTCTTGCACTACCGTTGTGCTACGGGCCCGGTCTGTGATTACCACTGCCCGAGCCACATGTCGACGCCCTGAGGTCAGGAACATGCCTCAACCGGTGGATTTCAAGGGGTTTTCCGTAGGCTGCCTCGCCTTCTCGCCAAGCTCACGCCAAAAAGGCAGAAACCCAATAGCTAAAACACCGTTCGAAGTTGACTTTCGCCTTTTCTTCGCCTACGGTCTGTTTGTCGCTCTTCAACCACGAGAAAGGATCACACAGCCAGACCGCGAAGTCGAGACCTCAATGCGTCATGGCCGTATCCAGCCCATCAGGGCCCCTCAGAACCACCAGAACTGTCAGAACTGTCGGAACTGTCGGAACCACTAGAACTGTCAGAACCACTAGAACCAAAAACACACGGAAAGAGAGCCCGCAGCTCAATCAAGCCAGCCTCAAATTCAACTCAGCATCCATCGGGAAAAGCACAGGGGGTAAAACATGCGCATTCAGCACAGTAAAACCAGTGGAGGCGGGGGTTCGATCGTCCCGGCCCGTCACAGTCGACCCGCTCAGAAAGTCAGACGCGCCACAAAGGCTGCGAATGTGTCCGTCCCCCCGTCAACATCGCTGGAAGCCTCTCCCTCCTCAGAACCCACGGCGACCGATTTAAGGGGGCTTCACAAGAGACCTCTTAAAGTCTCACTCAGCGCGGAAGAGCAACTGGCCTTGGACGAGCGCAAACTCCGAAGACAAGCCATTCGGGTGAGGCATGAGGCCGCGCGACAGCATGAAGAAAGAAGCATCCAGGCCGGGACCATGGCTCGTTGGTCCCTCCCCAGGCCCAACCCAGAATTGCGGGCCTGCCCCGCCCCCGCAGAGCGACTCACCCAGGCCTCAGCGAGCCCGTGTGCGGTCAGGTGGGATGCCGTTCGCCGTTGAGGCGATGCATAGAAAAAGAGAGTGAGCGCGCATAGAAGCTCCCTGCCCCCTAACCCGAGCCAAGTGGGGCTCCTCGCGAGAGCTCTTGCGGTCACACGGCAACACCCTCGTCCCGAAACTTGTCTCTGTCTGCCAGGCAGACAGGCCGGGTGACCGGGTGATCGGGTGA
>NZHD01000031.1 GCA_002691205.1 Deltaproteobacteria bacterium
CTTCTAACGCCCAGCGCTGAAGAGAGTCTAAAAGCGCTCGTTCCGAGAAAATCGGAGCGAGCGCTTTTTTCTGATCTCGCGCCAAGTTCTTGGACGGGCACCTCGCAAGGGGGAGCCTGGGAGGGGAGAAGGCGGCCGGCCAAATCTCCCTTAGTTCAACCGAGAGGGCCCGTGGCCTCAGTGGGGCGATTGCGTACACTTCCGCTTCAACCACTCTCAACTCAAGGACGAGGAAACGGTGTCTAATCCAGAACCAGATTCGCTCAGAGAGAGCCTTGAACACTTTATTGGCCAACCCATGGGACCGGCCTCCGCAGCTCCAGACCCTGTGAATATCCCGATGATTCGGCATTGGGTCGACGCCTTGGATGATCGAAATCCCGTTTACCTCGACGAGAAAGCCGCTGAAAAGTCACGATTTAATGGTCTCGTCGCTCCCCCGGCCATGCTGCAAGCTTGGTCTATGCCCAGACCTAAAATTGAGGGGATCGCTGAGCGGGGAGGGGCTCCCAATGAGATGAGTTCCGAAAACGTCGTCTCGGCTCTCGATGGAGCAGGCTATGTCGGTACGCTCGCGACCAATTCGGAGCTTGAGTTTGAGCGATATCTGAGGCCCGGAGATCTCCTCTCCGCTTCAAATGCCGTGGAATCTATTTCTGCGAGAAAGAAAACCGGCCTGGGAATGGGCTACTTCGTGACTTGGATTACCACGTACACCGATGCCGAGGGCGAAGTCGTGGGTCGGCAACTTTTCCGAATCTTTAAATTTGATCCAGCCACAATGGGAGACCTGAACGTATGACCACGTCCTCCTCTCTGGACTTGAGCTCCGTGAGGATCGGAGATGCTCTCCCTCTGTTCGCTTTGCCCGTCACTTCCACGGTGATTGTGGCGGGCGCCATCGCCTCCCGCGACTTTATGCCGGCCCATCATGATGCCGACTTTGCCAAACGTCAGGGCGCGCCTGATCTCTTTATGAATATCTTGACCACGAATGGCTATGTGGCTCGGTTTGTCACTGATTGGGCCGGGCCCGAGGCCATGATTCAAAAAATATCAATTCGACTTGGGGGCCCAGCCGTTCCTGGACAAGATCTGCGCTTTACAGGAACGGTGACAGAGAAGAAGACTGAGGGTGATCTGTGCATGCTCGAGGTCACTCTGAGGGCGGCCAATGATCTTGGGGATCATGCTACAGGAACAGTGACTTTGTCTCTGCCGCTCGTCTAGGGGGCCATTGTGCAGCACTGCATTTATGTAGAGCACCTGAGCGGTGATACGACGAAAAGTCGACAACTTGACTCATGGAGCTCGCCATGAAGGAACGCAAAGCTCACATCGTGGGCGTCGGAGAGTCGCCCTACACCCGATGGGGAAAAATTGGCGATATCACGGAACATGCTTTGGCGTGTCAAGCCATCCTAAAAGCCGTTGAAGACGCGGGTCTTCAGATGGAAGAGGTTGATGGGCTCGCTTCGTTTGCGGAAGATCGAAACGAAGCGATCTTTTTAGCCGCCGAACTCGGCCTCTCAGAACTCCGTTTCGGAAATATGGTCTGGATGCCCGGTGGAGGCGGAGGCTGTGCGGCGATCTCTAACGCCGCAATGGCTGTGGAGTCGGGGCAGGCTGAGGTGGTTGTCGTATACCGTTCGCTTTGCCAGGGGCAGTTCTATCGCTTCGGTGCGGGAGGAGCGAGTACCGAAGCGCCCACGGATCCTGAGCCGCCGAGCCTTCAGCAAGCCAATTCTCTTCTCTTAGCCTCCATGGGCCTTGCGATGCCCTACGGCCTTCTCATGGCGGCCGCTGCGTATGCGCTTCCCACTCGTCGACACATGCATCTGTATGGAACCACGAGCGAGCAGTTGGGTCTTCTGGCGGTAACATTTCGCGAGCATGCGAGCCGCAACCCGAGAGCCGTGATGGGAGGGCGACCTCTGACCCTGGAAGACCATCAGGCCTCCCCTATGATCGCCGATCCTCATCGGCTGTATGATTGCTGCCTTGAGAGTGATGGGGCGTGTGCTGTTGTGATTACCACCGAGGATCGGGCTCGGGATTTGGCGAACCGGCCGGTGGAAATCCTGGCCAGCGAGCAGGGGACGCCCAAGGGCTACGCGTTCGGGCCGTTCACCAATGCTAATATTTCCGACGAGATTTATGCCACGGGTGGCTGCGAAGCCATGGCGAAACGCCTCTTCGGCAAAGCCGGCCTCGGGCCTCACGATGTCGATGTCGCTCAGTTCTATGATCATTTTACGGGGTGCGTCTTGATGCAACTCGAAGACTATGGGTTTTGTGAACGAGGAGAGGGCGGCCCTTTTATTGAGAGCGGTGCGTTGGCGTGGAAAGGCGGTGCGCTGCCGACCAACACGCATGGAGGCAGCCTGTCCGAGGCGTACATCCATGGTCTCAATCATGTGGTCGAAGGCGTACGAACTCTCCGGGGCGAATCAACGAGCCCTGTGGACGGAGCCGAAGTCTGTTTGGTGACCAGTGCCGCTTGTGTGCCTTCAAGCGCTGTTCTGTTGGGGCGAAAATGAGCGAACGTTTCTTTCCGGATGCCATGCCGCCCCCTCTGGTGGACGGCACGACTCTTCCCTGGTGGCAGGCTGCGGCCGAACATCGCCTCGTCGTTCAGGAATGCTCACAGTGCTCCCATACCCAATTCCCTCCCTCGCCGATTTGCTCCGAGTGCCATTCGCCGGAGCGGGGCTGGAGAGCGCTTTCCGGTCTGGGGAAGGTGTATACGTATACCGTGGTTTATCGACCGATTGCGGCGGGGCAGACTCTCCCCTTTATCGTCGCCGTCATCAGTTTGGAAGGGTCTGGAGGTGTGCGGCTCATTTCAAATCTCGTGAAGGTCTCTCCCGAGGAGATCGAAATCGGCATGGAGGTCAAAGTGATTTGGGAAGACATGAGTGAGACCCTGTCCATCCCTCGCTTTGAGCGTCGTTAGCCGTGGCGTCTTTTTTGATCAGGGAGCCCAGTCTAGTTTGAATCTCTTTCGTCTTTTTATCAGCTTCCTGGACCCGAAAGAGGTAAAAATCATACCTAGGCGATGATCTTCTCGCAGTTCGAATGAAGCCTGTCTCAGGCCTTCGTGTCGTCGTGGAGGAAGGAAGCCGGTAGACTGTGGGTCGGCTTTGTTACGGCGGCTGGGAATGGTTTAAGGGGAGTGAGAGTTGGTCTCTCGTTCATGATGATTTCGCGGTCGCGTGGAGTGTCAGATGCATATCGCCTATACGACGGAGCAAGAAGCACTGAGGCAGGAGATTCGTGCCTATTACCAGAAGCTGTTAACGCCGACTGTACGTGAGGCGATTCACGAAGGTCACGGGACAGGCGCTGCGATGCGTGAGACCGTACGCCAAATGGGACAAGATGGGTGGCTGGGCATTGGATGGCCCGAAGAATACGGAGGCCAAGGCCGATCAGAGATCGAGCAGTTTATTTTCTTCGACGAATCCATGAGGGCTGGGGCCCCCGTTCCCATGCTCACCATTAATACGGTCGGGCCCACCATTTATCGAAATGGAACAGAAGAGCAAAAAGAGTTTTTTCTGCCCCGGATCCTACGCGGGGAAATTCACTTTTGTATTGGATACACGGAGCCAGAGGCCGGAACAGACTTAGCCGCCTTAACGACCCGTGCGGATCGCGAGGGCGATGATTACATCATTAATGGTCAGAAGGTCTATACCAGTCTCGCAAGTGATGCCGATTACGTTTGGCTAGCCGTTCGGACAGACCCGAAAGCTTCAAAACATGCGGGCATCTCGATCTTTGCGGTGGATATGAAGAGCCCTGGAATCAAGGCGGTCCCCATGTCACTTCTCTCGGACCACAATATCTGCACCACGTTTTACGATCAGGTCAGAGTTCCTGCAAACCGGCTCGTGGGCGGAGAAAATAAGGGCTGGAAGCTGATTACGAGCCAGTTGAATCACGAGAGGGTGACGATTTGCTCCCCGGGCATGTTGGAGAACGCATACGATCAAATTTTAGCCTGGGCTCGCGAGACACGGCGACATGACGGACAAAGGGTAATTGATCAAGAATGGGTTCAAGTCAATTTGGCCCAGGTCCATGCCGGCTTGCACTTCCTTCGTTTAATTAACTGGAAAGTAGCCTGGTCCAGCACCCAGGGCGGTTTAGATGTCGCAGACGCGTCAACGACGAAGGTTTTCGGAACTGAATTCTATCTTGAAGCGCTTCGATTGCTGATGGAGATTATGGGTGAACGGGCTTGTTTGCCGCGAGGATCATCGGGCGCAATCGCCCAGGGGTATGCCGAGAGCCTCTATCGCGGCCTGCTCATTCTGACTTTTGGCGGTGGAACCAACGAGGTACAGAGGGACCTGATCGGTCTCTTCGGCCTGGGGCTTCCGCGCGTCCCGCGCATTTAGTTCGGTCTGCAAAGGAACCTGCTGTGAATTTTGAAATCTCAGACGAACAAAAAGCCTTCGCGGATTTGGCCGCTCAGATCCTGAGCGAGGCCGCGTCACACGAGAAGCTTCGGAAACTTGAAGCGTCTGATAAACCGCGATTCGACCCGGTTCTGTGGAAGGAGCTCTCTCGCTCAGGCCTCTTAGGGATTTCGATCCCGGAAGAGTTTGGGGGAGCGGATCAGAGCTTTTTTGAGCTTTCACTTCTGGTCGAGCAAATCGGTCGGTTTACAGCGCCGGTTCCTGTGATCGAGACCCTTGTTCTGGCTGCACTGCCCATCCTTCGATTTGGCAGTCCTGCACAGCGCACCCAGTGGCTCACCCGAATTGTGGACGGCGAACTCATTGCGACGGCGGCGATCATCGAGGATCAAGCAGATCCCCTGAGGCCGATGACTCGGGTAGAGGTTAGCGGCGACGGGTACATACTGAATGGCGAAAAGGTGTGCGTGCCGGCGGGTGCCATTGCGGAGCTCTTTCTTGTGCCGGCTTCTTTCCCGGATGGACGGATCGGTGTGTTCGCTCTGAGTCGAGATCAAACGGGCCTTGATATTGAAAGCGTAGCGACCACAAGCGGGCAACCCGAGGCTCACATGCGTCTTGAAAGTGTCAATGTGCCCGAGAGCGCTCAGCTGGGTTCGGGGGACAACGGGGCCCAAATACTCGACTGCATTCGCTCTCACGGGACAGCCGCCTATTGCTCACTCGCCGTCGGCGTATGCGCCGAGGCACTCAGGTTGACCGCAGAGTACAGCAAACAACGTAAACAATTCGGCCAACCCATCGCCACTTTTCAAGCCGTGGGTCAGCGGCAAGCCGATGCGTACGTAGATACCGAGGCGATTCGTTTAACAGCGTGGCAGGCGGCCTGGCAACTCGGAAGCGGTCTCAATGCTGAGGAGGCTGTCGCCGTAGCGAAGTATTGGGCGGCTTTGGCGGGTCAGAGGGTTGTTCATACAGCCGCTCATCTGCACGGGGGCATGGGGGTGGATCGTGATTATCCTCTGCACCGTTATTTCCTCTATGCAAAGCAACTTGAATTGAGTCTTGGAGGGAGCCAGCAACAACTCCGAACACTCGGAAGAATGTTGGCTGAAGGAACCGCTTGAAAATTCAATCATAGAATGGGTGACTCAACGGACCCATCGAAGACCGCAAAGGAAGCGATATGGATTCCGATCATTGCCTCGTGGAACGTGACGGCCACATTCTCACCGTCACGTTAAACCGACCTGAGGCTAAAAACGCACTGAGCGGTGGGATGATGGCGGGGATGTACCGGGCTTGGCGGATGCTTGACGAAGATTCGGATCTGCGAGTGGGGATTTTGACGGGAAACGGAGATGTCTTCTGCGCGGGCGCCGACCTCAAGGCCATGGGTGGAGGCGAGCAGGACTCGGAGTTTCAAGAGTTGATGGCGGAGGTGCCTGATCTTCACTGGCAAGCCCTTCTTCGTCATAATCGGCCTCTCAAACCCATTATCGCGGCTGTAGAAGGATTTGCCGTGGCAGGAGGGACCGAGATTCTGCAGGGGACCGATATTCGTATCGCGGCCGAGAATGCAACCTTTGGGGTCACCGAGGCGCGAAGAGGGCTGTTTCCACTCGGCGGAAGCAGCGTGCGCCTACGCCGCCAGATTCCGTATACGGTGGCCGCAGAGATGCTTTTAACGGCCCGTCATATCTCCGCCCAAGAGGCCTTGCAGTTCGGCCTCATTGGCCGAACCGTGCCCCCGGGAGAGGCCATGGCCGAAGCCCGCAAAGTGGCTGGCGAGATCTGCGAAAACGGTCCGGTTTCCATCCGAGCTTTGATGAAGATGCTTCGTGAAGTGGATGAGAGTTACAGCGAATCCGATGCTCTTGTGAAAGAACTCGAATACGGGGGGCCGGTTTTTGCATCCAAAGACGCCCGGGAAGGACCTCGGGCCTTTGCTGAAAAACGAAAACCTCGCTTCACAGGGGAGTAGCTCGACTTAGGTGTACGGGCTTGGGGATCTAAAGCCCTGACTCGGAGCTTCGTTCTTAATTTTAAAAGAGTCATAAAGGAGAAAAGAGATGAAGGCAGCCGTGATGCGTGCGAACAACGAGCCTCTCCAATTAGAAGAATTACAAATTGATGATCCCGCTCCAAATGAAGTTCTCCTCAAGACCTCAGCCTCGGGCATTTGTCACAGCGACTTGAGTGTCATCGAGGGGGGGTTGCCTTACCCCCCTCCAGCGGTTTTAGGTCACGAGCCGGCGGGAGTTGTGGAGGCCATAGGCGAAGCCGTGACTGATTTTGTGGTCGGGGATCACGTCATCGGCTGTCTTTCGTTGTGGTGTGGAGTCTGTAAGTTCTGCACCGGCGGTCGACCCTACCTTTGCATGACTCAGTTTCTTGGCCGCCCCGAGGGCGCAAAGTCACGGATCTCGACTCTCCAGGGAGAGCCCATCTCGCAATTTGCCAACCTTTCCTCTTTTGCAGAAAAAATGCTTTGCCCCGAGAGGTCCCTGGTGAAGATTCGAGACGATATGCCTATGGATCGAGCCTCTTTAATTGGCTGTGGGGTCACGACTGGGCTCGGAGCCGCACTGAACACGGTGAACATCCCAGCGGGAGCGAGTGTTGTAATCGTGGGGTGTGGGGGGGTGGGCCTCGCGGCCCTTCAGGGGGCTCGCATTGTCGGGGCCGGTAAAATTATTGCGGTGGATGCTCAGTCTTGGAAGTTCAATCTCGCCCAAGAGTTGGGCGCGACAGATTGCATAGACGCCACCAAAGGCGATCCCGTCGCGGCCGTCCATGCTCTTACCGAAGGGGGCGCGGACTTCGTTTTCGAGTGTATAGGACTGGCCGCCACAGTTCAGCAATCCATTGGCATGACGGGCCGAGGCGGGACCACGGTTCTTGTGGGCGTCGTGCCCATGACAGAGATGGTGCCCATCTCGGCCTCAGACCTGACCCTTCAGGAGAAGACCGTGAGAGGGTCTTATATGGGATCCAATCGCTTCCGGTTTGACATGCCAAAGTACATCGATTTCTACCTCGACGGGCGGTTGCGGCTCGACGAGATGATCTCGGCGCGTCTTCCTCTTGAAGAGATCAATGAGGGATTCGACAGGATGAGAAAAGGAGAGGTGGCCCGTCAGGTCGTTGTCTTTGAGTAGGCCCATAGACCTTAGATAACTCAACGAAGATCTCAATAAACGACAGGAGCAGCCCAAGATGGATCGTTATAAAACCATTCAGTGGGCCACCGGCGTTGTGGGTGGATCGTGTGTAAAAAGTGTCTTGAGGCACCCAAAGCTCGATTTGGTGGGCGTGAAGGTGTACGACGAGGCCAAGGTGGGTGTGGATGCAGGTGCGTTAGTAGGGGCTCCGTCCACTGGGGTCATTGCGACTCAAAGCGTGGATGAAATCTTGAGCCTGGAGGCCGACTGTGTTTTGTATTGCCCCCTGCCGTGGAACCTCGATGAGATGTGTCGAATTCTAGAGTCTGGAAAACATCTCATTACGCCCTGTCCGTATTACTTTCCTTTCCTTCAGAATTCCGAAGCGGCTGAAGCGCTTACTCGGGCGTGCGTAAGCGGAGGCGTCAATTTTCACGCCTCAGGATGCAATCCCGGCGGGATCGCAGAACGCTTTCCTCTGACTTTTACAGGTTGGTGTAATCAGATCGATCGAATCACCATGACGGAGTGCGGAGAATGTACGTTTTACGAATCAGAAGGGGTGATGCGATCTCTTATGAATCTCGGAAAAACACCCGAAAGAGCTCTTCGGAATCCCATCAAGGAAGCCCTTCAAAAGGCTTGGAATGAACCCATCGATATGATTGCGGCGGGTTTAGGTACCCATGTTGTGAGCTACGAGGCTGAGCATGACTTCATATTGGCCAAGGAGCCAATTCACACGGCTGTCGGCGTGATTGAAGCCGGCACCATTGCTCTCAATCACTACAGACATATTGGTCGCACCCATGCGGGCACTGAGATTGTTCAAGAGCAGATCTGGTTCGTGGGAGATCGCAATCAAGAGCAGCTTGCAAGAAAGATGGACATTCCTCGCCAATCCGGCTGGAGAATCAAGATTGAAGGCGACGTGAACTTGAATATCGACGTTGATTTTCCAGAGGAGCTCAGTCAGGACGAACGAGTGGCTCAAGGGTTGAGCACCACGGCGTTTCATCTCGTTAACGCCGTCCCGTTGGTTTGCGATGCGCCTGACCCTGGACTCAAAACCTTCCTTGATTTGCCCATGATTACAGGCTGTGTGGGCAGCGAAGATCCCCCTCGCGTGAAGATATGAGTCCTGTAGGAGGCCCGCGTCCAGAACGGCACACCCCGGTGGATCAGAGGCAGGCCAATCACTCCCTGCGACAGACGTTTTTAGAGTAAGTGACGGTTGAATCTCAGGGAGACATCTATGCACGGACTAAAGGATGTACGAGTCGTCGACTGCTCAACAGGCCTGGCGGGTGCTTATGCGGGGAAGTTGTTTGCGGACGCGGGAGCCGACGTCATTAAAATGGAGAGAGAGCAGGGCGACCCTCTCCGTCACTGGTCGGCGACAGGCACCGATCTCAAGGGCTGCGACGGCGTTCTCTTCCGATATGTAAACGCCTCTAAACGGAGCATCATCGGGTGCCTCACAGAGAAATGGACCGATGAGGTACAGGAAATCTTAGACGGAGCCGACCTCATTATCGAAGACCATTCGGTGAGTGGACTCCATCGTGGCCGGGTCCGAGAGGCGTTTCCCAAGAGCGTACTTTTGACCATCACGCCTTTTGGTCTCACGGGCCCCCTAGCCCGAAGGGCTGCGACTGACTTTACCATTCAGGCGGAGGCTGGATCATTAGGCGCACGAGGCCGACCGGGAAAGACTCCTTTTCAGGCTGGAGGTCGTCTCGCAGACTGGAGCGGTGGGAGCTTCGCTGCCCTTGCCGCACTGGCGGCCGTGCGGGGATCTCAGGCGAGAGACGCGGGAGAGCACATCGATTTCTCGCTGCAGGAAGTGACGGCTTTGTCCACGAATTGTTATATCGATTTGATGTGGGGGATCTTAGGCCGTCCCCCCGCTCAGGGCTCCATGCCTAATCTCGAGACGCCTTCCATTGAGCCTACGAAAGACGGATTTGTGGGATTTACCACTTACTCGGCTCAGCAAATGGGGGACTTCCTTTTAATGATTGGTCGAGAGGATCTGCGAGAAACGGAAGAATTTAGTCAGTTTGTACAACGACTGACTCGCCTCGATGAATTTGAGAGGATCGTTCATGGGTATACGGAGTCCCACGAAACAGCCGAGATTGTTGAGTTGGCTCAGATGCTTCGTATTCCGGTGGCTCCCATCCTGAACGGCAAAACAGTGCTTGAGCAGGATCAAATGAGGGCTCGAGGGGTCTACGTCGAGGATCCCTCCGGCGGTTTTATGCGTCCGCTCCCTCCGTACCGCATCGATGGCAAGCGCCCGGCTCCTCCGCGAGCCGCGCCCGGGCTGGGTGAACACAGCGGCCGAATTGAGTCGCATCAGCGCAAACGTCGAACGTCTTCGCAGAGAAAAAGTTCAAGCTTGCCACTGGAAGGACTTCGCATCGTGGATGCCACCACTTGGTGGGCAGGGCCCATTGCCACTCAGATGTTGGCGACCCTGGGCGCTGATGTGATTCACGTCGAATCGATTCAGCGCATGGATGGGGGACGATCGGTGGGCGGGACTTTTGCGAGTCAGCACGAGAACTGGTGGGAATCCAGCTTTATCTACTTGTCGGCGAACTCAAACAAACGAGGGATCACACTTGACCTCTCGAGCGCTGAAGGTTTGCAGGCCTTTGACGGCCTTGTGAAAGAGGCGGACGCGGTGGTTGAAAACTTTAGCCCTCGCGTGATGGAAGGCTTTGGCATCACTTGGGAAAGAATCCAATCCCTGAACCCTCGTTGCCATTACGTGAGGATGCCAGCGTTTGGGCTCGATGGTCCTTGGCGAGACTATGTGGGCTTTGCGGCCACCATGGAGCAGATGTCGGGTTTGTCTTGGGTGACAGGACACACGGAAGATCAGCCTCGAATCCAGCGTGGGCCGTGTGACCCTATGGCGGGCGTGCATGCGGCCTTCGCTTTGCTGGTCGCGCTTGTGGACAGAGAAGAAACCGGACTCGGACACCTGGTTGAGTGCTCTATGCTGGAGGCTGCTTTAAATGTCACGGCCGAACAGGTGGGCGAATACAGCTCAACTGGAAAGATTCTTGGAAGGCAGGGCAACCGAAGCCCGGGCGTCGCGCCACAAGGGCTCTTCGCCTGCAAGGGGCACAACTTGTCATCCAATCCTAAGTGGATAGCGCTTTCGGTTGCCTCGGAAGCGCAATGGAAGGCTCTCTTGACTTGGCTAGGGAACCCTAAATGGGCCGAGGGCATTGGGTTGAGTCTCGGTTCGCGGGAGGACCGGCAAGATGAGATCGAGGAGTCTCTCAGGATCGCGTTTGCTGAAAAAGATCTTGAAGAATGCGTGCGAGAACTGAGTGCGCTGGATGTTCCTGTTTCAACGGTCACTGATCCGCGGTGTTTAGCGGAACATCCACAATTCAGGGCTCGCAGCTTCTTTGAGGAGATTGAACACCCTCTGGTGGGGGCTCAGCTAACCATGACGGCTCCTTTTCGATACGCGAGCGTGCCTCGCTGGCTTAGGAAGAGTGCCCCGACCCTGGGGCAACACAACGGCGAAGTTCTCCGATCTCTAGGCTACTCGGCGGAAGATCTGGCTTCCCTGGCCCAAAAGAAAGTCATTGGGGATTGGCCTGAAGGACTTTAAAAACAGAAATCCGAGTGGGAGATCTCAGGCGTTAAAAGGAGCGCAGGGGACTCCCGAATTCTCACCCTTTTTTTTGTCTAAGGGATCGAATTTTCTCGAATTAGCGAGGATCCGGGCTCTTCCTCTTTCCGCCGACTGGGTTTTGCGTTACCAAGCGCAGCGCAGGAGTCGCCCATCAAGGTGAATCTTCAGGGAACGGAGGCGCATTCGAGTGAGTGAGAGTGGATCCGAGGGGGAAGTAGCTCGGGAAGTGGAACGAAGGCGCACTTTCGCCATCATCTCGCATCCAGATGCCGGCAAAACCACTCTCACCGAAAAGCTTCTTCTTTACGGGGGCGCAGTGCGGGAAGCAGGGGCGGTTCGGGGGCAGCGAGCCGCTCGACACGCCACCAGTGACTGGCTTGAGCTTGAACAACAACGAGGTATCTCGGTCAGCAGCTCGGCTCTGTACTTCGACTATGCGGGAAAAAGAGTCAACATCCTAGATACGCCTGGCCATCGCGACTTTAGCGAGGATACGTACCGGACTCTAATGGCCGCGGATTCAGCGGTCATGCTCATGGATGCGGCCAAAGGCGTCGAGGATCAGACGCGTAAACTTTTTCAAGTTTGTCGACTTCGACGCATCCCTATTTTTACCTTTGTCAATAAGATGGATCGCTATGGGCGAGACGCCCTGGATCTTATGAGTGAAATCGAAGAAATCCTTGGTATCGATGCGGTGCCGGCCGACTGGCCAATCGGGGCCGGAGCCGATTTCAGAGGCGTCTATGACCGCATTCGTCAGCGAGTTCTCTTGTATTCAGGAGGCGAGCACGGAACGACGCGGGTGGACGAGCAAGTGATTGAGGGCGCTATCGATGAGCCTCAGGTTCGCGAAGTCCTTGGACGAGATTACGACGACCTGGCTGAAAACCTCGAACTCATAGAAGGAGCGGGGGCGACCCTTAACCCGGAAGCCGTGCGTGCCGGAGAGCAGACTCCCATGTTTTTCGGAAGTGCTCTCACCAATTACGCGGTGGAGCCCTTCCTTGAACGTTTCCTTGAGATGGCTCCGTGTCCGGACGGACGCGTGTCAGACCAAGGGAAGATTGATCCAGTCGCTCAGCCTTTTTCTGGATTCGTCTTTAAAATTCAAGCCAATATGGACCCCGACCATCGAGACCGGGTTGCTTTTTTGCGTGTTTGTTCAGGGCGGTTTGCTAAGGGGGAGACAACTCGTCACGTCCGAACCGGGAAGTCACTTCGCCTGATGAATTCGACTCTAATCATGGGCAATGACCGCCACGAGGTCGATACTGCCTACCCTGGGGATGTGGTGGGCCTCTTTGATCCCGGACTTTTCCGAATTGGCGATACCGTGAGTGACCAAGGCGACTTCGCATATGCAGGGATACCGAGTTTCTCGCCGGAATCGTTTATGCGCGTGGAATTGGCCGCTGTTCTTAAGCGTAAGTCATTGGAGAAGGGGCTCGCCCAACTCGTCCAAGAAGGGGCCGTGCAGTCTTTTCAGGCGATCGAGACTTCTTCGGCGAGTTGGATTTTGGGCGCCATGGGTCCACTTCAGTTTGAGGTCATGCGACATCGTCTGAAAGGTGAATATCGCGTGGATCTGCAACTCACCGCCATGCCGTTCAAGCTCGCACGATGGCCGCAGGGTGACTTTGATCCAGATATCTTTCGATTCGCCGAGCGAATCATGGTTGTAAAGGATGCCCAGGATCGGTTTGCGATTTTGGCTCACAACCAGTGGGACCTGCAGCGGGCCATTGAGCGCAACGAAGGATTGGTTCTTTCCGAAACGGCTGACCCGGAACTGTTTGAGGCGGCTCGCTAAAGGACTAGAGCGTGCCCTCTAGCTTGATCGGTGCCCCGTCGGGTGTAAACCGCCAGGCTTGGATTCTCCAGCCGTCTTGAGTCTTCACGACTCTCCCATCGTATCGGCCCGTTGTTTCGCTCACGACCTCTCCGTCAGGCCCCGTGCGCGTCAGTAACAGGTAGGCGGCAACTCTGGCTGAATCAGCAGTGTGCTCATAGACCAAGAGATTTGAGAGATGGTGTCTTCGGTGGATTCCTTCAGCTCGAAACCGTTCTCTACGCGGCTGAAGAGTGTCTAGAATTTGTTTTCTACCGGCCATTCGGATTTGGCTGTGAGTGTCTCCCTCCGTGTAGGCAATCTCAAACGTCGCTTCTTTTGTGAAAAGTTTTGCCCATGTTTCAGTCTCATAATCGTCGTAAAGGTGCGCATACAAGCTCAGAAGTTGCAAAATCTGATTTCGGTTTGAGGAACCCATGTTTCCGGATTCGAGGAGAGCCGAGCCGTGGATCGGCCGCAGTTCCAGTCCTTGGGCCGAGGTTGGAGTCGTCGACAGAACTAAAAGACCGATAAAAAGCCAAACCCCACGGCGGGGTACATCAAAGGGAGAGGAAAAGGGATCATTCATCATCGGCACCTCCTGGGTCGAACACTACACCAATGCGACCTTCCATCGGCGAGCAGTGCATCGAGGTGAGTGTTTCGCTTCTTAAAAAAGGGTTGCCCTGGGGCGGAAAGAGGTACTCTAGGCGCCATGCCTGTTATCGACTGCTCAAATCTGACTAAACGTTATGGAGCCCAAGACATCCTTTCCGGAGCCGATCTTACGATACGTCGGGGAGAACGTGTGGGAATGGTGGGACATAACGGGGCAGGGAAGAGCACGGTGGGGCGAATCCTCGCGGGTCTGGACGAAATGGATGGGGGTGAGATTACACGCCGCAGAGGCGCCACTATCGACTACCTAGAGCAAGAGCCCTTTTTACCGCCGGGGCAATCCATCCGAGCCGTCGTGCTTGAGAATTTGTCAGATTGGAACGAGGCTCGTCAGAGATATGAAGAAGTGAGTGCCCAGTTGGCGACGGGGGCTGAGAGCCTGATGGAACAATTAATCAAGGAGCAATCCGATTGTTTGGAGACCATCGAGAGGCTTGGGGGCTGGGAGCGAGAGCATGAGGCCGAATCCATCATTGGCCATCTCGGTTTGAAAGATCCAGAACGCAGAGTCGATGAATTAAGCGGAGGCGAACGGAGAAGGGTGGCTCTGGCGCGTCTGCTTGTTGGTCAGCCAGACTTAGCCATCTTAGATGAGCCCACAAACCATCTGGATATCGATACGATTGAATGGTTAGAGGAGTACCTCACTGCGGAATTCCCAGGAGCGGTCCTGCTCATCACACATGACCGGGCGGTCTTGGATGCGACTACGACGAGAACCCTCGAAGTGGACCGAGGCGAGGTGACAAGCTACGTGGGTGGCTATGCGCAGTACCTCCTGGGTCGGGCAGAGCGAGAGTCTCATGCGGAGCGGGTGGAACGCAATCGCCAGAATTTTCTTCGCAGGGAAGTGGAATGGCTGCGCACCCAGCCCCGGGCCCGTTCCACAAAGCAAAAGGCGAGAGTCGGTCGAGCCGAGGAAGCCCTGAGTCAATCCGCCCCCGAACGACGGCGATCGGTGCAGATGTCGGCGGAAGGGACGAGGCAAGGAAAAAAAATATTAGAAATAGACAAGCTGAGTCTCGAGCGAGGCGGGATAAAGCTGATCCAGCAACTCACTTTGGCCCTCTCTCAAGGCGAACGAGTGGGGATCATCGGCCCGAACGGCAGCGGTAAGACGACCCTCCTCAAAGCTATTTTGGGAGAGATCGATTTGGTCTCGGGCTCGGTCACCCTAGGAGAATCCACCCGCCCTGGCTATTTGGATCAGGAGCGCGCAGGGCTGCTTGACAGCGAGACGGTTCGGGAGGCCGTCCTTGGCGATAGTCCTGTCGTTGAACTGAATGGACAAGAGATAAGGGCCGGCGCGTACTTAGAACGTTTTCTCTTCGAAGGCCCCTCACAAAGAAAAAAAGTGTCGACGCTGTCAGGGGGTGAACGTGCCCGAGTCTGCCTGGCTAAGCTTCTTCTTACGAAGACAAACCTGATGCTTCTGGACGAGCCCACCAATGATCTAGATGTCGCGACACTAGGCGCCTTGGAGGCGATGCTCGTTGATTACGCGGGTTGCGTCCTGCTCGTTAGTCATGATCGATGGTTTCTGGACCGAGTGGCTACTTCTATTCTCGACTTTGGTCAGGACGGAAGACTGGAGCTTCATAAAGGCAACTACAGCGAATACCGTGAACGGCGTAACGCCATCAAATCCACCAAGTTAAAGACGAAGAAGAGTGAATCACGTGCAGAGGAGCCGTCTCCGGGTTCAAAACAGACCACACCTCCCAAGCTCACGTACGCAGAGAAGAAGGAGCTAGAGGGTCTTTTTGATCAACTCGACGCCGCCGAACAACGTCGCGTCGAGCTCGAAGGGCAACTGGCCGACCCCGCGCTTTACGAGGAGTCACAAGATCAAAGGCGGGCGGAGGTCCAAGGGCTCTTTGAAAACGTAGTCTCGGAAATCGATACACTCTCCCAGCGCTGGGAGTTTCTTGAAGCGAAGCAAACATGTCGTGTGGAATTTGAAAAACTTCAGCAAACGGCGGGGTAGACTTTCGATTCACCTCGTTGGGCGAGACAGATTCGGAAAGAGTCCAGATTTGAGCTGAATCCCTCTAAGGGGCCTTTAATCAGTTATGGCTAGGTTCTTTTTTGCCGCCCGGGGCGATCTCTTAGCGAGGGGTGGCAATTGGCCCCGAATCAGTGCATCGTTGAGCTTCGACGTGAGACAGCCTATGCCGAGCTCAATAGCTTGTTCTAGATTGTAAGACTCAGTGCTTCAGAAAGAAAACGGGTACTTAATCAACCTCTTAGCAAGGGATCATTCCCCAGCCACTTGAAAGGATCCGATATGTCGAAAGGTACAACCTTCAATCCCCCAGCCCATATGCCCTCTTTTAATGATGTCGACGAACGATGGGGGCCTCTCGCACTGCTCGCCGGTCACTGGGCGGGCGATCAAGGGCACGATTTCTCCTATTCGTACTCGGAAGAAAAAGATATTGAGAACCTCTATCGGGAGGAAGTCACCTTTGATCCATTCGGGCCCGTAGACAATGGCCCCCAGCAACTCTTCGGTCTCGATTATCGAATGAAGGCCTGGCGGCTTGGCGCGGATGATTTCTTTCACATGGAGGTCGGCTACTGGCTCTATGAGCCAGCCACTGAGGAGATTCATCGTTGCTTCATGGTGCCTCGTTCCTCGACCACCGTGGCCGTCGGGACAGCCGCAGCCGACGCGAAGGCCTTCAGCTTAACGGCCAAGCAGGGCTCACCGACTAATGGAATACTGTCCAACGCCTACTTGTATGACGGAGCGGCTCGTGGAACCTCATATACGGTTGACGTGGACCTGGCTGATGGAAAATTCAGTTACAGCGAAAACTTTGTGATGGAAATGGCTTCTCACGGTGGTGCTCAGATGAATCACACAGACAAGAATACGCTCGAAAAAGTCTGATACGTGACAGCCGTCGTGCGAATCCGATTAACTTGAGCTGAATTCAAGTCATCGAGAGCGCCTTATTTCGCTCAAGCGTAGCCAAGCGCTTGAGCGGCGCGCTCGAGGTCTTCGCGGAAATTCGGGTGAGCAAGTTGAATGAGAGCTTTTGCGCGGGCTTGCGTGGATAGTCCCTTTAGATTGAAAGCACCAAACTCAGAAACCACCCAGTGAACTTCATTGCGAGGGGTTGTAACGACCGCCCCTGGTGTCAGCGTCGGAACGACTCTGGAAACCTCTCCGGCCTTCGCTGTGGAATAAAAGGCGATGATCGACTTTCCACCGTTGGAGTCAAAGGCTCCCCGAGCATAGTCGTGTTGCCCGCCTGTACCGGAAAACTGAACTGGGCCCAAGGATTCGGAGCAGCATTGTCCGGTTAAGTCAATTTCCAGGGTTGAGTTGACTGAAATCATATTGTCATTTTTGGCGATGAGTGCAGGAGCGTTCACGTATGAAACGGGGTGAGCTTCGATATACGGGTTATCGTCCAAGAATCGATACATTCGCGAAGATCCAGCAGCGAAGGCATAAAGCGCTTTATGAGGATGAAAATTCTTTTTCTTTCCGGTGGCCACCCCGCTCTCGATGAGGTCCACCATGGAGTCTACGAACATTTCAGTATGAATACCAAGGTCCTGATGATGATTTAAGGATTTTGCGACGGCATTCGGAACACCTCCAATCCCGAGCTGAATGGTGGCTCCGTTCGGGATCATCTCAGAGATAATCTCGCCCATTTGTGTGTCCTCTGGACGTTCTGCCGGGATGGGAAGCTCAAAAAGTGGAACATCATTTTCAACCACGATGTCCACCTCGCTGATATGAACCCAACTGTCGCCATGAACGCGAGGCATTTGTGGGTTTACTTCTGCGAGCACAAGCTTCGCACTTTCCATTGCAGCTTTATTCGTATCGACATTTGTGCCCAAACTCATATACCCGTGATCGTCCATGGGAGAGACGGTCACCATGGCTACATCGATTGGAATAAACTCGGAATAGAGTCGAGGTACTTGGTGGAAGTACGCCGGAATCGTGTGGGCCTCACCCTGGCCGATCAGCCCGCGATCAAAGCTGCTCGCAAACATAGAGTCAAAGTGAATGACGCCACGACATTCTTCTTTAAAAATGCTTGCCGCGCTGGCCGCCATTGGGAGCAGAGAGGTCATTCGGAGGTACGAGAAGCGACCCGCCATGGCCCGTCGTGCTACGGCCGCCAAGAGTCCTGGTGGTTCACCCACTGCATTGCCAAACGCCACAAATGAATTGTCGGGTATTCGCTCGACGGCCTCATCGAGATGGAGGAGTTTGGATTTGTAGAGGTCTTTTGTAGACATGAGGCAGTCTCGCTTGAGTGTCATTAAAACGGAATCCCTGAATATGCTCCAAGGTAAACGCCCTGGGAAGTGGGTACGACCGAGTTCTTGGGGCGAGGGAGGTCCATTTTGGCAGACAGGGTCCACGCGCGGGAGGCCTTTGTTTGTCCCTAAGCCTGGATTGGACGAAGGGCACCATGCCTCCTTGCGGAGTGTGAAGGGATTATCTGAGTGGAGATTTGGGTTCTCGTTGACTCTGGCACTCGAGACAAAAGGGCGTCTCGGGCCGCGCGAGCAAGCGTCTCTCAAGAATGGACTCGCCGCAGCTGAGGCAGTCTCCGTACTCGCCGGCCTCCAGCCGATGCAAGGCTGCGCGGGCCTGCTCGACCCGGATGCGCTGGGCCCTTCGGTTGGCCTCCACCATTTTTTGCTGCTGCATGGCCTCCATCCGCGAAAGTCTCCCTAGAGTCGCTTGATCGAGTTCCACGGGTTTCGAGGCCTTCACGGTTAAGGCGAGCGCCCCTTCCAGATCGGCAATGAGTCGTCCGAGCGCGTTTTTAATTTCTTCATTGGTCACGACGCAGTGCACCCCCAAAGGCGTCTGAGAACCGAGATCGAGAGGCGGTCTAGCGTAAATTTGCCTCAAAGACCCATGTCCAAGCAGTTGCACGAGACTCTAGACCTTTTTTTAGCTTCAGCGCAGAGGCTGAATACGCTATTATATTTCGCATGGCAGCGGCTCCTATTCATCTCGGTTCACTCTCGTGGCCTCGTTTTAAACGGGCCGCTCTATCGCTGTTTCGCCTTCTGGCCGATTCTGAAAATACAGATGAGGTGGTGATTGGGGAGGAAATTACCTCTCAGGGCCAACTGGCGTATTGGCTAGAAAACGGAATCTTTGAGTCAAAGGACGGGCAGGACCTTCTTCGAGAGCGAGCGCTGATTGCGGAGACCAACCTCGACGACTTGCGTGTGATGGAAGACGGGAGTCTCGGGCGGGAGTTTGCTCGGTTTCTCGATGACCAGAACATTTGTCTAGATGGACTCAATCAGCCTACGCCCTACACAGAAGGTGAGACGGAGTCGTACTTGATGCGGCGTGTGCGTCAAAGCCATGATCTTTGGCATGTGCTCCTGGGGTTAGGAACACGTGGTCACGAGGAAGTACTCGTCCACTGCTTCAGTGTGGCTCAAACCGGATTCCCATTTTCGTGGATCATCATTTTCTTTGGCGCCCTGAAGCATATGGTCTTGGAGCGCCGCTGGTCGGTGCTCACTCAGGAGACGCGACGCGCTTACAGATACGGCCAAGAGGCATCGCCCATCTTGACAGCGTACTGGGAGCGCCGTTGGGAGCTTCCGCTTGCAGATGTTCGCAAAGAGTTTGGCATTCAGCCCCTCTCTCAGATGGGCCGGGCTTGATCCAGAACGATTTTAAGCCCAAGGGATTGAGTCGCTTTTAGTGTCCTGAAAGAGGCTGAGTTGTGGGCAGATACGGTAAATAGGCGACACATGATTGATCCGGCATCGGAAGCGAACCCAGGATCGGATGAAGGAACCTCAGAGCCGCTCTGGAAGATGGTCGTGCCTTGGATCGGGGCCGCGGCCATCATTGGGTATCTCTTCTGGAAAGTCCCGTTCTTCGAAGTTTGGGCTGCGGTGAGCGTTGCCCAAATCAATTGGTTTTTGGGAATCCTTTGCGTCGCGGTGGTCTATTGGTTCCTTTTAGACTCCTTGGCTTACGCCTACCTGATTACTCGTTTTAACGGCCCCCTATCGTGGAAAGAAGCGCGCAGTATGCGGGGCGTGACCTACCTGCTTGCAGCCCTCAATTGGAACGTAGGCACCGCGGCTATTATTCTTTACCTGCGGCGGCTTAAACAAATTCCCCCTCTGGAGTCGGCCAGCACAGTCCTGTTTTATACGATGTTTGACGCACTCATTTTAGTATTCTTCGCATTTCTGGGGGCCTTCTTTTTCGCAGAGAACGCGGTGGTCGTTAAGGTGCAGCAAGGGGCCGCACTGATTCTCGCGGCCAATCTGATTGGCCTGTTTATTCTGATGTCCAAGTTCCCGAATTGGGCTTGGTTGCAGAAGGTCCGGGCGTGGTCCGTTCTGAGAACCTACCAACAGGCTCGCATGAAGGATTTTATGGTGCTCGCTGCGATTCGGGTGAGCTATCTCACCGGGTTCGTGGGCTGCTTCGTGCTGGGCGCCTATTCCTTTGGAATCGAAATTCCAATCGGCCTAGGGCTCGCCTCGATCCCTGTCATCATGGTAGCCGGGGCTC
>NZHD01000032.1 GCA_002691205.1 Deltaproteobacteria bacterium
GGGTAGAGGGCCGTGTTGAACTGGATGATGAGGATCTCTACGAGAAGAGTGTCGATGTCGTGAGTCTCCGGGCTCGCGTCGGCATGGTGTTCCAGAAGCCGAATCCCTTTCCCAAGTCGATCTATGACAATGTGGCCTATGGCCCGAGGATCCACGGTTTGAGCAAGAACAAGACCGAGTTGGATGAGATCGTCCTGAGAAGCTTGGAGAAGGCGGGTCTGCTTGGAGAGGTCGCGGATCGACTCAGCGATTCGGGCACGAGTCTCTCCGGTGGGCAGCAACAACGACTCTGCATCGCGCGGGCGATTGCTGTCAGTCCTGAAGTGATTCTTATGGACGAGCCATGCTCTGCCCTGGACCCCATTGCGACGGCTCGTGTGGAAGAGCTGATTGATGAACTGAGAGAGCTCTACACCATCATCATCGTGACCCATTCGATGCAGCAGGCCGCACGCGTCTCCCAGAAGACGGCTTTCTTCCATCTGGGTAAGATCGTCGAAACCGGCGAGACCGAGCAGATCTTTACCGACCCTTCCGATCCGAAAACCCAGGACTACATTACGGGCCGCTTTGGTTGATCACCTAACGGTCAGGGCGCCATGCGAACCTCGCCTCGCTGGATGGGGTCTGGTCCTGTAGGAAGAGGACCCACTGCGCCGGGATGGGCCCAGAAGAGGCCGATTTTTCGACCGGTGTGCGATCTGCATGCCAAAAAGGCATACTCGGGTTGCCCCCTCCGTTCCGGGGTCGATACTCATGTAGGCTTACCCGGAAATCGACGGGGAAACCCTCATTTTGGAGGAAATTAGATGAGTAATTCAGATCAATTCACGACGCGAGCGTACACCCCCGTAGGGAGCCAGTCCTCGGAGACACGATCTGCGTTCATTACGCGTACCTACAACCATCTCATGGCTTCGATCATCCTTTTCACCCTGATCGAGTTCTGGCTGTTCTCGACCGGCTTGGCCGAGCAGATCGCGAGTGTGCTGCTTTCGGGTTCGTGGCTCTTGGTCCTAGGTGGCTTCATGGTCGTGAGTTGGGTGGCGAGTCGGGTGGCTGGGACCTCGGAATCGCTCGGGGCTCAGTACGCGGCTCTGGGTGGATTCATCGTGGCGGAAGCCATCATCTTCGTGCCTCTTCTCTACATGGCCAACTCCATGGCGCCGGGCGTGATTACCAGTGCGGCTGGGGTGACCTTGCTGGGTTTCGGGGGCCTCACGGCCGTGGCCTTTACGACGCGAAAGGACTTCTCCTTCCTCGGCGGGATGCTGCGTTGGGCGATGATCCTGGCCCTGGTGGCCATCGTGAGTGCGGTGATCTTCGGGTTCAGTCTGGGCACCTGGTTTTCGGTGGCGATGGTGGGTGTGGCCGGTGCGGCCATCCTCTATGACACCTCGAATGTCCTCAACCACTATCCCGAAGATCGCTATGTGGCGGGCGCCTTGCAACTCTTTGCCTCGGTGGCGCTGATGTTCTGGTATGTGTTGCAACTCTTCATGGCCTCACGCGATTGAGTAACATGGACCCGAAAGATCCGGCGGCTCGTATGCTTCCTCCTGACGAGGACCCTGTCGAAACCCGAGAGTGGTTGGATGCGTTGGATTCGGTGCTGGATCGGGAGGGGGTCGAGCGTGCCCATTATCTGGTGGGCCGTCTAATTCGGCGCGCGCGCCGAAGAGGGGCCTATCTCCCGTACAGCGCCAACACGGCGTACATCAACACCATCCATGAGTCGCAGCAGACGCCGCGCGAGGGCGACCCGGGTCTCGAGCGTCGCATCCGATCCATCATCCGCTGGAACGCCATGGCGATGGTGGTGCAAGCCAATCGTGTGGACCCGTCCCTCGGTGGACACATCTCCAGTTTTGCCTCGGCAGCCACCCTTTACGATGTCGGCTTCAATCACTTCTTCCATGGTCCGGATCATGCCGCCGGTGGGGATCTGCTCTACATCCAGGGGCACTCCGCGCCGGGCATCTATGCGAGAGCTTTCCTGGAAGGTCGCCTGAGCACGGATCAGCTGGAACATTTTCGCATGGAAGTCGACGGGCATGGGCTTTCCTCCTATCCGCATCCGCGCTTGATGCCTGATTTCTGGCAGTTCCCCACAGTCTCCATGGGCTTGGGGCCGATTACCGCCATCTATCAGGCGCGCTTCATGAAATACCTCGAGGATCGGGGCATCACACCGACGGCGGGCCGCAAGGTCTGGGCCTTCCTGGGCGATGGAGAAACCGACGAACCCGAAAGTCTGGGGGCGATCTCGCTCGCGGGTCGGGAGAAGCTCGACAACCTGATTTTTGTGGTCAATTGCAATCTGCAGCGGCTGGACGGTCCTGTTCGTGGAAACGGAAAGATCATCCAGGAGCTCGAGGCGAGTTTTCGTGGCGCAGGCTGGAACGTCATCAAGGTGATCTGGGGCAGCTATTGGGACCCGCTTTTGTCTAAGGACAAGGATGGGATCCTGCGTCAGCGGATGGAAGAAGCCGTGGATGGGGAGTACCAGGCCTACAAGGGGATGGGCGGCGCCTACACGCGCGAGCATTTCTTCGGGAAAAATCCTGAGCTTCGCGAGATGGTGGCCAACATGAGCGATGACGATATCTGGCGTCTCAATCGCGGCGGTCACGACCCGGCGAAGGTCTATGCCGCCTACGACCAGGCGGTCCATCAAGAAGGTCAGCCCACCGTGATCCTGGCCAAGACCGTGAAGGGCTATGGGACGGGCGAGGGGACCGAGGGGCAGAACATCACCCATCAAGTCCATGACCTTCAAGTCGCCTCACTCAAATCCTTCCGGGATCGTTTCAATATCCCGATTCCGGACGAAGGGATCGAAGAGGCCCCATTCTATATTCCTGACGAGGACAGCCCGGAAATCCAATATCTCAGGGAGCGTCGTCAGAAGTTGGGTGGGTATCTTCCGGTCCGGCGTGCGGAAGCCGAGCCTCTGGCTGTACCCGACCTCTCTTTTTTCAAGGGGCACCTCGAGGGGACCGGAGAACGTGAGATCTCCACCACCATGGCCGTGGTCCGAATGATCCAGCAGCTGACGCGAGACAAGGAACTGGGGCCGCGTGTGGTCCCGATTGTCCCGGATGAGTCGCGCACCTTCGGTATGGAGGGCCTCTTCCGGAGGCTTGCCATCTATTCATCGGTGGGCCAGCTCTATGAGCCGGTGGACTCGGACCAGGTCTCCTATTACCACGAGAAGAAGGACGGTCAGATTCTCCAGGAAGGCATCAGTGAAGCCGGCGCCTTCTCGTCCTTCATTGCAGCGGGGACGTCGTATAGCTGTCATCGCGTCAACATGATTCCCTTCTACATCTACTACTCGATGTTCGGCTTTCAGCGTATCGGGGATCTCGCCTGGTTGGCAGGGGATATGCAGGCGCGGGGATTCCTGCTCGGCGGTACGGCGGGTCGGACCACCCTCAACGGAGAGGGCCTTCAGCACCAGGACGGCCAGAGCCCGATCCAGGCGGCGCTGATTCCGAGTTGTGTCGCGTACGACCCTGCGTACGAATACGAGTTGGCCGTGATCGTCCAGGATGGTCTGCGGAGGATGTTTGCCGAGCAGGAGGATGTCTTCTTCTATCTCACCGTCATGAACGAGAAGTATGTGCAGCCGCCCATGCCAGACGGTGTCCAAGAAGGCATCTTGAAGGGAATCTATCCCCTGCGATCTTCCGCATCGGGAGAAGGCCGGCTTCAGCTCCTGGGGAGCGGGACGATCCTGCGCGAAGTCCTGGCCGCGGCCGATCTGCTCAAGGAGGATTTTTCCGTCGAGGCCGATGTGTGGAGTGTGACCAGCTACAGCGAGCTGGCTCGCGACGCCGCGGAAGCCGAACGGTGGTCGATGTTGCATCCCGGCGAGGACACGCGGAAAAGCTACCTCACTCGTCAGCTGGAGGACCGCTCCGGTCCTGTGGTGGCGGCTTCCGACTATGTCCGCGCTCAAGTGGATCAGATTGCCCCCTATCTGCCCGGTCGCCAGATGCGCGTGCTCGGGACAGACGGTTGGGGGCGGAGCGATACGCGAGAGAAACTGCGCCGTTTCTTCGAGGTGGACCGTTTCTTTATCGTGGTCGCCGCCTTGAGTGCCCTGGCTGAAGAGGGGCAGGTGGAAGCGACGGTCGTGAGCGAGGCCATCGCGAAGTACAACCTGGATTCAGAAAAACCGAGTCCTTTCTCGGTCTAAGCGATTTATTTCGGAGGATCGGTGCCCGATCAGATTGAAATCCGCATTCCCGACATCGGGGATTTTGAAGACGTCGAGATCGTGGAGATCCTAGTGGGTCCCGGTGACCGCGTTGAGGTTGATGAACCCATCATCAGTATCGAGAGCGATAAAGCGACGATGGAAGTTCCCTCCCCGGTCGCTGGGGAAATCCTCGAACTCCGTGTCTCGCTGGGCGATTCGGTTTCCGAAGGGACGATTCTCGCGCTTGTCGCGGTGGAGGAGGCCGGTGAGGTGAGTCCCCAGTCGGCGCCTCCTCCTGAGCAGGACACGTTGGAAGAAGAGTCTCCGGCAGAAGTGGAGACCGCCGAGGAACCTGCGGCGACTTCGGTGGTGCAGGAGCAGAAAGAAGAGGGCCGTTCATCCGAGCCTTCGGTGATGTCGGGATCTGAGGACACAGAGTCCAGCCGACCTTCTTCGGACGGGACCGCTCCCCATGCAGGCCCTGGGGCGCGACGCTTTGCGCGGGAATTGGGGGTGGACCTCAATCAGGCTTCCGGAAGCGGCCCTCACGGTCGCATTCTTCGAGGTGACATCGTGACCCACGTCAAGTCGGTCATGCCGTCCGGTTCGGGAGGGGTGAGTTCCGGCTCGGGAATTCCAACCGTGCCCGATGTAGACTTTTCTCGTTATGGTCCCGTGACAGAAGTGGCCTTGCCCAAGATTAGACGAGTCGCTGCGGTCAATCTGTCCAGAAGTTGGTTGAATGCGCCTCATGTGACCCAGCAAGATGAGGCGGATGTGACGGAGATGGAGAAGTTTCGTCGTCGGTCGAAGGACGAGGCGGCCCGCCGAGATTTAAAGCTTTCCCCTCTTCATTTCGTATTGAAGGCTGTCTCCATCGCTCTTCGTGAGTTCCCTGACTTTCGCTCTTCGTTAAGCCCGGACGGGGAGGGGCTCATCGTGAAGGACTATTACCATCTGGGTGTCGCCGTGGATACGGAGCACGGGTTGGTGGTGCCCGTGTTACGCGACGTGGACCAAAAGGGAATTTTTCAGTTGGCTGGAGAATTGGCCGAATTGGCCGAAAAGGCCCGTCTCAGAAAACTCGCCCCGGCTGATATGCAGGGGGCCGTGTTTAGTATTTCAAGCCTTGGCGGAATCGGGGGGACTGCGTTTAGCCCGATTGTAAACGTTCCGGAAGTTTCCATTCTCGGACTGTCGAAACTCGAAGTGAAGCCACGCTGGTCGGGGAGTTTTGACCTTGACGCCGGAGGCACCTTTGAGCCCCGAACGATTTTGCCTTTATCACTTTCTTATGACCACCGTGTGATCGACGGTGCCGCGGCGGCACGCTTTACCACGCGCGTGAGCCAACTGCTGTCAGACCCGGCCTACCTGCTGCTTTAAGAGTGTGCTCTGAATTTATTCAGGGTCCGAGAACAGAGGTCGTCTCTTTTCCATATTCGCCATCACGGCTTCAATTTGATTGGGCTCCCCAATCAGTTCCGTTTGGAGACGAGCTTCCAATTCAAGTCCTTCTTTTAGTGAAACCATCGTGGACTGATTGAGAAGTTCTTTTCCGGCCCGGATCGCGCTCGGGCTTTTCTCTGCGATTTGCTGTGCCGTTTCAAGAGCGAGCGCACGCGGGTCCTCGGTGACTTGAGTGGCGAGCCCCAGTTCCAGGGCCTCTTGGCCTGAGACGATCCGGCCTGTGTACGTGAGTTCCCGGGCCACATCGTCCCTGACTAGGTGGCGAAGCGCTTGAGTTCCGCTCATGTCTGGAATTAGTCCCCATTTAATTTCCATCACGGACATGCGCGCGTCGGGCGTGAGGTATCTCATGTCGGCTCCGAGGGCAATCTGTAGTCCGCCTCCGTAAGCCACGCCGTGGATTGCGGCAATCACAGGGATGGGCAGCTCTCGCCAACCCCAGGCGACTTGTTGCACGAAATTGGCGGGACTGTCACCGTGCTTGGCCAAGAGTCCGGATTGACCGGCTTCCTCTTTTTTGGCCGTAGAGTCTTTTTTCGAACTTGGGGCTGAGCCCAAATTGGCCATGCTGCCCATGTCGAGACCGGCGCAGAAGCCACGCCCTTCGCCGGAGATGACGGCGACCCGTACGCCGGGCTCTGCGGCCAGTTGCTGACAAGCTTCAACGAGACCCTTCATCATGGGTTGGTCGAGGGCATTCATTTTATCGGGTCGGTTGAGACGTACGTCCGCGACCCCGGCGTGGAAATCAATTTTGACTCGGTCTGACATGAAGAGTCCCTCCGTGCATTTGCTTTTGATCGATCGTTAAAAAGTGGGAGTTCCTAACTAAGGAACCCATCCTAGCCGAAGACCTGAAAATCCTCGGATCGTACCTGAATAACTAGTTTGGCTGGCGTGGGCGGAAAAATGAAAAAGATGCATCGCGATTCTAAGCGCTCGCCGTTCATGATCCCTCTTGGGGCTCTCGGCATTCGGTGTTTAAGAATTCAAGAACAGCCTGCGTGAATTTATCATTTCGGTCGCCGGCCACCATGTGCCCAGCTCCCGATACGTCCGTATATTTTGCATGAGGCACTTGCTCGAGGAAGGCTTGGGCGCCTTCCTCTGTGATGAGATCGCTCATCTTGCCCCGGACGAGAAGGGTGGGGAGAGTGAGACCTTTGGAGGCTGTTTCGAGGTTGTCCCAGTGATCTGGGCGTCCCGACTCAAGTCGCCCGTCGATGAAAGCTGGATCCCAGTGCCAGCGGTAGCGTCCATCTTCGTGCTTTCGAAGATTTTTAGCGAGCCCTTCATGATCTTTGGGGCGCGGTCGGTGAGGGTTGTATTCGGCAATCGCATCGGCGGCCTCATCAAGGGAAGCAAAGCCATTGGGAGCGCTTCTCATAAAGTCCAGCACGCGTTGAGCGCCAGCGAGTTCCATCCTCGGGGCGATGTCCACCAAGACAAGGCCACTCGCTAGAGGGGCTTCGGTCTCACTTTTGTGGTTGCCCAAAGCCAAGAGCGAAGAGAGGCCGCCCAGCGAAGCCCCAACCAAAACGGGTTTGCGAGAGAAAGAACCAGCCACGTGCGCTGTGTCTAATGCGAAGTCACCGTGATCGTAATTCCCTTTTGGGCACCACTCGCTCTCTCCGTGACCGCGGAGATCCATGGAGACCGCATACCAGCCGTCTGCCGCCAGTTTTTCCCCGGTTCCGGCCCAGGCATGTCGAGTTTGCCCCCCCCCATGTAAAAGAAGGACGGGCTGGGAGGATTCATCTCCCCAGGCGTCGGCACGCAGTGTTAGCCCATCCGCGCTTTTTAAGTCGAAGCTTCTCTTGGTCAGAGTCATTGTTTTTTCTAGTGGTTTGCTTTGTGGAAAAAGTTCAATCGCCCTTCAAAGCGCAACCGAAATATCGTCGCATGCAGACAAGTCTTCATAGAGGGCGTCTAGCTGAGCCCGACTGGTCGCTGTAAACGAAATGGTGAGAGATGTATATTTTCCTTGCCGACTCTGCCGATCCTGAACCCGCGAGGGGTCGAAGTCCGGAACATGCCGGGAGACAATCTCAAGGGCAGCGCTTCGAAATGAGCCCTCCGTGAATCCCATCACCTTGAGCGGGAAATCGCACGGGAACTCCATGATTTCTTTCAACTTGGATTTTCCCCTGCCTAGTTGACGCGATATTGCGCGCCTCTTTTAATGCGGCCTGAGTTGATTTCTTTGAGCGTTTCCGTGGCTTCGCGTGCCACATCCATACCCGGAATCTCATCGTGTTCATCGGCGAGTTCAGCCATGTCCACCCATTGTCCGTAGACGTGGCGAGTTCGTTCCGTGATGATGCCTGCATTGTGTAGGGTTTTGATGAGGACTCGAAAAATATTCGTATTGTTCGTCATGTTAGAGCGGCGGTCTTCGTCTGAGAAAGCTTCAAGCACAGCTTCTCTGACCCACTTCCAATCCAAGTTGAACTCGCGATAAATATCTTGTTTCTGTTCGGAGTTTACAAGATTGAAAAGGAGAACCTGGAAGCACTCTGCCGCCCAGTCCTCAACGGATTCATGCTCTTCTGGGGTGAGGCTGGGAATGGTTTTGTCGGCCCAGATCTTTCCAAATTTGTGGTGAAATGCTTCGTCGGCCATGGTGAATCGAACCACGTTCTTCAGGACCGGGTCGTTTGTGTCTTTTTGGAGCATTCCGAAAGCACCCATGGCGAGACCTTCGATGAGCATTTGCATGCCCACTAGTTTTTTATAGACGACGCCTGGCTGTACGATCTCGGTGAGGAGGTTGCGCAAGGTCGGCCCAGAGGCCAGGGGAGATCCCCATCGAGAAGAAATATAATTGCTGAAGCCCGTAACGTGCCTGGCCTCTTCGCGGGCTTGGTTGGCCGCGTACTCCTGCGCGCCAGGATCCCTCAGGACGGAGGTTAGAGCGGCTGAGAGAGAAAGCGCGCCTTGCTCGCCATGGAGAATGCTTGAGAGAATAAAACGTGTGCTCTGGTTGGCGAGTCGGATTTGTTGACCTTCGTCAAGTTTATCAGCCACGGCCGTTTGGAGTTCGATGCAGAATTCAAGAGGCATGATCGTGGACTCAGTGAGATCAAAAGGATCCTTCTTAAAGTCGACATAACGCGGGTCTTGTGGATCCCAGAAATGCTCTTCCGTGGCGGATATGATCTGATCGAACGCATCAGAACGGTCGGCGTAGCGATCGACTTCCACGAGGGCTTCGAAGTTATCTCGATCCACCGTGTTGTAGGCGGGGTCATAGTTGATGGTTCGGTCGGCCATGAAAGTGCTCCAGTACAGCATTGATTTCTTAATGTTGTGAACGAGCCCGTGCGCGTGCGCATTAAGAATCGTGATGAGAATCCTGGTCTGTTTCTATTTGACTTGAACCAGTTTTCTCCCATGTGTTGTCTGCTGGCTATCTTCACGACCGGCTTGGGTGTCCGACACAAGAATTTTAGGCGCAGATTTAATCGATTTTTAGGTTCTTTAGATTATCTTCGCGATCTCGGATAGGCAAATAAATTCATTCGGAATGCCCGGAGGGGCCGTTTGGGTTCTGCTCTTACTTGAAATTTAGGTAGTTTGAGTGGACGCCGGGGTTTTGGGACGTGAAGCTGGTTCTTTGAAGGAGGGAAGAATGGGGTCCATTCGATCGGCGGCACGAGCGGTCATCGTTCGCGACGGTCAACTTTTGCTCGCTCATTGTCAGCAGGGCGATCACACCTATTTTCTGGCCCCGGGTGGAGGGCAGGAGCCCGGGGAGACCCTCATCGAAGCTGTGGCCAGGGAGTGTCTGGAGGAGATCGGATCTCGCGTGAAAGTCGGGCGCCTCCTCTTCGTGCGCGATTACATCCGCCCCCCTCAAGGGTTTTCCTATCTCACAGAATCGCCACATCAGGTGGAGCATTTTTTTGAATGCCAGGTGCCTGACACGTATCGGCCTCGCAATGGACCGAACCCGGACTCCACTCAGAGGGGGGTCCGGTGGCTGAACGCAGAAGAGTTATCCGAGGTCAATGTGTACCCAGACTGGCTCCCGAAGGTGCTCGATTCCGAAGAGTCGGCCTGGCAATCGATCTATCAAGAGGACCAGTGCTCAAGGGGCTAGTGACGTGTACGGCCGTGGAGTGCGGTCGCTGATTTCAAATCAGCCCGATGCGTTCAAAGCGGCCACCATTCGGTCGATGACGTCATCTAGAATTTTACGAGAAGTGGCGAAGTTGACACGGACGAAGTCACCGAAGTCTTCTCCGAAGTTTTTGCCCTCGGAGAGAGCCACCTGGCCGTGCTTTAAAAAGAAGCGCGCGGGTGAAGGTTGAAGTTTGAGATCGCTGCAATCGAGCCAGGCTAGATAGGTGGCTTGCGGTGACAGAATGCGAACGCTTGGAATTCTCGCCGCGAGCTGCTCGCACAGGTGATCGCGATTGGATTGAAGGTGTTCGCGTACTTCGCGGAGCCAAGGGTCTCCCCTTTGCCAGGCCACAACTGAGGCGTAGATACCCAGGATCCCAAGGCCTCCCCGACTGTGACGGGGCGTAGTTTCGGCGAAGCGTTTTTGCACAGATGGATCACCGAAGTGAGCGACGGCGCATCGTAAGCCAGGAATATTAAAAGATTTACTCGCAGAATTGAGTGTGACGGTTAGCGCCGAGACTTCAGGGGAGAGACTGGCGAAGGGAATGTGTTTGCGTCCATCGAATACAAGATCTGCATGGATTTCATCTGAAATGACAATGAGGTTGTTTCGAAGCGCGAATTCGGCCAATTGTTCGAGTTCGGTTCGGCCGTACGCTCGGCCGGTTGGATTTTGAGGATTGCAGAGGAGAAAGACGCTCAGAGGCTCTTTGGCGAGTTCATTCAGTTGGTCAAAGTCGATTTCCCAACCGCTCGCCTTGGGCTGAAGTTGGTTCTCCGCCAGTCGTACTCCAGTGTCTTTGAGCGCATGAAGGAAGGGTGGATAAATCGGAGTTTGAACCACGGCGCCCGTTCCGGGCCGAGCAAACGCCATAAGTCCGAGATAAATCCCTTGGACGACCTCGCTCAGGATTTCGACTTGATGCGGGTCAATGGGCCATTCGAAGTGCTCCTCCATCCGTTTCGAGAAGGCCTCCCTGACCCCCGTGGTGGTGGGATCGATGGGATAGCCCACGTCTCCCTCCCCGGTCGCCTGTTCAAGATATTCTCGGATGGGCTCAGCGAGGGGGAAATCCATTTCAGCGACCCAGGCGGGGAGGATCTCCGGGGGGTAAGTATTCCACTTTTCGCTTTTGCGATTGCGCAAAATGTCGAGATTTAGTCCTTCGAGCCGAGCGTGAGTCATAAAAGTCTCATTTGCAATGTGGGAGAAGTTCGTGACCTTCATTCTGATCTGACTTAAGTATGCGCTCAAGCGTCGTCGTCACTACACTCAATCCTAGCTCATTAAATTCTGTACCCCAGAACGGGCAGCCAGAATCCGATCGCGCAGCCTTTTAAAAATAACAGTGAAGAGGGAAGAATCAGATGGCCGGGGCATCGTACGACCTAGTGGTGATCGGAGGAGGGCCGGGAGGGTATCCTGCGGCCATTCGAGCGCGGCAGTTGGGCTTGAGTGTAGCTCTCGTGGAGCGTGAACACTTGGGTGGGATCTGCCTGAATTGGGGTTGTATCCCGACGAAAGCCTTGCTGCGATCAAGCGAGGTCGGGCACTTGTTGTCTCGTTTAGATGAGTTTGGGTACTCGGCAACGGACATCCAATTTGATATGGGCAAGGTCGTGGCCCGGTCGCGAAAGGTGGCCAAACGGCTAGCCACTGGCGTGAAGGCCCTGCTTAAAAAAAACCAAGTCGATGTTTTCGACGGATGGGCTCGGATTGACGGTCCAGGCAAAGTGGTCGTCGAAAAAGA
>NZHD01000033.1 GCA_002691205.1 Deltaproteobacteria bacterium
GTCAATGTTGTCTTGCCATGATCCACGTGACCGATCGTTCCTACGTTCACGTGCGGCTTGGTCCGCTCGAATTTCTCCTTGGCCATGACTCTTCTATCCTCTTCTTTTATCGCCCGGTCTAAAACCAGGAATGCATATATTGTTAACGTGCCACGATTGAATTAACGACGGCTTCAGGCGCTGGGTCATAGTGAGAGAACTGCATCGTATAGCTCGCTCTTCCCTGCGTCATGGACCGAACAGATCCGACATATCCGAACATTTCAGCCAGCGGCACGCTCGCCGAAATCACTTGCCCTACACCTCTCACATCGATGCCTGTAATCTGACCTCGGCGGCTATTGAGGTCACCCTGTACAGCTCCTCTGTATTCATCCGGCGTCACAACCTCAACGGCCATCACCGGCTCCAGCAGGATAGGACCTGCTTTTCGAAGACCCTCACCCATGGCCATGGCGGCTGCAATACTAAAAGTCCGATCCGTCACCGAATCGTCTTGGCCTTGAGCGCTCAACAGAGTCACATGAACGTCCGCCACAGGAAAGCCGCCCAGCGTGCCACTCTGGACCGACTCCGCACAGGCATATTCGATGGCAGTCGTAAACAACTCAGAAACGACCTCTTCGCCCAGCTTCGTTTCGAAATGAAAGCCCGTCCCACGATCGGCGGGCCCAATCTCGAGCTTCACTGAAGCCACGTCATCGCCGCCCCCCGAAGGAGATGCGTAACGCGTCTCAATCGTCTCGGTTCGAGTAATCGCTTCTTTAAACGCAACCTGAGGACGACCTACATTCGCCGCGACGCCAAACTCTCGGAGCATACGATCCGTAATGATCTCAAGGTGAAGTTCGCCCATCCCCGAAATCAGCGTCTGTCCAGTATCCGCGTCCATGCTCACCTGGAAGGAGGGATCCTCCACCGCCAAGTTCTCAAGACAGGACTCTAGCTTCGCCATATCCGCCGTGGTCTTAGGCTCAATCGCGATGGAGATCACCGGTTCCGGAAACTCTACAGACTCCAGCAGAACGGGGGCTTTAGGGGTGGAAAGCGTATCTCCAGTAACAACCCCCTTCAAACCCACCGCCGCAACGATATCGCCGGCGTACACCTCATCGAGGTCTTGGCGTTTATTGGCGTGCATCCGAAGAAACCGACCCACCCTTTGCTTCTTATCTCGGCCCACATTCAGAAGCGTCTCGCCTGTCTTTGCCTTACCCGAATAAACCCTCAGGTACGCCAGGTGACCGGAGTGCTTATCCGTAACAAGCTTGAAAGCCAGAGCAGAAAAAGACTCATCATCGGACGGCTTCCTAGAGACGACTTCACCGTCCTTCGGTCGAACACCCTCAACTGGAGGAACGTCAAGAGGCGTAGGCAGGAAGTCCACCACCCCATCCAGAAGAGGCTGAACCCCTTTGTTCTTGAAGGCGCTGCCGCAGTATACGGGCACGATTTCCATGGCGAGAGTGCCGCGGCGCAAAGCCTCTTTAAGCTCGCTCACCGAAACTTCTTCTCCATCGAGGTACCGTGCCATGAGATCGTCATCGAACTCGAGCACGTTCTCCACGAGTCGCTCCCGGGCATCCGCAACCTCCGGCAACATAGACTCAGGAATCTCAGCTTCTCTAAATTCGGCCCCGAGTGACTCACCGTCCCACAGGAGTGACTTTTGATCAAGCAAATCAACAACTCCTTCAAAGGAGTCTTCTGACCCGATGGGCAACTGCATAGGCACAGCATTCGCGCCCAAACGATCTGCCATCATGTCAACGACCTTGCCGAAGTCCGCCCCCACCCTGTCCATCTTATTCACAAAGGCCAGCCGAGGGACCCCGTATCGGTCCGCTTGACGCCAAACCGTTTCAGACTGTGGCTCTACGCCTCCAACACCACAGAAGACCGCCACGGCACCGTCGAGAACTCGAAGTGAACGCTCGACTTCAATCGTAAAGTCAACGTGACCAGGAGTATCAATAATATTGATACACGCATTATTCCACTCGCACGTCGTCGCTGCCGACGTGATCGTGATTCCGCGTTCCTGTTCTTGCTGCATCCAGTCCATTGTCGCCGCGCCATCATGTACTTCACCGATTTTATAGTTCACACCGGTGTAGTAGAGGATTCGTTCTGTTGTGGTCGTTTTTCCGGCATCGATGTGAGCCATGATGCCGATATTTCTTACATTTTCGAGAGGGGATGTTCGTGCCATGGTTCGCTTTGCCGCCTTAAAAAATCACTCCGCGAACCCGCTTAGACCTACCAGCGGAAATGAGCAAAAGCCTTATTCGCATCGGCCATGCGGTGCGTGTCCTCTCTCTTCTTCACACTCTCACCACGTTCATTGGCTGCATCGATAATCTCGTTCGCCAGCTTTTCTCGCATATTCTTACCCGGTCGGGAGCGTGAGTAATTCGCAAGCCATCTCATTGCCAATGAAGAAGCGCGATTTCCAGAGATCTCGACAGGCACCTGATAGGTTGCTCCACCCACACGACGAGACTTCACCTCCACCCGAGGCCGGATGTTTTCAAGCGCTCGCCGAAACATGGCCAACGCGTCACTCCGCATTTTCTGCTCGATCTCTTCGAACGCCCCATAAATGATGGACTCAGCGGTGCTCTTCTTTCCATCATTCATAATGACGTTGATGAAGCGCCCCACCATGGGATCACCATGCTTGGGGTCAACAGGAGTAACTCGCTTAGGTACTTCGCGTCTTCTGGGCATTGAATACTTTCATCGACGAAGTCAGCTCACGGGCCTGGCTTCGACTGTCCAATAAGTGGAGGTTCTATTTAGGCCGCTTCGTTCCGTACTTGGAGCGACCTCGATTACGTCCTTCGACACCTGTCGAATCCAAGGTCCCGCGGACGATGTGGTACCGCACGCCCGGCAAATCCTTTACGCGTCCACCGCGAACGAGGACGACAGAGTGCTCTTGAAGCGTATGCCCAACACCCGGGATATACGCGTTGACCTCATTGCCATTCGTGAGCCGCACACGAGCGACCTTACGAAGAGCCGAATTCGGCTTCTTAGGAGTCTGTGTAAAAACACGTAGGCACACGCCCCGCCTTTGCGGGCACTTCGAGAGGTCCGGCGAACTTGTCCGGGAAATCCTCGGCTTCCTGCCCTTACGAATCAGTTGCTGAATTGTCGGCATGCGACCTCAATCTTATGCGCCCAAGTGGCGCAGCGTTAAACGGGACTCGTTCTTCTGACTTTTTTGCCAGACAACCGCCCCGCACTTCTTTTGACTCACCCTACCGGCCCTGAACTTCAATCCAAGGCCTCAAAAAATGCCTTACTCGCCAAAGCCCTCAAAACAATTCCCACCGCGAAGCCCTACGATCGATCCGAACCACGCGCTTCTTTCTGTCTTTCCGAACTCTGTCTTTTCGAACTCGACCTCACGTTCGCATTCCAGCGCCGCGAGACCTTCTGATTCTAATCGGTCTCTTCTCTTGCTCTTGCTGCTGCTCTTGCTGCTGCTCTTGCTGCTGCTCTTGAAGAATTTGAGACAGACCTCCCCACAACCCGTCTCTGAGCGTCGAAGGGAGCGGAATTTAGAACCCACCCAAACTCACCGTGGACTCTGGCCTCAGCTCACCCCTCCGAACACTGGAGGCGGACCGCGAAGCTGCGGTCTCTAGCGATGGAGCGCGGCGGAAAGTAGCGACCCTCTCGGGGCTGTCAACGCCCCAGGTCTTCCCTCGTGCCCCAGATCTATATTTCTAGACCCAGAGACGCCCATTCAGACGCCTCCGGTCTTTGTACAATCGTTCTAAATTGACTCTTCAGACCGTCAAAGCCGACAGCAAACTCTACCCTGAGCCCCCAACTAGCCGTCCATTCTCCCAGTCTCAGCTTCAATGGCAATCTCGCTGGCCTGCTCATCGGCAAATGAAGCCCCCACGGACGCAACGATGGGCTCCGGAAGCTCGCCTTCAGGAAGCGCCACCTGCACCCCCATGCCCTTATATTGGTCGAGTCCAGTCCCCGCTGGGACAAGACGCCCCATGATGACGTTCTCCTTCAAGCCGCGCAGGGTATCGAGCTTGCCCCAAATCGCCGCTTCCGTAAGAACCTTGGTGGTCTCTTGGAACGACGCCGCAGAAATGAAAGACTCGGTCGAGAGCGAGGCCTTCGTGATGCCGAGAAGCTGAGCTTCCTTCTGCGGCACCGCCTTCCCTTCGGCCTCCAAAGCCTCGTGCACAACTCTGAAGTGCTGTCGGTCCACCTGCTCGCCGATAAGAAAGTCACTGTCTCCGGGGTCGGTGACTCGAACCTTTCTCAGCATCTGCCGGACGATCGTCTCGATATGCTTATCGTTGATCTTCACGCCCTGAAGGCGGTAGACCTCTTGGACTTCATCCGTCAGATATTTAGCCAGTTCCTTCTCACCCTTGATCTTGAGAATATCATGAGGATTCGAAGCACCGTCCATCAACGCGTCTCCAGCTCGCACCCGATCGTCCGAATGAACGCTCACGTGCTTGCCCTTCGGAATCAGGTACTCGTCCGGCTCCCCACCTTCAAGAGGGGTCACGAGAACGCGCCGCTTGCCGCGACTATCCGGCCCAAACGAAACAACGCCATCGATCTCGGAAACCACCGCGCACTCCTTTGGCTTGCGAGCCTCGAAAAGCTCGGCCACCCGTGGAAGTCCGCCCGTAATATCCTTGGTCTTACTCGCTTCTCGAGGAATCTTCGCAACAACCTGGCCCGCTCCAACCTCTTCCCCTTCGGAAACAGAGAGAAAGGCGCCTACTGGCAGCAAGGAAACGGAGTCATCCCCGCCATCCAGAGACTTAATCGAGATACTCGGCCTCAAAGACGGGTCCTTGGATTCAATAATCACCTTCGAAGAGACACCCGTGAACTCATCCACCTGCTCTTGCATGGTCGAGCCTTCAATGATGTCCGAAAAGGCAACGGCACCCCGCACTTCCGAGAGCACGGGGTTCGCAAAGGGATCCCAGTCAAGCAGGACGGCCCCTGACTTAACGGCCTCCCCTTCCTTAACGCGCATGGTGGCTCCATAGACCACCGGATGCCGCTCGCGCTCCCGGCCACTTGAATCCACAATGCCCACTTCACCATGCCGCGTCATGACGGTGTCCAAGCCCTGATCGTCTTGAACGACGCGAATGTTGTGAAACAGCACCTTCCCTTCACTGCCTGATTCGGCTTGTGACTGCTCGGCTCGCCGAGTAGCGGCACCACCGATGTGGAAGGTACGCATGGTCAGCTGCGTTCCGGGTTCTCCAATCGACTGCGCCGCAATCACGCCAACCGCCTCGCCTAGATTCACCATGGTCCCGCGCGAGAGATCTCGTCCATAACATTTCACGCAAACACCGAGAGGCAATTCGCACGTCATCACGGATCGGACCCTGACAGACTCCACACCGGCATGCTCGATCGCCGCAACCCGGTCCTCATCCACTTCCATACCTGCGGCCAGAAGCAACTCGTTATTCACTGGATCAACAACGTCTTCGGCAGCCACGCGCCCCAGGATACGCTCTCCCAAAGTCTCGACGATGTCACCGCCCTCAACCAATGGCTCCTTCTCCACAAAATCGCTTGTCCCGCAGTCTTCCGCGAGGATGATGACGTCCTGAGAAACATCCACCAAACGACGAGTCAAATAGCCCGAATTCGCTGTCTTCAATGCGGTATCCGCGAGGCCCTTCCGAGCCCCGTGAGTCGAAATGAAGTACTGAAGAACGGACAATCCTTCGCGGAAGTTAGAAGTAATCGGCGTTTCAATAATGGCGCCCGAAGGCTTCGCCATCAATCCACGCATTCCACACAACTGACGCATCTGCTGAGTGGAGCCTCGAGCCCCAGAATCCGCCATCATGAAAATGGCATTAAAACTCGGCACCTTCTTCTCTTCACCGACTGAATTCCGAACCGTCTCTTCGGCGATTCCCGCCACCAACTGCTGAGTGATCTGCTCGGTCGCCTGAGCCCAGATGTCGACCACCTTGTTGTAGCGCTCGCCATCTGTAATCAGGCCTTCTTGGTATTGATCGTCAATCTGATTCACTTCACCGGTCGCATCAGCAAGATATTTCGGCTTGCCAGGCGGAATGATCATGTCATCCAGACAGATCGAGATCCCCGCCTTCGTGGCGTGCCAGTACCCCATGGTTCGCATGCGATCCGCCAGCAGAACCGTTGCCTTATCTCCCAAGCGCCTGTAGCACTGATCCATCAGCTCATTCAGAGCTTTCTTGTCCATCACCTTATTTGTGAATTCAAAAGGGATGGCGGCAGGAACTACTTCTCGAAGAAGCGTCCGGCCAGTGGTCGTATCTACATTCACGCCATCTACGCGCACCTTAATCGACGCATGAATGTGAAGCGCCTCTGCATCATAAGCAATTCGAGCTTCCTCGGGACTAGAGAAAGTCATACCCTCGCCAAGACTTCCGGGACGCTCTCGACTCATGTAATAACATCCCAGAACGATATCCTGAGTGGGACCAATGATCGGTCGGCCCGTCGCTGGACTCAGGATATTATTCGTCGACATCATCAGAACACGTGCTTCAATCTGCGCTTCGACTGAGAGCGGCACATGAACTGCCATCTGATCTCCGTCGAAGTCTGCGTTGAACGCAGCACACACCAACGGATGCAACTGAATCGCCTTGCCCTCGATGAGCATGGGCTCAAAAGCCTGCATCCCCAGTCGATGCAATGTAGGCGCGCGATTAAGCAGTATCGGATGCTCTTTAATCACATCGGCCAGAATGTCCCAAACCTCAGGACGTTCACTTTCAACCATCTTCCTAGCCGCCTTGATGGTTGTCACATACCCCTGCTGCTCGAGCTTCGAGTAAATAAAGGGTTTAAACAACTCAAGCGCCATACGGTTCGGCAGACCACACTGGTGAAGTTTCAGCTCCGGTCCCACCACGATCACCGAACGCCCAGAATAGTCGACTCGTTTGCCGAGGAGGTTCTGCCGGAAACGACCGGACTTGCCTTTCAGCATATCGGACAGCGACTTCAACGGACGCTTACTTGGACCTGTAATAATTCGGCCCCGGCGACCGTTGTCAAAGAGCGCATCAACCGACTCCTGAAGCATTCTCTTCTCGTTACGGATGATCACCTCTGGTGCATTCAACTCCTGCAAACGCTTGAGTCGATTATTTCGATTGATCACACGTCGATACAGATCGTTCAAATCGCTCGTCGCAAAACGACCGCCATCGAGAGGGACCAGCGGTCGGAGATCCGGCGGAATGACCGGAATCACCTCCATGATCATAAACTCGGGCTCATTGATCTCAGCTTCACGGAAGGCATCCAGCACCTTTAAGCGCTTCGCCACCTTCTTGCGTTTGGCCTCGCTCGTAGCCTCTCTCATCTCCTCGCGAAGCTCTTCGCACTCTTTTTCCACATCCAACTCAGAAAGCAGCTGACGAACCGCCTCAGCGCCAATTCCGTATTCGAATGCATCTCGCCCGTACTCTTCGCGGAGCTCCACTAAGCGTTCGTCGTTAATCAACTCTCCCTTAAGCAGCTCCGTATCCTTAGGATCGATGACAAGGTAAGACTCAAAATACAGCACCTTCTCAAGGTCTCTCAAGGTGATCTCAAGGATATTGCCAATCCGCGAAGGCAACGATTTCAAAAACCATATATGCGCAACCGGGGACGCCAAAGTGATGTGTCCCATCCGCTCTCGCCTGACCTTCGATTGAATGACCTCTACGCCACACTTCTCGCAGACCACACCGCGGTGCTTCATGCGCTTATATTTGCCGCAGTTGCACTCGTAATCCTTTACTGGACCAAAGATTTTGGCACAGAACAAACCGTCCCGTTCCGGCTTAAAGGTCCGGTAGTTGATTGTCTCAGGTTTCTTCACTTCACCGTGAGACCACTCAAGGATCTTGGTAGGTGAAGCAAGTGAAATCCGCAGACCATCAAAAGCGAGAGGATCTTTGGGCTTTTCGAACAGATTGTAGAGATCGCGCAATTCGGCTGTCTCCTTCAAAGAGATACAAATAAGCCTGAACTGAACCCGATGCAGGCCAGTCCGGACTCCTATTTCAAATCGATTACTTCTCGACCATTTCTACATTGAGACCCAATGCTTGAAGTTCCTTAATTAAAACATTGAAGCTCTCAGGCAGCCCTGGCTCAAGGGTATTCTCCCCCTTGACGATGGACTCGTAAATCCGAGTCCGCCCCATGACATCATCAGACTTCACTGTCAGGAATTCCTGAAGCGCATGAGCGGCACCATAAGCTTCAAGCGCCCACACTTCCATTTCGCCCAGTCGCTGACCACCAAACTGAGCCTTGCCACCCAGCGGCTGCTGGGTCACCAAGCTGTATGGGCCGATACTTCGGGCATGGATCTTGTCGTCCACCAAATGGTGAAGCTTCAACATGTAGATGATCCCAACCGTCACGTCTCGATCAAAGGGCTCTCCCGTACGACCGTCAAAGAGCAGCATTTGCCCGTTTGTCGGCAGATCTGCACGAGCCAACTCCGCCTTCACGTCATTCTCAAGGGCTCCATCGAACACTGATGTCGCCACGTGAATTCCGCTCTTGACGTTCCGAGCCATGGAGATCAACGCATCCTCGCCGGCCGAGTCGATCAATTCGCTCAGCCCATCATCCGCATAGATCTCTTTCAATTTTTCGCGAAGACGTTCAGGAGAGGCCTCTCGCTCCACCATGTCTCCGAGCATCTGACCGAGCCCCTGCGCCGCCCAACCCAGATGCGTCTCTAGGACCTGACCAATGTTCATTCTCGAGGGCACACCCAGTGGATTCAGAACGACATCAACAGGAGTTCCATCCGCCAGATAAGGCATGTCCTCCTCGGGCAAGATGCGCGAGATCACGCCCTTGTTCCCGTGACGACCTGCCATCTTATCCCCTACCTGGAGCTTCCTCTTGATGGCCAGATAAATCTTCACCATCTTGAAGACACCGGGAGGCAGTTCGTCGCCCTTCTTTAGTCTCGCGATCTTCTCATCGAAGACGGCCTTGATCACCATGGCCTGATCTTCGACACCCGCAAAAATCCGATCGGCCTGCTGCTGCGCCAAGTCATCCTGCACTTGAATTTCCCGCCACTTTCGATCGGGAATCTGAGAAAGAAGCTCAGCCGTAATCACATCACCTGACCGAAGCCAGATTTCGTTTTTATGCTCGTCGCCAACGGTGTTGGCGGCCTGCTTCCCAACCAAAAGCTGATGCACGTTATTCAGAGCACCGCGACGAATAATTCGAATCTCGTCCTCTTGGTCTTTCCTAAGTGCATCGATCTCTGCTTCTTCAAGGGCCTTCGCGCGCTCGTCCTTATCGACTCCTCTGCGAGAAAACACCTGGGCCCCAATTACGGTCCCCACGACACCCGGAGGCACCCGGAGAGAAGTATCTCGAACGTCCCCTGCCTTCTCCCCAAAAATCGCTCGCAAGAGCCTTTCTTCGGGAGACAGTTGAGTCTCACCCTTCGGCGTAATCTTGCCCACAAGAATATCATCCTGATGAACTTCGGCGCCGATACGAACGATGCCAGCATCATCTAGGTCACGAAGAGCATCTTCCCCGACGTTGGGAATATCCCGGGTGATATCTTCCTTGCCGAGCTTGGTATCCCGAGCCACGCATTCAAATTCCTCGATATGAATCGACGTGAAGTAGTCATCCTTAACCACTCTCTCCGAAATCAAAATCGAATCCTCGAAGTTGTAACCGCCCCAGGGCATGAAAGCGACGCGCACATTCACGCCGAGGGCCATCTCTCCACGGTCCGTAGCTGGGCCGTCAGCAATGACTTGACCGTGCTTCACTCGGTCGCCCGCCTTCACAATCGGTTTTTGAGTGATGCAGGTATTTTGATTAGATCGCTGATACTTAATCAGATTAATAATGTCGACACTGGACTCACCGACCGTGGCATCTTGCGGCTTGAGCACGATCCGCGAAGCGTCCACCGACTCAACGACGCAATCCCGCTTCGCAACGACTGTGACTCCGGAATCCCGAGCGACCACAGACTCCATGCCTGTGCCCACCAACGGAGCCTGGGTCCGCAGGAGCGGAACAGCCTGCCGCATCATGTTTGACCCCATGAGGGCCCGGTTCGCATCATCATTTTCCAAGAAAGGAATCAGAGATGCCGCCACCGAAACCAACTGGTTCGGAGACACGTCCATCATATCGATCTCGTCAGGGACAACCATTTCGAACTCGCCCTGTTTTCGAGCCGAAACACGCTCAGACTCAAAACGACCGTCAGAATCGAGAACCGCATTCGCCTGAGCGATGGACATTCTCTCTTCATCCAGAGCGGACAAGAAGTTCACCTCGCCGGACACTCGACCATCCTCAACGCTGCGATAAGGTGTCTCAATAAAGCCCATATCATTCACGCGGGCAAAAGTAGAGAGCGACGCGATGAGCCCAATATTGGGCCCTTCTGGCGTTTCAATCGGACAGATTCGTCCGTAATGAGTCGGATGCACATCTCTCACTTCGAAACCCGCTCGCTCTCGAGTCAGGCCGCCTGGGCCAAGAGCCGACAAGCGTCGCTTATGAGTCACCGAGGAAAGAGGATTCGTCTGGTCCATGAACTGAGAAAGCTGACTGGAGCCAAAGAACTCTTTAATCACCGCCGTGACGGGTTTTGAGTTGATCAGATCATGAGGCATCAGAGTCTCAATCTCTTGAAGAGACATTCGCTCCTTGATGGCTCGCTCCATCCGCACCAAACCAATCCGGTATTGATTTTCAAGCAGTTCGCCCACCACACGCACCCGGCGATTACCAAGGTGATCGATGTCGTCGACACGCTTATTCGGGTCGCTTCCGTTCTTCAGGTCGACCAAGTACTTAACCGCGGCCAAGATATCCTCTCGCCGCAGGGTCGGGAGCTCCTGAAGGGGGAGCATTTCCGCTCCCTCTTCGGTCTCTAACGGCGAAATTGGAACAATGTCATCCCCATTAAATTCAAGCTTGTGATTAACCTTAAGTCGGCCTACCCGAGATAGGTCATACCGCTCTGGATTGAAGAAAAGGTTGTTGAACAAGTTCGTGGCGGTATCGAGCGTCGGAGGATCACCGGGCCGAAGCCGCTTGTAAATCTCAATGATCGCGTCGTCTTGAGTCAGAACCTTGTCTACCAAGAGAGTGTCTCGCAGACCGGTGCCCGTGATCAAAGGGTCCAGGAAGAGCAATTCAAATTCTTCGATGCCGCGCTCTTTGAAATCGTCAAGATGCTCTTGAGTCAATTCCTCATTGCACTCCATGATGACTTCGCCCGTGGTCTCGTCGACCACGTCGACAGGAGCCACTCGCTTGACCGCATCGACTCGCAACAAGTCCTCAACGCCAATCGGAATCCACTCTAGGCCCGCCTCTCGAATTTTTCGGGCTGCCGCCTTGGTGAATTTCTTGTCTTTTCGAACAAGAACCTTCCCATCAGCATCCTTAACTTCCTTGGAGCATCGCTGGCCAATCAGATTCTCCGGCAACGCCTTTTTTGTAAACGTCTTACCGTCTACCCGAACCACTTCAATCGGATAGAAGTGCTGGAGCAATTCCTCAGGCTGGAAGCCAAGGGCCTTCAAAAGCACTGTGACGTGCAATTTCCGACGCCGATCGATCCGAGCAAAGATCAAATCTTTGTGGTCGTATTCCACATCCAGCCAAGAGCCTCGATAAGGAATCACACGACAGGAATAAAGCTTCTTACCCGCAGCACTCACCGTCGTCGAAAGACTCGTGTCGTAAAAAATACCAGGAGAGCGATGCAGCTGAGAAACAATGACTCGCTCGGTCCCATTAATCACAAAGGTCCCGTTTTCAGTCATGATCGGAACTTCGCCGAAGTAGACTTCCTGCTCCTTCACGTCCCGGAGAGTCTGAGACCCTCCCGAATCATCCCAGGCGACCAGACGAATCGTCACCTTAAAAGGCGACGCATAAGTCATTCCGCGTTGGAGACATTCCTGAACATCGTACTTGGGTTGCTCAAGCACATAGCCCACGAACTCAAGTGAGGCGGTGTCGTTAAAGTCTTTAATAGGAAAGACCGAGTTAAAAACGGCTTGCAGGCCAACGTTCTCCCGCTTCTCCATCTCGACACCCGTTTGTAGAAAACGATCAAAAGAGGCCCGTTGGATATCCAACAAATTGGGCGTATCAATAATCTTCTCAATCCGGGCGTATGATTTACGAAGGCGTGGAGCAAATTCGGAGTATGCGATCTCAGGCACGGCTGGAAGTGGCCCTCCTAACTTCAATCAGGTCCTCATCAGAAGAACCTGTGGCGACATTCAAAGCAGGGCAACGCGACAGCCAAAACCTGGCCGTCGCTGCCCTACCCCTGACACGAGCGGATCTACTTGACGTCAGCCTGACCGCCTGCTTCTTCAATCTGCTTCTTGATGGTCTCGGCCTCGTCTTTCTCGATGCCTTCTTTGAGAGGCTTCGGAACATCTTCGACAAGAGCCTTCGCTTCCTTCAAGCCCAGACCCGTAATGGCACGCACTTCCTTGATGACCTGAATCTTCTTGTCACCAAAAGCAGTGAGTACAACATCAAACTCAGTCTGTTCTGCAGCAGCCGCACCGCCTGCTCCAGCATCTCCGGCTGCGGCCACCGCAACCGGCGCGGCGGCGGACACGCCCCATTTCTCTTCGAGCAGAGTCGCCAACTCGGCCGCCTCCATGACTGTCAGCCCTGAGAGCGTTTCTGCGATTTCATTCAGATCGGCCATTCTTTTTAACCCTTCTTTATTATGGCGGTCATAAACGGAGCACCCTGGCCCCTCCCGCCTCAACGTGAAACTTCACCCGACCATTCGGGACGAATATCTATTCTTCGAGCTTATCCTTACGTGCAGCGACCAGGCGAGCCAACTGCCCTCCCGGCTCCTTCAGTAGACGTGCAATCTTGCTTGCCGGTGCGAGCAGAAGTCCAGCCAACGTACCGCGGAGCTCCTGCAAGCTCGGCAGAGTCGCGAGGTGAGCCACATCTTCCGGACCCAATTCTTTTCCATCCAGCTCGGCCCCTTTGATCTCAAAGGCGTCGTGATCATCGGCGTAGTCCACCAGCACCTTCGCCAGCCCGACTGGATCCCCGTATGAAATGGCAATCGCGGTCGGGCCCGAAAAATGATCTTTCAGAAGTCCCGCTCCGTTGCCTTCTGCGGCGCGACGCAGGAGTGTGTTTCGAACAACCTGGTACTCGCACCCATCCGACTCGCGCATCTTTTGCCGGAGTTCGTCTAAATCCTTGACGGTCAGACCCTTATAGTCCGCCACGAAGACACTCGAGGCTCGACTCAATTTTTCATTGAGCTCTAAAACCGTTTGCTCTTTATTCTCTCTTGTCTGCACGGTAGTTACCCCTGGTCTCAAGCCGCCTGGTCAGCGAGGGGGGAACCCGGATCCACCTTGATCCCCGGCCCCATCGTCGTAGAAACTGCAATCTTCTTCATATAAATGCCCTTGGTCGCCGCAGGCTTTGCCTTTTGAAGCGCGCCGAGCAAAGCACTCGCGTTCTCCAAAAGCTGCTGAGCGTCCAAGGAGGCTTTGCCCACTGAGCAATGCACGATCCCGGACTTATCTACCCGGTACTCCACCTTACCGGCCTTTTGCTCGGCAATGGCTTGCCCAACATTGGGCGTCACGGTTCCGAGCTTCGGGTTCGGCATCAGACCACGAGGACCCAGCACACGACCCAGCTTTCCGACAACGCCCATCATGTCTGGCGCAGCGACCACTCGATCGAAGTCAAACCAACCTTCATCTTGAATCTTCTTGGCCAAATCCTCGCCACCCACATGATCGGCTCCAGCCTCAAGCGCTTCCTTCTCCTTGTCTCCCTTGGCAAAGACCAAAACACGGACTTCCTTGCCTGCGCTATGCGGAAGCACAAGAGCGCCACGCACCATCTGATCCGCATGCTTTGGATCTACGCCTAAATTCACGGCTATGTCGACGCTCTCGTCAAATTTTCCGGAAGGGAACCCCTTCAACAACCCAATGGCCTCTTCGAGACTATAGAGCTTATCAGCATCGAGTGATTCACTCGCCTGGCGGTAACGCTTGCTTCGCCCTGACATCTTTATGCCTCCTCCACTTCAATGCCCATGGACCGAGCCGTGCCCGAGATAATCTTCTTGGCGGCCTCGACATCCCAAGCATTGAGATCCGCTTTTTTGATCTCAGCGATCTCTTCCAAGTCCTTTTGAGTCACTCGGCCCACCTTCTCTCGATTAGGCTCCCCGGAACCCTTCTTTAACTTCGCCGCCCTCTTTAACAGCACAGCGGCCGGGGGAGACTTCAGTTCAAAAGTAAAGGTCCGATCGGCATAAGCAGTGATCACAGCAGGGATAATAAGCCCCGCCTGATCCTGCGTCCGAGCGTTATATGCTTTGCAAAAGTCCATAATATTCAGACCATGCTGGCCCAACGCCGGCCCGACGGGCGGTGCTGGATTCGCTTGCCCGGCTGGACAATGCAGTTTAATTACGGCGATCACCTTCTTCGCCACTTGAACTCCCTCTCACTCGCGACCTCGAACCATGGCAAAACCGCCGTGCTCCGAGCCGCTCAAAAATAAATCTATCTGTTTAGGCCTTCTCGATACTCGAATAGTCCAGCACCACCGGTGTTGCTCGACCAAAGACCTGCACCATCACTCTCAACTTTTCTTTGTCTTCCATCACTTCATCCACAAAACCCGAGAAATTCGCAAACGGGCCGTTGATCACCCGAACGCTCTCTCCTTCCTCAAACAGAATCAGAGGCTTCGGCTTCGCCGCGCCCTCCTTCATCCTTTGAGTCATCCGCTCCACTTCGTCTTCTGAGATCGGCGGAGGATCCGTGGCGTTCCCTACAAAACCCGTAATCCGGGGCGTTCCTTTCACGATGTGCCAAGTTTCATCATCCAGATCCATGTGAACCAGGATGTATCCGGGAAAGAACTTACGTTTCGAAGTTCGCTTGTTCCCGCCGACCATTTCCACGACGCTTTCCTCTGGAATCAGGATTTCGTCGAACTTGTCCTCAAAGCCCTTTGTCTGGACTCTCTCAAGCAAACCCTGCTTGGCACGAGCCTCTTGGCCCGAATAAGTATGGACGATATACCACTTCTTTGACATCCGTCCCTCGATCTTCCCCGTTTCAGTCTGTCCCTGAATCATGGTGTAAAACTCAGCCCAAAATAAGCTGCATGATCCGGCTCAAACCAAAGTCAATCAAACCCAAGACGGTCGTAATCACTGCGACTACAACCACCACGCCAATCGAACCGGCCAGCGCCTCATTCTGCGCGGGCCAACTAATCTTCTTGTACTCCCCTTGTACCTCTGAGAGGTACCGGGTTAGATCCTTTGCCCAGTTTGCTGGATTTGTCGCCATCAGACCGTTTCTCTCTCATTTTTTAAAACGTCTTCTACCGGACAGTGGCAGGCGCGGAGGGACTTGAACCCCCAACCCCCGGATTTGGAGTCCGATGCACTACCAATTGTGCTACGCGCCTCCACTTCATCCACCTGGGCCTTCGCCGCCCAACTTGCCTATTCGATCACTTCCGCCACGACACCCGCGCCGACGGTTCGACCGCCCTCACGGATTGCAAAGCGGAGTTCCTTATCCATCGCGATGGGCGTAA
>NZHD01000034.1 GCA_002691205.1 Deltaproteobacteria bacterium
CGGGACTATACGCGGGATACTAGAACAGTACAGAGAGTCACTACCAACGCTGAAGCAACCGTATAAATCAAGTACTAGACGTTCACAGTAAAACCTTAAGGGCTAGACGCTACGTTTACTGTGAACCAGATTTACACCAACGTGGAGTCCACTTTACCTTTAGTGCGGACTCCAACAGATTAGGTAGTATATAATTGTCGTTAATCATGCACGACACGATAGTTGAATTAAGTTGACCAGCGCAACACTGTGCTGCCTCGCGCCGCCGCCTACCGCCGCCTGTATTGCTATCCAGCCACGGTCTTTGCGCTCACCGTAAGCGCAAGTGCATCCTCAGTAACCTCGGACACACAGGTTACGGCGCTCGCTCCGCACCCCTCGCCCAGACGTACCGAGTACCTGGGGAGTCGCCGTGTGCATCATTATCGTTATCAGCACCAGGGTTTTACCGCTAAAACCGCTAAGTCGACCCAGCGCTTCATCGGCAACATTGATCTGAAGCGCTAAATCGCCAACCTACGACATGTCATTCAACAACAGTATGGGCGGTTCCAACACCGAAGGGGCTAAGTATCAGCCCAAGTTCAAAGATTGCAAGCTCGAGGAGAAGGGAGGAGACAAGACCCTTCGCCGCTGGATCACGCTCATCGGCAGCATCGTCATGAACGCCCCCTATGGCAAATTCCTCGAGTACTTTCTCGATTACGCCCTGAAGAGGGCTACGAAAAACAATACTACACGCCCAGCCTTCCTCGACCACGACATGTTCGACCTGGGTGGTTCAACAACACTTGGTACGAGTCCGCATTCGAAAGACACTGGTCACTCTCTGGGGATCAGCTCGCCACGCTCCAGGACATCCAGATGGGAAATCGGAGACGAAGATGGAGACTCTCAAGTCACCGAGGTGGGAGAAGACGCTGAGATTCAAGAAGAACGCCAAAAGGTAAACCGCAGAGTTCATCGTGCCAAGTCCAGGCAGACCAAAGCAGATCTCGTTCTGGCCGACGTGCGCGAGGGCAAGAACACTACTCCTCTGACCGAGCAGCAAGCTGTCGAAGCCCTCGAGGAAGCCACCGAGTACGCGGAGGACATGATCGCACTGCAAGAGGCCTTTGAGCAGAAACACCCCAAGTCTCCTGGTAAGTCCTCCCACCGCCCTGCTAGCAGCAGCACCGCAGTCACGCGATATTCCGACGTTCCGATAGAAGCGCAGGAGTTAGACTGCTCTCTGTTCATGACCATGCTCACTCTAGTCGATGGCGTGTACTACGACGTCATATCGAACCTGACCGGACCGTACGCGCGATACACATTCGCGATCATTGCTCTGAGCAATCACGCATCGCTCAATCAGAGCACCAGACGCCTCGTCGCCCTCAACAACTTCGTCGAATGGAAATACAATGGGGACCCGGCGCAATGGAAGATGGACTTCATCAACTTCACGCGCGAGATGTACGACTCGGGAGCTACACTGGAACACCTGTTCATGCTCTACGCCTTCAAGTCTTTCGAAGGCAAAAACAGTCAGGTTCAATCCAAGATCTCAGACGACATCAACGACGACGAGCTCGTGGGACCACACATGAACATCGAGGGCCTCGCGACCAAGTATGCGGCCTTCCTGGCCACCCTCAACGCAGCCAAACCCAACGCTGCTATTGGAGCTGCCGCTTTTACGGGCAAGTGCAACAAGTGTGGCCAGCCGGGTCACAAGGCTGCAAACTGCCCAAGCAAGAAGCAAGTTCTAGCGCCTGGCAAGACGAAGTGCGCCTTCTGCATCAACCGCGGAGTAGACCCCAAAAGGGTCCAGCACGAAGAGTCTGAGTGCAGGAGTAAGAAGAAGGCGGAGGCAGTCAAGCCAGTGGCTGCCGCAACGGAGGAGTCCTCGAACGCCACCTCACCTGCTACCCCTGCGCAGACCCAGAACGCTGCTATCGCGGACGTCATGAAGCGGATCGGCTCTGGCGACCTCAAGATCAAGATCGGCTCGGCTACACTCGACGTGGGATCGACATCTACAACATCGCCACAAGATTCTACGGAGCAACCTGAGCAACCTGAACCGTCGACGCTCGAACCTGAACAACCTGGTCCTCATCGCTGTCACTTGAACGCAATCTGTTCTCAGTCCATATGTGGCGGGGATATTAACCAGCCATCGCTGGGGGGTCTGACAAACCCTATTACTCCAACTGTGGTCTCAGGGTCGGTCTCTGAGATCCATGGTACCCCGTGCCCCACGGGCCTTAGGGCTTTGGCTAACCACACGGTCAGTGACTTGAGTTCAGAACACCCCAAACCATACCAGGGCCTGGTAGGCCGAAGTGGGCAGCTCGAGGCACAGTGGGGCGATAAGATCCCCCTTGTGTTTTGCCCTGGTATGACCTCGAGTGTGCCCCCCTTGGCCTGCCAGAGCACACACGTGCATCATGACTCGGAGGGAGTCAGTGTCCATGAAGTCGACGCATGGGATGATCATGAGGGTCTGAGCTCAGCAGTCGAGCTATACCGACTCAACCGACGTAAAGCTCAACTGTTCCTCTTGTGGGCTGACCCACTCGACATCTACGAGCATCTCGAGAGACCAGAGCTAGATCAGAGTTGCGAGCAGCTGGGTCCCGTGCTAGATCAGAGTTGCGAGCAGCAGAACCCCTTTTCAGAGGATGAGTGCCTGAGTCAGGTCATGCAGCTCGAGATGGCCCGCATAGAGTCTCCGATCGTCGAATTCGATCCCTCACTATCCCAGGACACCAGTAATGTCAAGGTGGTAACGTGCAGGAAGCGAACGGGACAGCTCAAGACTCGGGAGGTCTGCTGCGGGGCTACCGCAAGTCACCATCACGCAGAAACGGACTGCCTGCTGTCACGTGGGTTCAGTCACTACTTCCCCCCAACTCCAATCGACTTCAGGCATGGCTTCCTATCGGCACCTCTAAGCTCGACGGCCGAAGCTGAAGCCTATGCGCTCGCCAACGAGAGGCTGGAGGTCATCGAAACCGACCTCAATACGCCTTCAGACATCACGCAGGAGCAGCAGGACCTCACCTCTGACGATGAGGAGGATCCGCCGACACTGCTTTCTGATTCGGAATCGGATTCTGAATCGGACGAAGAGATCTACGACGATCTACCAGACCTCACCAAGCTTTCCGAACGCTCAGACTACGGGATATCCATCGAAAGCTTACACGACAAGCCTCTCGGATGCGCTTCAACGCCCTCTGATCGCTTGACTGCGCCTCTCGAACGCTCCGCGACGCCTCTCGAACGCGCAAGTCGCAAGACAAGACATCTTCCTATGCGATGGAAGCCACTCAGTCGACAATATGAACTGTCAACGACACCCACGGAGCCAATGCCAGCACAGGAGCAACCATCTGGCTGCATGATGGCCGCCGCCTCAACGGACACAGATGAGCCAGGAGCCACTGTTCTATCACTTTTTGATGGGATGGGAGGCATATCGCTAGCGCTCAAGGCAACAGGTGGCCAAGGGATCACGAGGATCATCGCCATAGAGAAGGATTTGGACAAACAAAGAGTATGCCAAGCAGCTAACCCCAAGACGGAGTCATTTCCAGGGGTTGAACATGGGCTCAATGGCAAGCATAACGTTGAAGACATCACAGAGGAAGACATCAAGAGCATCAAGAATCTAGCCGCAGTGGTGGGAGCACCTCCATGCAAAGACTTCAGCAAACTTCGGAAACTTCCTGACAGACCGGGCTACAAGGGGCCACCACGCCGGAGCAACAAGGACCCTCGTAGGGGACTACAGGGCAAGACAGGCAAGAGGTTCCTGAACCTGCTCCAGATTATCAAGTGGGCCAAGAAGTGGCATCCAGCGAGCAAGCATTTCACGGAGTGCGTGGAGTTCATGGACATGCAGAACGACTGGGCTGCAGTCACGGAAGCTCTCGGGACGCCGCACATCATCGTCCACCACGACCACAGCTACACCAAGCGTACGAGGGCGTACTGGACTGATCTGGACCTGCCATCGGAATTCAAGAAGGACTACCCTCCACTAGATCCCGACGAATGCATGGATCCTGGACGCAAAGTGCAGAGGTACATGGCACATGGTCGGAGCTGTGTGAGACCAATTGGAGCCTCTTGGACAGGCACGGATGAAGCACCAGTAGCAGACACTGGCATGCCACTGCTGGTTGATGACGAACAGCATGATGATCCTCAACACCTTCGACCGCACGAAGCTGAGAAGCTCATGGGAATGCCACAGGACTGCACCGTAGGAGCTGAAATAGGAGCACTACTACGTCTTCGGAGCATAGGGGATGGATGGGACATCAACGTTATACGAATGTTCATCGCGCATCTACAAGTAAACGTACTGGCTGCTCATGTGGACATCAACCTCAGCCGCATGGAAGGATCGGAGGTGTCTACGGCGAATATGGACCTAGCTCGGGAGCTGGCTAAACTGTCGGACGAGGAACCAGAGACCTTCGGAGCATACGTGGGCGACATCATGGCTCGTCAAGGCATGAAGGAAGCTTCTAAGCTGATGGCACTGCCAACTCACTACAAGCGAATATGCGCTGCTCGAGAAGAACAGGAGTCGTCGATCCTAGACTCGGGTGCCGCGCGACACATTCACCCTCACACTCAGGTGACAGATCCGGAGAACAAGACCAGACTGCTCAGCTTCACGGGTCAACCCTCATGGACTGAGGGCAACGGGTACATCCCTATCACTACACGAGATAAGCGTACAGGACACGACGTCGACATTGACATTCCAGACGCTGACTACATGGGAGACACCGCAGCATCTCTGCTATCAGTATCGAAGATGATCAAAGATGGCTGGGGGTTTCACTTCACACGAGACGAGATGGAAGCACACACACCGGCCGGGCACATCATCGAGATTTTCACGGGCGCTGATGGAGTGCTGAGGATGCCACACACGATCCGCAAGGGCAAGGCTGCAGAAGCACTCCCCATTCACGCAGGGATCAACGTGGCGAGTCAAACCAAACAAGGGGCGACTATCGACTACCTTCATCGACTATTCAATCATGCTCCAGTCGAGAAGATCATCAAAACCCTCAAGGCTACGGAGGGCTATCGACCGCCAGAAGGCAAGATAGGATCACATCACTGCACAGCATGCGCTCAAGGCAATGCTCGGAAGCTAGGACTTCGACATACGGTGCTGGGATGCGCATGCCACACGTCCACAACGGAACATCCAGTCTACTCGAACACTCTAGACATGCGTGACCTGACAGCAGAGATGGAATGTGCAGCAGCTGGAGTACCAGAAGCAGAAATTAGGGCGCAACCTGAGGGTTATGACACAGAATCGGAGTGGCCGGAGCTGCTTACGGACTCTGAATCAGATACGGATGATGATGACTGGACCTTCGCCGACCTCATTGCTGATCCCGACTATGATCCAGAACACCCAAGTGCCCCAATATATGTCGAAGCTGAAGAACCAGAGGATTCGGACTACTTTGAGGAAGAGAGCCATGACAAGCAGCCTGAACCAGCGCGCTTCAAGGCTGAGGTCAAGGGGCGCTCAACGGAAGGGGCGCCTCCTCGGTTCGACATAGACGAGCTCAAGCCATGGGAAGTCATGTTCGGCGACGAGAAGGAGTACCAAGTCACTCAACGGGGGGGTATCAAGAGATGCTACCTCATACTAGAGCTCAAATCCGACGGCTGGTTCGTGCGCAACGAAGTCTCGAAGACGGAGCACGGGGAGTCATTCCGTAGCATCATGGTGGAAAACGGAGTACATCTGCTACCCTACCCAAGGACCATCTACACAGATGGATGCGGCTCGAACAAGTACGTGAAGGAAGAAGCAATCGAGATGGGGATTCATCATGTCCTCATCCCGCCACACGACGCCAGCCTCAACCAGGCTGAACGTGTAGTAGACCGGGCCTTCGCAGCAGCCAGGGTGCACCGGGTGTCGTGCTCATACGCGCCCGAACTGGAGTGCTATGCAGTAGGACACGTGTGCTACATGAAGCTTCGATGCGCTACCACAGTCACAAGACACTTCATCACACCCTACGAGATTCTGAAGGGTGAGAAGCCATCAATCCGACACTGTCAACCATTCTACACCAAGGCATACGTACACGTGCCCAAGTCAAAGAGGGCCTGGATGCAGAAGAATGGCAAGGGTCATCTTCGAGCTGAAGAAGGGCGACTCCTAGGATACCAAGACATGTACTCCACCACTGCCAAGGTGCTCCTGGACGGCAACCGCATGGTTCACTCTAGGAACGTCACCTATGACATCTATGATTACGGCCAAGACACGGTGGAACGGCCGTCGCCCGAGGCTATAAAAGACAATGCGGAGGTCGACACCTTCCATAACCTCCTCGAGGACATCACCCAAGGTGATTACACCAAACCTGGACCCTCGGCGGTCCCTAACCCCGAACCTAGGGCTGAGGAGCCCTTAACCGTAAGGGGCGTAAGGGATGCTGAGGTGAGGGGCGCCAGCCCCACGCACGACCTAGGAGGCTCCGAGAGTGATCCTGAGGACAAGTGCGTCGATGTCGAGGTCGATCTCACTCACGACGATAAACAGGGAATCATACCATGGCCAGGCAAGCCGTCACCAGAACGCCAAGAGGTGAAGAACCGCTGGGACGTGCCGTGGCGCAAGAAGGTTCAGACCAATGACGGCAAGCGCGCTGGTCGCGACAGTGGCGTACAGTATTATAAGCCTGGAGACACTACTACTGAGCCACGTGGAGTGTTCCTGGCCAAGCTGGACCAGATTCAAAGGTTGGACCACGATATGGAGGTATTCTCTGCTAGGCTCGACCGGGCAATGAGAGAGCTACACGCTAACAGCCATGAGGATCCAGCTGCTGTCATATACGCAGCATCGGAAATAGCTCAGCATGCTCAAAAGGATATGAACTGGAAGAAGGCGCTCGCCAGCGAAGACAAAGATGCGGTGATCGAAGCGCTCAACCTGGAGCTAACGTCGCTACAAAAGACTATCTTGACCCAAGTGACGCAGGACGATCATGACTTCACCACGGCCGTTGAGACCGCGACGCCAGGCAGACTACTACTTGACATCAAAAGATCGGGTAAGTACAAGTGCAGGGGCGTCAAGCAAGGGTTCAAGGAAAACAAAGAGCTCTCGGACGGACCAGACTTCATCTACTACAGCAACGTCGTCAAGCTCAATGCGGTCAGAGTGGCACTATTCAAGCGCCGACGCAGGGGTAGGGTGACCGGCATCAAGGATGTCAGCACAGCGTTCCTGCAATCCGATCCCTATCCAGAGGGTACAGTCAAGTACATATCGTTCAAACATCCTATCTCAGGTCAGTGGATGTACTTTCGCCAAAGTGGACCTATCTACGGTGAAGCATCATGGCATCCGCACCCGCACGCTGGGAGCAGACCATAGCACCATGGCTGGAGGAACAAGGCTTCAAACGAGGCTGCAACGAGCCCGGAGTATTCTACCATAGTGAAAGGGACTTGCTTCTGCTTCTGTACGTGGATGATCTACTGGCGGAAGGAGACCGATCGGACGTGGAGTGGATCTTCAAGGAACTTCAGGGGCGCTTCGACTGCAAGGACGCTGACTACCTCGAGCCAGGCACTGACCTCGACTACCTCGGAATGGATCTCATCGCTACCAAGGACCAGAACTGCATCTCCATGAAGAAGTATATCCAGAATGCAATTGATATCCTCGGACTTCAGGATCACAGGAAGGCATCCATGCCCATTAGTGAGCCAATCGAAGGAGGAACACTGCTGGTGGGATCAGACGTGCATCAGTTCATGTCAGCGCTGGGTATGCTGGGATGGCTAGCATCGACAGCGAGACCAGATGTGGCATATGCCTACTCACGTATCGCTCAGCACACAGCCAAGTGCACGGATGTAGCACTCAAAGCATTATACAAGTGTTTTGCATATCTCCGGGACAATGCTGACATCCGCATAGCTGCAGACATCTATGAACCAGAGTCAAGCTTCGCGGAAGTGCTTCACCAGACCAAGTGCGACAATGAGTGGCGCTTCTGCTCAGATACAGATCATGCAGGTAACAGGGAAGATCAAAACAGGATGCGATCACAGAATGGCGAATATGCTGGACTCAACGGCGCACCATTCTCATGGTACTCTAAGGCATCGTCCGTAACGTTCGCCTGCGAGAAGATCGGAGAGGCGCATGCAGACACTTCGAGTACTGCCGTGGAGATCTATGGAGTCGGCAATGCTACCCAGAACATACTCGGACACTCATACGTGATCGAAGAGATGGGCATCGAGTTTCCCTTTCCGTTCCAGCTCGAGATGGATAACCGCGCAGCTAAGATCTTCTGCCAAGGATCAGCGCTCAAGACCAAGCTCAAGCATATCGACTGTCGACAACACTGGGTTAAGACCCTACGCGACAAGAGGATTATGGATCCAGTCTGGATCCCAACCAAAGACAATCTGGCTGACCTGTTCACCAAGATCCTACCTCTACAGGATTTCATCAGGCTTCGTGACCAGATGCTCCGCCCAGCCTCATCATAGGTAGTGAAGGGGCGAAAATGAAAGTGACCTCACACGCGCGCTCAA
>NZHD01000035.1 GCA_002691205.1 Deltaproteobacteria bacterium
AACGATTAAGCCAAATGCTGACTCAATTTGAGACTGAACGAGACCAGCTTAAATTGCGCCAAATTGAATCCGCAGAGAGCATTCGCGAAGAAAGAGAGAGCGCACGCCTACTGGAACGCAACATGGCGAGGGTTGAGCAAGAAAGAGAGCAACTCCATGGCGATTTAAAAGACCTCTCTGCCCAATTTAAATCAGAGAGAACTTTCAGCCGAGAAGTCACCGAGGATCGTCAACGCCTACAAATCGAAGCTGCCTCGCTCCAATCGGAGGTCTCGATCCTCAGAGAAGTCCACACCGAGGGCCAGGAGAGGCTTCGCAAGGCAGAAGCAAACTCAGAAGAACTGAATAAGGACCTTCTGCAAACACAGCAGAAGCTGCGTGAAATCGAGTTCGATTTCAGAAGCACCCAAGAAGCGAATGTGCGCGAAAAAAACGAACTCGAACGAAACGTCGAGTACCTCACCACCCACCTCTCCGAATCAAACGCTTCACTGAGCGAACTCAAAAAAGACCATCAGGTCACTCTGAATCGAAGTGAAACACAGCTTAAAGCTTTGACCCAGAAGGTAAAAGAAACCGATGCGGCCTGGAGTCGACAACGAGAGACCTTAAAAGAAGCCATGGCTCGGTCAAGAGTGCTCCAGAACGATCTTTTGCTCAGCGAAGAGACCATGAACAAGGCTCGTGCCTTGGCTGTAGAGGCAGAGGCACGTCGAGAAGAACTGGAAATCGAGCAAGCGAGGCTCAAGGACACCTTTAAATCCAACCGGTCCGAACAAGAAACAGTCCGGGCGGAGCTCGCCCAGCAAATTTCGAAACTCGAGACGGAATTTAATGGAGCGTCCCATCAAGCCGCTCAAGAAAAATCTCGAGCTGATGACCTTGAGTCTGAATGGCTCCGGTCTACTCATCTTCTTGAAGAACTCAACGCCCAGCTCAGTCGAGCCCAAGAAGATCGAGCCAACATTGAGGCCGAACTGACCGAGCGGCGAGACTATATCGACCGAATCAACTCTCTGTTCAAAAATGAGCAGGAGGATCATCGAAAAGTCTTCGAATCACTCAAACGGTATACCGCCGCTTTTGAAGAAAGAGGCCAGAAACTAAATCTCATAACGAGTACCGCCGAAGATCGCGGGCGCCGTCTGGAAGCTTTGGAGGCCCAGTACAAAAGCGTCACCGAAGCCCGCTCGTACCGAGCTATCTCTCGAGTCAACCGTCTTCTGAGGGCGGTGCGGCTCCGAGGCCCAGCAGCCGTGGCCACTGAACTCAACCCCACATCGCTCCTTCCCGCATCAACGGGTCAAAAAATCTCAAAGGTCACTCCAAACCTTCCCGAAGCACCTCGCGAATCGAATACCCACATGCCCGCAAGGAGTCTGCCCCGAACGGCAGCCATCCTTGATGAGTTTTCGATGGCTTGCTTTGCGCCCGACTGCGACATGATTACTTTCCGCACTGACAACTGGCGGGAAAGACTCGAAGCACAGAAGCCCAAACTCCTTCTGGTCGAGTCAGCATGGCATGGCAATGACGACTCCTGGCAGTACCGAGTCGCATCGTATGAAAAAAACATGGGAGACGAACTCAAAGATCTCATCACATGGTGCAAAAGCGAATCCATCCCCACGGTCTTCTGGAATAAAGAAGATCCTGTGCACTACGATCGTTTCATTGATTCAGCCAAGCTCTTCGACATCATCCTCACAAGCGATGTACGTTGCACCGAGCAATATCAATCAGAGGTCGGTCACAAACGGGTCCATGCCCTCCCCTTTGCGGCCCAACCGAGCATTCATAATCCAGTCCGTGACGAACCGCGCTCGGCCGAAGTGTGCTTTGCAGGAAGCTACTACGCGAACCGCTTCGAACAAAGACGAGAGGATATGGACAATATCCTGAAGCCCGCCCTTGATTATGGGCTTGAGATCTTTGATCGAAACCATGGTCTCGTCATTCCCGGAACCGATCACTTTCGCTTTCCCGACATCTATCAAAACGCCATTCAAGGCCGGCTTGAGTATGACGATATGATTAAGGCGTACCGGAAATATAAAGTCTTTCTCAATGTCAATTCAGTCAAGAACTCGCTCACCATGTTTTCCAGAAGAGTTTTTGAACTCCTCGCCTGCGGGACGCCGGTGATCACAACCCCCTCTGTTGGAATTAGCCAACTCCTGGGAGATGACCTGGTCCTGAGAGCAGAATCCGAGCACGAGACCCGAGAGGCGCTTGAAGCGCTTCTCAAAAACGAAAGCGAGTGGGCCAGAATATCGGCCCTGGGAATACGAAAAGTACTTAATGAGCACACCTACAAAGTCCGTTTCGATTCAGTCCTCAAATTCGCAGGCCTCAGCCTAGATGACGAAGTCCCGCCAAATATCGTCTGCATCGCTGATCCGAAAAACCGCGACGAACTCGATGCGCTCACCGCCACTCTGCTTGAGCAAAGCCACGCACCCGACACACTCATTCTTCTGGATACGAGAAAGATCAAGAAGAAGTGGATCCGAGAGTCGGAAAGCCGACTGAACTCCCAGCAAATCAAAGTGCGAACCCTGATTCAGTCGGACTTTCGCGTCGCGATCCAGGCGTTTGATCCGGCCACCGTTCTCACTTTCATCTCTCCCCACGACCTGTATGGGCGTGAATACTTGGCGGATCACCTTCAATCCTTCATCTACTCCCCGACTGGAGTCTTGGGCAAGGCCAGCCATTTCGAACAAAAAGAGCCCAACACTCCACCTCGTCTTCTTCGAAGTGAAGAAGAGCATTGCCTCGTCACCTCCGTTCCGCGCGGCAGCGTATGCGCTCGAAAAGGGGCTCTTTCACCCGCAGAAATTGAAGAACTGGCCTATGGGAATGCGCCCTCATTTGAACATGCATCCATCTACGGGGGAACACGGTTTAATTTCTGCAAACTCGCCGCTCATCAAAAACCAAACACGTTAAGTGAAGAAATTCGACAGGGCATCTGCATTTAACAGCTATAGCCCCTGGGACATCGTTGACGTTCATCTCTAAGGGAACGAAAACGACACTCTTAAAAGCTCTCTTTAAAAAGTTCTTTAACAACAATTGAGGAACTTCTCAGATTCGAATTGCCACTCATCCTTGATATGAAAACTCAGCCCATTCACATCCTTTTCGCAGGCCACGATCTAAAGTTCCTGACACCGCTCATCGAGTACTGCCAGAGCAACGTCGATTACCGGGTGAGCATCGACGAGCATGATGGCCACCAGATCGCGGACACCCAAAGGTCGGCGCGTCTCGCTAAAGACGCTCAAATCCTATTTTGCGAATGGGCCTTAGGCAATGCCGTCTGGTATTCGAAGAACAAGCGAGAGGATCAAATTCTAATTGTACGTCTGCATCTACAAGAAATGGATCTCCAATATCTCGATGAAATTGAATGGCACGCCGTCGACCATCTCGTTTTTATCTGTCCTGAAAACGAGATCCAATTCACTCGCAAACGGCCCGAACTCGCAGGGATCACAGAACTCATCTACAACCCCATTCCCTGCGACGGACTCAATCAGCCCAAGCTCCCCGGAGCGGAATTCAACCTAGGCTTCATCGGAATTGTCCCCATGCGCAAGCGGGCCGATCTCGCGACGGAGATACTGCTGCGGCTCAAAAAAGTAGATCGTCGATTCAGCCTTTCCTTTAAAGGCCGACTGCCGAGCGAGTACCCGTGGATGCTCAAGCGCAAAAAGGAAATGGCCTATTACGACGAACTCTACAGGACCATAGACACCTCGCCCTTCCCGAACGCCATCGGATTCGAACCGCATGGGCAAGACATTGCAGAATGGTTTCAAAAAATTGGATTCATTCTCTCGACTAGCGATTTTGAAGGTTCACACCAGGCGGTCGCGGAGGGCATGGCGACCGGCGCCATCCCAATCATCCGCAACTGGGCCGGGGCCGACAAACTGTACCCACCCGAATTCGTTTATCAGGACGCCGACGAAGCGGTCAACCTCATCCTTCACAGCATAAATTCCGAGACCTATCTGCAGCGCAGTGAGGCATGCCGAACTTTCGCACGAACTCACTTTGATAACGTTTCTATCTGCACGAAGTACGAAAAATTATTCGATGAAGCCTTATCGAGAAAAGGCCTCTCTCGCCCCCAAAGCCTAGCCCTGCAACCCCCGCCCTCTCCTTCATTGGACAAGGTTCCAGTTTTACATATCTGCTTCTTAAAACCGGGCATCGAAAGTGGCTATCGCATTCGCGTCATGAGCGAAGTGGAATTACTGACAAAAACAGGTCATGCGGTACACCTTGTTGTCTACACTCCCAAAAAACGCCTCGATCACAAAAATGACCTCATTGAATTCGCACAAGAATTAGCCAATCGAAGCGGGGCTACCGTCAGCCTGTTTGAGACGGATTCTTTTTTCGATCTGACCTTCGATGACGCCGCGTCAGAGGAAATCGTTGTCCCCCTCATTGAGCTCGCACACCGAGAAGGAATAAAAATCTTACACGGGCAGGCCCTCTATGCCACGCGCGTGGCCCTCCGCGCTTCCGAAAGAGCGAGAGACTTACGCGTTGTCTTTGACTGCCACGGCATTACTCCCGAAGAGACGTTCATGTCAGGCGGACACTTTTCGAGAATGCAGGCCCTGGAAAAAATCGAAGAAGAAGCATTGGTTGCGGCTGACCTCACCGTCATGGTGTCCGAGAGTATGCAAGAGCATTTTAAAGTGAAGTACGGAAGCGCCCCTCGGCAGCCACTTATCGTTCCCTGCTGCGTCGATGCCGATAAGTTTAAAATCTCGCACTCATCGCGTGGAGCCCTTCGAAAAAACTTGGGGCTCTCTGAGAAGTTCATCTTAGGCTACCTCGGCACACTCGCCTCATGGCAATGGCCCGAAGCCATGTTCAACCTCTATGCCCACATGCGGACGATGCGGGACGACCTTCATCTCATGCTCATGATTCCTGAAAGTGATCATGACCGCGCCATAGAACTTCTTGAAAAAGCGCAGATCCCGGAAAACTCACGCTCCCTACGTGAAGTGCCCAGTGAGGAAGTCGGGCAACTTCTGCCTGTCATTGACGCCGGATTACTTCTTCGAGAAGCCCATCCCGTCAACCAAGTTTCTTCTCCCACAAAATTTGGCGAGTACCTCGCTGCCGGCGTCCCCGTGATCGCCACCGCAGGGATCAGCGACTTCTCGACATGGATTGTCGAACACGAAGTGGGACTCACCTTAGGCCACGAGGAACTCACTCAAGGAATCACTTCGAACTCTGAAATCAGTCACTTCATCGACTCCATACAGTCCGAGCGAAAAGTCTGGGGGGAGCGCTGCAGTCGCCTCTGCGAGGAAAAGCTGAGTTGGGAAGACCGAATCCTGAACCTCTCGGCCACATACTCAAACCTACATATCGACTGAGCCCCGGCTGTACCTCTCACTAACCCGTAGAGACTTAAATCGCTACGCTCAGGCTCATCGTGAATTCATCCAGAATCCGAAGAGAAACAGAAAAATGAAGACCGAGCCTCCACCCACTAAAAATGGAGATCAGAAGGAGCCTCTGAATGAGGCCTCGGGGCCGCACATTGGTCAATTCGCCATTATTATCGGGGGGATGCTCTGCGGATCGGACACGCTTTTCTCACTCCTCAGCCAACACCCTCAACTCGCCGCTTGCTCAAAAGTGGAACCTCACTTTTTCTCGTCGGAGGAGAACTGGGCGAAGGGCCCCGAGGAGTACTACCGACTCTGGGACTTCGACCCAAAGGTTCACAAACATGCGCTTGAGGCGACCACCCACTACTCCAAAGACGTCGCTCACCCAGGCGTGCCCCAACGCATGGCCGAACTCGGGGCGGAGTACAAAATTATGTATCTCCTCAAACATCCCGTTGATCGCGCCGAAGCTCACTTGGCCTCAACGGTCAAGAACGAAAACCTTGACCTTGAAGAACTTCAAAAATCGTTTCCTTACGCGGCACGACTCTCCAGCTACGCCACTCAACTCGATGCGTATCGTGAGATTTTTCCAAAAATGGAATTTGCTTTACTCGATGCAGACGAACTCGAGAATGATCCCCTTTCGATTCTCAATCAATGCGTCGACTTTCTCGGCTTAGACACTCAATTCGAATTCCAAATTCCCGAGAAGTCAAACCCACAGGCCAAACCCTCTAAAAAGAGTCCCACCCAGTTACTGTCCTCGACGGATCGCCAGAAAATAGCCGCAGAAGTTCTTGAAGACGTCGAACGACTCCACGACGAATACGGTTTTGACTCGTCGATCTGGTACGACAGAGACTTTCGGAAAGCAGCCTGGGATTTAGACGAAAAGAGAAGAGAGCAAAAAAAACTCGTCAGAGACGTAATGGAAGAAGGAGAAAAGGGCTCCTCCGACATTTTTATTTTTCCAGTCATTGACTGGCATTTCCGCATTCAGCGACCACAGCACCTGGCCACATCACTGGCCGACGCCGGCCATCGTGTCTTCTACTTCATGACGACTTTCTCTGCATGGCCCGGCCATCCGGGCTACCAGCTCGTCGAGTCCCCCCACCCGAATGTGTTCATCTGCAAATTACACTGTCGCTCTCCGCATCCTCGAATTTATAGCTGCCGTCAAGATTTTGAGATGGCCCTCGACTTGACTCAAGGCCTGGACATTCTGCGCCGCAGGCTCCTGTCGGAAAGGTCCATCGAGATCGTTCAACATCCCTTCTGGAGACAAGTGGTCTCAAACTCACCCGGCACACGGGTCGTCTACGACTGCATCGACCACCACGCCGGGTTCGGTACGGCCACAGATACTCTGGTCCACGAAGAAAATCAGCTCCTAATTGAGTCCGATGTAGTTGTCACGACTTCGGCTGAACTCTCAAAAATCATTTCTAAGCAGCGAGACAACACAGTTATTCGAAATGCTGCGGAAGTCGAGCACTTTGCTCGAGAAGAACAAGCGAAGGTTAAAAAAAACAAGAGACCCCGAGTCGGTTACTTCGGTGCGATTTCGAGCTGGTTTGATATCGAGCTTGTGGCACGATCGGCGCGGGCTTTTCCTCAGTGGGATTTCTTTCTCATCGGCGGCAGTTCAGATGTTCAACTCGATGAACTTGAAGGGCTTAAAAACGTACACCTTGAGGGCGAAATCCAATACGCGGATCTCCCCGAGCACCTACATAGCTTCGATGTCTGCATGATTCCTTTCATCATTAATGAACTCATTCGTTGTACGAACCCCGTCAAGGTCTACGAATATCTAAGTGCCGGCAAGCCCGTCGTGGCCACCGCCATGCCTGAACTTTTGCTCCTCGGAAACCTTGTGTATGTCGCTCAAACACCCGATGAGTTCATCGCCAAACTGGCCGAAGCCATGGAAGAGCGCGAAGTCCCTGAGCTCAAAGAACGCAGAACACAATGGGCTCAAAGGCAAACCTGGACATCGCGGGGCGAAAATTTTAAAGCCTTAATCACCGGGTCTATGCCGCGAGTCAGCGTGATCGTCCTGTGCTTCAACCATTTAGAAATGACCCAAGCTTGCCTCGACAGTTTGGTGCGATTCTCTCATTACCCAAACCTTGAACTCATTCTCGTCGATAATGCATCATCCGACGAAACGGCGGAGTATCTTGCTGAGTTTCAAGCTGAACACACACGTCCTGGGGCCGTTTTCTCTGATGTCAAAGTGATCATCAATGATGAAAATTTCGGTTTCTCGGGAGGAAACAATATTGGAATCTGGTCCTCCTCCGGCGAATTCGTGATCCTGCTCAACAACGACACTTTCGTCACCCACGGATGGGTCAACGATCTCGTCCGGCACTTCCGGCTCGAGCCCGAACTCGGATTGGTCGGCCCCGTGACCAATATGATCGGCAATGAAGCGCAAGTCCCTATGGATTATCAAAACATGGACGAAATGGCGGTTCAGGCTCGTGATTACACCATCCGAAGAGGTCGAAGTCGACTGGCCGTAGCGAACCTCGGTTTTTTCTGCGTCGCTCTTTCTCGTGAGGTCATCGACCAGGTCGGGCTACTGGACGAAGACTTTAAAGTCGGCTTCTTTGAGGATGACGACTACTGTCGTCGCGTCACCAGAGCCGGCTTCCATATCGCCATCGCTGAGGATGTCTTTATCCACCATCACCTCTCCGCAAGCTTTGGTGCGTTGGAGCAAGAGCAACGGGATGCGATTTTTGCGTCCAATAAAAAAGTGTATGAAGACAAATGGGGAGCGTGGGAACCTCACCAGAGACGCTCGGACTTTGAGATTTCCTAACGAGATTCGATCTCAAATCAAAACATTTAAAACTAAGCTCGTGCTTTAATGCAGACATGGGGCTTCCACCGAATATGAATATCATCGTTCTGGGCATGCATCATTCAGGCACTCTGGCCTTAAAGAGACTCCTTGAAATGATGGGATGTCGTCTTACATCCGACCGCGATCTCTCGGCATCGCTCTCTGACGACTTCGCCCCAGTTCCGCAAACCCGTCTTCACCACGCCAACGATCGATTGCTCGCCTCCCTGGGTTGCAGCTGGGTGGATTGCGTCGACCTGAGCCTGCACGACCTGGTGCCGAGTGAGATTGAAAAGTGTCGTCAGATCGCTCAACTCGACCTCGGAGAGTCTGAAGAAACGAGCCCCTATATCCTTGAGGACCCTCGCTTCAGCCTCGTCCTCGACGCATGGCGGCCCTCGTTAAAAGACCCTTTCTGTCTCTTTGCGCACCGTGACCCTCTGGCCGTAGCCAGGTCACTCGCTGCACACACTGGATTTGACCTTTCGTGGGGGAGCGCTCTCTGGGAGCAATACAACCTGTGCGCCCTTAAATCCGTTCGAGATCTTCCGCGAATGGGCATCGCATACGAAAACCTCGCGACTGAACCCATGGAAACCGCCGAAAGGCTGCTTGAACAACTCCAGGCGGCGGGCGCCACAGGACTCACCCTCCCCTCCTCGAAAAAACTTCGTAGCTGGATCGAGTCCCACCTTCACTCCTCCGAGGCCACCCCAGCCGATTCCCTTCCGGCTCCCACGGAGTTCCAGCAAGTCCTCCTTTCGGGCTTACGCGACGGCCGCGCATTCACTTCAGACGTCCCCCCTCTCTCCGAGGAGTCTAAGCGCGTCCTTCAGAGTCTCAGTTCACACTGGCCAGGCCAAAAATGGGCCAAGCCGTTGATCAGAGAACGCGACCAAAAGATTGCCCAACTCCAACTTCAGCTCCAGAAAACAGAGGCTCGAGCGGATCCCACCCACGTGCGCCCAGAAGGAGTCTCTCGGGCCCTGGACCAGGACCGTGTGGCCGGGGTCTTCATTCTTGGCGCACCCCGCTCCGGAACAAGCATCTTCTCGTGGGCGGTGGGCGCCCACCCCTCGTTCGATACTTCAGCTGAATCTGATTTTTTGTTGACCCTGTTCGGCGGAGCCCGACTTCACCAAAGCTATAAAAAGGCGTACGACCGGCCCGATGTAGGCTGGCTCAAGCAAATGGAAGTGGGATATCGGGAGTTTTCCGCCTTCGCCGGCCTGGGAATAGAGCACCTTTACTTAGATCGGCACTCCGGCCGCCGATGGGTCGATGCAACACCCGGGTACACGTTAATGGGAGAAGACCTCCTCCTCATGTTTCCGGCCGCGCGGTTCCTTCATATCATGCGGGACGGACGCGCGGTTGTGAACTCAATGACTTCAAGCCATTTCCCCACCGAATGGGCGACGGATTTCGAAAAGGCGTGTGAAGCCTGGGTCCATTACGTCCAACGTGGCCATGCTCTCGCCCAAGCGCATCCAGATCGCGTTCTTGAAGTGCGCTATGAGGCCCTGACCTCTCAACCCAATGACGAACTCGTCAAAGTCTTTCGTTTTCTCAATGAAACCCCCTGCGAAGAATCCGTGAAGCTTGTGAAAACCCAAAGAATCAATTCGAGCTACGGAAACATAAAGCAAAGCGACATTCGTAAATCTAAGAAACCGGAGACCGCACCAGCGAGTCCCTGGCGCGACTGGGATGCCCATCAACGGAAGACCTTTACTCGAATTGCAGGCCCACTGATGGATAAAATGGGGTATTCAGTAGACCTAGAGGAGACCTGACGTGAGTCAAGCCAAGACAGCCGAGGAAATTTCAAAGCATGTGGAGTCCATCGGACCTTGGTTCCATCAAATTGACTTGGGCGACGGACTCTTTACTCGCTCCATCGCTCCGAGCCCAGGACCCCAACCCCTTAATCACCCGGTTCCTCGTTGGAAAAAAATCGAATCGGTTTTGCCCGCTGATCTTTCTGGCCTCCGCATTTTGGACCTCGGCTCAAGCGACGGATTTTTCAGCCTTGAAATGGCTCGGCGTGGAGCCAAAGAGATCGTGGCCGTCGATGGTGCGGGCAAGGCCATCAAGCGTCTTGAATGGGTGACCCGTCACCTGGGCCTTTCCACGATCCGACCGGTTTTGGCCGACGTCTATTCGCTCCCTCAGGACCTCGGCGAATTCGACTTTGTTCTCATGTTTGCTCTGCTCTATCACGTCAAGGAACCGTTGCTCTGCCTCGAGACCGTCTCCCGGTTGAGCGACACCCTCTTCCTTGAAACCATCGCGGTGCGGGACGAAGAAAACTCACATCTCAAACTGCAACTTCCGCGCACAGGCGTCAACGTCATTCCCAAATGGTTTCCAACGACCCGATGCCTCAAAGACATGCTCCACTGGGTGGGGTACGACGAAATTCGAGAGATTTCAGATGGCCAAGATGAAAGGCCCATCTACAAAGCGGTGCGAAAAGAACTTGCCTAGCAGCCACATAAACCGAAAAGGATTTTGATTGTGAATAAAAAATGGAGGCTCACCGCCGTCGTTCTCGCTCTTGGACTTGCATCCTCTTGCAGCGACGATTCGGCCCGAGACCAGCCCATCGCGGAGAGCCCAAAAACACTCAAAAGCTCATCCGAACTTCTTTACACCGACGGAATCTTCCTTGAAGTCACAGCCTGGGGTCCAAGAGCGGCTCAGCAAGGTCAGCGCTTCAATGTTCAAGGTGACGGGTCCAGTGCATTCTGGATCGAAGTCAAAGAGAAGGATCCCGAAGCCGTCTACGTGCTCTGGCTCGATGATGTGCCCATCGAGACCAAAAGCCCGATTTCATCCAACCTCATCACAGGCAGCCTTTCCGCCGAAAAGGCGGGGCAGATCGTCGCGAACCCGGGGATTCAGACCGTGTCCGTGGTTGAGATGAACCAAAAACTTCATCAGAGGGTCGGCGATTTTCTCATCGAATAAAGACCCTGGTCGAAATCGCCCGACT
>NZHD01000036.1 GCA_002691205.1 Deltaproteobacteria bacterium
TCCGACTTTTAACTTTGGTCGTTTTCCGAACAATTTAACGATGGCTGGGCTGGCAAGTCGGGCAGAAGTCGAGGCGCCGACCGCCGTAGCGCCGCCTTTCAATCAGGCTGGCGCAGATACGACAAGCGAGTTCGTTACGGCAGAAAACCCAGTGCCTCCAAGTCCGTCTGCGCTCGCCCGCCGCCTTTCCTTTATGCGCAACGGCTCGAGGCACCGTGACTCCGGCCTCACGATATGCACGAAGGGTGACGCGGCGAATCGCTTGCGCCCATTTATGGCGTTCCTCAGCATCCAGATCGCCAGGGCGATCGTCGGGGTGAACACCCGCTTCAAAAAGGATTTCAGACCGCAGATAGTTCCCCAAACCGGCGAAGACGCTCTGATCCAGCATCATATGAGCTGCAGATTTCCGAGCGTGAGACTCGAGCTGTCCACACAAGATCTTAGGTGTACTGGAAGCATCGAGAACATCTGGGCCTAGGCGACTGAGAAACGGATCCGAAGCTTCCTCTCCCGCGGACAACACGCGAACCTCAGTCGCCGACCATAAACGAGCGGCATGCGTGGGTGTGAGAAATTCCGCCCGAAGACTACGACTTGTTTTGACTCTCTGGTTCCGACGATTCACCGTCCAGCGGCCGTAGAGTTGACTGTGACTGTATAAAGTCAGCCCATTTTCAAAACGCATGAGGAGCGCTTTGCCACGGCTGGTCACCTCACAGATTGGAACGTGCGCCAAATCATCGATCCAGGGTACAAGTTTTGGATAGACAAAATGCATTTCCACGGGCTCGTCGGTGACGAGGACCCGGGCGAGTCGATCGGCCGCACGCCGAGTTTCGGGACCTTCAGGCATCTCGCTCCTCCTGCAGAGGGCGAACGCCCTCATTCTCATGCACCCCTGCTCTTCGATCGTATGAAAAAAGCATGTTTGACTGTAACTGGGGTGATCCCCGCGTCCATCAGCGCAGAGCGACAGCGACTGGATCAAAAGGCTCAAAGCCGGGGCTTCCCTGCGAGTATTCCACCGAGTTATCACCGAAGCGGACAGATAAAGGCCGAATGCCCACTCCGCTGAGCGGTGTCAGGACCAACGCGGCCCCTGCGTGAAGCAGAGGGCCGCCACGAACGAGATCTGCCCGAGGTCATCCAAATCGCCTACGGAATCAAAAAGCATTCCGCGATCCTGAAGAACTGGATCCGCTGCGTGACCTTGAAGTCGCCCACGCCACGATTTCACTCATGGAGCGCCATGAGAGCACCCTTTGGGAGATTGAATTGCTCGAATCCCCCTACGCTCCCGCCCCTGAGGCGGGTATCTGAGAAAATCCCTGACCGCTAAGCCTAATAGAGATCAGCCATAGAGAGGAATGTCCGCATCGGCATTGGGCAAATCGACTTCCTCGTAGAACTTTCGCATCACCTCACGAGCCTGAGCGGGACGAAGCTTAGAGTGCTCTTTTGAATGCCAGCCGTTCACAATGCCCTGTTGAGTCAAGACGGCGAAGCGGGCGGGGTTCCGGTCGAGTACGGCCTGGGGAATCTTGCCGAAAAGATCTTCTTCGGTTCGCATGCTTGGGCGCGCCATCAAAACGGGCATGCTCACACGAAGACCAGGGACTGTGCGATTGAAGGCCCCATGCCAAGTATTTCCATGCCAGAAGACCAGCGAGCCCGGGGCGGCTTCTGAGGCCACCGCGTTAGAGTTCGCGTTCTGACCCGTGAGGAACCGCTCCTCTTCGCGCGGCTGCCGTTGAAACTTGTGACTGCCTGGAACAAAAGCCGTTGCGCCATTCTCCCGATTAAACTCAGTGAGCACATAGGTTCCATTGCACAACAAGGCATGGGCAGGCATAGGCGCGGGCAGAAACGTATCCGCATGCAGTTGAAGAGCTGATCGAGTGGGCCCTTTTACAAAGCAGCTCATGCTCGACAGAACAGCACTGAACCCACAAAGGTAAGTGGACATCGCGAGCAGGACCGGATTTAAAAGCGCTTCTTCGAAGGCGGGACCTTCAAAAATCAGGCTCGGGATATACTGACCGAAGGGCGCGTCGTCCTCTGCCTTGACCAATTCTGAACCCTTAAAGGCCACCGGGTTTTCCCCGGCTACGAGATCCGGCCGGACCCCCGAATCTTCTTCCGACAAATCAAGGATTCGCGCCAGTAGACGTTTGTGAAGGTCTCCGGGCGAAGCGATGGACGGCGGAATCACCGTAAATCCGTTGGCATCGAGGTCCGCAACATAGAGTTCGAGTTCAAGACGCTGAATTTCTTTCCATGCGGCCTGTCTGAGAATCTCCGCGGGATCTTTGATATTCAAGGGGACCCTCCTTATCTAAATGACCAGCGTGGCATTTCCGCCTCCATTATGGATCCCCCTCATGGCTGGATACATTCCCCCAAAAGGATTAGTGCTGGGATGCTACAGTTTGGCTGGAAATCAACCGATTTCCCCTCGCAGAGCTTTTTATTCGAAAGCAAGGCTAGAGAATATGGCTGAGATAGCACTCGAAGAAATCCCTCGACTCGGTCTCGATGACTTCGATCCGGACCCCAGAAACCTGGGGGGAGTCAGCTTATTTAAAGATGCCAAGCTTGCTGAAGCCATCCGCGCGCTCGGGGACCACCCTGCCTCAACGCGCACTTCGCCTAACACTCACGAATTCAGCGACCACACACTCCGCATCAACCGCCAACTCTACGACCGTACGGGTTGGGACATCGTGTCCCATTTTGTTCTCGCAATAGATGTCGGCGAGTCTCTCTTCCCCATTCACACCGATTGGGAGGGAGCAACCTTCGCGGACACGCGTACATTTACGCTTTGGGTTCCCCTATCACATTTTGAAGAGCCGCATCTCATGCTTCTTCGCCCTCAGGTCTGGCCGCCTCCAAATTGTGAATTCCATCTCGACGAGAACGGGCTTTACGGCCGAACAATGCTTCACGACGATATCTTTAGGCTCTACTCCACATATCCCGATTTGAGCGTCCTCGAATTGTCCCTCAAAAAAGATGAAATCCTCGCCTTCAATGGCGCGATACCGCATTTCACACACCCAGACACAGCGAGCGAAAGACGCTCAATTAGTTTCCGCTGCCCTTCTAATCGCGGATCTCTGGACGAGCCTCAGCTGCATCTGAACATGACGTCACCCTATGCACGCGCTCTCGCCTTACATTCAGAAACGACCCCGCTAAGCCCTCTCCTGAGTACCGTCGATGCGCGAAGCACGCCAAAGGGATACTACGAAGTTGATTTTGCAGTTCGCAGAGTAGAGCGCAAGGCCCGCGCTCGTCACTATGCTCAGCGGGTAAGAAGGTTCCGAGGCATCCCTACGCGTTGGCGAAAGGGCCTCTAAAGCGACTGTTGAATCCCGAACCGGAAGCAGCTTCATATGCCAGGCCCAGGGAATCAGCCCGGCTATCCATTGCAAATTCTCACCCTCATTCCCGTGAAGTGCTCGCCGAACAGGCGACAAATGGTTAAAACGTGAGCGTTGGAAGCATTCACATCGCTTAAGCGAATCTAAGGCCCTCAGATCCTTAAACTTTTGGCACGAATCTTGGAATGCAAATAAGCGTTCACAAGAAGGAGTTTGAGTTGGATTTAGAACCGCCTTACCAGCAGGGATTTTACGCACAGAGACTTTTTAAACATCTGCCCAAAAGTCTCAACAATCAAGACGAAGTCGAACTCGAAACCCTTCTGCAACTGGCCGATGGCCTCATCGAACGTGTCGGCTACGGTCACGAACTGGATGAAATTGAAGAACTCTTAGAAAGTCAGCCCGAGAAGTGGCCAATGGCCGCCCGCGTGATCGTCAAGCTCTCCCGATCAAAATTAAGTCTTCGCCAAAGATCAAAATCTCTGCACTTATCGGTAGTCGTTCCTCTTTATGCGGAGCATCAACGGATGATGCGCTCATTTGAGCACACCGCTGGGGAAGACTTTATCAATCAAAAACTCCGGCAAATGAATTGGCTTTGCAACGACGAGACGTCGTGTACGTTCGAAATGATTCTAGTGGACGACGGATGTCCGCATGGCAGCGGGCGGCTGGCCGAAGCGATCTTGGCTCAACACCATCCCGATGAGCCGGCCAGGGTTATCTACTTGGAAGATGCGATTGCCCAAAACCACCCCGCCCTCGCGAGTCTTGGCTCGGCTCTGGAGAGCCAAAAGGGAGGAGCCGTCCATCTGGGAATGTGGGAGGCGGCTTCCTCGGAGACGGACCCTCATCGAGAACATATCGTTACCTTTACCGATGCTGACCTCTCAACACATTTAGGCCAACTCGGCCTTCTGATAGAACCTTTGGAACTACCCGGCGTCAAAGTTGCTGCCGGGTCCCGACGCACCCGAAAATCCGTCGTGGTCAAGAAGTCGGGCCGAAGCGCTCGCGGCCGACTCTTCATCTACTTGTGGAAAAAACTGCTCCCCGAACTGGGCTACCTCGACGACACGCAATGCGGGTTTAAAGCGCTCCGGGCAGATCAAGTTCGCGCACTTACCGCCTCCGCAACCCAACAAGGCTTCACTTTCGATGTCGAGCTACTGCTGATGGCAGAACTTATGCAAAGACGATCCGTGGCGCAGGTCCCCATCGCATGGACCGACAGCGATGCCGCTTCCAACACTAAATCATCAGGCATTCATCTTTCCATGCTTAAAAATATAGCATCGCTCTCACGCCGACTCGGTGACAAACGCGCATACTGTGAGGCTTTCTCAGACGCGATTGAGAGGCTCAACGAAGATTCTTGGCAAAAAGCCATTGAGGACTTTGGCCCCCTACTTGAAAACGTAGATCCGATCCTCGATGGGGACGCGCAATACATTCAGCCGAAAGATATAATGAGACTACAACCCGCCTAGTAGAAGACTCGAATATGGTAGCTTTGCTGCATGATGCAGCGTCCTTTCCAAATCATCGCACACAGAGGGGCATCGGCTTCTGCACCCGAGAATACGCTTTCGGCTTTTAGATCTGCAATCTCACAGGGTGCTCAGCAGATCGAGCTTGATGTACGACTTTCTGCAGATGAACAAGTCGTCGTTTTTCACGATGATCAACTCGATCAAAAAACACACCTAAGAGGTCGAGTTCGTCATTACGACGCAGAAATCCTTGAGCAAGTCGACCTCCTTCCATGGTTCAAGAAGAAAACTGAGCTACCTCGCGCCGATTCAGTGATCTCCAGCCTAGACACCTGTATCCCTCGACTGGAAAGAGTTTTTCAACAACTTGGTAACCAGGTGTACTACCACATAGAGTTGAAGGGTTGGGATGATCGATTGCCCCTTCTCGTACTGCGAGCCGTCGATGCCTTTAAGCTGCAGGGCCGGGTGACGCTCACCTCATTCTCCAAAAAACCCCTCACCGAAATTCGCAAGCTCAGCTCCGAAGTGCCTATCACTTTCCTGCTGCGAGACGCCGCTGACGCAATCACCAGCAGAGAATTTAGGCCCGAATTGGATGGCCTCTCACTTTCTAAAATTCACGAATACTGGCTTCGGGTGGCTTCCGAAGCTCAGTTTCAGTGGGTTGGGATTCGCGCTCGCGACATAACAGAAGAGACCATCCAAGTCGCACGCTCGCTTGGACTGGAGGTTCGTGGCTGGGGAGTAAAAAACGTGGGTGATGTGGGCAAGCTCATCCATCTAGGAACAATTGGAGCGACCGTAGACTGGCCAGGAAAAGCTCTTGATTTCATCAAAGGTTTTTAAACCACTGTGGATTAGTCGCGCCCTCGTTTCCCTCGCATTTTCCCCAAACCTCTGATCCCTTTCAACAATTCGCGCCTGTCCCGGACGCAAGGCACCGACAAGGCGATCCATGCTTACTTCCACCCTGTCTAACATCATTGCGGAGACCAAAAAACATCACAAGCAAGTATGAAAAATTTAAAATGACCTACTCGCCCCAACTCTGATCGAGGCGAACAGGGACGGACAAATAGAAGTTCGTTAGTCTCGATCTGAGACCGCAGAGATGTCATTAACTCACTTTTGACACACCGCCGGAGAAATAAATGGGGAGTTGGGCAAAAATCGGCATACTCATCGCGAGCGGGACGCTCATTGCCGTTCTCCTCAGCGAGTGGGGGCTACGCCTCATTGATCCCAGTACTTTTCAGAAAACGACCTTTCCGATGTTCGACTGGGTTGTGTTCGACCCCGTCATGTCGTGGCAAAACAAAGCGGGCTTCGATTCTGAAAACGTCACAATCCGCGGAAAAGAGTTTCAGGCGAACATCCATGTGAATTCCCAAGGCTTTCGAGGGGACGAAGTGGCCGACAAAAAGCCGGATGGAGTGCTGCGCATTGTATGTCTTGGAGATTCAAGCACCTTTGGAATCACTCGCTTGTACGGATTCACACGCGAACCCCAATCCATCGAGGCCAGTTTCGACAGCTACCCCGGGGAACTGGCCAAACTCCTCATCCAGGAGGGTTATCGAAACATCGAGGTCATCAACGCAGGAGTCATCGGTTATCACTCTTCTCAAGGCTTGCGCCAACTCATCACTCAGGTCCTCGATCTTCAACCCAATATCGTAACCGCTCGCTTTGGAATCAACGACCACGCCCGAGCGTGGAATCCCGCGCTTCTCACTGAAGAGCCAGAGTCAACCGTTCAACGCAGGCTGCTGTACGTATTCTCGGAGTGGCGACTGCTACGCCTGCTCATGGGCGTCTATCAAAGCATTCAGCCCCTTCACCTCGAAGCCAACAGTGTGGAATGGGTAGATCCAGACCGGTTTCAACGCAACCTGAGAAGAATGGTCGAGATCAGCCATGAGAACGACTTCAAACTTATGCTCATCGACTACCCCCTTCGCCCGCTTGCGCTTGAAACGAACCTTGGCGAAGACCTTAAGAACACATTGATGGGTCGAGCCGCAACCCTGGAAAAACTTCATCAACGGCATAATGAGTACCAAACGCTTCAAGCTTCTACCGCAAGAGCCTTGGGAACTCCGCTTCTAAAAACCAAAAAGGCACTTCACGAGTCCGATGTTGCCACTTTCAGTGCCTACGACCCGATCCACCCCACGAAGGCCGGCGCAGTGATCATCGCCGAGCTTATGCTTCATCAATTTCAAGAGCTTGACTGGATTCCTCCTCGACCAGACGAAAAATAAGGGGGTGCGTCTAAAAGCCAAAAGCAGACCCTCCGCGACTCATCTGGCACCCTGAAGAAAAAGCCGCCCCAGATCCAGCGCCATCGTCGGCTCCCCTGCTTCTTCAGAGCAAATGGGCCTACGATGACGAAAAAAAGTTACGAATAAGCTTCCGTCTGCTTGGTTTTTGAAACTGCGAAACCCGTGCAGGTGGATCCATTAGAAGAGCGGATGGCAGATGAAGAGTGGACTCCGCAACCTGACTAAAGTCAGATTCAATACAAGTACGAAACATATATTTGTGGAGGCGATCGTTCGGAATCCGGTGACGAACGGTCTCTGCCGGAACCGGACGCCTTGAAACATCAATGCTATTTCCATTGTGATAGAGGCTATATCGGGCCCAGAAAAGCAGTCGCTCATCTTTAATCAAAGGGTGGCCTCTATGAAGACCAAAAGGATCCACAAGAAAGGCTTCACCCGCCCTGCCCTCTACGGAAACCTCTTCTTCAGCGAACAACGACAAAAGCCGTTCATTGCCCGGAGACTTCTGGTCGAATTGATAATAAAAGAGTTCACTTTTGGATGGCAAACCCTTCTTGTCTTTCGCTCTCGATAAAACTTTCTCGATCGACTTGAGGGAATGGCTCTTTCGCAGATACTGATGAGCCCCATTCTCTTGTTTGACATCCACCAAGTAAATAAAAAGAGCAAGATGGCGAAAGCCATCCCAATCGCGGTGAATCTCCTGACTCGGGCTAACACCGGGTACATTTGAAAAAGACCAAAACAAGTTGGGGGAGAAAACAGAGGGCGGCGCTCCAAGATATCTTGTCGTCAAATCGACCACCCAAGGCGAGGCCATGAATTCGAGAAGATGAGGCGCGTCGATCAGGTCCTCCATTTTGTAAGAGCACTCGCGATGCTTCTTTTTAGCCTCAGCCACAGGCTCCCACCCTCCTTCTGCCCCGGCATTCACGGTTCCACCGCCATGAACAGGGCAACTTCCCAAATGACGATGGATTTCGTCGATCTCCTGTGGGGAAAGAACCGGGCCAAGTCGCGTGATTCCGTCTTCGCGTAACGCCTGCAAGTGGCTCTCCAAGCGGCCGTCTTGATTTAGATCTGTCGCCTGAGGGGCCTCGATCCCATGCTCCTTCAAATAGCGAGAGACCACCTCTACAAACCTTTCTTGGAGTTGTTCTCGTTTCTCTGGCGCAGAGCAAACCATGAGATACTGCAACCTCTTTCTAACATCCATATTCTCAAGTTGATCCACCTCTTCGTGGAGCATTCTTTTCAGAGACTCTATCTCCAATGACACATAGACTCCTTTCGGAAAAAATCGAACTCGACCCTTAAACAGTTCGCTAAAAAATCAACTGCCAGCTGGTGTCGGACGGGCGTTAGTTCATATTTTTAAAAAATGTCCGCGACCCCTCCGTGGTTCAAGACGGCACCGGACCTAGACCGCTTTCAAATGGCTCAAACCTCCTGCAAATATTATATTCTCCTTCTACTGCTGCTCACAGGAGCTTCCAACGCTCAGCCCCCTCACAAGCCTTCCACTCACAAAGTCGAATCGAGTGAACAGACCCAGACCGACCAAGCGCATTCAAAGCATGCCTCGCATGCATTAGAAAGCGCTTATCCAATAACGAGTTACGCCCCCATTAGCATCTTGGGGGGGCTCTCATGCGTACGAGGGCGTAATGGTCGCGCTTCGATACAAAGCCATGGGGATGGACGGTCTGTATAACGGAAGCGAGTCCATCTCCGAGGCCGAATTCTTTGACCCGGCGGGTCCTTATCAGTACTCGGTCTTGCCCCGGTCCATGAGAACCCAAGCAGTTGTCGCTTCTGCAATGTACAGCCCAGCGGACTTCGTGACATTCTCGGTAATGGTACCCTACCTCTTTAAAGAGATGGACATGTTGACGAAGAGTGGAGTTGATTTCCGAACACGTTCCAATGGCATTGGAGACGTTCGGCTGACGGCCATGTCCCAGATGAGAACTCAAAAGAACGGATACTTGCAAGTTAAGCTAGGCCTCTCTTTCCCTTCAGGGTCCATCGATGAGAAGGACGATACCCCCATGTCCGGGGGAGCCAAAGTCCAGCTCCCCTACCTCATGCAGATCGGATCCGGAACCTGGGATCTATTTCCTTCAGCGACTGTCGGGGGCGACATGGGCCGGTTCGCCTGGGGGTTCCAAGCCGGCGGAGTGATCCGAATGACAACCAATAAGAATGGCTACAAACGAGGAAACCTCTATGAGTTCACAGGTTGGGGAGAATGGGCCTTTACTCGATGGCTCGCGGCCTCCGTACGCCTGGCATGGAAGGAAGAGTTTCAATTCAAAGGAAGTGACGATCGACTGCCTCCTATGGCGCCCTCAATGACCCCCTCGGCGGATCCTGAAAATCTAGGCCTCGAGCAGTTCGATGGATTTCTTTTCATCCAAGTTCTTGGACTCGGGGGATGGATGACTGGAAACCAGATCGCCCTTGAGATCGGCATGCCCCTCTGGCAGTCCACTTCCGGCCCAGGGTTGGCGCGAAGCTTCTTGATCACCCTCGGTGTAACGCGCCAGTTCTAAGTAAAGGTATATGGGCGGGCGATTGCTGAACCCATCTGACTATCCTCGTCTCTAGAAGTATAGTTGTTCGTGCATCACACCCCTCTCGGCCATTCCGTCGAGGAGTGACGACTCATTACGGATGATGAAGCCTCTGGGAACAGCCGTTTCCAATCCCCCGAGTGTGCGGCTCAAAACTCTGTAAGGCGGCTCGCAAACGCCTTATACTTTGGCTGGGAGCCCCAAGCTCCTCTTATCCAAATTGACTCTCACTAGGAGGAGCCGTCATGAGCGAACCCAGCCTCGAGTCTCTCGCCGCAGAAGTTTCCAGATTGCGCAATCGCATCCAACTTTTGGAAGACCGAGAAGAAATTCATCGTGTTACTCGAGAATACATGCAAGCCATGCACGATGCGCGCTGGCAGGACGCCATCGACTGTTTCTGCGATGAGGCCAGCTACGACCACGGCATTCTCGGCGAACTCCGGACGAAAGAAGATATCCGGGAGTTCTATCTCGAATTCATGCCTGGCTTCGAAGGCGCGGGCGGCTGGGCCTTCGATATGCTCACGAATCCCACAGTCACCATCGATGCAGACGACGCATATGGACGTTGGTTCCTCTTGACTCTGTTGATCGACCCTGACACTCAAAAACCCGCTTGGAGCATTGCGACTCTCGACTATGAATATCGACGCGAGAACGGGCGATGGAAATTCTTTAAAAACCACTGCATCCATGAACATATGCTCTCCCCCTACGACAAAGGTTGGGGCGCCGAGGGCGGCTCCAAGGTATCAAGCCAGACCGAGGCCGCTCCCCAGATCCACTTCGAACGCATCAACGCGCAAGGTGGAAAACAAAGACCCGGGCGACGAACGCGATCCATTCGAGGCTGGAGCACTCCAACGCTCGAACCCGAGTAAGGCGGAACAATCGACGCATGGCTAGGCCACCGGAACCAAGAGCTTCTAGCTGCACTCTAATCTCTAGTGGATAGAATCATAGGTAGAGTCAATTGGGTCGCCTCCTCGATCGAAGCGGAGAAATAAAAAAAATGGTAAAGCGTCTGGGAAAGACAGTTTTCAGTACTCTATGCGTGCTTCTGATGGCCTCCTGCTCCGGGGGCTCAGATTCTTCAGATTCTCAGAGTGACGCACAGTCTTCAAGTCCCACGATCTGTTCCACCGCCAACCGCGGGAACTGTGAGTGCAACAACGAAGAGGGATTCACCACATGGACGTGGCAAGTGGCGGGCCAACAGCGCTGTGCCACAACCTACGTACCGCCGAGTGTCGAAGGCGCGCTGCCTGTGCTGATCTCCAATGACACCTACAGCCGAAATCGACTCGGGGAATGCCGGACTGGTTCCGAAATGGTCAGCGCCGCTGACCGTTTTGGCTTCGCAGGGCTTTGCACCACTTCAGCGGACGGAAACTGGACCTTCGGCAACGATGGCGTCGTCAATGCTTCACAGCCTACACCCTGCTCAACAGAAGACTCAAAAGACATCATCTATATGAACGGGGTCTTTGATATTATCGATCGACTTGGCGAATCGGGAGAAGTGAAATCCGACAAGATCTACAGCTGGGGGTTCAGTCAAAATGCAATGTTTACGGCGTACACGGCTTTTTGCTACCCCGACCGAATCACAGCCTTTTGGCAAGGCGGATCTGGTCTCTACGTCGAGGGCGAGACGAACGCTCTTCCATTAATGGAAGGGGCGTGCCGACACTCGGACTTCGTCGAATACGGGCAGCAATGCGCCATCGAAAGCCCCTGCCTTGAATGTGAGTACTTCCCCGTATACCCGGTTCCGACCACGCCGCCTATGGCCGGCTGCATCATGGCCTACGAAGACGACTCCCTCGTTGAGACTACGGCTCCAATGGCAAACCTCATGACGACGGAGGGCCATGACGCCACGCTCTTGCATTTCCCAGACATCGGCCGAGGGCACACCGAGCCCCTGATGAGTTGGGACTGGATAGTGGGGTGCATGGGGGTGGTCGAGTCTTGCAGTCCAGCCTGCTCGGCCGCAGTCACCACATGCGTCGAGGACATGGCGGGAAGCACGCCTCAAACGAGAGAGGACGACTACTTCGCATGCACAAACGCAGAGCCCGCAGACTGTGCGGCCGGCTGCGCACCTACCCTTGATATGCTCCGCCTGGTTGAACGACCCTGCGTGGTTGACGGGCTATGTGACAACGGGGAGACCTCACAAACATGCCCATCGGACTGCAGTCTCTAGCGGAGGCAAACGACCCTATTAAGATCGTCCGATGCTCTATCAATGAAAATCTGGGCGGCCTGGACAGAATCCTTGACGTATCCCGAGATCTCCATCGATGGCTTCGGCTCCCTATTAAGGTCCGGGATTCCTTCGAAGCCTTCGGAAAAGAACAATGTGTCCCAACCAAGCCGAAGTAACCAGGACTCCGGGCAGCCAAACAAACGGAAAGCGAGCAAAGAAAATATTTGCCGGCGTGCCGCCGATTTGACGAAAAGGAGTCGGCGCAGCGAGTATGGCTGTAACCACGGTAAAAACCAAGATAATGGCCATCGCCACATTCCAGACCTGAAGATTTTGCGGCTTCAGCTTGTTCGCAAAAGGGCACAATAAAAGAGCCGAGATCCCAGGCAAGATATCGAAGTTGGTTCCGGTCCATGTGATCGTGGGGTTCGCCAAGCCCTCCAGCACCGCCTCGTGAAGCATCACCTCCACCGCGATCCTAAAGGCTTGAAAACCCACCAGCCATTTTAAAGAGAGATCACCTAAGCGTTGAGTCCACGGCTGCCGGGCCGACCATAAAAGAAAGATCAAAATTGAGGCGAAGAGCAAAAGCATCCGCGGAGGATTCCACTGATCCAAGAAACCCGAGCCGGCCAACCCGGCGGTCAAAATCAGCCACAGAGCCAAAGTGAACCCCGCCCATATCCCCGCACTCGGCCCAGATGTACGTCGAATCGCCCATACGACTGTGCCCCCAACCACAAGCGGCACAACAGCGAAACTCCAATCAAGCACCCAAGATGAATCTGGAAGCGTATCCAATTTAAATAAATTCTCCGTTACGAAGGCGCGTTTAGGCCCCACTTGGCGAGCTTTCTTTCGAGACCAATGAGTCGCGCTCAAACTTAGCAGCATGCATAAATGTAGCTTGAATGCGTTCAACTCCAGGCCCGCCCTTCTTGGGTGAGAGCGGTATCGTCATCAGCTTGAATCGAACGCGAACGAAAAAAGCCAACCCTGTAAAAAGAGTGGGACCAAAGGAAGCCTTCTCAGTCAGGGACGACTTCGAGAGACTCTAGGTCAATGATAATCTGTGCAAGACGGCGAATATTTTCTTCTGTGATCGCGCGACCGTAGTTGGCCGTTGGGCAGGTTAGCCAACCGATTACGAGACCCCATAGAGCGGCCTGTCGATGAAGCAACCAGGCTGCATCACCATCGATGGCGACTGTGACGCCGTGACTTGCCAGTTGTTGAAAGTAAAAATCGATCAGATCACGCTCATGCGCTCGTCGCAGTTCGATGGAAAGGCCGGTTGTTATCAAGTAGGTCAGATCTCTTGCGTAGCATCCGCGAAGGGAGAGCTGAAAATCAAGCCAGCCCATACTGTTGTCCGGAAGACAATACGCGTTGCCTATATGGGTGTCGCCATGAAGAAGCGTATGGGGCGCCGACTCAAGGGGACCCGCAGCTATTTTCAACATGTCGTCATGGAGTTCCTGCACAGAACGACCGATCCCTTCCAGATGGGCATACCGCCAAGGCTCGGCATCGAGCAAATTCAGAATATTGGGTAAGAGATGCTTAAATATCTCTTCCATACCTCCTCCCCCGGGTCTGGCCATCCATCCAAATTCATGGTCAAGAGCGGGGCTTTCCCAATATTTTGCGTGAAGAGATGCCAGATGCCCAACGAGCTGACGGACCTGTCCGACTTCAGTGCCCGAGAGCACATGGGCAAAGCTTACGCCTCGCTCGCGTAGGTCTTCAAGCAGGATGCCAAAATGACCGGATTCGCGATCAAACAAAGCTCCAAAGAAGATTGGGGCTTCGAAAGGAACGTGGGGCCTGATCTCACGATAGAAGCGAACTTCAGTTTCGTACATGACCTGGGGCGCATGAGGAACATCGAGCATGGTCTTGAGTATGACCCGGCGCGGGAGTCCGGCGGAGGCAGTACCAGATGCGTACTCAAGATCTAAAATAACTCGATCGGCGGTAGAGGCCTGACCACTCATGGCGCGAATGGCCTCAACCACTTCGACATGCTCCACGCGAATTCCGGGGCGCTCTTGAGAGAGAACTGCGGTCAAGAGTTCCGGGGTCAAATCATCTTCATGCTTGGGAAAGACCGGTCCGGGCATCAGTGCGGGGCTCCTTCATTAGCAGAATCCGATCATACCCGGACTCGACGTTCACGGGAAGCCCCCCACCTCGGTGATGATCTCGCTACGTTTTCCTTAGGAATTCCCATGATGGTTCTTCTCAAGAAAACCACAAAGCCCAAACGGGCCGAGTGTTTAAGCACCCGAGCCCGTCGCTCTTTTGTCGAGCTCAGCTTGAACCTGGGGGAGCACCGAATAGGCTTCCTTGAAGGCCTGTGGGAAGCGCCTAGGACGACCGGTGCTCAGCTCTATGCATACATAGTCTACCTCGCCTCGCAGCAGCGTTTGCTGATCGGATGACCGAACGATCTGAAAACGACGCGTAGCCCGCAACCGACGATCGTTCTTCGCGATCCAATTCCCCAAGAGCAGTTCATCATTTTGGTAGGCCGCAGCTTCGTAGTCGAGCCGAACGGACTGAACCGCCATGCCTCGGTCAAGCTGTTTCCAGACATCCCACCCTGCCCCGACCGCCTCGGCATGGTCCCAAGCCACTTGCTCACACCATGCCAAGTAGACGGCATTGTTCACATGGCCTAATCGATCTAAATCGTCGCCTGTCACCTCTGCCCGCACCCAAAATGGATCCGGCAGATCCCAAAATTCCTCGCTCAGAACAATTCTCCCTAGCCAATGCGTGGATGACCGAAAACCCTTCTCAAATCTAGTGCGGAGTGTATGAAATAAAGACACCGCCAACAGCCTCAAACTTGCCACCTAAAAGACCGCAGCCACCCTTGAGTATGTCGCCGATCATTTTCGTTCGGACGCGATATGACGACAGAACACTCCCGTCGTACGCACAAAGCAAAGCTGCGCTGCCAAGGCACCCAAAAATGTGAATCTACGGGTTCTTTGAGAGCTTCACTCCGATTTGATATCGTTGGGCGGGAAGCGTGACAGCGACCGACCGAAAAGATAATCAGTCAGGAGACTCAATATGAATGCCCTGAGAAACAAAGGAACGCAACTCGCGCTGCTCGCGCTCGGACTCGCTGTGAGTTGCACCATAGTATGGTTCAATCAGGCCCAGAAGGTCTCCATCCCTGAAAATCGGACGCTCTTCATCGCGGTCTGGCTCAGCGCCGCGATTCTGGCCGTCGTGGCACTCATCAAAAAGGCCGGATGGCTGGGGCGAGTCGCCGCTCTACCCGCCATCCTCATGGGCCTTTTCCTTCCATTTACCGTGAGCATCAGCGAGCAAATCCTGCCCCCAGACGCGATCCAAATTGGGGAAACGATTCCAAGCTTCAGCGCACCCGACGACAGTGGCCAAATCTTCGACTCAGCACGGCTTAGAGGCAACCCGGTCCTCATCAAGTTTTTCCGTGCCCATTGGTGACCCTACTGTGTCGCCGAGTTACGGCGATGGGAAGAGCTTCGAAGCGAGTTCGAAAAGCGTGGCGTACAGGTCGTCACCGTCAGCACCGACCACCCCGATCAGATCCGTAAGGGCCGGCGCGTTCACGGCCTGCAAGCAACCATGCTCTCCGACCGAACACTTGGGGTGACTGACGCCTTCGGGCTGAGAAATCAGGGGTTCCACTCCGGCAACCCCAGGGATGAGATTGAAGCACTCCCCATCCCCGCGTCCCTGCTCATCGACGCCGACGGAAAGGTGCTGTGGATTGAAGTCTCCGAGAACTATCAGCGTCGCTCAGGGCCGGAGGTGGTGCTAGCGGCCATGCAGGACCATCTGGACAAGAACTAAAAATCAACAGGCGGATACGCCTAGCCATTCCCACCGTGGTACAGTTCGAGCGGCCAGACCGTTCTTCCCGCTTCGGCAAGTCGCCAAAGCAAGTCGACGGCGAAACAACTAGGCGGCGTTTCGATGATTCAAAAACACGAGATCAAGGACGGCCTCGTGCTGTGTCTCGATCCAGACGAACTGGAGGCCAACGGCGGCGGGAGCAACGCGACCAACTCGATTCGAGTTCAAGGTCCGCATTTTTTTGTTTGCATCGCCGCGGATGATCAAAGTGGGAACTGGGTGCCGCTCTTCTCGGCGCCCGGTCGACTTCGAATCCTCTTTCCCAACGAAGAAAAGTCTGGACATCCGAAATGGTGTGAGAGCGAGACCTATTTTCACGGCGAGCAGATCTGGCAAGCCCCGCACGCCGCGGTGGTCACCGCCTCGATTGAGGGCGGAGACCTCAGTAGCCCGGGCTCTCGCATCACCGTCACGGAGACAGGCGTAAATCTCGTCTACAACACGGCCGTCTCACGGTGACCCCGCCGCTACACTGAACCAAGAAGACTCTCTCTCGACATCTGACTTTATCAGCTGACCAAAACTTCGTGCAATCTAATTTGCGTTCGCGGTTTTTCTCACGGCTGAAACATAAGTACAACTAAACAGTCTAAGGACTCAGATGAAGCAAGGAATAAATCTAAACAAAATTGCACTCGAAGAGCACTTCTCCATTAAAGCCCTTCTGCCTACCGAGGACCAGGTGGCTTTTTTCGATCCACAGGTGCTGGCCCAGATCGAACCCTTGCTGCCAGAGTTGGCCGAGCAACGGCTAAGCAATATGGACAAAGCCGGGATCGCGATTTCCGTTCTGTCGCAAACAGCGCCAGGAATTCAAGGCGTGGCCAGTAGCCATGAAGCCACGGAGTTGGCGAAGAGTGCCAACGATGCCCTCTTCGCCGCGACCCAGGCTCAGCCGAATCGTTTTAAGGGCTTCGCAGCTGTGAACCTGCAAAATGTCGAAGCCGCCTGCAACGAACTCCAGCGATGCATCGAGGAGTTGGGCTTCGTAGGTCTGCTCATCAATGGCAGTACTGAAGGCCAATACCTCGATGATCCTGCCGTGGATCCGCTCTGGACCCTACTCGAAAACCTTGATGTTCCCCTCTACCTACACCCGGGGATCCCCACGAATCAACCGAGTTCCATGATCGAAGAACTCGACGGGGCCACTTGGGGCTGGTCTTTTGATACCGCCACTCACGCGCTGCGCTTGATCGTCAAAGGCGTGTTTGAGCGACATCCCCAAGCCCATGTAATTCTCGGCCACATGGGCGAGAACCTCCCCTTTTACCTGTGGAGATTAAACAGTCGCTACGCCACCACTCGCTACCGAAACAGTATCCCCACCACACCCGCTGAGGTCTTTCGGCAGCATTTTTTTATCACCACATCAGGTGTCTGCGACGACAGCGCCCTGCAGTGCTCCATAGACTCGATCGGCGCAGAACGAATTATGTTCTCAACCGACTACCCCTACGAAGAGATTGAGGAGGCGGGCCGCTGGCTAGATCAGGCTCCGATTGACTCCACTCAGAAAAAACAAATCGCTCGAAGCAATGCCGAGCAACTGCTCAAATTGACCTGAACGGACAGCGCCTCGACCCGCAAAGGTTCAGAGAACGTCCTCTCACAGACGACCTCCAATCGATTGGCAAGAAATATCAAGAGATGGGGAACCCCACCCCGCCGAAAGGCACTCAGAGGTAGGGAGATTGGGAGGCTAGATAGCAAAAGTTGCGGGTGTGCTGATCCGCCGTTTTGAGAATGATGCGCTTCCAGACCCTGGGTCGCTCAACGTCGGGCTCAGTCTCAAGTATCCAACCCCGTGCATATCCAGTTTGAGCTGAGGAGAACTTCGATGAGTCAGAGCCAAGAGA